>CAYJNO010000007.1:0-77803 GCA_964371715.1 uncultured Erysipelotrichaceae bacterium | reverse complement strand
CCATTTGATGATTCCCATTGTTAGGGACAGGAACAATATAACAAATACAACAGACTTTTTGTCTGTTTACATACAAAAACGGAGGATAATGTTTTGAAAATAATAAGAGGACAAATATACTATGCCAATCTTGAACCGGTTATTGGATCTGAACAAGGTGGTGTAAGACCCGTAGTAATACTTCAGAATGATATAGGCAATAGACATTCACCAACAGTAATTGTTGCACCACTTACTAATGAAATTAATTCAAAACGTGAACTACCAGTACATGTAAAATTGATGAAACAAGATGGTATAAAATCAAATTCAATAATTCTACTTGAACAAATTCGAGTTATTGATAAATGCAGATTAAATAACTATATATCTAGCATTAGACCAATTGACTTACAAAAAGTGAATAAAGCAATAAGTTTATCGCTTAATCTATAAGGAGGAATATATGAAAAGAGAAAATAAGTATTTAGTAAATGTAAAAAATGTGATGACAACACAATTAATAGTTGATGCTACAAGTAAAGTTGCAGCAATAAAAAAAGTAAAAGAAATATATGAATCATATCCAACATGTAAAGAATATGAAATGTACAAACAAAAGAAAAAATCATTTAAAGTACTTAAAATTGATTGAGTTGTTGATTTTAGTGTATTTTTATTTTTATATAGAAAGGAGTAAATATGATAAATAGCAAATTAATAGAGAATAAAAATAGCTGCAGAATAGATGTGAATATGTATGGAAATTCAAAATAATGATATATTAATAAAACTTAATGAACTGTCTAATATAAATATTAGTGAAGTGAATGCTGAAGATATAGCAGATATTAGTTGTATTGAAATAAAAAGAAATAAAAGCAGCAATGAGAGAGTATTAGAGTTTTTAAGAAATGTAGATAATCCATATATATTGAAGGTAAACAACACTTTAGTAAAGTTTGTTTTTTCAAAAAAAAATGTACATGCAAAAGATTGCATAAGTAAAGTGATTAAAGAGTTATATAAGTGATTTTGTCAAAGGTGCGAATTTAGTGTTTCGCACCTTTGTTTCAATTTTTAATTAAATCTATTATGTGAAAGGAGGTAAATAAATATGAAAGAAAATTATAGTAATTACAGTAGTAGTGGAATTACAAAGAGATGGAGTGCAGCAATATATTGTCGTTTATCAAGTGATGATGGAAGTGAAAATGAATCAAATAGTATAATAAATCAACGAGATATGATTTTACAATATGTTAATGAGGATACAAACATTAAAATCATTGATAGTTATATTGATGATGGATATACTGGCACAAACTTTAATAGACCTGAGTTTGTGAGAATGTATAAAGATATAAAAAATCGAAAGATCAATATGATCATAGTTAAAGATTTATCAAGATTTGGTAGAAATTACATTGAAGTTGGAAAATATTTTGAAGAAATTTTCCCAATGTACAATATTAGATTTATATCTATAAACGATAATATTGACAGCTTCAAAGATCCTGCGTCATTATCAAGCATTGTTGTACCTTTTAAGAATTTAATTAATGATCAATACGCAAAGGATATTTCTAAAAAAGTTAGAAGTGCTTATAAAACACTTGCAGAGAACGGAAAGTATGCTGGTGGAACTACACCTTATGGATATAAAAAAAATCCTCTAGATAAACATCAGTTAGTCATCGATAAAGATGAAGCGTTGGTTGTAAAAAAAATATTCACTTTAGCTAAAGAAGGTAATGGTGCACTGAAAATTGTACAGTATTTAATCACTAATAATATTCTTTCACGAAAAGAAAAACAAAGAAGATTAAAACACAATATTTCATTGGTTGATAACTCTAAAAATGTATTTAATTGGGGAAGCACTCAAATTCAACGTACATTAAATAATGAGATGTATTTAGGGCATTTGATTTTTGGGAAATCAACAACAATAAGCTATAAAAATAAGAAACAAATATGGAATACAAAGGATAAGATAATTAAAGTCGAAAACACGCACGAACCAATTATTAGCCAAGAATTGTTTTATGAAGTTCAAAAAATAATTAAGGACAGAAAAAAGAATTCTAGAAAGCGTGTTAAAGATGAAATATCAATATATAAAGGCAAGTTAAAGTGTATGCACTGCGGTAAGCAAATGCATAAACGTAAAGATACAAGAGTTCATAAAAATACTATGTATTATAGTTGTGTAAGTAATGTCATATTAAAAACAAACTGTAATGCACATAGTATAAATTCTATTAAGTTAGATAAGGTCGTGATTGAATCAATTATAATGTTTGCTAAACTAGTGATGGATGTTGATAAAACAATTAACTCTCATAAAAAAAGTAATTATTTAACTGATTTAAAACAAGAATATGAAACAATCAAAAGATGTAATGAAATTAAAATCGATGAACTAAAAGCAGAGAAAAGAAAAATATATGAAGCGTTTAAGTTAAAAAAAATCGAGAGGAATATCTTTGAAGATAAAATGAAAACAATTGAAGAAAGTAGTATAGCATTGAATTTAGAAATTGAAAAAGGATTTAGTTTACTTAATATAGAAGTAAAAAAACAAAAAAAACATGATTCTTGGATTGAACACTTTAGGCGTAACAAAAAAGTTAAATCACTTTCAAAAGAGTTATTAGATGAATTAATTGAAATGATTTATATAGATAATAGAGGCAATGTGAATATAGAGTTTAAATATCGTGATGAATATGAACATGCCCTTAAAGAATTTAATATGATTAATGGAGTTTTTAATTAATGGAATGGCATGTAGCAATATATTTACGATTATCTATTGAGGATGGTGACAAAGTTGTTTCTAATAGTATAGAAAATCAAAAAATGCAGTTAGTAGATTATATTAAAAAAGAAAAAAATTGCAAAGTATACAACACGTATGTTGATGATGGATATAGTGGAACTAATTTTGATAGACCAGCATTTCAACAAATGATAAATGATATTGAAAAAGGCAAAGTAAATACTGTGATTGTAAAGGATTTATCTAGATTGGGTAGAAATTATATTGAAATGGGCGAATATCTAGAAATGTATTTTCCAATCAAGAAAATACGTTTTATAGCAGTAAATGATGCTATCGATAGTTACAATGACCCTAAATCACTTGAAAGTGTAATTGTACCATTCAAAAACTTAATGAATGATCAATACGCTAGGGACATATCAAACAAAATAAAAAGTACGTTAAGAATGAAAAAAATTAAAGGTGAGTTCACTGGTGCATTTGCACCTTATGGCTTTATTAGAAGCGAAAAAAATGCTCATAATTTTGAAATTGATAAAGAAGCTGCTTATGTCGTTCGAAAGATATATGGACTTGCACTTGAAGGTGTTGGTATATCAAGTATAGTTAACTATCTTAATGAAATGAAAATTGATACACCTCAGACATATAAAGAAAAGCAAGGAATAAGAAAATGTTCAAAAAACACAAAAAGTAAACAGTGGACTAGACACAACGTTTCATCTATTTTAAGCAATAGAAGTTATATAGGTGACTTAATCCAAGGAAAACATAGAAAGTTATCATACAGAAATAAGACGATGATAAAAAATAATAAGGAAGATTGGATTATTGTAAAAGATCATCATAAACAAATCATAAGTAAAACCGATTTTGAAAGAGTACAAGAATTATTGTCAAATAATAAAAATCGAAATAGTAAAATGAGCGACGTAACATCACAGTTGTTTTATGGAATTATCAAATGTGCAGACTGTGGTGGTGTTATGACAGTTGTTAAATCAAAAAGTTATTCATATTATTATTGCAGAAATGGTTTACGTTATAAAACTTGTACAAATCATAATATATCTATTGATAAATTAAAAGACATTGTACTAGAATCTATAAATTTTCAAATAAATATTTTACTTGAAAAAATAAGTGAAAAAAACAAGGTATATTATAGTGATGAAATAGATATTGATTTAGAGATAATCAATAATAAGATTGAAAATCTAAATAAGGACATTAAAAACTATAGTTTATTTTTAAACTCTCTAGAAGGTGATTTACGTGACAAAATATTAGGCTATGAAGAATATGTTGAATATAAGAATGATTATACTTTTATGTTAAATCAGTGCGAACAGCAGATTTATGGTTTGCTAGAAAAAAGGGAAAAATGTAGAAAAAAATCAATAATCGAGTGGGTTGATATATTTGAAAAATTTGATAAGTTAAAAACATTAACTAGGAAAACATTGATAGATTTAGTTAAGGAAATTAAAATACATGAAGACAATTCAATAACGATTGTTTTCAATTATCAAGATGAGTATGAGTATTTAATGAACAAAGTTAACACAACTTCTTTTTGTGATTAAGCTTATTATTTTTATGAAATTATAAATCACTAATAAATTACTTATATCAGTATATATTGCAAATCAAAAAATAATAAAAACACAAAGACATTAGCAACTTTATTTTAAAGATAAAGCATGCTATAATACACATTAAGTTAAAAGAATTTAAAGAATAAACTTATAAAAAAGGAGTTGTAAAATATATGAATATGAAAGAAAAAAGAGCTGCAAGAGCAGCTAAAAGAGCTGAAAAAGAACAAAATGGAGCTAATGGAAATAATTTTGCCAGTGCGAACATCTCATGGTTTCCAGGACATATGACTAAAGCTAAAAGGGAGATTACAGAATATTTAAAATTAGTAGACTTTGTAATTGAACTTAGAGATGCTAGAATTCCAAATAGCTCTAAAAATCCTTTGATTGATGTTTTAGTTAATCAAAAACCTAGAATTATACTATTAACTAAAAAAGATAAAGCAGATCCTATAGTTACAAAAAAATGGATTGAAGAGTTAACAAATGAAAATACAATTGTTTTAGCTGTTGACCATTTTAAAGATAATATTACTAATTTAATTGTTTCTAACTCTAAAAAATTAATGCAAAGTAAATTAGATAAAATGAAAGCAAAAGGTATGAACCCAAGAGCTTTAAGAGCTATGGTATTAGGAATACCTAATGTTGGAAAAAGTACAATGATTAATCGTGTAGTTAACAAAAAAATCGCCGAAGTATCAGATCGTCCAGGTGTTACAAGACATGTAAAATGGATTAGATTAAACAAGGAAGTTGAATTATTAGATACACCAGGTATTTTGTGGCCAAAATTTGAAGACCAAGAAATTGCTTATAAATTAGCGATCATTGGCTCAATTAATGATAATATTCTAAATTTAGAGGATGTTTGTTATAAACTGATTGACATTTTAGTTAAATATTATCCAAATGAATTAAAAGCTAGATATGATGTAAGTTTAGAAAATAAAAACTATGAAATATTTGAAGCTATCGCAAGAGCAAGAGGTTTTGTAAAAAAACAAAATGAAATCGACTATGCAAGAGCAACTATGGTTTTTCTAAATGAGTTTAGAGATAATAAAATTGGTAATTTATCTTTGGAGTTTGTAGAAAATGAATGAGTTTGAACTACCTTTTTGGGATAATAATGAATTAGTTATTGGTATTGATGAAGTAGGACGTGGGCCAATATGTGGTCCTTTAGTTGTAAGTGGTGTTATACTTCCTATAAATTATGAAAATAGTGAAATTAAGGATTCAAAAAAATTAACACATAAAAAAATAACAAAGTTATATAAAGAAATTATAGAAGTTGCGAAATTTCATACAGTAAAAATTGTCGATCCAAAAGAAATTGATGAATTAAATATCTATCAAGCTACTAAAAAAGCAATGGAAGAAATTGCACTAGAAGCAATAACTAATAATGTATTAGTAGATGCTATGAAAATTGATAGTGCTAAAAATGTAAACTCAATTATCAAAGGTGATAGTAAAAGTATAAGTATTGCAGCTGCAAGTATTGTTGCTAAATATACAAGAGATGAAATTATGTTTGAATATGATAAACTATTTCCAGAGTATGGATTAAAAGATCATAAAGGTTATCCAACAAAAAAACACTTGGAAGCTATAAAGGTATATGGTATTAAAGATTTTTATCGCTTAAGCTATAGACCATGCCAAGAAGTAATTGAGTTAAATTTATTTAATCAGGATAATTAGTAAACTAAATAATAATTAATTAGGAGAAGTAATATGGATAGAAAACTTTTAATTAATTATGCAATCAAATATCAAGGTAATTATAGTTTAATATTAAAGGCAATTAAAAATGAAGAAGATATTATAATAAATAATAATGTAGATGCGATTACTATTTTGGATGATGATTACCCAACAAGTTTAAAAGAGTTAAAGTATCCTCCATTTGTATTGTTTTATATAGGAGATAGAAGTTTACTTAATATGACTAAGATTAGTATTGTTGGATCAAGGATTGTAAACGAATATGGTATACAATGTACTGAAGTTATAGTTGATAAATTAAATACAAAATACTGTATTGTTTCAGGCTTAGCTAAAGGTATTGATGCTTTAGCACATGAATATGCTTTAAAAAAACACAAAACAATTGCAGTTTTAGGTTCAGGGATTAATTATGTCTATCCAAAAAGTAATAATTGGTTATATAATATATTAAAGTTTGATCATTTAATTATTAGTGAATATCCATTTATTTGTGAACCGAGAAAATACTACTTTCCATGGAGAAATCGAATAATTGCTGCACTTGGTGAAAAGCTAATTGTTGTGCAAGCAAAAGAGAATAGTGGTACTATGTTAAGTGTAAATGAAGCTTTATCTCTAAATAAAGAAATATATGTAATACCTCATCCAGTAGATGATGAATTGGGAGTAGGTTGTAATAAATTAATTCAAGAAGGTGCAAATATCCTATTGACAGAAGATATTGACATGCTTTAATATAAAAAAACTTAAAAGGAGAATTATGAAAAATTTAGTAATAGTAGAATCACCATCTAAATCTAAAACAATTGAAAAATATCTTGGTAAAGATTATAAAGTAGTTTCTTCAAAAGGTCATATCAGAGATTTAGCAACTTCAGGTAAAGGTGGGCTAGGTGTTGATGTAGATAATCGATTTGAAGCCAAATATAAAATTAATAAAGATAAAAAAGATACAGTTAAAGAATTAAAAGCACTTGTAAAAAAATCAGATCATGTATATCTTGCAACCGATCCTGATAGAGAAGGGGAAGCTATTTCTTGGCATTTATTTGATGAATTAAAGCTTGATGAAAATAATACTAATCGAGTTGTTTTCAATGAAATCACAAAAAATGCTATTTTAAATGCATTTGAAAATCCAAGAAATATTGATATGGCATTAGTAAAGAGCCAAGAAACAAGACGTATATTAGATAGAATTATTGGATTTAAATTATCTAAGTTATTACAAAATAAAATTCGTTCTAAATCAGCAGGACGTGTACAATCAGTTGCTTTAAGAATGATTTGTGAAAAAGAAAAAGAAATTGCAGCTTTTGTTAGTGAAGAATATTGGGTAATTGAAGCAAACTTTGTGAAAGATAATATTGAGTTTAAAGCAAATCTTAGTAAAGTTGATAACGAAAAACCAGTATTATCAAATGCTGAGCAAGCATTAGCGGTATATAATCGTTTACAAAATGAATTTGAAATTACAAGTATTAAAAAGCAAAATAAATCAAGAAATCCTAAATTACCATTTACTACATCTACATTACAACAAGAGTGTTCAACAAGACTTGGTTTTGGAGCTAAAAAGACAATGATGGTTGCACAAAAATTATATGAGGGTATTGATATTGGAAGTGAGACTGTCGGGTTAATCACTTATATGAGAACTGATTCTACAAGATTATCAGATGTTTTTGTTAATACAGCTTTATCACATATTGAAGATACATATGGTAAAGAATATCTTGGTGCATATAAAGTAAAAAAAGATAATAATACTCAAGATGCTCATGAAGCAATCAGACCAACAGATTTATCTTTAACACCTGAATCAATTAAGGATAGTTTAAATAATGAACAGTATAAATTATATAAGTTCATCTATTATCGTGCTTTAGCATCTTTAATGGCACCTGTAAAAAATGCAACAGTTAGTATAACATTTACGCAAGATAATATTGATATGACATCAAATGGTTCAACACAAGTGTTTGACGGTTTCTTAAAGGTATATCATGAATATGATGGAAGTAAGGATACAGTTTTACCAGTATTAACTGAAAATGAAATACTTAAAGCTAAAGAAATTACTAATGAACAAAAATTTACAGAGCCACCATTACGCTATACAGAAGCTAAATTAATAAAAGCTATGGAAGAAGAAGGTATAGGTCGTCCATCAACTTATTCAATGATCATTGATACTGTGCAAGCACGTGCATATGTTGAATTAAAAGCTAATAGTGAAACAAGTAAAACAAAATATTTCTTTCCAACAGAGCAGGGAATATTAACTGATACAAAATTACAAGAATACTTTGAATCAGTAATTAACATTAAATATACAGCTAATATGGAAAAAGAATTAGACTTAATTGCAGAAAATGAAATTGATAATTACGAAGCATTAAGAGAATTCTATGATCGATTTGAACCATTAGTTGAAAATGCTTATGAAAAAATGGAAAAATTAGAACTTGAAGAAACAGGTGAAGATTGTCCAGAATGTGGTAATAAACTAGTTTATCGTAATGGACGTTTTGGAAAGTTTATATCATGTTCAACATTCCCAGAATGTAAATATACAGCAAAAATTGCCAAAGAAGATAAAGAAGAACCAGAAAAAACAGGAATTATGTGTGAAGAGTGTGGTTCTGAAATGCTAAAAAGAAAAAGCCGTTATGGAAATTACTTTTTAGGATGTTCAAACTTCCCTAAATGTCGTAATATCCAAAATATTGAAGGTGAAGAAAAACCTAAATATACTAGAAAGAAAAAGAAATAATGAAAGTTAGTGTAATCGGAGCAGGACTTGCTGGTGTTGAAGCTGCATATCAATTAGCAAAAGCAAATATAAAAGTTGATTTATATGAAATGCGTCCTAAAAAAAATACAGAAGCACATTCAAGTGAATATTTTGCAGAACTTGTATGTTCAAATTCATTTAGAAGTGATTCTACAACAAATGCAGTAGGGATTTTAAAGGAAGAACTAAGAATATTAGATTCAATAATAATGAAGATTGCTGATAAGCATAAAGTTCCATCAGGCTCTTCATTATCTGTTGATAGAGAAAATTTCGCTAAAGAAATTACAGAAGTAATTATGGCGAATCCTAATATCAATGTTATTAGAGATGAAGTTACAGATATCATTGATGGTCCTGTAATTATTGCTTCTGGCCCTTTAACAAGTGATAGTTTAAGTAAAAGTATTAAAGAACTAATTAAAGAGGATTCTCTATATTTTTATGATGCAGCTGCACCAATTATTGAAAAAGATAGTATTGATTTTAATAAAGTATATTATAAATCAAGATATAGTGATACAGAAAAAGACTATATAAATTGCCCTATGACAAAAGAAGAATTCTTTAATTTTTATCATGAAGTAGTTAATGCTAAATGTGCACCATTAAAAGAATTTGAAAAAGAAATTGTTTTTGAAGGATGTATGCCATTTGAAACAATGGCTAAAAGAGGTTTTAAAACATTACTATTTGGTCCGATGAAACCGGTAGGATTAGAATATGAAGGTAAAAAACCATATGCTGTAGTTCAATTAAGACAGGATAATGCTATTGCTACTTTATATAATATTGTAGGATTTCAAACACATTTAACCTTTGGTGAGCAAAAACGTATTGTGCAAATGATTCCAGGACTTGAAAATGCAAATATAGTAAGATATGGTGTTATGCATCGTAACTCTTATATAAATGCACCTAAAGTCTTAAAAAATACCTATCAGTTTAAAGAGAATGATAATATTTTCTTTGCTGGTCAATTAAGTGGTGTTGAAGGTTATATTGAATCTTGTGCTAGTGGAATGCTTGCAAGTTTTAATATGGCATTAATGCTAAAAGAATATGAATTAATTAATCCAACATCTAAAACGATTATGGGATCAATGATAAATTATATTACTAATGCATCAAACAAACATTTCCAACCAATGAATGCAAATTTTGGTATTTGTGAGTTTGATCCAAAAGTTCAAAAAAATGTAAAAAAAGAAATGTATTATCAAAGTTCAATTAGCTTAACTAAAGAGTTAAAGGGGCATTTAGATGAGACAATATTTAAATAATTTTTTACAAAATATTAATGTTAATAATAGTGGATCAAAGTCCACTATTTTAGCATATAGAAAAGATATTGAAAGATTGTTTGATTTTTTAGAAACAATAAATATTAATGATTTAAATAAAGTAGAAAAAAAAGATATTTATGATTATATTACGGCTTTAAGAAGTGGTGAGTTAACTGATGGATTAATTATTAAGGATAAAACCTATAGTAGAAATTTATCAAGTATTAAATCTTTTTTTAAATATCTAAGAGTTAATGATGTTATCGATAATAATCCAACAAGTAGTATTAGAATTAAAATTAAAAATAATAGCATACCTGAGTTTTTAACTTTTGAACAGATTTCTAAATTATTAAATTCTTTTGATATTAATGATGAAATAGAATTACGTAACCGTTTATTAATTGAAGTTATCTATGCTACAGGGCTTAGGGTTAGTGAACTTGTTAATATTAAACTAAAGGATTTTAATTTTAAAGGAAATGAATTAAAAACAATAGGTAAAGGAAATAAAGAACGTTATGTTTTTATTTATGATGGATTAATCGATTTAATCAAACTATATCTTAATACATATCATAAAAATTATAATAGTGGTAGTGATTACTTATTTGTAAATCAAAAAGGAAATGTAATAAGCACAAGGTATGTTCAATTAATGTTGAAGGATGCAGCATTAAAAGCCAATATAAATTTAAATGTATACCCACATATGATAAGACATACATTTGCAACTCATTTATTGGACAATGGTTTAGATTTAAGAACAGTTCAAGAACTATTAGGACATAAAAATTTAAGCACAACACAAATATATACTCATGTTAGTGTGGATCGTCTAAAAAAAGTAGTAAGTGAGGCACATCCAAGAGATAATATAAAGCGTAAGAATTAAATTATCCTAAATAACTATAGTTGAAGAACTTAGAATTGGTTAAATTTACAAGTTTAAAGTAGAACATAATTAGTATTTAATATTTATGATAATAATGTAAAAGGATAATGGATATAATTGAAATGTTTATTAAAAATTTTAATTTAAAGGCATTAGCCTTTTTTTTTATATTTAATCTTTATTTAGTGTAATATATATAGTCATTATTTAACATATTATTAAGTAGTGTATACTTTTCACATATTTTTCACTTCTCCTATATTTACTTTGAACATCAAAGGGTATATACTATTAAAAGTACTTTGAATTTCAAAGTATATAGTTTTTTTATGCATTAAACAAAATAATTAAATGAGGAGAAATCATGGATATCTTAAAAATTAAACAAATTATTACTTTATTTGAAGAAAGTAAATTAGCAAGTATGGAACTTGAAGTAGATGATATAAAAATTAAAATGGACAAAGCAACTGCAACAAACTTTGTACAAATGCCAGTTGTTAGTGAAGTAACACAAGCACAACCAGTAGTTGAAGTAAAAGCAAGTGTTGATTCAACTCCTAAAGAAACAATTAAAAGTCCACTTGTTGGTACATACTACAGTTCACCAGCACCTGATGCAAAACCATTTGTCGAAGTTGGTAAAAAGATCAATAAAGGTGATGTAATTTGTATTGTTGAAGCAATGAAAGTTATGAATGAAATTAAAGCAGATAAATCAGGTGTGGTTAAAGAAATACTTTGCCAAAGTGGTGATGTTGTGCAATATGATCAAGACATAATCGTGGTGGAAGCATAAATGATTAAAAGTATTCTAATTGCGAATCGTGGAGAAATAGCATTACGTATAATCAGAACATGTAAAGAAATGAATATTAAAGCAGTAGCGATTTATTCTACGGCAGATAAAGATGCTTTACATGTACAAATGGCGGATGAAGCAATTTGTGTTGGACCTGCAAAGGCTAGTGAATCATATTTAAATATGTATCAAATTATTCAAGCGGCATGTAATGCTGGTTGTGATGCGATACATCCAGGTTTTGGTTTTTTAAGTGAAAATCCAACATTTGCACGTCTTGTAAAAGAATGTGGTTTAATCTTTATCGGACCTGATAGTGAAATTATAGAAAAAATGGGTAATAAAGCACAAGCAAGAAAATTAATGATTGAGGCTAATGTACCTGTAATACCTGGTAGTAAAGAGATTATCAAAGATGTCGAACATGGTTTGAAAACTGCTGAAGAAATTACATACCCTGTAATGGTAAAGGCTTCAAGTGGTGGTGGTGGTCGTGGGATGCGTATCGTCAATAACCCAGAAGAATTTGAAAGTTTATTTTTAGCAGCTAAAGCTGAAGCTATGGCCTGCTTCAATGATGATGAAGTATATATGGAAAAATATATTGACTCACCAAAACATATTGAAGTTCAATTAATGGGTGATAACTTTGGTAACGTTATACATTTATATGAAAGAGATTGCTCTTATCAAAGAAGAAATCAAAAAATGATTGAAGAAGCACCATGTTTTGTTTTAAAAGATGAAATAAGACAAGCTTTATTAAATGATGCAGTTAAAGCTGCAAAATATGTAGGTTATAACAGTGTTGGTACAATTGAATTTTTATTAGATTCTAGTGGTAATTATTACTTTATGGAAATGAATACTAGAATTCAGGTAGAACATCCAATTACTGAAATGGTATGTAATATTGATATTGTTAAACATCAAATTAAAACAGCAGATAATCAACCATTAAACCTTAAACAAGAAGATATTAAGTTAAATGGCTATGCTATGGAAGTAAGAATAAATGCCGAAGATGTAAAAAGAGATTTTGCACCATCACCTGGTAAGATAGAGTTTATTAACTTTCCTGGTGGTAAAGGTGTAAGAATTGATAGTGCAGTATATAACGGTTATGTAATTCCACCATTTTATGATTCAATGATTTTAAAATTAATTACATTTGCACCAACAAGGTTAGAATGTATTCGTAAAATGAGAGTTGCTTTAGAAGAGTTAATTATTGAAGGGATCCAAACTAATATTGAATTTCAGTATTTAACACTACATCATCCAAAATTCATTGAAGGTAAATATGATACTGGATTTGCAGCTAAATTTATAGAGGAGCTAAAATCAAATGGAGAATATATTTAAGAAACGTTTAGAACAATTAAATCGATTTCAATCATCTGTTAGAAGAAAATCTGATGGTGAAAAAAAAGAAATACCTGATAATGTTTTTAAAACATGTGAAAAATGTAATACAACTTTTGCCTATTCAATTTTTCAAGAAAACTTATATGTCTGTAAGAGTTGTAATCATCACATCAAAATTACAGCTAGAGAGCGTGTAAGACAATTAATTGATGATGGTAAGTTTATAGAGTTTTATGGAAAAGCTAAAACTATAAATAGTGATAATTTTGATGGTTATGATGAAAAATTAAATAAAGCAAGTATGCAAACGGGTTTAAATGAAGCGGTTATTACAGGTACAGGTAAAATTAATGGTAATCAATGCGCTTTAGCTATTATGGATTCTCATTTTATGATGGGAAGTATGGGTAGTGTTGTTGGTGAAAAAATTACAAGATTAATTGAATATGCTACAAGAAAAAAACTACCATTAATAATCTTTTGTACTAGTGGTGGAGCTAGAATGCAAGAAGGTATTATCTCTTTAATGCAAATGTCAAAAACGAGCTCAGCACTAAAAAAACACAGTGATAAAGGTTTACTATATATAAGTGTTTTAACACATCCAACGACTGGTGGAGTTAGTGCATCATTTGCAATGCTTGGCGATATTATTATCAGTGAACCTCAAGCTTTAATTGGCTTTGCAGGTAAAAGAGTAATCGAAAAAACGATTAATGAAGTGTTACCACCAGAATTTCAAAGTGCAGAATTTGTTTTAGAAAAAGGTTTTGTAGATATGATTGTTAATCGTAAAGATATGAAATCAACTTTAGCTAAGCTATTACAAATTCATGGGAGAGCAAAATGAAATTAAAAGAAATTGAACATAAAATTCAAAAACTAAAGTTAGAAATAACAACTTTAGAAGATAATGATGAAAAAATGCGTTTGTATCAAGCTATTGAAGATTTAAAAGATAAGGCATATAGTAATTTATCAGCATATGATCGAGTAAGTATTGCAAGAGCAACAAATAGACCAAAGGCTGATGATTATATAAACTTGTTATTTAGTGATTTTATTGAATTACATGGTGATCGTAACTTTAGTGATGATAATGCTATAATTGGAGGGCTTGCAAAATTTAATGGTATTGATATAACAGTAATTGCACAAGCAAAAGGTAAAACATTAGAAGAAAATCTAAAAAGAAACTTCGGAATGGTTCAACCTGAAGGTTATCGTAAGGCCTTAAGGCTTGCAAAACAAGCAGAAAAATTTAATCGACCAATTATTACTTTAGTTGATACAGCAGGTGCATACCCTGGTAAAGGTGCAGAAGAAAGAGGTCAAGCACAAGCAATTGCTGAATGTTTATTTGAGTTCTCTAATTTAAAAGTTCCTGTATTAGCAGTTGTATTAAGTGAAGGTGGAAGTGGTGGCGCATTAGCTTTAAGTGTTGCAGATCGCATTGTTATGTTAGAAAATGCAGTATATTCAATATTATCGCCAGAAGGCTTCGCTTCTATTTTGTGGAAAGATGAAACTAGAGTTGAAGAAGCTGCAGAAAAAATGAAATTAACTGCTAATGATTTAAAAGAAAAAGGCATAGTTGATCATATTATAGAAGAGCCAAAAGGTGGAGCTCAAGAATGTGTTGAATATGTTGTAGCTAGCTTAAACCAATACTTATATAAAGAATTGGTAGAATTAATGAATAAAAAAGAAGCTAAGTTATTAGAAGAGCGTTATAATAAATTTAGAGTTATTGGAAATAACATTACATAATTAAAAGAGAAGAATCGAAATGATTTCTTCTCTTTTAATTTATACATAGATTATTTGGATATCACTAAAGTTATTTTTTACATTTATTTTAACTTTTTTATTTGTAGCATAGGTTGTGCCATTAACACTATAATTACCAAAGTTATTATCAACGCTTTCAATAATTTCCCAGTTTTTAGGAATATAAATTTGGACAGTACTAAATGATGCATTTAAATTAATGGTTGCAATGTCTCCATTGATATTAGCTTGATTGAAATATATTTGTTTACTACAAAATCTTAGAGTAAATTCTTTTTTATAGATATCTTGATCATTAATATATATTGATGAAGCTGTAAAGTTTGAACCACTAACATTGTTGTTTTTACCAAACAAATTACTAAATGCATAATAGAAAATCAATGAGGCAATAGCCAATGTGAATATTGATAGATGAGGTAGCATTAATAAATCATGGAAGAAATAGTAGAGTATTGCAACAGGGAATACTGTATTTGCAATATTAGAGCTAAATATTCCTTTTATGATATAGTAACCACAAACAAAAATTATGAGAATATCAAAGACATTAATGTTGATGTTAATTATATCCAATTGCACTGCTAAGTATAATATCCCTAGAATCAAGAATATTAATCCTTTAAAAATATTGTTGTTTTTCATAAATTTAACTCCTTATTTTGTCAATTTTATATTTTAGAGATTTCAAGTATTTTCTTGAAACACTAACTTCTTTTGTGGAACTTGTAAAACCAATAATGGCACTGCCGCTAAAACTTTTACTTATAGAATAAATATGTTTAATATTTAAGATTGCAGATTTTGAAACTCTTTCAAAATATTTTGGCAACATATTTTCTAACTCATATAATTTTAATTTAGAATAATAAAAGTTTGATGTAGTATGGATAACGACTAATTTATCATTTGTTTCAATGTATAATATGTCATTAGCTTCTATATAATATTCACTTTCATTAAAATAAACATTTAATTTTAAATGACTTGCAAGTTCATCTTCTATTAATTTCGCAAGGTTTTTAACTTTATCATTTAAAGATTTACAATTAATGATAATTGATTCTTCATCGTCTTCATTAATTTCGATTTTAAGTTTCATGTATTATTCCTCCTTGCTATAACCATTGTATCTTTAAAAAGAGAATTAATACAATAGCTATTAACTAAGTGGTAAAAATCTTAAAGTAAGTGGTATATAAATTAATGTAAGATTCTTTTAGATATTTAACTTGTAACTTGTGTAAAAATATGTTATCTTATATAAGGCTAAAAGCCCATTCGCACACTATGGATTCGCTAATTCCGTGCTCTTATAGAGTTATTAGGGTTTGAAGTAGTGGAGGATTAACGGAAAAAGGAGAAAGAAAGAAATGTCAGTAGTAACTATTAAGAAATTACTAGAAAACGGTGTTCACTTTGGACATCAAACACGTAGATGGGATCCAAAATGTAAACCATATATCTACGCAGCTAAAGGTGGAGTTTATATTATCAACCTTGAAAAAACACAAACAAAATTAGATGAAGCTTACAATGCTTTAAAAGAAATCGCAGACAATGGAGGGAAAGTTTTATTCGTAGGAACTAAAAAACAATCTCAAGAAGCGGTTTTAACTGAAGCTTTAAGATCAGGTAGCTTCTATGTTAACCAAAGATGGTTAGGAGGAATTTTAACAAACTTCCGTACTATCCAAAAAAGAATCAAAAGATTAGTAGAAATTGAAGAAATGGAAGCTTCAGGAGCTATTAATGTTTATCCTAAGAAAGAAATTGCTGTAATCAGAAAAGAAGCAGCAAGACTTGAAAACTTCTTAGGTGGTATTAAAGAAATGAAAAAATTACCTAATGCTATCATTGTTATCGATCCAAAAGAAGAATACAATGCAGTTGCAGAAGCTAAAAAATTAGGTATTCCAGTATTTGGTTTAATCGACACTAACTGTGACCCAGCTATCGTTGATTACCCAATCCCAGCTAATGATGATGCAGTTAAATCAATTAACTTAATCGTAAAAGTATTAGCTGATGCTATCGTTGAATCTAAAACTGGTATTTTAGAAGAAGCTTACCAACATGATGCAGAAGCTGCTGATATTACTATGTCAGATGTTATCATCAGTGTTGAAAAATACTATGAAGAAAACGAAAAACGTCGTCGTCAAAGAGAAGATAGAAGACCTAGAAATAACCGTAACGGTGATAGAAGAACTTTTACAAAAAGAGACGATAACAGAAGACCAAACAATGGTCCAAGACCACAAAATACAAACAATGCAGAAGCAAAAACAACTGCACCTGCAAAAGAGGAGGTAAAAGCATAATGATTACTGCTGCAATGGTAAAAGAACTTAGAGAAAAAACTAGTGCTGGTATGATGGATTGTAAAAAAGCTTTAACTGAATGTGAAGGGGATATGGCAAAAGCTATAGACTGGTTACGTGAAAAAGGTATTGCTAAAGCTGCTAAAAAAGCTGGACGTATTGCTGCTGAAGGTTTATCAACATTCATCGTTAAAGGAAACAAAGCTGTTGTTTTAGAAGTAAACTCTGAAACTGACTTCGTTTCTAAAAATGAACAATTCTTAGGATTATTAGAATTAACTGCTAACACATTAATCGATAGTGATGTTACAGAACTAGAAGATGCTTTAAAATTAACTGTTGATGGTGGATCATTAGAAGATTTATTCATTAGTGCTACAGCTACAATCGGAGAAAAAATTACTTTAAGAAGATTTGCTGTATTAAATAAATCTGATGCTGATAGCTTTGGGGCTTACAAACATGCTGGTGGAAGAATTTCAGTTATCTCTGTATTAAAAAATACTGACAATGCTGAAGTTGCTAAAGATATGGCAATGCAAATTGCTTCTATGAATCCATCATATGTTTCAAGAGATGAAATGCCTGCTGAAATGATTGCTCATGAAAGAAAAATCTTATCTGAGATTATCAAAAATGATGAATCATTAGCTAGCAAACCTGAAAAAGTATTAGAAGGAATCTTAGAAGGTCGTTTAACTAAAGCATTACAAGAAATGTCATTAGTTGATCAAGTATTCTTCAAAAACCCTGACTTAAAATGTGGTCAAGTTTTAACTGAAGCTAATACTGAAGTAGTATCATTTGTTCGTTATGAAGTAGGAGAAGGAATCGAGAAAAAAGAAGATAACTTTGCTGAAGAAGTAGCGAAAATGAGCCAAAACTAAAAAAAATTAAAGAGGGTTTTTAACTCTCTTTTTTTAGTATAAAATTATCAAAAATTATATATTTTTTACTTTATATACTTTATAAATATCATATTTTATTGTATTATTAAATGTAGAAATGAGGTATCTATGTATAAACGAGTATTACTTAAACTTAGTGGTGAGGCTTTATCAGCGAATGGTAATAACTTTGATCCAGAAATATTAAAAACTTTAGCGGAAGAAATTAAAAGTATAAAAGAACATGATATTGATATCGCCATAGTTGTAGGTGGTGGAAATTTTATAAGAGGTAAAATGGCAGGAGAAATCGGTATTGATCGTGTACAAGCAGACTATATGGGAATGCTTGCAACAATGATTAATGCATTAGCTATTCATTCAGCATTAGAAACAGCAGGAGTTGAATCTAGAGTAATGAGTGCAATTGAAATGCAAAAGGTTGCTGAACCATTTATCGTTAAAAGAGCATTAAGACATTTAGATAAAGGTCGCGTAATTATATTTGGTGCAGGAACTGGAAGTCCATTCTTTTCAACGGACACAACTGCAGCATTAAGAGCTAGCGAAATAAAAGCAAATGTTATCTTAATGGCTAAAAATGGAGTGGATGGTGTTTATACAGCAGATCCTAAATTAGATCCAAATGCTGTTAAATATGACTATGTTACATATATGGAGTTAATTCAAAAAGGATTAGCAGTTATGGATACAACTGCGACTAGTATGTGCTTAGACAATGATATTGATTTAGTAGTATTTAATATGAATGAAAAAGGAAATATCAAAAAAGCCGTATTAGGTGAGAATATTGGAACTATCGTACAAAGAGGAGAAAAATAATGGAACAAATTTTAAATTCATGCAAAGACAAAATGGGACAAGCTTTAGTTAGTTTAGATAGACACTTAGGTACAGTGCGTACAGGTGTTGCTAATGCTAGTATTTTAGATGAAATCAATGTTGATTATTATGGTTCACCAACACCACTTAATCAAATTAGTTCAATTTCAGTACAAGAAGGTAAAACATTAGTAATTAAACCTTACGATTCTTCAAGCTTAAAAGATATTGAAAAAGCTATTAATGAATCTCCATTAGGTTTACCACCAAATTCAGATGGGACAGTAGTAAGAATTAATGTACCATCATTAACTGAAGAAACAAGAAAAGAATATTGCAAAACAGTACATAAATATGCAGAAGATGCAAAAGTAGCTGTTAGAAATGTTAGAAGAGATGCTAATGATCATGCTAAAGCTGATAAAACATTAACAGAAGATATGCAAAAAGATTGTCTTGAAAGAGTTCAAAAGGTAACTGATGACTTTATCAAACAAATCGATGAAAAAGCAAAGGCCAAAGAACAAGAAATCATGAAAATTTAAGCTCACACTTTGTGAGCTTGTTTTAGATTTTATGAACAATATACAACATATAGCCATTATTATGGATGGTAATGGGCGTTATGCTCAAAGTCTCAGTAAACAAAGAACATTTGGCCATCTGCAAGGTACTGAGAATGTAAGAAACATTGCTATTGCAGCAAATAAACATAAAGTTAAAGCTTTAACTTTATATGCTTTTTCAACAGAAAATTGGACAAGACCGCTTGAAGAAATTAATTATTTGATGAAACTTCCAGCCTTATTTATTGATAAATTTTTAAATGAATTGATGGATAATGATGTTAGAATTACAATGATTGGTGAAGAAGATAAAATTCCTAAAGATACTTTGAAAGTTTTGAAAAGAGCTATAGAAAAAACTAAAGATAATAATGGGATGATTTTAAATCTTGCAATAAATTATGGTTTTAAAAGTGAAATGACTATCGCAATTCAAAATATGATTAAGGACAATGTTAAACCTGAAGATGTAAATCCAGAGTTAATAGATAATTATTTAATGACAAAAGATTTACCACCAGTTGATTTATTGATTAGAACAAGTGGAGAATATCGTATATCTAATTTTTTAATGTGGCAATTATCATATAGTGAATTAATCTTTACTGATGTACCATGGCCTTTATTTAATGAAGAAAAATTTGATGAATGCATAAAAGAGTTTTATGGTCGTAATCGTCGATTTGGAGGATTGAATCAATGAAACAAAGAATAATTACAGCATTAATTATTATTGCTTTTGTACTACCGCCTTTAATTTATGGTGGAGTTTTGCTATATGCTTTAATTTTTCTGATTGGTGCTGTTGGATTATATGAGGCCGTTAAAATTAATGAGAAAAAATTTAATATTCCATTATATATATCAAGCTTTTTATATTTTCTATTGGTTGTTTTTAATGCCAATTCAACATTTATTATTGGATTAACGATTATTTATTTAATGTTAATATGTTTATTAGCAATTATTTCAAAAGATTATCAATTTGAAGATATTTCATTAGTTTTTGTTTTAGCGATAATTTTAGCTTTATCTTCAAATTCTGTTATCCAAATCTATTCAATAAATTCATTTATAATGTTATTTATTGTAATAGCTAATTATGTATCAGATACAGGAGCTTTTTTTGTAGGTAGTTTAATTGGTAAACATAAACTTAATGAAAGAATATCACCAAAGAAAACAATAGAAGGATCTATTGGTGGATGGATAATTGCTGCAGCTGTATCATTTGCTTTTGGTTATTATTTTTTATATCTTCCAAGTGTACTATCATTTGCTGAAATAATTGTTTTAGCTTTATTATTACCGATTGTTGGACAAATTGGTGATCTTGCATTTAGTTTGATTAAAAGAAACTATAATATTAAAGATTTTGGTAATATCTTTCCAGGACATGGAGGAATGTTAGATAGAGTTGATAGCTTATTATTTTGCTTATGTTTCTATTTAGCTGTAATGTCAATACAGGTAGTGTTTATATGAAAAATATATTATTGTTAGGAGCAAGTGGCTCTATAGGTTTACAAACAATCGATGTTGCTTTAAACCATGATGAAGAAATTACTATAACAGGAATAAGTGTTGGTAATAATATTGAAGTTTTACATGATATTTTAAAAAAAATAAAACCAAATTATGTTTGTACAGCTAAAGAAAATCCATCTTTAAAAACCCAGTATCCTGATATTGAGTTTTTTTATGGAGATGATGGGTTAATACAAATTGTAGAACAATGTGATTATAATTTATTAGTTAATGCTTTAGTTGGTTTTGTAGGATTAAAACCAACACTAAAAGCAATTGAATTAAAAAAAGATGTCGCTTTAGCAAATAAAGAAACACTAGTAATTGCAGGACAATTTGTTAATGAAGCAGTAAGAAGAAACAATGTTAATTTAATCCCTATTGACAGTGAACATAGTGCTTTACTTCAAGCTTTAATGGGAAATGATATTAAGACAATTAGACGAGTTATTATTACTGCATCTGGAGGAAGTTTCTTACATAAAACAAGAGATGAATTAAAAGGTGTTAGTGTTAGTGATGCTTTAAAACATCCTAACTGGGCAATGGGGGCTAAGATAACTATCGATAGTGCTACGATGATGAATAAAGGATTTGAGGTAATTGAAGCTCATTGGTTATTTGATATACCATATGAACAAATTGAAGTTTTATTACATCCACAAAGTATTATTCATTCAATTGTTGAATATAATGATTTATCACAAATGGCACAGCTATCAATATCTGATATGCGCTTACCAATACAATTAGCGATTTCTTATCCAAAACGTTTACCATTTACAAATGGTAAACCATTAGAGCTAGCTAAACTTGGACAATTAACATTTAAAGAAATGGATTATGAAAGATTTCCATTACTAAAAGTTTGTTATGAAGTTGGTAAAGCTAAAGGTAATGCCCCAACAATTCTAAATGCTGCTAATGAAATTGCAAATAAAGCATTTTTAGATGGCAAAATAGAGTTTTTAGATATTGAGTATTATATCGTTGATGCTTTAAAAAATATTAAGTATCAAAAAGATATTACATTAGATGAAATATACTTATGTGATACATACACTAGAGATTATGTAACTAAAAGAATCGAGGAAGCAAAATGAGTATTATATACTTTATAATAATTTTATCAATTTGCGTTATTGTTCATGAACTTGGACATTTATTAGCTGCTAAAGCATTTAATGTTTATTGTTCTGAATTTGCAATTGGTATGGGACCTAAACTTTTTTCAAAAAAGTTTAAAGAAACAACTTATACAATCAGGGCATTACCACTTGGTGGATTTGTTGCTATGGCAGGTGATAATGAGAATGCACTTGAAAGTAAAGTTGATGAAGAAGTTGATGAAAGTCGTACATTAAAAGGTATTAAACCCTGGAAAAAAATTATTATTATGTTAGCTGGTGTAACAATGAACTTTATACTTGCCTTAATATTAATTAGTGGAATATTACTTTATAATGGTGGATATGCTTTACCTAGTGAAGCTGTAGTTGCAGGAGTGGTAGAAAATTCACCAGCCAGTGCTGCAGGGCTTTTAGAAAATGATATTATTTTACAAGTAAAACTTGATGATGGTAGAGTAATTAATCCAAAAACTTTTGATGATATTTTAGTATTTACATCTACTTATGAAGGAGTAATTGAATATACTATACAAAGAGACAGTGAAGAATTAGTGTTTAGCATAACACCTGAATTAGCAGATGATGGCTATTACAAAGCAGGTATATTAATACCTCAACCTGAAGTTGTTGAAATTAATTTACTAAATGCACCATATTATGCTACAGACTTTCTATGGACTAATACAAAAGCAATTTTAACATCACTATCACATCTAGTTACTGGCAAAGGTTTAGAGCAATTATCAGGACCAATTGGTGTCTATCAAATGACTGATGAAGTTGTATCGTTAGGCTTTAGTTCAGTCTTAATTTTTATCGCAATGTTATCATTGAATCTAGGGATTTTTAATTTATTACCATTACCGATTTTAGATGGTGGTAGAGTAGTATTAACTTTTATTGAAATAATAATGGGTAAACCATTAAATAAAAAAATAGAAACAGCAATCATGTCAGTAAGTATGTTATTAATGTTATTATTATTTGTAGTAGTAATGTTTAATGATATTATGAAGTTATGGTAATTTAGGAGAATTTATGGAAAAAATTAAATTTGTATTTTTTGGAATAATAATGGGTATAGCAAATGTTATTCCAGGAGTAAGTGGTGGAACAATGGCGATTATCTTAAACTTTTATGATCGTTTAATGGAATCTATTACTTTAAACTTTAAAGTTTTAAAGAAGAATATTGGATTTTTAATTCCACTAGGCCTAGGAGTTGTAATTGGGATCTTAGGACTAAGTAAAGTTATGGAATATTTATTAAATGAATTTACAGCAGAAACATATTTTGGATTTATGGGGATTGTACTTGGATCATTACCATTAATTTACTATAAAGCAAAATGTGAAGCTATTACAGCAAAAAGCTGGGTTCCATTTATCTTTACATTTGTTTTAATGGTTGTATTAAGCTTTGTTAGTGTTGAAGCAACAGGTCCTGTAGATTCATATCCAATGACTGTAACTTCAATCTTGTTCTTGTTTTTTAGTATGGCTATTGCAACTGTAACAATGATTATACCTGGAATTAGTGGTTCAATGATTTTAATTATTATTGGAATGTATGAAGTTATTTATGGATATGCTATTGCCAACTTCATAATTCCATTATTAATACCTATACTATTGGGGGCGGCATTTGGAATATTAGGTGGTGCAAAATTAGTTAGCTTCTTACTAGGCAAATATCAACAATTAACTTATATGGCTATTTTTGGTTTGTTAGTTGGTTCATTTGTTGAATTGTTTAACAGAAGTAATATTGATTTCAGTGTTCAAGCATTTATTGGACCGATTATTGTATTTATTATCATGTTTATTATTGTTTATTGGTTTTCATCATATGAGATGAAAAAAGCTAAAAAAGAAGGGGTGTAACATGAAAGTATTAGTAACAGGTGGTCTTGGGTTTATTGGTTCTCATACAGTAGTTGAATTAATTGAAAATGGAAATGAAGTAATTATATTAGATAACTTATATAACTCTTCACTTGATGTCTTAGATAAACTTGAGACATTAACAAAGCATAAAATTAAATTTTATGAGGTTGATATATTAGATAAAGAAGGTTTAGACAAAATATTTAAAGAAAATGAAATTGATGCTGTTATTCATTTTGCTGGCTATAAAGCTGTAGGTGAATCAGTTAGCAAACCGTTATTATATTATCAAAACAATATTATTGGTTCATTAAATCTTTATGAAGCAATGATAGAAAATAATGTAAATAATCTTATTTTCTCATCAAGTGCTACAGTATATGGTGATCCACATACAGTTCCTATAAAAGAAGATTTTCCATTAAGTACAACTAATCCTTATGGGACTACAAAACTTCAAAATGAACAAATTTTAAAAGATTTATCACATGCATATAATCAATTATCTGTAGTACTACTTCGTTACTTTAATCCAATTGGAGCACATAAGTCAGGTTTACTTGGTGAATTACCAAATGGAATACCTAATAACTTAGTTCCATATATTGCACAAGTATGTGATGGGACAAGAGAATTTTTACAAGTGTTTGGTAATGAATATAACACAGTAGATGGCACAGGGGTTAGAGATTATATCCATGTTGTTGACTTAGCCAAAGGACATGTTTTAGCTTTAAACTATGCTGTTAAACATCAAGGTGTTGAAGCTATTAATTTAGGTACAGGTAAAGGCTATAGTGTACTTGAAGTTAAAGATGCATTTGCAAAAGCAGCTAAAATGGAAGTTGCTTATAAAATTATGCCTAATCGTCCAGGAGATATCGCAACTTGTTATGCAGATACTACAAAAGCATTTGAATTATTAGGATTTAAAACACAATTTGAAATAGATGAGATGTGTGAAGACTCATGGAATTTTCAACTTAATCTAAAAAAATAAATATTAAGGCAAAACGTATTGTTTTGCTTTTTTTATGTCCTTGACATATTTGTGTACTAATGTATAATAATAGTACACAATAGTACACGAGGTAAATATGATAGAAAAATTACAGATTACATCAAAAAAATACACAGGAAATACTGAGATTGTATCCACAAGACTACCTAAATCGTTAGTTGAAAAAATAAATGATCTTGCAAAAGATAAAGGTAGGTCAAGAAGTGATA
The DNA here is from genome assembly GCA_964371715.1 of uncultured Erysipelotrichaceae bacterium. Taxonomy (GTDB): domain Bacteria; phylum Bacillota_I; class Bacilli_A; order Erysipelotrichales; family Erysipelotrichaceae; genus CAYJNO01. Next base: position 52,365 of record CAYJNO010000007.1, on the reverse strand, counting down.
TAATAGAAAGGTGTTTAATTTTTGCATTAGACAATTTAGAAGAGGGGAATCAAGATGAAAAATAAGAAACTAAACAAAGTAGGGATAATGACAATTACTATTTTATGTATAATAATTTTAGTTTTTATATATGTTAATTTCTTTAGTACAAATAATGATGATATAATTAACAATAACCCATTACCAACAAGCACACCTGAAGTTATGGAGAATTTAATTAACATTGAGCTTGTAGAATATGATATCTATAAGTTAGAAAATGAAGGATTTGATTTTATAATAGCTAAGTTATTAGTTGAAGATAAAGATGATGAATTAGTGCTGAATTATTCAGGTTTTGAAACTGAAGAAAATCTTAATTTAGCTAACATTAGTGGCTATGTTAAGTCTTTAGAAGAAAATAATTTATATTTATCTAAATTGGACATCTTTTTTGATGAATTTATTGATAGTGAAGAATATTTTGTTACGATGTTTATTCCTTATGAAAGAGCTAAAGATACACTAACTATTAGAGCTTATGATAATGAAATTATTTTTGATTTGGATCAAAACTTGGAAACAATAGATAATTTATTCTATCAATCTGATGATATCATTACTGATAATGAAAATTACAATATTACAATTTCAAATGCTTTTGAAATTACAGGAGATAAAATTGAAAGAGTATATGAAGATGGCTATCGAGAAGATTTCTTATATTCTTCAAATAGTGAAATCTATGCATTTAAAGTTGATGTCGAATCAATTAGTGATAATGAAGTTGTAATTGAAAGTGCTACATATTATGTTGATAATTCAACTTTAAGCTTTAACGCTTTAAACTCTAGTTTTATACCTATGAAATATGATAATATTATAGGGAAGGATATTATGGATACAGATAATGGTATCTTTATGTTTATCACAAATAATCCATCAAAAGAAGCGATTACATATAAAGGATATTTAGAAATTAAAATAAAAGGTCAAGATGAATTGATAACTGTAAAAGTTGACTTATAGGGAAAAAGATATGAGCAAAATTATAAAATACATTTTATGCATGTTATTTACTTTAACATTAATGTTTAATTTAAATAATGAAGAGATAAGTGCTAATAGTACTTATCCTTTACATTGTGGAAGTAACTATGAAGTATCAGTAGTAAATGATCAAGGCAGCTTTAATAAAATAGGGTGTTATAGTACATTTAATGAAGCTAATAATGTTTTAAAGACAAGTGGTGATGATGCTGTAATTAGACATCATGCAAGCTTATCACCTACAGATATTATTGCGATAAATAGTGGTGTTGCATATTCATATCCTCAAAGAAGTGATTCAATAACTTTAAATATAGACCAAGATGTTGAATATCATGAGTATCGTAAATTTACTTATGTAATTAAACATCGTGAATTAGCATTGCCTACAACAACATCGTATGATGGAGACGGTACAGGTAGTGTTGATATCGAATTAAATGGTTTTGATGGCTTTGTTGAGTTAAAGAACATCGATCTTGTACCAATGAAATTTCTAGAAGATGGATTAAGTATCTATTTAGGTGGTAACAGTACATATGATGATGAAGCGCCATTTTTGGTGAAAAATAGACAAAATTATTATGCGGTTGAACAAAATGGTAACTATTTAGATTTAGTCTATTATACCTATTCAGGATGGGCTCTTAATGGTGAATACTCAATAGAATCAAAATTTGTAATTGGACCTGCACCTGAATTTATGCAAGTAGGGAAAGCATATTATAGTCATGATAATCAAAATTTTTATTTAGATAGAGAATATACATCTTTTGCAGGTGAATACTTTAATTACTATACATACTTACCTACAAGAACAACAACAGATATTAGTGCAAGTGTACTAAATCAATATATCGTAAATCAAGGTTATACTAGTATTCCAACGCATGGTGATATTATAAGTCTGACAAGAAATGAATCACAACTTGTAAATTCAGGAGATTATTTTATAAAATATCAAAATGAATATGGAGTAAATGCTTTACTTACTTTCTCATTAGCAGTATTAGAATCAGGGCATGGAAGAAGTCAATATGCAGTTGAAAATAATAATTTATTTGGTTGGAATGCAGTAGATTCAAACCCTGATTCAGCTTCTACATTTTCTTCAATTGAACATGGTATTAAAGAACAAATGGGTTATAATCTTAGAGGATTCATGGATATTAATGATGGAAGATTCTTTGGGATGCATTTTGGTAATAAAGGATCAGGATTTAATGTAAAATATGCTAGTGATCCATATTGGGGTTTAAAAGTTTCAGCAATTGCATATGAAATCGATAAGTTATCTAACAATTATAATGGGAATTTAACTGATTATAATAAATATTCAATTGGTATCGTTGAGGAAAAAAACAACGTTTATACAACAAATACATTAACTGGAAGTGTTTTATACAATACAGCATATGGTGCAACATATCAAAAAAATTATACTACAGTAATTTTGGAACAAAGTGCTACTTATGCTAAGATACAAAGTCAAAATGCAGTAGTTAATGGTGCTGTTTATTCACATAGGGTAAATGGAAATGAACAACCATATGTTAATTATGATTTTGTAACAAGTGTTGGATATATTGCTTCAAGTCAAATTAGATTAGTTTCTGGCAATGATATTGTTAAACCACCGGTTGAAGATGGAAAAACACCAGCAGGAGACTTTGTAAATAGTGTAACTAATATTACAACTTATAGTAACAATGTTTCAATTGATGGTATTGCATATCAACCAGGTGTTTATGTTTCAACTGATGATAGTATTACTCATTCAATTATTATTTCTAACGAAACAACAACTAAAGAATATCCTGCATTAGACCTAAGAGTAGGACCATCTAATTACGAATATGCTGGATATACAGCATATGGAATTAATTTATTAGATTATGGAATTGGTGTATATGATATTGATATTAAAACATCTAATGCATTCTATGAAACAATATTACCAATTAGTTCAGACTTTAATTATTTATATAGTCATTATGGAATTGACTATCAATTAATTAGTATTGATAATGAACTAAAATTGATTGTAAAAGAAAGAGTAATTGAAGATTCTAATAATGATCAAAAATCATATTTGAAAACTGCAAGCATTGATGAAAATGGACTGCTAAATATTTATGGTTTTTCAATTATTGAAGGAATAAATAATAAAGAAGATAATACAACTCATAAACTAAATATATTTGATATTGATACAAATACATTATATAAGTCAATAGAGTTGATAAGTAATACAGGAGATTATGACTTATCAAATGCATTTGGTGAAAAAATGAACTATAGTTATGGTTGGTATCAAGGAACTATTGATTTAAAAGAGTTTTCTATAGGTAACTATGTATTTGAATTAGAAGTAACAGTCAATGATATTACTAAAACACAAAGAATATATGTCAATGAAAGCTTTATTGATATGTTTGATGTAAACGTTGACACTAATTATTATACAATTAAGAAACAATATAGTTACTCAAATCGATTAGATTTAGAAATTTCATTATCTAAAAATCCATACACACAAACTGATAACTTGGCATCAATTAGAGACCCATACTTCTATGTGGCATCTGTCGAATTAGATGAAGAAACTAATTCAATGCTAATGATATCAGGAAGCTCATTCTTGTGGAAGAATGATTTCTCAATTGATGCAAATACAACATATAGTTTACTGTTATCAAATGAAGAAACTGGTGAACAATTTGAATTTAAATCATCTGCTCTAACTACAATCGAAAAAGGATTTAGTTGGAATAATACAGAATCTATTGATGATGGAACAAATTATGATTATTCATGGTTTGAATTGCTAGTTGACTTAAAAACAATTCCAGATGGCAATTATAATGTAGAACTAGTTATTCAAAATGAGGATAGGGTTGCTATACTTGATTATAATAGTTTTAATTTCTTAGCAAACTATGAGGATGAATCCAAATCATTCATAATGAATGTAAATAAAAATAACAGAAACTTGGTTAACTTTATTGTAAATGGCTATTTTGAATAGTAAAACATAAATTAATATTAATCCCACTAGAACGAGTAAACTTGCATTTATGAGAGCTAAGTGGGGTTTTTATTATGTATGATTAATGTACAATTATATACACAAATAAAAGGTATTATTTCTAATAAATTTGAAATAATACCTTTTTTGTAATTTTATTATTATTTATGCAGGTCCACTAGATACTTGTATATGTATTGGTGTAGTTAACTTTTTCTCTCCATAATGAGAACTTGGATTTATTATTTCACCAGAGTTAATTGGATCACTAATTATTTCAACAGTAACTTGAGTAAATCCTAAGCCTTTTAAATGCGATTCTATATTACTTTTTGTTGCATTTGGATCATTTTTTACCACTTGTGCATCTAGGGCATTTGTAATATTTGCAGTAGGTTCAGGACCTATAGATACAACATAATTTACAGTATCACCGCTGTAGAAATCTCCTGTATCATTTGAAATTATACTACCTCCAGGGATTGTATCACTATAAGCTTCTGATCTTCCTGCATTTAAACTACCAGTAGCTAATATAGCTTTTATTGTAGATTCGTGTTGACCAACATAGCTTCCTACCGTTGTTGGCACAGGTTCAACACCTTTTGATATATAACAACTTACTACTTTATTTGCAATTGTGCAATCTAGAGTTTGACCAGTTGGTGCACTGCTATATTTTTCTCCTAAATTTGTAAATGACCAATTTCCTGCACCTTTTTCATTTGCTGCACTTAAAGTACTATTAATTGTATTTGGTGTTTGGTTATTAAAATCTGTAGCTGCAGGATTATATGCTCCAATTGATACAGTATAATTAATACTAGTTTCTTGTTCGTAAGAACCTGTTTGATTTGTGATGATGTTTCCATTTGGTACAGTGTCAGAATAGCTTTCAGTTCTTGTTCCTGCTTTTAGGTTTAGACCGGTTAAATATGCTATAAATTCAGCTTCTGTTGATGTTTGTGCTGTAACATTTACTTTTGGTGCCTTAGCGACAACTACTGTTATTGCATTATCAGGTTTAGCATTAGCTTTTGCATCGCTAGCATCATCATATTTAACAGAATCAAAGCTCATTGATATTACTTTACCAGCTTCAACGGTTGAAGATTCTTGTTCAACTTTATTTAATGTTATATTTGCAGATTTATTATAGTTTTGATTAACAGATGCTATATAACTTTCTAATGCAGAATAACTTTGACCAACATAGTTATTTATTGGTACAAGTCCAACAGATAGTACTACATTAATTGTTTGGCCTTCAGCTAAAGTTGTTCCTTTTGTTGGATTTGTACTAATTACTGTGTTTAAAGTACTTGAACTATACTCGCTAGTATAGTTAACTTTTAAGTTATTATCATTGATATAAGTATCGACTTCAGTTTTTGTTTTACCGTTTAAATCAATCATAGTAATTGATTTTCCAAGTGAGATTACGACTTCAATTGTATCACCAGCTTTAATAATAGTATCTTTCGAAGGAGAGAATGATATTACATAGTTTTTCGCAATTGTATTTGAGTTTCTTTGAGTATACTTTACATTTATGGCATTTTCTTCTGCCCATGCATCTACATTTGAAACTGAGCTGTTTGAAAAATCAGGCATAGCTACTTCTTTTTCTCCAGCCGAAATTGTTACTACAATTAATGCATCTCTTGTTGCAGTAGGTGTATCAATATTTATTTTGATAAATTTTCCTTCTTCAAATTCATTACTTTGTTCATATTCATATTTTACATTGTTAAATTTATTTTCCGTAAAGAATTTAATGATATCTTCTTCTTTTAAATCTGTGAAATCAATTAATTCAACTTCTATTGTGTAATCAGGCCCACTAGATACAGTTATTTTCACAGGTTCTTCATCAAGCACTGTATCAACTTCCATATCTTGCTCAATAACAATATTTTCATCGATATCTTCACTATTTTCATATACAAAGATAAATAATGAAGGATCTAATTCATTATCTTCAATCCATTGATTCACTTCTTCTTCACTCATGCCAACAAAATCAATTAATGGTGTATCATTTGGCTTAAGGAAGGTATATAAACCAAGTCCAATTGCAACAAATAATAAAATTGCGATAAGAATAGGGATAATGATATTTTTCTTCTTTTTACCTTTATTATTGTCGCTACCTTTTGTTTGATTTACACCTTTGTTGATAGATTTAATATCATCTTTATCTATCGCAACTGTTTCATTAATTGGTTTTTCATTTATTTTATCTTCAAATATAGGTTTTGTAGTAACAATAGTATCATTAACATTAATTTCTTTTGTATCTTCAGTTTTAATATCATTTATTTCTGCAGCACTTACAATTTGTTTGTTTAGATTTTCTACAACTTTTGTTTCATCCAAATTATTATTAATGATAGGTGCACTAATAGGTTCAATTTTTTCAATAGCTATAGTTTCATCAAGTTTTTTTTCTTCTTTACTTTTAAAGTAATCTTCTATATTTTTTTCTTCTTGAGATTGATTTTTCTTTAAAGTAACAATACCATCATCTTTATTAAATTTATATTTTACATTAGTTTTTACTTTATTTGTGTTAAGTTCTTCTTCAACTTTAACTGGATTTAAATCATTGTGATTTACACCTTCATGTTTGAAGGGTGATTTAAATTCTATAGATTCATCAAAATCATCTTCTAATTCATATTTTTTGTCTAACATTTTAATTCCTCCGACTGTAATAGTATATCATTTAATCATAAAAAAATGAATAACATTGTTGAATGTGCTATTATAGTATAAAGATATGGGAGAAACTATTATGGAAATTTTAATAAATCAAATCGCAACTAAAATAAATATAACAAGCAAACAAGTGAAAAATACTTTAAAGCTAATTGAAGAAGGTAATACTGTACCATTTATCGCAAGATATCGTAAAGAAATAACAGAGAACTTAGATGAAGAACAAATTCAATATATAAGTAATGAATATGATTATTTAGTTAATTTAAATAAAAGAAAAGAAGATGTAAAAAGATTAATTTCAGAAACAGGTAAATTAACTGATGAAATAGCATTATCGGTTGATAAATGTTCAAAACTTAGTGAAGTTGAAGACATATATCGTCCATATCAACAAAAAAGAAAAACAAGAGCTAGTGAAGCTAAAAGAAAAGGCTTAGAACCATTAAGCAAATATATTCTATCTTTTCCAAAAACAGATAATTTAAATGAAGAAGCACAAAAATATTTAAATGATGAAGTTGAAACTATTGAAGATGCAATCGAAGGAGCTAAAGATATTATTGCTGAAACAATTGCAGATAATGCAAAATTAAAATGGCATATCAAAGATAATATTTTAAAGTTTGGAAAGATTAGTACAAAAATTAAAAAGAATGCTGAAGATGAAAACTTTATCTTTAAAATGTATTACGAATATGAAGAAAGATTACAAACAATGCAAGCTCATCGCATTATGGCTATTGAAAGAGGAGAATCTTTAAAAATATTAACTGTAAACTTGAGTTATGAAGCTGAAAGATATCAAAATAAAGCAATTGGTGATTTAATCAAACACCATCAAACACCTTTAAGACCGATAATTGAGGAAGCTGTTTTAGATGGAATGAAAAGGTTATTGTTACCATCTGTTGAAAGAGAAATTAGAAGCGAATTAAAAGATGATGCTGCAAGTAAGTCAATTGAAATATTTAGTATGAATGTTGAAAAATTAATTATGCAACCTCCTCTTAAAGATAAAACAATACTAGGATTTGACCCAGCTTTTAGAACAGGTTGTAAGCTTGCTATAATAAATAAAACTGGTGCTTTATTAAAAATTAAAACAATATATCCTCATAAACCAGTTGAAAAAATTGCTGAAAGCAAAAAAATATTGATGGAGTTAATTAAAGAATATAATATTGATATCATTGCAATTGGTAATGGTACAGCATCAAGAGAGAGTGAAACATTTGTGGCTGATTTAATTAAAGAATATAAACTTAATGTATCATATACTATCGTTTCAGAAGCTGGTGCTAGTGTATATAGTGCAAGTGAACTTGCAAGAAGCGAATTTCCAGATCTTAAGGTAGAAGAAAGAAGCGCAATTTCTATTGCAAGAAGAATACAAGATCCAATGTCAGAATTAATTAAAATTGATCCAAAAAGCATTGGTGTTGGACAATATCAACATGATTTACCAAAAAAAGAATTGGAATCTAAACTTGATTTTGCAATTTTAAAAAGTGTAAATAGAGTAGGAGCAGACTTAAATACTGCAAGTGCTATTTTGTTAAAACATATTTCTGGGTTAACAAAAACTACTGCAACAAAAATTGTGGCTCATCGTGATTTAAATGGTAGGTTTAATCAAAGAAGTGACTTAAAAAAAGTCAAAGGTATTGGAGATAAGGCAATAGAGCAGGCTGCTGGTTTCTTAAGAGTTGTTGATGGTATAGAACCACTTGATCAAACATCAATTCATCCAGAAAGTTATGCTGTTGCGAAAACTATATTAAAACACTTTAATGATTTAGAAATTGGTAGTGAAGAATTAGTGAAAGCTTTAAATGAAGTTAATATAAATGAATTAAGCAATAATTTAAAATGTGATGAATTCACTTTAACTGATATTATTGATGCACTAAAAACACCATTGAGAGATTATCGTGATAAATATGATGGACCTTTATTAAAAAGTGATGTTTTATCATTAGAAGATTTAAAGGTAAGAGATAAATTGGAAGGTGTTGTAAGAAATGTAGTTGATTTTGGTGTGTTTGTAGATATTGGATTAAAGAATGATGGTTTAATACATATCTCAAAGTTAGCTAAAACAAGAGTTAAGCACCCATCTGATGTGTTAAGCATTGGTGATATAGTTGAAGTATTTATTTATGATATTGATGTTGAACGTAAAAAAGTTCAATTAAGTTTAATAGAATGGTAGGGAATATATGAAAGAAATAATGGATGAATCAATGATTCAAAGATCAATAAAAAGAATATCTCATGAAATATTAGAAAGAAACAAAGGCGCTGAAGATCTAGTTATTTTAGGAATTAAATCAAGAGGTGAATATATTGCACAAAGAATTACTAAAATGATTAAGGAATTTGAAGGTATTGATGCACCGTGTGCATCTTTTGATATCAAATATTGGCGTGATGATATTGATACTACAGATATTCTTTTGCCTGAATTAGATGTACTAGTAGCAAATAAAAAAGTAGTTTTAGTTGATGATGTTTTATTTAAAGGGCGTACTGTTAGAGCGGCAATGGATGGAGTAATGCATTTTGGGAGAGCAAAATCAATTCAACTTGCAGTTCTAGTAGATAGAGGGCATCGTGAATTACCAATTAGAGCAGATTATGTAGGAAAAAATATTCCAACTAATCAAAATGAAAATGTAAAAGTTGAATTAGCTGAGATAGATGAAAAAGATGGGGTTTATATAATCTAAATGAAAACCATAAAATTTAATCCATTTAAAATAGAGAATATTCTAAGTAAGGATAAAATCTTAGGACCTCTACCTACAGATGCACAAATAAGGAAAAGTTTTTTTGATGTAGCATGGCCAAGTGCTGTGGAATCAATTTTTATTGCTTTAATAGTTGCAATTGATATGATGATGGTAGGAACACTTGGTAAAGAAGCTGTAAGTGCAATTGGTATAACATCGCAACCTAAATTTTTAGTGTTGGCAACAATTTTATCTTTAAATGTTGGATTAACTGTATTAGTTGCTCGAAGAAAAGGGGCAAATGATAAGGAAACTGCTAATAGGCTATTAAGACAAAGTGTTGTTGTAAGTGTATTTTTATCTTTTGTTTTAACAAGTATTGGCTATATATTTGCCAAAGAAATATTATTATTTGCAGGAGCTGGTAGTGACTACATTAATCTTGCAATTGAATATTTTAGAATTGTAATGATTGGTACTTTCTTTTATGCAATAAGTTTAACACTTACTGCAGCACAAAGGGGAAGTGGGAATACAAAAATTTCTTTAAAAACTAATTTAAGTGCTAATATTGTAAATTTTGTATTCAATGCTATTTTAATTTATGGTTTATTTTTCTTTCCAGCACTTGGTGTAAAAGGTGCTGCTATTGCAACGGCAATGGGAAATGTTGTTGCTTTATGTATTGCATTGCACAGTGTTTTAAAGAAAGATGGATTTTTATATTTAGAATTTAAAAAAATAAAATTATATGATAAAGAAATGATTAGTCAATTATTTCAAATTACAAAATCAACTTTTATTGAACAAATATTTATTAGAGTAGGCTTTTTATTATATTCAAAATCAGTAGCAGGTCTTGGTACAATAGCATTTAGTGCTCATCAAGTTGTTATGAGTATTATGCAAATATCATTTGCATGCGGTGATGGATTACAAGTAGCTACAACATCACTTGTTGGCCAAAATTTAGGTGCTAAAAGAAGTGATATTGCTATAATATATTCTAAATATGCACAAAGAGTAGGGTTGATGATAGGTATTATAATGGCTACAGTAATATTTGTGTTTAGAAATGAAATTATGTATTTATTTATTCAAGATCCAGCGGTAATTTCATCAGCACAAATTCCAATTACAATTTTCTCATTCACTTTAATCTTTCAAATAGTTCAAGTAATTACAGTTGGAAGTTTAAGAGGTGGAGGAGATGTACGATTTGTTGCTAAAATGATGTTTTTTACGGTTACATTTGTTAGACCTGGATTAACGTATTTATTAGCATATACTTTTGGGTTTGGATTACCAGGCGCTTGGATTTCTGTGTTTTTAGATCAAATTATTAGATTTTTATTAAGTAAAAATCGTTTCAACAGTGATATGTGGTATCAAAGGAACCTATAACTGTTAACAATTTGTTGATAAAATTGTGGAAAATTTAAATCATATCTTTTTTATGGTTAAAATCTATGATAAGATAATAATAGAACTTAATTTAAGGAGCTAAAAAGAATGAGTAAACAAATTTTTGCTGCGTTAGAAATTTCAGATGGAGATATTCGTTTAATTATTGGTGAATTTTTTAATATTCGTTTTAATGTTATTAGAGTTGAAAATATTAAGACAGAGGGAATTAAAAATTCAATTATAGTTAACCCAGCATTAGTAACATTAGATATCAGAAACACAATTAATAATGCTTCTAAATCATTAGGTGTAGAAATAGAAAAAGTTATAATGTGTGTTCCAAGCAAAGATGTAATTAGACATCTTTTAAAAGTTAAAGTTAAAGTAGATAATCCTGAAGGATACATTACTTTAGAAGAAATTAGAAAAGGTATAAAGTTAGCTATTAATACCAATGTAGAAAATACATCAAGATTATTAGTTAATGCTGTTCCAACAAAATATTATTGTAATGGTATTGCAACAAGAAAGATGCCACTATATGAAAGATGTAATGATTTCTTAGTAGATGTAGATTTATTCTATTCAGATAGTAACACAATTATGGAACTTATTAATATAGTTGAAGCTGCAGGCCTTGGAATATTAGATATATTCTTAGAAACTTATGCGGCATGTAAAGAAATGGTTTTATTAGAACAATCATTAAATAACAATATATTAATGATTAAATTAGAAAGAGCATCAACAACGCTATCGATTATATCTAAAGGACATCTAGCTAGTGTAAAATGGTTATCATCAGGTGTAGAAAATTGGTATCGTAAAATATTAAATGAATATAGCTTAAGTGAAGAGACTATTACAAAACTTATTACTTATAATGTTAAACTTAGTGCTAAAACTCATGACAATACTCCAATTCATGTCTGGGAAGATAAAGGTGAAACAAAAACAATATCTGAAAGAGAAATCTTTAATCAGATAAAAAATCCAATTGAATCATGGATAAATGAAATTAAAGATGTATGTGAACCAATATTAGAAGAAGAAAATCTAGAGATAGTACTTATTGGTGAAGGTGCAGAAGTTACAAATATTGCAGATGTATTAGAAAATATGATTGGGAAAAATGTAAAGACTTATGTACCAGAAACATTAGGTGCAAGAAATAGTAAATATGCATCAACACTTGGTGCACTATATGCTTATAAAGAGATGTGTGATATCAAAATTGATAATGAAACATCAGTTGATATGTTGAAGTATGTTGAGGTCTTAAAAAGCACAAAAGCTGAAGATGTTGAACAAACTATCACATCAAGTTTTAAAAATTTACTAACAAGACGAAAGGAGACTTCAAATGAGTCAATTGATGTATAATCAAAAAGCAATTATAAAAGTTTTCGGAATAGGTGGAGCTGGATGTAACGCTGTAAACCGAATGGTAGAAGAGAAAGTACAAGGAGCAGAATTTTACGTATGTAATACAGATGCTCAAGTGTTAGAATCTTCATTATGTAAAAATAAAATAGTATTAGGTAAAGATACTACTAAAGGTCTTGGTGCAGGAGGAAATCCAGAAGTTGGACGTAAAGCTGCTTTAGAAGCTGAAGATGAAATTAGAGAACTTATGGAAGGTTGCGATATGGTGTTTATCGCTGCTGGAATGGGTGGAGGAACAGGTACTGGTGCAGCACCAGTTTTTGCAAAAATTGCAAAAGAAATTGGCGCTTTGACAGTAGGTATTGTTACTAAACCATTTACTTTTGAAGGAAGACAAAGATCTGAACAAGCAACTATTGGATTAGAGCAATTAAGAGAACATGTTGACTCATTAATTTTAGTTTCTAATAACCAATTACTAAGAATTATTGGAGGAATTCCATTCCAAGAAGCATTTAGAGAAGCTGATAATGTATTAAGACAAGGTGTTCAAACAATTACTGATCTTATTGCTGTTCCATCATTCATTAACTTAGACTTTGCTGATATTAAATCAGTTATGAGTGGTAAAGGTACTGCTTTAATTGGTATTGGTATGGCTGAGGGTGAAAATAAAGCATTTGAAGCTGCCGCAAGAGCAATTCAATCTCCACTATTAGAAGCACAAATTGCTGGTGCAAAAAGTGCAATTGTAAATGTTACTGGTGGTGCTAGTATGTCAATCTATGATTCAAATGATGCAATTGAACATATTAGAGAAGCTGCAGGTAGTGATTTAGAATTATTCTATGGTGTTGCAATTAATGAAAATATCGAAGATGCAATTATTGTTACAGTAATTGCAACAGGATTTGATATGCAAACAGAAAATACAAACTTTAAACCAAAAACAAGAACTGGTCAATTCCATTCTGAAGATGAAGTAATGGTAGAAGAAAAATCTGATTTACCAGACTTCTTCAAAAATCGTAATATTTAGTGAAAAATTTAATCGATTTACACACACACACCGTACTTAGCTCTCATGCCTTTAGTACGGTTTTTGAGAATATAAACCATAGTAAAAAGATAGGTTTAAAGTACTATGGAGTTAGTGATCATTCAGATGGTGTTGCAGGTGGAATGCATATATATGCTGTAACAAACCTTCATGTACTTCCAAAATATTATGAAGGTGTTCACATATTTAAGGGTGTCGAAGTTAATATTGTAGATAATGAAGGTCGTATTGATGTAAAAGATGAGAAACTAAAGCATACTGATTATCTTATCGCATCAATTCACACCGGACCTTATAAAGTTAAATCAACTTTTGAGAATAATACACAAGCATATTTAAATGTTCTAGATAATCCAAGAGTCAAAATATTAGGACATATAGAAGATGAAAGATATGATTGTGATTTCGATTTAATTTGTGCTAAAGTAAGTAAACTTAATAAAGCCATAGAAATAAATAATTCTTCTTTATCGCCAAATAACAATCGAGTAGGAGCAGTATATAGAATTCCTAAATTATTAGAATTTTGTCTAAAGCATCAAACAAAAATAATTATTAATAGTGATGCTCATTTTTGTTTAGATGTTGGTAATATTGATAGAGTATTAGAAATAATTAAAAATATTAATTTTCCTGAACACTTAATTATAAATTATCATGAAGAGTTAATTAAAGATTTACTTGAGTTATAAAAGGTCTCATATGAGACCTTTTTACTTGTTAAGAAATAGTACATATGATATATTTATGTAGATAGGAGAAGAATAATGAGTGAAAATTATAAGTTATTTGATAAAGATGTTATTACAAATTATAATCATAGTACAAAAAATATTAATAAAAATGATGTCATTGATATAAATAATTCGAAGAACTTATATTATATTATTAGTGGAGAAATTGAAGTTTATAGCGAATTAATTGATGGAAGTGATATTTATGTATCAACCTTAAGTAATAATGATTGTTTTGGATTAAGTAATTTATTTACAAATAAAGAGATTAAAACGAAATTAATCTGTTCAAAAAATGCAGAGATAATTATTTTTTCAAAGGACACTTTAATTCAAATGTTACAAAAGGATTTTGGATTATTAGAACAATTAATTACTTACTATAATATAAAAATTGATTTTTTATTATCCCGTTTATCAGAGTTATGTATTCAATCTGCTAGAAAAAAACTAGCACAATACATTTTAAAAAATTCATATAGAAAAATGATGAATATTGATAAACTTGCACTATATCTTGGGATATCTCGAGCATCATTATTTAGAGAATTATCATATTTAAAATCAAATAATTATATACAAATATCAAAGAAGAATATAATTATACTTGATTTAGATGGTTTAAAAAAATATAAGAGGAGGAAGTTATGAAGAAAATTTTTAGTTTAGTTTTAGCTTTATTATTAATCAGTGGATGTAGCACAACAAATGAAGAAACAGTGTTTGAAGCAACACCAACTCCAACACCTGTTGTAGCAAATGAACCTGTTGATATTACAATCAATGCACTTAAAGGTCCTACAGCTATGGGTCTTGTATCATTTATGGATCAAGTTGAAAATGGTGAGATTGTAGACAATAATTATCAATTCGAAATTTTAAGTTCAATTGATGAGATTGTTACAAAACTTACTAAAGGTGAAATCGACATTGCTGCTGTTCCAGCTAATTTAGCATCAACTATTTTTAATTCTACCAATGGAGAAATTCAAGTAGTTGCCTTAAATACATTAGGGGTACTTTATATTATTGAAAACTCAAATACAATTTCTAGTATTGCTGATTTAGAAGGTAAAACAATATATGCGACAGGTAAAGGGGCAACACCAGATCTTGCATTATCTTATTTATTAGATGCACATGGTTTAACAGATAAAGTAACAATCGAATGGAAATCAGAAGCTGCCGAAGTTCTTTCTGCTATTATAGCTGATGAAAATGCTGTTGCTATGTTACCAGAACCATTTGTTACAACTGCATTAAGTAAAAATGAAAATCTAAATGTTGCATTAGATTTAACTGAAGAGTGGGAAAATACTGATACTGATAGTGCTTTAGTAACAGGAGTATTAGTTGCTAGAAAAGAGTTTATTAATGATAATCCTGATGCAATTGAAACATTTTTAACTCATTATGAAGATTCAGTAAACTTTATTAATGAAGATGTAGAAGAGGGTGCAAAACTTGTAGGAAAATACGAAATTGTTAGTGAAGATGTAGCTTTAGTTGCTATTCCGAAATGCAATATTGTTTATATAACTGGAGAAGAGATGCAAGAAAAACTAAGTGGTTATTTAGAAGTATTATTTAACCAAAATCCAAAAACTATTGGTAATGCACTTCCAACAGATGAATTCTATTATTCAAATTAATTACTTTAAACTTAAGCTATTTAGTTTAAGTTTTTTTAATATTTAGATACATTTAAATAATTTTTGTAAAGTTATATTATAGTATTATCACTAGATTGGTGTTAAAATAAAAATAACATTACTAATAAAAAGCAAAGGGGAAAATTATGAAGATAATAAGTAGACTAGAGGTTTTTAGTTATCATGATGAAACTGAAAAAACATCATTTGATGATTATTTGAATATAATTAAAGAATATGATTTATATGATTTGAAAATGGAATTTGATGAATCAACTGATGATAATAGTTATAAAAACGATCTTTTTATTGCTTTAAAAAATTATCAAAATAATGACAATATAAAAATTAATGATGCAGTACGAATAATTTTACCATCAATAAAGCTATTCATTGATAACCAATTAATTGATGTATCTGCTTTTTTTAGTGTATTTAAAGATGGATATTCAATAGTAACAACACAATATAGCTACAATGATATATTAGATAAAGATTTTGAAAATATATTACTCGATGAAAACTTAATGGGTCTATTAGATGAAGAAAGTTCATTAACACATTTAGAATTTAAATATCGTTATTCTTCAATTGAACAAATGTATACTAAAGCAATAAAAAATATTATGAAAAAAAACAATGATCTAACTTGTTTAAATCTAAATTTTTCAATAGTTGAAGAAATTACTGATAATCAAAACCATCAAAATCATTTATATATTAAAAATAATTATGGTAAAACAGAACATACTATAGTGAATGATAAAATGATGAACTATTATAAAGTTGATATTGATGATTATAGATATTCTTGCATAATTAATATTTATATGATTATTGAAAATATTTTAATTGCCAAAAATTATTTATTTAAAGATATCATGTTAATTCAAAAATTCAAAATAAATAATATAAATGAGAAGAGTTTAATCAAGCTTGAAGAAATATATAATAGTGCACTAAGTATTGAATATATAGATAATTTAAATTTATTAAATTATAAAATGGTCTCATACTTAAAAGAAAAGTTACTTCTTAATCATTTAAAAGATGATCTTGCAAAAATATTTGATGATAAATATCGCTTAATTAACTTAAGCTTTGATATTCAAAAATATGAAGATAAAAGATTTTTAAAAAAATCATTCAATGTTTTAATGAAAAAATACTATTCAATTTTGTATTTGATCCAGTTTATAATTATGATTAATAGTATATTATTAATTAATATTTTAATAAATTATATTGATTTTACTGTTATTAATATTTTAATTGATAAAGACAATATTAGGGTTTTATGTACATTAGTTATTTTATTTATTTATTGTTTAATACTAATATTTAATTTACTAAAAAGAAAACAAAAATAAGTGAAAATTATAGTTACAAGTTAAACTAAATAAGCTAAAATATAGTTATTAGAAAATTTTATTAGGTGAAAAAATGGAAAACAATAAATACAGAATTGAAAAAGATTCAATTGGTGAGGTTAATGTATTAAAAGATGCATTATATGGAGCACAAACTACAAGAGCAATTGAAAACTTTTTCATTACCTCAACAACTACTCATCCAGTTATGATTAAATCTTTAGGAATGGTTAAAAAAGCGAGTGCTATTGCAAATAACAAGTGTGGTATTATTGATGATGAAAGATTAAAGTATATTATTTTGGCATGTGATGAAATAATAGAAGGTAAATTAAATGATTCTTTTATTACAGATTCAATTCAAGGTGGAGCTGGAACAAGTGTTAATATGAATGCTAATGAAGTTATTGCAAATAGAGCTGGACAATTAGCTGGATATCCATTAGGTAGTTATGACTTTATCCATCCTAATGATCATATAAATTTTGGGCAAAGTACGAATGATGTTTTTCCAACAGCTGGCAAACTAACTTGCTTATTTTTAGTTGATAATTTATTATATGAACTTGATTTATTAATTGAAGAACTACTTAGAAAAGCAAGAGAATTTGATAAAGTTATTAAACTTGGTAGAACACATTTACAAGATGCAGTACCAATTACTATGGGACAAGAATTTCATGCCTTTGCTACATCATTAATTAGAGATATGAAGAGAATTAAGCAAGCATTTCAAACTTTAAAATCAGTTAATATGGGAGCTACTGCTGTTGGTACAGGAATTAATGCTGATGAAAGATATCGTCGTTATTTGATACCAATTTTATGTGATATAACAAATATTGAATTAAGTAGTAGTAAAGATTTAATCGATGGTACAAGAAATGTTGATCCATTTGTATGGGCTAGCTCGTCACTTAAAACTTTATGTGTTAATTTATCTAAGATGTGTAATGATTTAAGATTAATGTCTTCAGGTCCAAAAACAGGATTTGGAGAAATCATTTTACCATCAAGACAACCAGGTTCTTCTATAATGCCAGGTAAAGTAAATCCTGTTATTCCAGAAGTTGTAAATCAAGTATGCTTCCAAGTATTTGGAAATGATGTAACAATTCTAAAAGCGGCAGAGGCAGGGCAAATGGAACTTAATGTATTTGAACCAGTTTTATTTTATAATTTATTTCAAAGCATAGAAATTATTTCACGTGCATGTTATACCTTAAGAGAGAATTGTGTTGTTGATATTGTAGCAAATAAAGCTCATTGTGCTAATTTAGTTGATATTTCATTAGGTACGGCTACAGCACTTGCACCACATATTGGTTATAGTCAAGCTTCAAAATTATCTAAACAAGCACTTAATGAGAATCGAAAATTAAAGGAACTTATTTTAGAGAATAGTTTATTAACTAAAGAAGAACTAGATGAAATATTAGATATAAATGCAATGACAAAACCAGGTATTCCTGGAAGCAAATTATTAAAACGTAAATCTAATAAAAAGAAGTAAATAATTTATATTAAAAAGGGGAATTATGAATTATTATCGTATTAAATCTTTGTTTGAACAACAAGTAATTTGTACTCTATCATTAAGCATGTTTTTTATATTAAATGATATGCTTAATGTTTTTGGAATTATAGTATCACTATTGTTTTACAGTATTATTCATTATATATTTTATATAAAAGTTGTAAATATATATTTTAGTAATAAGAATATCCTAAAATATATAATGTTTATTTTAGGAATATTATTTTGCGCTATTACAAGTCCATTTGTAATATTATTATTGCCAATTGAAACAATATATCTTTTAAATAAAAAAATAAATAGAAAAGTCTTTATTGAAGATGAAAAAATTAAAGAGTTAGATAAAAAGTTTATCAAAGAAATGTTTTTTGTTAGTCTTGTAAAATATTTATTTATTCTTTGTGTAGTAGTTATTGGAATTATTTCAGTTAGTATATTTAAATCATCAATTATTGGATTAGCTATTATTATGATTTCATCAATGATGCTTATTTTATTATATTTTAAAGTATCACTAAATATGTATAATAGAGCAATCAGTATCTTTGATGATATTATTTATAAAGAGTGTAACCCACAGATTGTTTTACCACTATTTAAAGATTATGTGGAACGTTATCATAATTTTTATTTATGTCAAATATATGTAAATTTATTGATTTATCATGGTGATTTAGAATTAGCAAAAATTGTTTTAGAATCATATGACTTTATTAAGCAAACATTGATGTATAAACAAACAATGTTAATGTTAGACTATAATGATCAAGATTATGAAGAATTACGACAAATATATGGACAGCAAAAAGATAAAGAGTTTATGTTAGATGGCTTAAATAAATTAAATATAGTACATAATCTATATTATAAAAATTATATGGAATGTTTAAGATTGTATGATAACTATTTAATTTTAAATGAATTAGATGAAGTTATTATAGCTTCAAAAAAGGCAATTTGTTTAATGCATCTAAATCGAATAGAAGAGGCAAAACCTTTAATAGATATAGTAATTAAAAAAGGTAATACTACCGGATATGTTAAAGATATTAAAAATTATATTGAAGAATATGCTTTAGGATAATAAAAAGGGAGAATAAATTTATTCTCCCTTTAACTTTAAACACTTGCTCTAACATAGTTAGAGCATTTAATTTGTAAACTATGTAGTATACTCATAAAAAAAGACGAGTGAATCGTCTATTTTTATGCAACGTTTTGTTTTGCTTTAAGCGTTTTTAAAGCACGAGCTGACATACGTACTTTTTGAGGTTTACCATCAATTACTACTTTAACAGTTTGCAAATTAACATTCCATTTACGACGAGTAGCATGAAGTGAGTGTGAACGTTTGTTACCAGATAACGCTTTTTTACCAGTTATGGCACATACTCTTGACATATCTAACCCCTCCTTCCATCATTAATTTGTGCTTAAATAATATATCATAGTATAGCATAATATGCAATATAAAATATGAAATTTAATACATATTTTAAAACAATGTAATATTTAAACAAAAATCATTTTAATATTATATATTTATAATATAATAATAGTATAAAACAAAGGAGGCATAAAAGCTAGAATGAAATTAAATGTTGTTAACTTTTTAAACAAGTATGGAATGAATTATCAAAACTTAGATATGAATTTGGAAACAAATAAATTTATAGAAGAGATGGAAAAAGGATTAAATAGGGAAGGTGGTTCATTAAAAATGATCGATACATATATCGATTTAAAAAGTGATGTTACTACTGAAAAAGAAGTTATGGTAATGGATGCTGGAGGAACTAATTTAAGAGTCGCTAAAGTAAGCTTTGATAAAGACTATAATGTTTCTATTAATGATTTATATAAAACGAGTATGCCTGGAGTTAAAGTTGAAGTAAGTGAAGATGAGTTTTTAAATGCACTTGCAGATGCATCAAAAAACGTGATGACAAACCTAGATAAATTAGGTTATTGTTTCTCGTATCCTGCAATAACTACAGAAGATAGAGATGCAAAGTTAATTGAATGGACAAAAGGAATTATGGCACCAAGTATCGTTGATAAAAAAGTTGGAGCTATTTTAGTTGATAAGCTTGAAAGTATAGATGGTTTAAAACGTGAAGTTGCTGTTTTGAATGATACTGTTGCAACTTTATTAGGTGGAAAAGGTGTTTATGCAGCACGAGAATTCGATGGGTTTATAGGATTTATCTTTGGGACTGGTGTAAATGCTTGTTATACAGAAGATAGTGGAAGAATTTATAATATGGAAAGTGGTAATTATGCTAATCTTCCATTAGGGACTATTGATATTGAATATGATAAAACAACAAATAATCCAGGAGCACAATTATTAGAAAAAATGGTTTCTGGTCGTTATCTTGGTGAAGTAATTTACCTAACTTTACTAAAAGCTGGTGAAGAAGGACTTATCACGGAGACTTGCTATGATAAACTTAAACAAATTAAAGATTTTGAATTAATTCATGCAAGTTTATATTTAAATGATTGCTTTAATGCAGAAAATGATATTGTGAAATGTCTTTCTAATGATGATGATCGTAAAGTTATATATGAAATAATTGATAAACTAGTGGAAAGAGCTGCAAAAATATGTGCAATTAAAATTAGTGCTACTATTTTAAAAACAAATAAAGGTAAGGATATAACTAAACCATTTGCCATTGTTTGTGAAGGATCAACTTTCTTTAAATTAAAAGATTTCAAAGAAAAATTTGATTATTATTTAAAAGATTATTTAGTAAAAGAACATTCAACATACTATGAGCTATTAAGTGGAGAAGATTTAAATCTAATCGGTAGTGCAATAGCTGTTTTATAAATTAGTGATAAAAACTTGATAAAAAAATCAAGTTTTTTATTTATATATTGATATTTTTGAGTTTTTTTATGCATACGCTTTATTTATTGCGTAAATTAAGATATCATTATAGTGAAGGTAGGTAAAAATATGACAAATAAATTAACAGAAACAATGCCGTTTGAAGCCGACGCTGTCCGTAGAGATAATATAAAATCAGTTTTAAATTTAACTAATGATGCCTTAAATGAAAGAGGCTATAATGCTGTAAGTCAATTATCTGGTTATTTGATATCTAATGATCCTGCTTATATTTCAAGTCATAAAAATGCAAGAAATATTATTCAATCTGTAGAAAGATATGAAATTATTGAAGAATTAGTACGCTTTTATTTAGAGGGCAATAAATAAATGAAAAGAGCTATTGGTTTAGATTTAGGTTCAAAAACTTTAGGTGTTGCTCAAAGTGATTTAATGAAAATGATAGCTTCTCCAGTAGAAGTTTTTCGTTTTGCAGAAGATGATTATGAAAGTGCTTTAGAATATACTTCAAAATTCATTAAATTAAATAATGTAGATGAAGTAGTTTTAGGTTTGCCAAAACATATGAATGGTGATGTTGGTATTAGAGCACAAATTTCAATTGATTTTAAAGAATCATTAGAAAAAATGAATGATGTAAAAGTAATTCTTTGGGATGAGAGATTAACATCAGTTACTGCAAATAAAATTTTAATTGAAGGTAACATGTCACGAGAAAAAAGACGCAAAGTTGTAGATAAGATGGCTGCAGTAGTAATACTACAAGGTTATTTAGATAGTAAATAAAGGAGAATATAAAATGGATTCAAACAAATTAATTATCATCGAGGATGATGGAACACAAAAGGAAATGGAAATATTATTCACTTTTGAAAATGATGATTTTAATAAATCATACGTTGTATTCACAGATCCAAAAGATGAAAGTGGAGAAACTTTTGTTTGTAGTTATGATGAAGAAGGTAACTTAGAACAAATAACTGAAGAAAAAGAATATGAAATGATTGAAGAAGTATTTAATACATTCGTAGATGAGATGGATGGCGACAATGAGCAAGAAGAGAAGTAAAAAAAATAGTATTGGAAGAATTATATTAATTGTCGTTTTATCAATATTGCTGATTGTTTGTGCAGCTGTAGTTTATGTTGTTTTAAATTTAGGTAAATTAAATGAAAATGCTGCAGATAGATACTTTGAAATTCAACCAGGTCAAAGTGCAACTCAAGTAATAGCAAACTTAGAAGCTAAAGGGTTTATAAGAGATGAATTTTCAGCAATGTTATATTTTAGAGCAGTAAATCCTGAACTTAAAAGTGGTGCATTTTACATCAATAGTGCTATGAGTACTAATGATATATTAGATTACTTAAGTGATGCCTCTAATATTGAGTCAAATGAAGTATCAATTACTTTTATTGAAGGTGATTGGCTAAAAGATATGGCTACTAAAATATCTAGTAAAACAAATGTAACGTCAGATGAATTATTAGCTTATTGGAATAATGAAGAAGAGATTAGAAAGTTAATGGAAAAATATCCATTTATTACTGAAGATGCTTTCCATTCAGATGTTAGATATATATTAGAAGGATATTTACATCCAAACACTTATAATTTCTTTGTAGAAACAACACCAAAGCAAGTTACAGAAAAAATGTTAGATGGAACTCTTGCTTTATACAAAGAATTTGAATCACAAATTCTTGCAAGTGAATTTTCAGTACATGAAATATTTACTCTAGCTTCAATTGTACAAGCAGAAGCTGGAAAACCAGGTGATATGGGATTAGTTGCAGGTGTATTATTAAATAGAATTAATCAAGATATGCTACTTCAAGTAAGTGTATCGATTTGTTATGCAGTTGATATGACTGATGCAGATGATTGGACGGTGTGTGAAACAAACCCTGATGTAAACTCACCATACAATACATATATTTATCCAGGTTTAACACCAGGTCCTATTAAAAGTTTTGGACGTGATGCTTTAAATGCAGTTTTAAATCCAATAGAAAGTGATTATTTATACTTTGTTGCGGATGTAAATGGAACAGGAGATGTATATTATTCATCTACATACGAACAACATTTAGATTATGTTGAGAAATTTGGGTTAAATTTCTAATGAAACCAATTGTTATAGGAATTGCAGGGGGTAGTGCTTCTGGAAAATCATCAATCGCGATGAAATTGAAAGAATCATACCAAAATTCATCTGTTAAAATTATTAGAGCAGATGATTATTACAAAGATCAAACACATCTTACAATGGATGAAAGATTAAAAACTAACTACGATCATCCAAATGCATTCGATACAGAACTAATGTTTGAACATTTTAATGATTTAATTAACGGAAAGAAAATTTCTAAGCCAATTTATGATTTTACAGTTCATAATAGAGCAGAAGAAGTTGAAGTTATTGATCCAACACAAGTAATTATTATTGAAGGTTTATTTGTCTTAGAAAATGCAAAAATCATGGAATTATTAGACATTAAATTATTTGTTGACACTGCAAGTGATGTAAGATTTATTAGAAGATTAATAAGAGATGTTAAGGAAAGAGGTCGTACAATAGATAGTGTAATTGAACAATATGTTAGCGTTGTTCGTGTTATGCATGATTTATTTGTTGAACCTACTAAGAAAAATGCGGACTTGATTATTCCAGAAGGAGGTTCAAATCATGTTGCTATTGATATGATTTGTACTAAAATTACAGCGCATTTACAAAAAAATAATAAATAACTAGTTAAAATCATAGATATATGATATTATGATGAGCGATAGAGGTGGCAAAATGGAAAAAATTTACTTAACTAAAGAAGGTTTAGAAGAATTAAAAAGCGAACAAGAAAGACTTCTTCATGTCGAAAGACCACAAGTTATTGAAGAATTAAAAGCAGCTAGAGAACTTGGAGATTTATCTGAGAATGCAGACTATGATATCGCAAGAGATCGTCAAGCAAAAATTGAAGCACGCTTAAGAGACTTAGATTTAATGCTTCAAAATGTAGAAATCATTGATGAAGTAGTTGGAACAAAAACTGTTAAAATTGGATCAACAGTAACAATTTTAGATATTGACACTAATGTTGAAAAAGTATTTTCAATTGTTGGTTCAGTAGAAGCTGACCCAATTAATGGTAAATTATCTAATGTTGCACCATTAGCTGATGCTATGATGGATTGTAAGGTTGGAGATGAAGTAACTGTTAAAGTTAAAAAACCATATAAAGTCAAAGTATTAGAAATTAAATAGGATTTTTAATTAATAATTTAATAAATAAGTAGGAGGACCTTTATGCGACTACTTATTTTTTTTATATTTATTTTATATATTGGAATGGTGAGTTTTGAAGTAATTGATTTTAACTCTATTACAGATGACGAAATAATTGTTGAAGTAAAGGGGCATCATGAAAAAAGTGGATTATATACTTTAAATGAATATTCAACAATTGAAGATTTATTTACTTTGATAGAAGTTGAAGATATTTATGATCTTTCAATGTATAATCTTCAAAGTATACTAGAAGATAAGGATGTAATTATACTTCAAGAAGAAAAAGAAACACCATTAATATCAATTAATACAGCAACATTACAGGAATTAGATAGTCTTCCTGGAATCGGGGAAAAAACAGCGCAAAAAATAATAGATTATCGTACACAAAATGGTTTATTTAAAACATTAGAGGATATTATGTTGGTTGAAGGAATTAAGGAAGCAAAGTTTAACCAACTTAAAGATTATATTAGGTTATGAAGTATCATTTATTATTATTTGCAATATTACTATATATTTTTCTAATATTTAAAAGTTTAATTGTAATTTTATTGATGATGCTTATCGTTTATTTTAAATATAAAGACTATAGTTTTTTATGTGTTTTATCATTTTTAATTTTTTTTATACAGTTACCAGAATCAGTCTATCAAAATGAGGGATATGTAATTGACGTAAATAGTAATAGCTATATTATTTCATATAAGGGAAATAATACTTTACTTATTACAGATGAAAATTTAAACTATGATGATTATATTATTTTTACGGGTGATGTTAATAAAAATGAAGAGTTTTATTCTTCATTTGGCTTTAATTTTTATGAATACTATCAAAATAGTAACGTTAAGTATCAGGTGTTTGCAGATGATATTACATTGGTAAGTGAAGGAAATAGTTTAAGGAATAAATTATTTTCTTATTTAAATACTATTGAAAATGATATTTTAAAAGATTTATATTTAAAGTTTTTGTTTAACTATAATAGTGATAATTTAAATGATGTTTTACTTAAAAGTGGTTATCAATTTAATGGCTTACTTTTATTTTTAACTTTTATATTTAGTTTTTTTCTTTCAGATAATAATATCAATATTATAAATGTATTTGTATTAATTGTTTTTGTTTTGATTTTAGGTTTTAATTTAGTCTTATATCGATTATTATTAGCAAGAATTTTAAAAGTATTTAATATTAATAAATATGATCGATTTGCATTAAATTTAATTTTATTATTGATTGTATTTCCAACACAAGTATTGAGTTTATCAGTTGTTTTTCCTTTCTGTTTTGGGATAATTAGTTTATTTTATTATGAAAAAGGTAAAAGTATTGGTATACTTACCAGTATGTTAATTCAATCATTGTATTATTTTGAATTTAATCTATTAATTAGTATCTTTTATCGTTCATTGATTAAAATATATGGCTTAATATTTTGTGTACTTTTAATTTTCATTTTTAATGTTGAATTATTACAGAGTTATATAAATATAATTGTGGTATTTTTTCAATTTATTGAAGATTTTAGCATTATCATAAATGGTAAGGTTAATATCTTTGTGATTATTATATTGCTAATAATTTATAGTATTAATAAATCATTTATAACTTGTATATTTGCTTTTATTGCAATTATGTATTTTAATCTTTTTAATCCCTTTACTACGGTTCATTTCATTAACGTAGGGCAAGGGGATAGTGTTTTATTACTTGATCGTTTTAATTTTGAAGTAATATTGTATGATACTGGAAAAGAGAGTAGTTTTATATATTTAAATGCCTTTTTAAAAGCATATGGGATAGATACTATTGATTATTTAATTATTTCGCATAATGATAATGATCATAGTGGAAATGTGGCTAATTTATACAAGGATTATAATATTAAAAATTTGATAGTGACTCATCAAAATATTGATAGTAAATTTAAATTATATAGTTTAAATAATAATATTTATGACAATGATAATGATAATAGCTTAGTTTACTTATTTAATGTTAATAATTTAAATTTTTTACTTACAGGAGATATATCTAAAGTTGTTGAGGAAAAATTAATAGATAAATATAATAATCTAAAAGTTGATATCTTAAAAGTTGCTCACCATGGATCAATGACTTCAACAAGTTCAAACTTTATTCAAACAATTAAACCATCTATTGGAATAATCTCTGCTGGAAATAAATATAATCATCCGCATTACAGTGTTGTTAATACATTGATAAATAATAATGTCTATATCATAGATACTAAAAAAGATGGTGATATTAGTTTTTTTATGACTAAGTATTTAAATTTTATTAAAACTACAAATAATCAAATAATATTGTTGGAATAAATAATAAAATAATTCATCATTTACTAATAATTTAAAAGTGAATTTGTTATAATGGATTAGAGGTAAATATGAACTATTTAATTTATGGCCAAGAGAGATATCTTATAACTGAAAAAATAAAAGAATTAAGTGAAAATTATCAAAGTGTTGCGATTAATAAATTTGATTATGAAAGTAAAGAATTTAGCTTTGATGACTTTTTAATCAAGGTAAATTCAATTGACTTTTTTGAAAGTAAAAAACTATTCATCATAGAAAATTGTAGCTTTTTAACAAGCACAGGTAAAATTAGTGAATATGATATTAAAAATCTAGAACAATATTTCGAAAATGTAAATGAAGATATTGAAATTCTTTTTGTTTATAAAAACAAAGGAACTGAAAAATTAGATTCACGTAAAAAAATTTATAAATTATTTGTTAAATACTTAAGGGTTTTGAATTTTGAAGGAATATCGAATCAAAATTTTAACACTTTTTATTTAGAATTACTAAATAAGTATCAACTAGATTTATCTAGAGAAATTAAGGAATATCTTGCTAATAGATTACCTTTAGATTTATTTGTAATGAATAATGAATTAATGAAACTAAGTTTATATGATGATAAAATTGATAAAACAGTTATCGATGCTTTAATTGCACCGTTATATAATGAAAATATTTTTGCATTAGTCGATGCTATGGTATACAAAATGTCTTCGAAAAAAATAAAAGTGTTAAATGATTTATTTGCAAGTGATAATGATCCAATTGCTTTAATGTACTCTTTAGCTTCTCAGTTTAGGTTCATGTTTAAAGTAAAAGTCTTAATGAATAAAGGTTATGATCAAAATAAAATAATTAACACATTAAAACAGAAACCATACTATATTGAAACTACAATGAAGAAATGTTATAAATTAACTACACAAGAGATTTTAAGATTTAATAAAGGTTTATCTGATTTAGATTATTTGTTTAAAACGGATACTAATATTAATAAAAAAGATGTCTTAACATTATTTATATTAGAGGAGAATATGTAATGCAATCATTAAAAGAATTATATAAAGCAGGACCTGGACCTAGCAGTTCACATACTGTTGCACCAAAAAGGGCTTGTGATTTATATTTGAAACACTTTAAGGAACAGGTGAATCAAATTACAGTTGAACTTTATGGTTCTTTATCACTTACAGGTAAAGGACATTATACAGATAAAATTATTGAGGATACATTTAAAGACTATAACTGCGAAGTAATTTTTAAACTTGATTGGGAACATGATTTTGATAATGGTTTTAGAATTATTGGTAAGAACAATGGCAAAATAGTAAAAATATGGGATGTATTTTCAATTGGTGGTGGATCTTTTGAAATCTATAATGAAGACTTCCATTTTAATGATGAAGTTTATTTTGCTAATAATTTTAAAGAAATTGAAGATTACTGTTTGACTCATGAAAATCATCTTTTAGATTACGTACTAAGTCATGAACCAGATATTTTATCATATTTAGAAACTATTTTAGAATATATGTTAGATTCAGTAAAAGAGGGGCTAACAAAAGAAGGTCTTCTAAAAGGTGATTTAAAAGTAAAAAAAGTAGCAAAAGAATTAAATGAAAAAGCAAGAACATTAAATGATGATAAATTAAAATTAATGTCTTATGCCTTTGCAGCAAATGAACAAAATGCTATGGGAGAAACTGTTGTTACAGCACCAACGCTAGGTTCATGTGGCGTAATGGCATCTTTAGTTTATTATTTAGTTAATGATTTAAAAATTGCTAAAGATAAAGTATGTAAAGGATTAGCAGTTAGTGGTGTTTTTGGAAATATAATAAAACAAAATGCAACTATATCAGGTGCAGTTGGTGGTTGCCAAGCGGAAATTGGTGTAGCATGTGCTATGGGTAGTGCTTTATTAGCATATATTAATGATTTAAGCTTTAAAGAGATTGAATATGCTGCAGAAATGGGTATAGAACATCATTTAGGTTTAACATGTGATCCTATAGGAGGTTATGTAATTGTACCTTGTATTGAAAGAAATGCTGTAGCAAGTGTTAGATGTCTAGATAATTATTTACTTGCTAAAAATTTATATAATATTAAACCAAATATCATTGATTTTGATACTATTATTAATACCATGAATTTTACAGGTAAAAAAATCGCTATTGAGCTAAAAGAAACATCTCTTGGCGGTTTAGCAAAGGAATATAAATGTAATGAATAAAACAGAATTATTAATGCCAGCTGGAAGTGTAGAAGCTTTTATACAAGCTGTGCATAACGGTGCTGATGCAATATATCTTGGAATGAAAGAATTTAGTGCTCGATCTAGTGCCAACAACTTTAGTAAAGAAGAATATTTATGGGCCATAGAATATGCCCATATCCATAATGTTAGTGTATATGTTGCTATTAATACTTTAATTGATGATGAACGATTTGAAAAAGCTATTGAACTAATAGCTTTTTTGTCAAATAATGATGTAGATGCAATAATCATCCAAGATATAGGTTTATTGGAAGTGGTATCAAAGATGTTTGTTAACTTAGAAATACATGCATCAACGCAAATGTTTGTACACAATGTGCAAGGAATAGAATTTTTAAAGCAATTTAATGTTAAAAGAGTTGTTTTGGCAAGAGAAACACCAATTGAAGTTATAAAAGAGTGTGTTGGTGCCGGTTTAGAGGTTGAAGTATTTATATATGGAGCATTATGTACTAGTTATAGTGGTCAATGCCTTATGAGTAGTGTAATAAAAAACCGTAGCGGCAATAAAGGGAGTTGTGCTCAACTTTGTCGATTACCATATACTTTAATAAATGAGGATACAGATGAAAAGTTTAATCCAAACCAATATTTATTAAGCCTTAAAGATTTAAATGTAATTAATGAATTGAAAACATTGATCGATATAGGTGTAAAAAGCTTAAAAGTTGAAGGTAGAATGAAGCGTAGTGAATACGTAGGTTATGTATGTAAAACTATAAAGAAAGCTATAGTAGCTTATGAAAATAATCAAGATTTCAAATTAAATATTATTGAAGAAGTAGGACTTAAAAAATTATATAATCGTGAATTTACTAAAGGATTCATGTTTAATGATTTAAAAATATTTAATCATTATCGACCAAATCATTTAGGTATTAAAATTGGGAATGTTGTTAAGATTAATAAGCCTTATATTACAATTAAGTTAGAACATGACCTAAATCAGTTTGACGGGTTAAGGATAGTATCTAAGAATAAAGATTATGGTATTGTGTGTAATATGATTTACCAAAACAACTTATTAGTTAACAATGTTTTAAAGGGTGATTATTGTGAGTTGAAAGTAGATTTTCCAGTTAACGTAAATGATGAAGTATTATTGACTAGTGATCATTTACAATTAGAAACAATAAAAAAAGATATCGATAACTTTAATAATCCTATTAAAATAGATGTTAGAGTTAATGTGCATGTTGGCAAACAACTTAAATGTACTATTAATGATGGGTATCGTACAATTATAGTTTTAGGTGATGAAATTGTATCAAATGCTCTAAAGAGACCTATAAGCAACCAAGAAATTCGTGATAAACTAACATCTAAGGAATATAATGGTTTAGAATTTAATATAAATGTTATAAATGCTGAAGATGTTTTCATTTCTTTAAAAGAACTAAAAAATATCAGAAGAAATATTGTAGAAACAATTATTAGTGTTAGAAGAAAAAGACATTTTGATCATGAAATAGTACCATATTATTTTGATGAATTAGCTTTAAAATATACTGAAACTAATGTAGTTGAAATAAATAATGCTAAACAAATAAAAGGTTTTGATAATGTTATATATTGTTCACCACATAAATATTTATGTGATGATAACATTAATTACTTACCACCATTAATTAATGAAACTAATGAAGGTAATGAATCAATTATAGCTAATAGTTTTGCTGATATTAATGAAAATACAAAAATTACAAGTTTTAACTTTAATATAACTAATGCATATGGCATTTATTTATTACATAAATTAGGTATTGAAACAGTGTTTTTATCATTAGAATTAAATGAATATGAAATACTAAAGATTATTGAACACTTTAAAGATATATATGGGTTTAATCCAAATGTTGGAGTATATCGATACGGATATAGAACTTTAATGAATACAAAATACTGTGTAATAAGTGCATGTTTAAAAACTAATAAAGGTTGTGGTTTATGCCAAAAAAATCAATTTAGTTTAGAACAAAATAATATTAAATATCCATTGTTTATGCAAAATGATTGTATGTTAAATATCTTAGAAGAAAAACCTTTTAAACTAAGCCATAATATAGAAGGAGTAAATAACTACTACTATAGATATACTATTGAAAATTAATACTATTGTAAAAATTGATTTTTTGTTATAATTATGAGAGTTGGCAAAGGAGATTTTATGTTTTTAAAACGTGTAGAATTACAAGGATTTAAATCATTTGCAGATAAAGTAGTTATAAATTTTGATCATGCAGTAACTGGAATTGTTGGTCCAAATGGTTGTGGTAAAAGTAATATCACTGATGCTATTCGATGGGTACTTGGAGAACAATCAGTAAAATCATTGCGTGGTGAAAAAATGACTGATGTTATTTTTGATGGTGCTAAAGATCGAAGAAGTGTAGGAATGGCTGAGGTTAGTCTGTTTTTTGATAATGATTCTAACTACTTAAATAGTGATTTAAAAGAGATAGAAGTAACAAGACGCATTTATCGTGCATCTGGGGAAGCTGAATATTTAATAAATAGAAATAAAGTAAGATTAAAAGATGTTATTGATCTAATTTTAGATACAGGTCTTGGTAAAGATACTTTATCGATGATTTCACAAGGTAATATTTTAAGTTTTGCTGAAGCTAAACCAAATGAAAGAAGAGCAATTTTTGATGAAGCTGCAGGAGTTGGTAAGTATAAAAAACGCAAAACTGAAACAATAAATAAACTTGCAAGAACTAAAGAAAATTTGGAAAGAGCACTTGATATTTTAAATGAATTAGAAAAACAAGTGTCTCCATTAAAAAGACAAGCAAGAAAAGCTGAAATTTATCGTGAGAAAAAAGATGCTTTAAAAGAAATTGAAGTTGCAGTTTTAATAAGTGATATTGAACAACTTACGATAAATGCAGAAGAAATTAAAACTGCATTGTTAAATATTGATGCTGATACAACAATTGCTAAAACAAATATAGAAATACATGAAACAGCAAATAATGAATCTAAAGCAGAATCTAGAAGTATAGAAAATAAAATAAATGAATTACAACAAGGCTTAATGCAAGTTGTATCGGAAATTCAAATTTTGGAAACTAGAAAAATAGAAATCGATGAAAAAAGAAAATATAATATTGAAATCGGTGATGTTAATCAAAAAATTAAAGAAATTGAACACCTTTTAAATGAAGCTAAATTTGAATATGATGATCGTCAAAAACGTTATGATGAGTTAAATGTAAGTTTAGATTTAAGTACAAAAAAACTTACATCTTTAACTATTGCACTAGATGAAAAACAACAAACAAAATTTGAAAATGATGCAGTTGTTAGGAGACATGAAAACCGTCTTTTAGTACTAGAAAATATTTTAAAAGAACCATTTAATAATCAACATGGAGTTAGATCGATTGTTGAATATGCAAGTTCATTAACAGGAATTATTGGTGTTGTTGGCCAACTTGTAAAAGCGCAAGATAGCTATGATGAAGCATTAAATGTAGCATTAGGTGGTGCCATGTATCATATTGCTACTGAAAATGAAGATGATGCTAGAAAAGCTATTGAATTTTTAAAGAAAAATAGTGGAGGGCGCGCAACGTTTTTACCATCATCAGTTTTAAAACCAAATCATATGGTGAAAGAACACTATTTAATGTGTGAATCATTTGAAGGTTTTATAGATGTTATGGCTAATTTAGTTGATCATGATGAAAACATGCTTAACATTGTTGATTCTCTATTAGCAAATGTTGTTGTTTGTGATAATTTGTTAAATGCAACAAAAATTGCTAAACACTTAAGATATCAGTATAAGATTGTAACTATAGATGGTGAAGTTATTCATAAAGGTGGTTCAATGAGTGGTGGTAAAACTAAAAACAACCAAGCTAGCATTGTAACTGCTCAAAAAGAATTTGATAAAATTAAACAAGATTTAATTAGTTTCCAAGCCAATGCAGAACTTATAAATAATGACTGTCAAAAAATAATCAGTGAGCAAAATGGTTTAAGATCAACATTAGAGGAATTAAGAATTAATATTTCAAGACTTGAACCTGTGCTTGAAGCTAAAAGAGCAAAATATGAAAAATTGAAAAGTGATTTAGAGCAATTAGACCCAACATCTTTACATGTTGAAGAAGAAAGCTTTAATGATTCAATTATTACTAATTTAAATGAAGCATATTCAAAAAGGGATATTATTACTACTTCTTTGAAATCGAATCATACAATGAAAGCAAAACTACAAAGTGATATTGAAAGAAAAGAGCAACAGATAAAGCAAATAAGAAAAGAATTAGACCGTGCTAATGAACTAGAAAAGCAGTATTTATCAAAGAAAGGTCAAATACTAGCTAATCTTGAAAATAGTTTAAATCGATTAGCAAGCGAATATGAGATGACATTTGAATTTGCAAAATCTAAGTTTAATGGTGAAATTGTTGAAAATGCTAAAGATGAAGTTGTTAGATTAAGACAAGAAATTGCTGCACTTGGAAACATTAATATGAATGCTCCAGAGGAGTTTAATGAAGTTAATGAACGATATGCAACAATGAAAGAAAGTTATGATGATTTATGTGCCTCAAGAGATCAAATGCTAAAAGCAATTAGCGAAATGGATGGCATAATGATAAAACAATTCAAAGAAATGTTTGATAAAATTAATGCTAATGTAAATGAAACTTTCCAAGCATTATTTGGTGGTGGAAAAATTAGATTAATATTAGATGAACCAAATGATATCTTAAATACAGGTGTAGACATTGAAGCTCAACCTCCAGGTAAAGCTGCTAATATGAATAATCGTTTATCAGGTGGTGAAAAAACATTGATTGCCTTTTGTGTGTTATTTACAATATTAAAAGTAAGATCTGTTCCACTTGTAGTATTTGATGAAGCAGATGCAGCTTTAGACCAAGGTAATGTTGAACGTTTTGCAAGATATATTAAAAATTTCTCTTCAAATACACAATTTTTAGTAGTAACACATCGTCCAGGTACGATGAGTAAATGTGATTTATTATTTGGGGTTACTATGCAAAATCAAGGGGTTTCGCAATTAGTAAAGGTTGAATTAGTAGATGCCTATGAAATGACTGATGAAAAAAAGGAGGTTAAATAATGGGTTTTTTTGATAAAATAAAACAAAAAATATTTAATAATGGAGATAAAGATTCTTATTTACAAGGTTTTAACAGCAATAAAGATGATTTAGGGTCAAAATTAAAAAATATTAAAAGTGTCTATCGTAAATTAGATGATGATTTTTTAGAAGAATTAATGATTGTATTATTAGAGGCTGATGTTGGTATCGTAACAGCAGAGAAAATAATTACAAGACTAAAAGCAAAGTCAAAAGAATATGTAGCCTTTGATTTTGATGATATTATGGACTTTTTAGTTGAAGTAATGTATGACTTATATAATGAAGTAAAATATGATGATCAAATCATTTATAATGAAAATGGAACAACCGTTATTTTACTTGTTGGAGTAAATGGTGCTGGTAAAACAACAACCATTGCGAAATTATGTGAATATTTTAAAAATGAAGGTAAAAGTGTTGCTTTAGTAGCAGGAGATACATTTAGAGCTGGTGCAACAGAACAATTAGCTAATTGGGCAGATAGATTAAATGTTCCAATTGTTAAAGGTGAGTTTAATCAAGATAGTAGTAGTGTATTGGTTGATGGATGTAGATTTGCTAAGGAAAATAATATTGATATTTTGCTATGTGATACAGCAGGAAGATTACAAAATAAAGTTAATTTAATGCACGAATTAGCAAAGATGCATAAAGTTATAGAGCGTGAAATTGAAAATGCACCACATAATTGTTGGTTAGTAATTGATTCAACTACAGGACAAAATGGTATATCACAAGCTGAAAATTTTAATGATACAACTAAATTAACAGGTATTGTACTTACGAAGATGGATGGTACATCTAAAGGTGGCATCGTCTTAGCTATTAAAGATATTATCTCTGTTCCAGTTATGTTTTTAGGCTTAGGTGAAAAACCTCAAGATCTTAAAAAGTTTGACTTAAACTTATATTTATATAGTTTAATAAGTGGAGCAAAAGATGAAAGCAATAGATAAAAAAGAAGAAATAAGTAAGCAACTAGCTTTTTATGGTAAGCTTTTAACAGATAAACAATTTGAAGTAATGACCTTATACTATGACGAAGATTATTCATTGCAAGAAATAGCCGATTTAAAGGGTATTTCTAAAAATGCAATTTATGATTTAATTAATCGAACAGAAAATACTCTAGAAAATTATGAAAGTAAACTGAATTTGGTGCAAAAATTCAAACTGCGTGATAGAATATATAAGGAATTGCTAGAATCAAAAGATAAAGTAGTTTTAACATTGGTTAAACAATGTATTGATATAGAGGAGGAGAACATATGAGCAAAATTATATCAGTGAACTGTGGTAGTTCATCATTAAAGTTTCAATTATTTAATATGCCAAGCGAAGAGGTATTAACTTCTGGAATATTTGAGCGTATTGGTCAAAAAGAAGGAATATTTACAATTAAAGTTAACGGTGAAAAAATCGTTAAAAAACTTCCTTTAGAAGATCACAAAGTAGCAGTAAATTTATTATTAGAGTCATTAGTTGAGTTAAAAGTAGTTGATTCTCTTGAAGAAATTTCAGGTGCTGGACACCGTGTAGTACAAGGTGCTACAAAATATGATAAATCAGTTTTAGCAACTGAAGAAGCTGTAAAAGATGTTGAAGACTTTGCAGAACTTGCACCTTTACATAACCCAGCTAACTTAGTTGGATATAATGCATTTAAAGATGCTTTACCAAATGCAAAACATGCTTTCGTATTTGATACTGCATTCCACCAAACAATGCCTGAAGAATCATTCTTATATCCTGTACCTTATACTTGGTATACAGATCATAAAGTAAGAAGATATGGTGCACATGGTACAAGCCATGCATATGTATCTAATAGAGCTATTGAATTATTAAATACAGATAAACCAACTAGAATCATTACATGTCACTTAGGTAATGGTGCATCTATTGGTGCAATCAAAGATGGTAAATCAGTAAATACATCTATGGGATTCACTCCACTTGCTGGTGTAATGATGGGAACAAGATCTGGTGATGTTGACCCTGCAATGGTTCCATTTATGGCTAAAAAATTAAATAAATCTGCACAAGAAATTATTGATATTTTAAATAAAGAAAGTGGTATGATTGGTATTAGTGGTTTCTCAAGTGATGCACGTGATATCGAAGATGCTTCTTTTGAAGGAAATGAAAGAGCATTATTAACTCATAGAGTATATGTTAACCGTATCATCAATACAATTGGTGGATATGCTATGCAAATGGGCGGAGTTGATTTAATTGCCTTTACAGCAGGTCTTGGTGAAAATGATACTACAATTAGAGAAAAAGTAATCAAAGCATGTGAAGAATTCTTAGGATTAGAAGTAGACTATGAATTAAATGCAAAAACACGTGGTAAAGAAGTACAATTAACTACTCCAAACTCTAAAGTACAAGTATGGGTTATTCCAACTGATGAAGAAGTAATGATCGCAAGAGATACTTATAAATTAATAGGAGAATAATTATGAATTTTGACTTGTTACATGAGTTGATTTCAAAATATGATATTATCACAATTTACTCTCATATAAATCCAGATTTTGATGCATTAGGATCATCTTTTGGAATGAAGTATTTGATTGAAGAAAACTATAAAAATAAACAAGTCGAAGTTATCATAGAGAAGGAGGAAGGGGTTTACCCTAAACCTCCTTTTGTTGATAATGAGACTATAAGTAATTCTTTAGCTTTAATTATGGATGTATCGATTTTTGATCGTGTATCTGATCAAAGATTTAAATTAGCGAAATGTAAGGCTAAGATTGATCATCATCCAGATGAAGATGAGTTTGATTATGAATTTGCATCAACAAATTATGCGGCAACCTGTGAAATAGTTACTGATTTTATCATTAATAATAATTTAAATATTAGTCAAAAAACAGCTAATGCTTTATATCGAGGATTTTTAACAGATACATTAAGCTTCAAGACAGCAAACACAACATATAAAACTATGGAAAGAGCTGCTTTTCTAGTTAAAAATGGAGTTGATTTAAGACAGACTAATAACGATGCATTTAGTGTTAGTTTAGATATTTTAAAGTTTAGAAGTGCTATGATTGCTAATAAATTAGAAGTTTTATCAGGAGTTGGTATTTTAGTTATAACTTTAGAAGACATTGCAAAATTTAATATCTCATATCGACAAGCAAAAGAAATAGTAGGTTCTTTATCGGGGATAAGAGATTTTGATATTTATGCTGTTTTCTGTGAAAAAGAAGAAGGACTATATAATGGTTCTTTACGCTCACAATATCAACAAGTAAATGATATCGCTAAAAATTTTAATGGCGGTGGACACTATAATGCCGCAGGCGTACATGATTTAAATATTGATAATGTTAACGAAATTATTAAACAATTAACTGAAAGAAATAAAAAGTAACAATCTTGTAAAATTTACATTTTCAAAAATTTATTTCTGAAAATATTTGACACACAAAATAAATTGTGTTAAATTTATTTTATAAAAATGATAGAGGCGCATCAAAGATTAGTAGTAGATTGAGAAGACATTCAATGAAATCTATGAAAGGCAATGATGCCGAAGTTTACTTTAGGTATGAAGTAATACTGGTATATAGATTAATAGTCTATGTACTCCTGTTCTACAGTGGAGCTATCGACATTTGTTCATTAATTCCAAATTAATGGTCTTGTCGATGACAAGACCATTTTTATTAGGAGGAAAGTATGAGTACAACAAATTTAGAAAACAACAAT
Source organism: uncultured Erysipelotrichaceae bacterium (assembly GCA_964371715.1). Classification (GTDB taxonomy): domain Bacteria; phylum Bacillota_I; class Bacilli_A; order Erysipelotrichales; family Erysipelotrichaceae; genus CAYJNO01. The sequence continues at coordinate 14,085 of CAYJNO010000007.1, read as the reverse complement.
AGTATTGAAGAAAACACTTCAAGTGTAAGTTTAAAAAGAGCATTAGGATTATTTGATGGAGTAAACATCTTAGTGGGAATTATGGTAGGAAGTGGAATATTCTACCTTGGAAGTTATGTATTAATGCGTAGTGGCATGTCTTTAGGTTTAGCCTTATTAGTCTGGATAATTGGTGGTATTGTTACATTAATTAGTGGACTATGTTATGCAGAGCTTGGTGCTATGTTACCAAAAGCAGGTGGACGTTATGTTTACTTAAAAGAAGCATATGGCAATACAGTTGCATTTACAGCCGGACTTTCAAGTTTTGTATTAGGTAGTTGTGGGTCAACTGCCGGTCTTGCAATTGCTTTTGCAGCAGCTGTAAGTGTCTTATTACCAATGAGTGCAATTATGGTTAAACTATTTGCTATTGTAATGGTTATAATACTGACGATTATAAATATCATCGGAGTAAAACAAGGTTCAATAATACAAAATATCTTTACGGTAGGAAAATTAATTCCAATCGGTTTAATTTTGGTGGCAGGATTATTTATGGGGGATCAAACACCTGATTTATCATTAACTTCACTTACTTCAACAGTTTCAATTCCTACAATATTAGGAATGATTGGATTTGCAGTTGTGGCAACTTTATGGGCATATGAAGGATGGACAAACTTAAATACAATTAGTGAAGAAATTAAAAATCCAAAAAGAAATATACCATTATCTATTATTGTTGCAATTGTTTTAGTTACAGTATTATATACAGCATTTAATTATGCAATTTATCGTGTAGTTCCAATGGAAACAATTAATACCTTAATTAATTCAGGTTCATATTATTTAGGCACTGAAGCATCGACTATTTTATTTGGAAATGTTGGTGGAACAATAGTTACAGTATGTATGATAGTTTCAATTTTTGGAGCATTAAATGGTTGTGTATTAGTGTTTCCAAGGGCATGCTTTGCAATGTCACGTGATAATATGTTACCAAAAGCACTAGGGAATGTTCATCCAAAATATCAAACACCACACGTTTCATTAATAGTACATTTAATTATTACAATTGCTTTAATTTTTACAAGAGATTTAAATCAAGTTACTTCACTTGTTGTGTTCTCAGGTATGATATTTAATACAATGACATTCTGTTCAGTTTTAACGCTAAGAAAAAAAATGCCTAATTTAGAAAGACCATATCGTGTACCTACAATTATCGTTTACTTATCTATTATCATTATGATAGCTTTAACATTAAATACATTTGTTGAAGATCCAATTACTTCTATTATTGGAGTATTTGTAACATTAATTGCTACAGTAATTTATTTTGTTTTTTACAAAAAAAGAGGGGAATAAAAATGAATACAATTATTTTTAATGCTAATATATATATTAATCAAAATGAAAGAGCAAATGCTCTTTTAATTGAAAATGGGATAGTTAAAGCCTTTGGGACAAATGAGTATATCCTTGCTTTTAAAGATGATAATACTAATATTATCGATGGACAAGGTAATAGTGTTATTCCTGGATTTAATGATTCACACTTACATTTACATAGTGTTGGGGTATCTTTACAAAGTGTTGAACTTTATGGGTTAACATCTATCGAGGATGTAATTAATAAAGCACGTATATTTATTGAAAAAAATAAAGTAGAAGATGGTAAATTTGTCTATGGACGTGGATGGAATCAAGATTACTTCACTGATGAAAACAGAATGTTAACACGTCATGACTTAGATAAAATATCTACTAGACATCCAATATTATTTAATCGTGCTTGTGGACATCTTGCAGTATGTAATACAAAAGCATTAGAAGTATGTGGTATTGATGAACATACACCTCAAATTGAAGGAGCAGAATTTTATTATGATGATAATGGATATCCTAATGGCATTTTTACAGAAAATGCAATTGAATTAATTAGAAGCCATATACCAGCTCAAACTGTTGAAGAAATGGCAGAATCAATTAATATAGCTATGGATTATGCATTAAGTCAAGGAATAACAAGCATACAAACAAATGATTTGAATACAGATAACTATCAAAAAATGTATGAAGCATATAAATTAGTTTACAATAAATCGTTAAATAGACCAAAAGCTTATCATCAATGCACATTCTTTAATCCAAATGATTATCAAAAATTTATTGATGAAGGTTTTATTACAAATTCAGGTGATAAATATAATCGTATTGGTCCATTAAAAGTGTTTGTTGATGGGTCACTTGGTGCTAGAACAGCATTGTTAAGACAACCATATTATGATGACAATACAACTAGTGGAATTACATGTCTTACACAAACACAATTAAATGACCTGGTAAAAGTTGCAAGTAATAATAATTGTCAAGTTGTTGTACATGGTATTGGTGATTTAGCTATTGAAATGATCTTAGATGCATATAAAGAAAATGGAAATAAAGAATTAAGAAATGGAGTGGTTCATGCTCAAATTACAGATGAAGCTATGATTCAACGTTTTGTAGATGAAGAAGTTTATGCATTAGTTCAACCAATCTTTATTCATTATGATATGCATATTGTAGAAGATAGAGTAGGCAAAGAATTGGCAAGTACATCATATGCCTTTGGTGATATGTATCGTAAAGGTGTAAAGTTAAATTATGGTACTGATTCACCAGTTGAAGATTTAAAACCATTTGATAATTTATATTGTGCTGTAACAAGAAAAGATTTAAAAGCAGCACCAGCAAGTGGATATTATCCTGAACAAGGAGTTGATTTAAATACTGCAATTATGCTATACACAAATGCATGTGCATTTAATTCTTTTGAAGAAAACACAAAAGGTAATTTAAATGTAGGTTATGATGCGGATTTAATTTTACTAGATAAAAATATCTATGAAGAAGATATTGAAAACATAAGAAATACTAATGTATTAATGACATTTGTACAAGGAAACTTATCATATAAAAAAGTGTAAAATTTAATGAACTAATATTAATTAGTTCATTTTTTTATTATATTATTTGAAATATTTATCAAAAATTGATAATGTTTTAGTATAGGGGTAATAAAATGAAGAATAAAGGTTTTACATTAATTGAGTTGATAGTAGTTATTGCGATTATTGCAGTTTTAGCTGTTGTACTTGCACCACAGTATATTCAATATGTTGAAAAGGGCAGAGAATCAAATGACTTACAAATAGCACAGAATATCATTGATGCTGTAAGTATTGCAGTAGCAGATCCAGCAAGCAGAGTAGAAGGTGGACATGTAATGGAGTTTAGATGGGTTAGTAATCCAAGTGAATCAAATCCTGGAGCATTTTATATGAGTAGTGTTGTTCCGAGTGTTACAACTGGTGTACCAGAGCCATGGATTAAAACATTATCAAATAACATTAGACAAATTATGAATCTACCAACAACAACTCATTATACTGTTCCAATAGCTCAAGCAGCATCGGCAAACGGTAAATCTGCAAGTTTAATTTTTTCTGTCGATTCAACTACTGGAGAAATTAAAATTGATGCATCATCTTATCATGTATGGGTTAATGAAATTGGAGTTAAAGTTAATTAGTTTTACTTAAAAAAAAGAATATTAATTGACAGTTAAGTTTAAATAATGATAATATTATTTTGCATTTAACTTTATAGTTTGGAGAGTAATATATGGATCAACTTACAAAAGAAGTAATCAAAATTATTGGTAGTAAAGGCAATAAGTTTACAATGGACCAGCTAGCTAAAGAAGCTAATATTTCTAAGAGTGTATTATATGAAAGATTTCACAGTAAAAAACAAATGTGTTTAGCAAGTATTGAACAGTATTTTAAAGAACTTAAAATTCATCAACTATCTATTGTAGATGATGAAACATTAACTATTAAAGAGAAAATATTTAATTTAATGACTACTGTTCCTGAAGAGTTAAAAGATTATCATTTAGGTATGAGAGAAATTGGAAGATTAACATATCCAGAATATAAAGATTATATAGCAGCAAAATTTATTAAATCATTTGATATAACATTTAGTGTCATGGATGAAGCAGTTAGGCTAAATAAAATGAAACCATTTACAAGATATGTTATTCAAACAGCAATAGTAAATTCAATGCAAGCTTACAACTTTGATCATGTTGACTATCAAAACTCATTTAATGAGTTAGTCACAATCATTATAGATGGCTTATGGATTAATAAAACTACTGAATAGTAGTTTTTTATTTTGAAGGGAAATTAGATTATGGATATTATATTTACACTTTTTATATTGATATTAAAAATGTTTTTTTTAATGTTAGTTGGTGTTTTTTTATACAAGAAAAAGCTAGTTAGCGAAAGTTTTACAAAGGATATATCGAGTTTATTAATGAAAGTTGCATTTCCGTTAATTATTTTGAACTCGTTTTTTATTCCATATGATGATACAATAATTAATAATATGGGTATCGTTGTTGGTTTATACTTGATTTTATATGTGATTACATATATTGTGATTTTACCATTTTATAAAAAAAGTGATGGAATTAGTAAATTTGCAATTTTATTTGGTAATATGGGATTTATGGGAATACCATTGATAAGTGGTATATTAGGCCCTGAATATATTATTTATATTTCTGCAATATTAAGTTTATTTACAATTTTAACTTGGACTCATGGGTTATATTGTTTAACCTTAAATAAACATGATGTTACTTTAAAAAAAATCTTAACTAATCCAAATACAATTGCAGTATTGATTGGATTAATTGTATTATTTGCTAGAATAGAGGTCCCATTAATTATTCAAGATACAGTTAATTATTTAGTTGCCTTAAATACACCACTTGCAATGATAGTGGTTGGGATATTTATTGTGAAACAAGATTTAAAGTCATTATTTAATGATTTAACTGTTTATAAAGCATCTTTATTTAAATTAATAATATTACCAATAATTTGTGCAATAATTTTAGCTCTTATTCCAGGTATAGATGTAAACTTAAAGATTGTATTAGTTATCGCTATGGCAACTCCAAGTGCAAGTTCTGCAGCAATGTTTTGCGAATTATATGATAAAGACGCTGAATATGCATCAAAAATCGTTAGTGTATCAACTTTGTTTTGTATTGTTACAATGCCATTTATCATATTTGTATTTAATTTATTCTAATAAAAAATGTTATCTACTTTAAGTGTTTAGTATACTTGTAGATAACATTTTTTTTATTTATTTGTAAGCTCTATTATTTTTTTACAGACACTAGCATCGTTGTTTGAGCCGATTTGATTAGTAAATATTCTTTTTATTTCTGCATGGGCATTTTCCATTGCAAATGTATGTTTTGTTGTATTAATCATAGTCAAATCATTTAAATAATCTCCAAAGCAATAAGTGTTATCTTGCTTAACATTTAAATGTTTTTGAAGTAAGGAAATTAAGTTTCCTTTATTTTCTCCATTTTTAAATAAATCTAACCATACAAATGCGCTTAAGCTAATGCCAATATTTGGGTTTAAATTATCATAGTCATGATATAAATTTTCTTCTACTCCATCTGAAATACAAATTGTTATTTTCATAATTTCATCATCAATCTCATCGATATTATTTACAGTTTTATATTCTTTATAATAATACAGTAATTCTTCATTATCACTTGTTGAGTAATTATTAGAATTAATACGATATAGGTCTTTTAAACCACATAAAACAGCTATACCTTTATTTCTATTTTTAAAAATTTCAATTGCTTCTTTAACTTCGTCCTTTGTTAAAGTAGCACTATAGACTATTTTATCATTTATAACTAACTGTGAGCCATTTTCGCATATAACACTTATTTTGTCTTTATAGGGTGCAAATAATTCTGCAACATTATTATATGAACGTCCAGTAGCAATAGCAAAATAATCGTTATTATTAAATACTTGATTTATCATTTCATTAAACATTGAAGGAACTATTTTATCATCATTTAATAATGATCCATCTAAATCACTTACAAATAATTTCATTATTTAAGATTATCAATACTTTCCTTAAGACGATTTAATGTTTCTTCTTTTCCTAAAATATATGAAATTTCTATAGCACCACCTGGTGTGAATTCAGTATTTGTTAATGCAACTCTAACAGGATATAATAATTGTCCATTTTTAATTTCTAATTTTGTAACAATATTCATTAATTCATCATGGATTAATTCTTTATTCCAATCATCTAAACTAGAAAACATTTCATAAGCATAAGTTAATGATTTCAAAGCAACTTCTGGTGTCGTTTTCATTTTTTTGTTTGTATAATAATCGATATTAAAAGCAGGGTATGTATCAAAGAATTTTATTGAGTCAGTTATCTCATTTAATGTGTTTAAGCGTTGTTTTAAGATAGTTGCAACTTCTCTAATATCAAAATCACCTTTAACTGCTTCAAGAATATATGGTTTTACTAAATTAAAGTATTGTTCAAACTCCATATTACGAATATACATTCCATTCATCCATGTTAATTTTGCAATATCAAATATTGCTCCACTTGTTCCAATTCTTTTTACATTGAATGCTTGTTTTAATTCGTCTAAAGTATATATTTCTTGCTCAGTTTCAGGAGCCCAACCTAATAATGCGATATAGTTAACGATTGCTTCTGGTAAATAGCCTTTCGCAACTAAGTCTTGGAATGATGCATCTCCATTTCTTTTAGATAACTTTTGTTTTTCATCTTTCATTACAGGCGGACAGTGAATATATACAGGAATATCCCACCCAAATGATTGATAAATTAAATTATATTTTGGTGTACTTGATAAATATTCATTACCACGTACTACATGTGTTATCTCCATCGTATGATCATCAATAATATTTGCAAAATTATAAGTAGGGAATCCATCACTTTTAATTAGTACAGCTTCATCTAAAGTGTTATTGTCAACTACAATTGTTCCATATACTTCATCAGTGAAAGATGTTTGTCCTTCAGTTGGAATTGTTTGTCTAATAACATAAGAATCAGATGATTCAAGTTTAGTATTAATTTCTTCTTCACTTAAATGTTTACATGGATCATCAAATTTGAAAGAAACATTTTTTGCTTCAGCAATTAATCTTTGTCTATTTACTTCTTCATCATCACAGAAACAATAATGTGCTCCTTTTAATTCAATTAATTCTTTGGCGTACTCTTTATATAAACCACTTTTCATACGCTCTGATTGTACATAAGGTCCAAATTCTCCACCAATATCTGGTCCTTCATCATGTAATAATTCACATTGCTTTAAAGTAGCATAGATAATATCTGTTGCTCCTTCAATTAATCGACCCTGATCTGTATCTTCAATTCTTAATATAAAATCTCCATTATCTTTTTTTGCTACAAGATATTCATAAAGGGCAGTTCTTAAATTACCAATATGCATATAACCTGTTGGAGATGGGGCAAACCTTGTTCTAACTTTACTCATTTTTAATTTCCTCTTTTTCCTTTAAAATTATACAAAGAATATTAGCTATTTTCAATGTAATTAATTATAATATTATTATGAAAAAAAATAAAATTATATTATGTACATTAAATTCTAAGTATGTTCATGCCTCACTTGGAATTTATTATCTAAATGAAGGGTTAAAAAAATATGCAAAAATCCCTTATGAATCAGTATTAATAGAAGGCACGATAAATGAAGATATAGAAGAATTTGCCATTAAAGTTATTAAAGAAAGTCCAAGTGTGATTGGCTTGTCTTGTTATATATGGAATATAAGCAAAACTTACGAGTTAATAAATATCTTAAAGAAAAAATTGCCACAACTTATAGTAGTTCTTGGAGGTCCTGAGGTAAGTTTTAATCAAAGTAAAGTAATGGAAAATAGTGATGTTGACTATATTATCAGTTCAAAAGGAGAAAAGAGTTTTGCTGATTTAATAAATGAATTATTCACAACAAAAAACTTTAAAACAATTAGCGCATTAACATATCGTGAAAATGAAGCTGTTTTCACAAATGATAAAGAAGTTTATAAAGATTATTTAAATCCCTATTCAAATGAGTTTATGGATAATATTAAAGGTAGAATTGTATATTTAGAGGCAAGTAGAGGTTGTCCATTTAGTTGTGCTTTTTGCTTGTCAGGAATTGATGATCATCCTCAATATTTTGATTTTGAGACTGTTAAAAATAATATTATAAAATTATCACATAGTTCAACTAAAACAATTAAATTTGTAGATCGTACTTTTAATGCTAATGTTAAAAGAAGTAATGAAATTTTAGATTTTATTATCAATGATGAGCGTGTTAACAAAGATGTAACATTTCACTTTGAAATAGCAGGAGACTTGATAAATGCAGAATTTTTAACTATTATCTCAAAAGCTAAAAAAGGTTTAATTCAGTTTGAAATTGGATTACAAACATTTAATGAAAAAACATTAATTGAAATAAATAGAAAAACTAATATTGAGCGTTTAGTTAATAATATTAAAGATTTAGTAAGTCTTAATAATTGTCATGTACATATTGATTTAATTGCTGGATTACCATATGAAGATTTAACAAGCTTTAAAAACAGCTTTAATACAGCATTTATACTAAAGTCACAAATGTTGCAATTAGGGTTTTTAAAGTTATTACATGGTTCAACTTTAAGGATAAATAAAGATTTATATTTTAATAAATATGATGAGAACCCACCATATGAAGTAATTGAAACAAAATGGATAAGTCATGATGAATTACAAATTATTCATAAAGTAGAAGATATATTAGAAAGAATGGTAAATAGTGGAAGATTTGTGCTTACAATAGATTATCTTTTAAATAAAACTAATTTAGAACCTTTTGATTTAATGCTTAAGCTTGCAGAAAATTTAACATATGATTATCAAATATCATTAGATGATTTTACTAGATTATTAATAAATTATGATGAATCATTACGTGATGTTTTAGTATTAGATCGACTTGCAAGTAATAAAACAGGCACTTTAATAAAAGAATTAAAGGTTGATTTTAAATCATTGAAAAGATATCGTTTAGCATATAATAAAATAAATCCTGAAAAAAAAGGTATAAAAAGAGGGTTTGAATATTTAGTAAATACTAATAATTTAGTATTTGTTGACTATGAAAATATTGACTTAATTTCAAACCGTTATGAATTAACTTACTTAGAATTAGATTCACTAGATATCACAAAGGTGTAATTAATGAATAGAATAAATATTGGTGTCCTAGCACATGTAGATGCAGGAAAAACAACACTAATTGAAGCCTTACTATATAAGACTAATAGTATAAAAAAATTTGGGCGAGTAGATAACAAAGATAGCTTTTTAGACTTTAATGGAATGGAAAGAGAAAAGGGGATAACAATTAATGCTAAACAAGCTAGGTTCTCTTATCAAAATTTTGATTTTACAATTATAGATACACCAGGACATAACGATTTTTTCTATGAAGTTTTAAATGTTTTAAGTGTTTTAGATTATGTGATTTTAATTGTAAATGGACATAATGAAATTGATGTGCACACTAAATCTTTATATTCGATGTTAAATGAATTAAACATAAAAACGATTATTTTTGTCAATAAAATGGATAGTACTAACTATAGTAAAGATGAACTATTAGACAATATTAAAAATGTATTAAATACAAACTGTTATGAATATGATGATTTTGAAAGTTTAGCTTTGTTAAGCGATAGTAATTTAAATGAATATTTAAAAAATGATTCCATAACCAATGAAACACTTAATAAATCATTTAATAAGAATGAATATACACCATTAGTTTTTGGTAGTGCTTTAAAGGATATTAATATTGATGTCTTATTAAATAATTTAGTTAATTTAGCTAAACCACAACAAGTGAAAGAAAATTTTTCAGCAAAGATATTTTCAGTATTTAAGGAAAATGGAATTAGCTTTGCTAATGTGAAAATAAATGGAGGGACACTTAAATTAAAATCTGTAATTGATAATGAAAAAATAGATCAGATAAGATTATATAGTGGTAACAAATATGATGTTGTAAATGAAGTTGGTCAAAATGATGTATGTACTATTAAAGGTTTTAAAAATCCTGTTGTTGGAACAATAATAGGAGAAGATGACACCTCTGTAATAAATAATATGTTACATACTCTTACATACGAAGTTATTAGTGATAAAGATAAAGTACTTACATTTAAAACATTATTTGAATTAAATAATGAAAATCCAATATTAAACATACATCTTAATGAAGATAAAAAATTAGTTATTAATTTATTTGGTGAATTACATCAAGAATATTTGAAAAGAATAATATTAGAAAGATTTGATATTGTAGTTGATTTTCAGACAATTAGTGTAAATTATTATGAGTCAATTAATGAAACTATAGAAGGTGTAGGTCATTATGAACCTAAAGGACATTATGCTGAAGTTCATGTTCTTTTAGAACCTGCTAGCGGAAAAATTATTAAGAATAAATGTATAAGTGATAAAACATATTTTGAACAATTAAAATTGATTGATTATCTAGAAAAAAATGATGTACTTGGAGTTAATTATAATTTTAAATTAAATAATATTAAAATAACTATATTATCATGTAAGCTTAGTTCATCTTCAAAACCGAGTGATAGTATACATGCTTTAAAAATGGCTATTAGAAATGGTTTAAAAAAAGCTAATCCATGCTTATTAGAACCAAATTATGAATATGATATTATGGTTGAAAGTTCATCATTAAATGAAATATTAATTGAACTTGATTGTTTAAATTCAAATTATTCAGTTAAAAATGAAATGATATCTATAGTCAAAGGTGAGCTTACAGGAAAAAAACATCATGAATTTAAACTTGAATTTAACAAAAAATATCCAAATGCAAAGTTTGATAGTAAATTTTTAAACTATAAAATAATAAATGATTTACCAGAAAGTAATTACAATAGTGAAACAGATACATATAATCCAACCGGTTCAATATTTTTTAAAAATGGAAAAAGCTTTTATGTTACATATGATGAAGTAGAGAATTATATGCATGAACCATATTTTTATAAACTATTAAACACTAATATTGTAACTACAAATCGTTATACAGTTAATGATGATGAATTAAAGAGGGTAATGTCTAAAATAATGGTATCAAAACCAAAAGTAAGTTATGATCGTATTTCTAATATTAATGAAGATGTGGTGAGTTTTGTCGAAACAAAGATTTCGAAAGAAAAACTTATAATAATAGATGGCTATAATTTATTGTTTTCAATGGAATTAATTAAAGAAACATTTGAAATTGATTTTAATATGGCAAAAGAAAAATTAATGAATATATTATTTTCGTATCAAGGATTAATTAATCAAAAAATGATGGTAGTGTTTGATGCCTATAAAGTAGACAATGACAAAAGACAAATCTATAATTTCAATAATATTGATGTAATCTATACAAAACAACATGAAACTGCAGATGCCTTTATTGAAAGTAAGGTGTATGAACTAAAAGATTTATATCAAATTACAGTAGTCACTAATGATAATTTAATACAAATGAGTATTGTAAATCATAATGCATATAAATGTAGTATTGAAGTCTTCGAAAAAGATATAATGGATATTTTTAAATCACACAATCTTGTAAAATAAACATTGAAACTACATTGTGTTTACTGTAAAATATAGTACATGAGGGCGGAATTTTGATAAAAATTGCTATATGTGATGACGATATAAAAATTATAGAAAAACTAAAAGCAGAACTAATTAAATATCAAATTAGTTATGATTTAGAGTTTTTAGTAGATACCTATCATAGTGGTGAAGAATTGATAAATTCTTTTAAACTTGATACATATGACTTACTATTTTTAGATATATATATGAAGGAAATAGATGGCATTGAGGTGTTAAATAATATTAAACTATTGAACTTAAATCTATTGGTTTGCTTTATGTCAAGTGACGATTCTAGAATTAGGGAATTATTCAGTGCAAATGTAATTGGATTTATTGATAAACCAATATGTAATGATAAATTATTAGGTCTATTTACAGATTTTTATAATATTTATAAGCGTAAAAATAGTAAATCATTTGTTTTTAAAAAAAATAGTAAAATATTTCAAATACTCTATGATGATATTATAATGATTGAAAGTGTACAACATAAGGTTATTGTACATACTGCAAATGAAAAACTAGAATTTAGATCAAAAATTAGTGATATTTGGGAACAATTAACTAATGAAGTTGAATTTGCTATGCCAAGTAGGTCTTATATCGTAAATTTAAAATATGTTACATATTCTAAATCATCTATAATCATCGATGACACAATAATTTCTATTGGAAGAAAATATAAAGAAGAAACATTAAAAAAATATTTAGCATATATTGAATTGATAGGTTTTAAATTATGAGTTTACAATTCACAATTTTTTTAATGTTAATGGCATTTTTATATACTGAAAATTTAAAAGATTTTATGGACTTTAGCTTCAAAATTAAAAATCGTAATATTAATAGTAAAATGGTTTATGTTTTAATGTTTATTTTTTCTTTTAGTGCAGTATATTTTGAATTTTTTCCAATGCTTAATTTATTATTGAGTACTACATTAATATTTATTTATTCATGTTGTTATAAAGGTAGTTTATATCATAAAATTATAATATCTTTTATTTTTTCAGCAATTCAGATATCAATTGAGTGTTTAGTTCCTTTAATATTGAGTGTAATTATTAATGTGACTCCTTCAGTGTTTTTAGATTTTGAACAAAGTGGTATTATTCCTTTTGTTTTAATAAGAATGATTCCATATATTAGCATCAAGCTAATTAGTTATACATTTAATGATTCCTTTGATATTATTGATTTAAAGCATTTGCATTTCAAAGAAATATTAATCTATATCTTGCTTCCAATAGTTACTATATTTCTTAATGTTTCATTAATAACAGCATCAAATTTAATTGATGCTAATGTAATTATATTTTTATCTGTTTGTGTTGCAGCTATATTTATAATTAATATAGTCTTCTTATGGAGTTATTATCGTTTCCATAAGCTAGTTAGTGACCAAGTTGATAGCATTGTTTTAAAGAAACAATTTGAATTATATAAACAAAGCTATCAAGATTTAAAAATTACGGTTGATGAATTATCATTACTAAAACATGATATAAAACATCAGTTATTTTACGTAACAGATATTAAAGACAGTGAAATATCAAGTAAAATTGATGATATATTCAAGTCTTCTAATGCTAAAAATTTTAAAATATATAGTAATAATATACTAATTGATAATATATTAAATTATTATATGTTTAGGGCAAGTAAAGATGATATCAAAATAAATTATAATATTGAAAATTTGCATGAGGTAGAATTTGATGAAACACTTATCACAACAGTTTTAGGAAACTTGTTAGATAATGCTTTTGAATCAAAAAGTACCTGGATTGATATTCGTATTATTAAACAAAATAAAAATCTATATATTGAAGTTAAAAATAGTATAATAAATGAATTAAATAGTGAATTAAGCACATCAAAACTTGATAAGAAAAACCATGGTTTTGGTATTAAAAGTATAAAAAAATTAGTTGAATCTAATAATGGATTACTAAACATTGATACATCAAATGATGTATTTAATATAAAGGTATTATTAGTTATATAAGGAGGAAGAAAAATGAATTGTATAAGATGTAATTATGAATACACATATGAAGATGAAGGTAATTATGTATGTCCTGACTGTAATCATGTATGGTCTATTAATGAAGTAGAAGAAGTTAAAATTATTAAAGACTCTGCAGGGAATATTTTAAATAATGGTGATAATGTTACTATCATTAAAACTTTAAAAGTAAAAGGGGCAAATAGTGACTTAAAAGTAGGTACAAAAGTAAAAAATATAAGACTTGTACTAGATAGTAAAGATGACCATGATATTGATTGTAAAATAGATGGCTTTGGTCACATGAAATTAAAATCAAGCGTTGTAAAGAAGAATTAATAACAAAAGGAATAACATAATGTTATTCCTTTTGTTCAGGTTGTTGACAATATGACTGTTTAGAAATTATAAACAGTCATATTTTTTGTTTTTAA
>CAYJNO010000006.1:19976-79732 GCA_964371715.1 uncultured Erysipelotrichaceae bacterium | reverse complement strand
AGGCAAGAATAATTAATTCTTGCCTTTTTTTTATAGATTAGTATTAGTCTATTGTTATCTAATAATTGTTTGAAATTCAATATTTAGTCCATTTGGATCTTTTAAGAAAAATGAATAAACTGGAAAATTTGGGTGCATAGATGGTTTGTTTAAAGCTATATCTTTTAATTGTTCATATTTCAGGTCAACTTCAGTTGTGCTAGCTAAATCAAATGAAATGCAAGAGTATTCTTTTACTTCAGCATTAATATCTAATACAAATCCTAACATCCCATCACCACTATCAAGTATTATTGAATTTTCATTTTCAAAATATACTGAAAGTGTTAATCTTTGATAAAATATTTTAGTCTTATTTATGTTTTTTGTTTTATAAAAATTAATCATTATCAAATTCGAATAATTCACGATCAAAGGTCGTTAAAAATTCTGCTCCTTTCTCTGTTACTAAAATCATATCTTCTACTCTCATATAACACTCTTGATCAAACATCATTTTTGGTTCGCTACAAAATACCATCCCAGGTTTTAAAGTGAAATCTTCATTTGGATTTAACATTGGATATTCATGACAATCTATGCCAATTTGATGTCCCAACATTTTTTCTTCTTTGTATCTTAATACATGAGCATAACCAAGCCTAGTTACTTCCTCTAAAATAAAATCGTATAATTCATTTACATTAGTTTTATAAGGCACTATTTTACTCACCATATATTCTTGAGCTTTTTGTAAAGCGCTATAACCATCTTTTAGATGTTTTGGTGCTTTTTTATAGTAGATAGTTCTACCCCAATCACTGCAATAGCCATTATGAATAAATCCAACATCAAATGCAATGGCTGTATTATCTTGTAAGATAGATGTTCTTGGAAAATTAAAACTATCTTTTTCATCAAACGTATGTAATGTTTTAAATCCAGCAGTAACAGGGAAAGCGAAATCGCTTATATGATGGTCTAAACCATATTGCATTATCATTTGTTCTACTTCTAATTGTGACATGCCTTTTTTGATATTTTTTACTACATGCATCATTGCATCATCTGTGAATTTTGCAATTGTTCTTAAATGTATTATTTCATCATCAGTTTTTATACATCTAATATCATTGAATATATTTTCGACTTCAAAAGTATTAATATTATTGTCTACTTCAGCTAAGGTCTCAATAATCCAATCATAACAATCTAAGCCAATACCAATATTTTTGGAGTTTATTATTGATGATAATGTATCCTCCATTTGATCAATATAAGCTACGACAACATGGTGATTGATAAAATAGTCTTTTAATTTTGGTGTGGAAATAATTGTTATAGATGCATTCTTATCAACATATAAAATTGCACTAGGATAATTTTCATAACTTTTATGTGGAGCAAGATTGTTCATACAGCTTCTTTGCCAATGAAAATTATTGCATTTACTAAGAAATTGAAAATTAGCTCCAACAGCAAATAATAGTCCATCTAAATTATTTTTTTTCATTTTTTCAAAACAGTTTATATCTAGTTTCATTATAATTCCCCCTTATTTATAAAATTTATACACAAACATATTTTTATTGTAACATATAATAAGGAAGAATGTAAAATAATTTATATAGTTTTCAGAAATATTTTACATTTTCTTTCTGAAAATTGTTGCATTTATATGAAAATAGTTGTATATTATTTTCATTAGTTGTTTTTTACAAAGAGGGGGTATAGAACATGTTGAAATATATTTTTAGTCGTATATTAGTCGGAATATTGACATTGTTTATATTAGCAACGATAACATTTTTCTTAAGTAGAGCAATTCCAGGTGATCCATTTACACAAGATAATAAAAGTATTTCACCAGAAACATATGCTGCAATGGAAGCAAAATATGGATTAAATAAACCATTGTTTGATCAGTATGTAATTTTTTTAAAAAATGCTGTAACTATGGATTTTGGTGAATCTATCTCAAAAAAGGGTCAAGAGGTTACAGACATCATTTTAAAAAGAGCACCTGTTACAGCTGTTGTTGGTTCTATTTCATTTGTCTTTGCTGTTACTACAGGGATAGGTCTTGGAATTGTCGGTGCATTAACTAAAAAAAGATCAATAAATGCTGTAATTACTTTTATCGCAACACTTGGTGTATCATTGCCAAATTTCTTATTAGCTATTGGAATGATGATATTATTTGGAGTACAACTTGGTCTTGTAAAACTTGTTGGCTTATCCAGTTGGACAAGCTATATCTTGCCATGTATTGCATTAGCATTTGGCCCAATATCAATGATTACAAGGTTAACAAGAGCATCACTTCAGGATGTTATGAATAAAGATTATATCATTCTAGCAAGATCTAAAGGGACAAATGAAAATATTGTCGTTATAAAGCATGGTTTAAAAAATGCATTGTTACCTATCGTAACATATTGTGGACCAATGTTTGCAGGTTTAATTACAGGAAGCTTTGTTATTGAGACGTTATTTACAATACCTGGTATTGGCTCTGAGTTTACAAGTTCAGTTACTAATAGAGACTATACATTAATAATGGGTCTTACAATATTTTTAGGTGTAGTTGTAATAACGATGAATATCATAACAGATATCGTGGCAGCAATAATTGATCCACGAATTAAACTAGGGAAGTAGGTGAAAGTATGAGTGAGATGAATTTAACTAAAGATTTATTTGAAAAGTTAGAAGATAGTGAAAAAAATAGTGAATTTATAGCTGTTGCTTCAAAAACATTTGCTAAAGATACATGGAATAAATTTAAAAAAAATAAATTAGCATTATTTGGTTTAATATTTCTAGTACTAATGATTGCATGTTCGATTATAATACCAATGATTTCACCTTATACATATGAAATGCAAGATTTATTAAATCGTAATGCAATGCCAAGTTTAGAACATCCATTTGGTACAGATAACTTAGGAAGAGATATCTTAGTGCGTGTAATGTATGGCGCAAGGATTTCATTATCAATTGGTTTTGCATCAGCAATAATAAATCTATTTATTGGAATAATTTATGGTGGTATTGCAGGATACTTAGGTAAAAGAGTAGATATGATAATGATGAGAATTATTGATGTAATATATTCAGTTCCAAGTTTACTATATACGATTTTGATTTTAATGATATTTGAAAAAAATGCAGTAAGTATGTTAATTGCTATATCAATTACTTCATGGGTACAAATGGCAAGACAGGTTAGAACACAAGTAATGTCATTAAAAGAGATGGAGTTTGCAATGGCTGCTAAAGTACTTGGTGCAAGTCATAGTAGAATACTACTTAAACACTTAGTTATAAATGCTATAGGGCCTATTATTGTTTGTTTGACAATGATGGTGCCACAAGCTATTTTTACAGAATCTTCTTTAAGTTTTATTGGGATTGGGTTGAGTGCACCTGAGTCAAGTTGGGGTGTTTTAGTAAATGAAGCAAGAGGTTTAATTCAAACATATCCAATACAAATAATATGGCCAGTTAGTGCTATGTCACTAACAATATTATCACTTAATTTTTTAGGAGATGGAATTGGTGAAGCATTAAGCAATAGATAAGGAGGGGAATCTATGGCACTATTAGAAGTTAAAAATCTTAAAACAGAGTTTAAAACAGATCAAGGACAAGTACAAGCTGTAAGAGGAGTTTCATTTAGTTTGAATGAGGGTGAAGTACTTGGTATTGTAGGGGAATCAGGCTCTGGTAAATCACAAACAATGTTTTCTATAATGGGATTACTAGCAGATAATGGCGATATTATTGATGGTGACATTATATTTGATGAAACTGATATATCAAGAAAAAAATTTAAAGATAAAAAAGAGTTTACAAAAAAATTGAATACAATAAGAGGAAATACAATGTCAATGATATTTCAAGATCCAATGACATTTTTAAATCCTGTACTAACAGTTGAGACTCAATTAATTGAACCGTTATTAAACCATAAAAAAATCAGTAAAAAAGAGGCTAGAAAAATTGCATTAGAACTAATGGAACAGGTTGGCATACCGCATCCTCATAAACGTATTAAGCAATATCCATTTGAATTTTCAGGAGGTATGAGACAACGTATTGTAATTGCCATTGCACTAGCTTGTAATCCAAAATTAATAATTGCTGATGAACCAACTACAGCTCTAGATGTAACTATTCAAGCACAAGTATTAGAATTAATTGAATCTTTAAAGAAAAAAAGTAATTCAGCAATTATTATGATTACTCATGATTTGGGGGTTGTGGCTAAATTATGTGATCGAATTGCAATTATGTACGGTGGTAAAATTGTTGAAAGTGGAACTGATTTTGAAATATTTTATAACGCTAAACATCCATATACAAAAGGTTTATTAAGTTGCGTGGCTAATCCTGAAGATTTAGATGATAGAAAATTATCTCCAATACCAGGGTCGCCGCCTGATTTATTAAATCCACCAATTGGCTGCCCTTATGTTGATCGCTGTAATGAAGCGATGAAAGTATGTAAAGAATATGCTCCAAATGTAAAAAGCTTTTCTAAAACACAAGAATGTAGCTGTTGGTTATATAGTGAAAAGGGGGCAATGTCATGAGTGAAGTAATATTAAAAGTAGAAAACTTAAAAACTTACTTTGATGTAACAAAAGGTATATTTAGTAAAAAGCAAATTGTAAAAGCAGTTGATGGAGTAAGTTTTGAAGTATATGAAAATGAAACATTTGGTTTAGTAGGTGAATCTGGTTGTGGAAAATCAACACTTGGTAGAACAATTGTTAAGTTATATAACCCAAATCATGGATCAATTGTATATAATGACGAGGATATTGCAAAACATAGAGGTAAAAAACTAAAAGCATATCATAAAGATGTACAAATGATATTTCAAGATCCATACGCTTCATTGAACCCAAGAATGACAGTAGCAGAAATTATTAAAGAACCGATGGTTATTCATAATATTTATGATACAGATAAAGAAATGGAAGATAGAGCGGTAGAGTTATTGAAAATAGTAGGCTTAAAACCAGATCATATTCGAAGATATCCTCATGAATTTTCAGGGGGACAAAGACAAAGAATTGGAATTGCAAGAGCCCTTGCAGTTAATCCGAAATTTATAGTTTGTGATGAACCAATATCAGCACTTGATGTTTCAATTCAAGCACAAGTAATAAATTTATTAGATGATATTCAAAAAAAGCTTGGAATTTCATACTTATTTATAGCACATGATTTAGGTATGGTTAAACATATATCGGATCGTATTGGTGTAATGTATTTGGGTCATATGGTTGAAGTTGGTCCTAGTAAAGATGTATATCATCGACCACTACATCCATATACAATAGCATTATTATCAGCGATTCCAATACCAGATCCTAGTATTGCGAAAAGCAAAAGTAGAATTGTTTTAGAAGGTGAAATACCAAGTCCTATTAATCCACCAAAAGGTTGTGTATTTAGTACACGATGTCCAAGTGCAACTAAAAGATGTCATACTGAAGTTCCAAAACCGATAGAGGTTGGAAATAGAAAAGTAACATGTTTCTTATTCGAAAAATAAAAAGGGAGGGAAAAGAAATGTCAGTAAAAAAATTATTAACGAGTTTATTAGCAGTATTTATGTGTCTATCGATTGTTGGCTGTACTAGTGATGCTACTGAAGAAGTGACAAGTACAACCGATACTCCAACTACATTTACTTATGCAATTGGAGGAGAGCCTGATGCATTAGATCCAGCAACTGCTGGAGATAGTGTTACATCAGCAGTTTTACAACAACTATATTTACCACTATTTTATATCTTAGAAGATGGTACAACAGCTAATGGAGCTGTAGAATCTTATGAAGTTTCAGAAGATGGATTAACATACACTTTAAATTTGATTAAAAATAACTATTGGAGTGATGGTCAACAAGTGGTAGCTGAAGATTATATCTACAATATCAAAAGATCGGTTGGATTTGGTGCTGAAGATTCATATTATTCACATTATATTACTGATTTTATTGCAGGAGGAGATGCTTATGTTAATCAGAGATTAACTACAGATCAAATGGGTGATTTACAAATCAGTGCACCTGATGATTTTACAATTGTTATGACGCTAAAACAACCAGTTCCACACTGGACATCTATTATTGCAGGTATGAGTACATTTTATCCAGTGCGTCAAGATGTTGCTGAAGAGCTTAGTGAAGAATGGACACAAACTGCTGGTTATCCAACAAATGGTGCGTTTAAACTTGTAAGTTTTGACTCAACAGGCGATTATGTAATGGAGAAAAATGAGTATTATGCATTTGCAGATCAAGTTTCAATTGATCACTTAGTTGGTAGAGTTATAAAGGATCAAGATGCGCAATTATTAGCTTTCCAAAACGGAGAAGTTGACTATGCTGATTCTTTATCAAGTTCGGTTACAAAAATATATGAAGGACAGCCAGAATTAATTGTTCCACCATCAGTAATTAACTACTATGTAAATACAAACATTAATGATGCTGATGGCAAACTTGCAGATGTTAATGTTAGAAGAGCTTTACAATTAGCGATTAATCGTGATGAAATTGTCCTTGCATTAGATGGAGGAGAGATTTATTATCCATTACATGGATTAGTTCCTAACAATATTCCAGGTATGACATCAGAAGGGTTTAGAGAAGAGGCAGATGCTGAAGGTTTATATGTCTACTATGATTTAGAACAAGCTAAAACATTATTGAGTGAAGCTGGATATTCTGAAACTAATAAATTACAACTAGAATACTACTACAATCAAAGTTCATTCCATGATTTAGTTTCACAAGTAATGCAAGCACAATGGGAAGCTACTGGTCTTGTTGAAGTTACTTTAAAAACAGGTGAGATTCGTACATTCTTTGATGATCGTACAAACGGTTTATTTGAAATGGCACGTAATGCTTTCTCAGCCGATTACATGGATGTATCTACTTATTTAGATTTAGGGAATCCTGAAAAAATGTCAACAGTAACGTGGGGAGATGCAACATATGTTGAGATGCTACAAGAAGCTTCATTAGAAACTGATCAAACATTACGTTTAGAAAAATATCATGAAGCTGAAAAATATTTAATTGAAGAAATGGCATATGCTAATCCAATTTTAGGATATAGTACAGCAGTACTTATAAAAGCTGGAACAGAAGGTGTTATTTATAGTCCACAAGGTGGGGCAACATTCTGGTATACAAAAGTAGCAGAATAATAGAACTAAAAGTCTAAGCTGTTGCTTAGACTTTTATAGAATAAGGAGAAATGATGGGAATTAGAACTGTCAAAGAACAATATGAGATAAAAGATAAAATTTTAAAGGAAAGATTTAAAATAATTCCAAAACTAATGGAAGAAACAGAAATTGATGTATGGCTTATATTGAGTAAAGAATACAATGAAGATCCAATATTAGATAAACTTACACCATCAAGGTTTATAAACGCTAGACGTTTAACAATACTTGTATTACATAATGATAATGGTATTTTAAAAAAATATTGTGTAAATAGACCAGATAATGATTTAGAAACTTTCTATCAAAGAGATTATGATTTAGACAAAGAAACTCAATTAGAAGCACTAGAAAGAGTCTTAAGAAGATGTAAAGCAGATAGAATTGGAATTAATATATCTGAACATTTTGCATTAAGTGATGGATTAACAGTTGGATTATACAATTTATTGATTAAAAAGATTAGTAAAGATATAACTGACAAATTTATTAGTGCTGAATATTTAGGAATAAAATATTTAGAAAAAAGAACAAATATAGAATTAGAATATTATAAAGAAGTGATAGATGTAGCTATGTGTATAACTAATAAAGCATTTAGTAATGAAGTAATAACGCCTAATGTCACAACATGTGAAGATGTTGAAAATTATATGCTTCAAAGTGTAAACGATCTTGGGTTAGAGTGTTGGTTTTTACCGCATGTTGACTTACAAAGAAAAGATGGCATGTTTAGTAAAAAAACTGTAATTCAAAGAGGTGATTTATTACATTATGACTTTGGAATATATTATTTAGGTTTATGTACAGATACTCAAAGATTAGCATATGTCTTAAGAGAAGATGAAACAAATATTCCAAGTGATATAATAGAAGCCTTTAAATTGAAAAATAATAGATTTCAAGAAATTGTTTGTAATAACTTTGCTGTTAATAAAACGGGGAATGAAGTGCTTGTAGAATCTTTGAGACAAGGAATTGATGAAGGACTAAATCCATGTTTATATACACATCCATTAGGTTGTCATGGACATGCAGCAGGTCCTACAATTGGACTATGGAATCAACAAACTCCAATTGAATATGATGGGGATATAGCGATAGTTGATAGTACAGGTTATGCATTAGAATTAAATGTAAAAGCATATTTAGAAACATATCAAAGGGAGATTATTTTATTTTCAGAGGAAAGTATAATTTTTAAGGATGGTAAATGTAATTATTTAGCAGATAAGCATGAAGAAATAGCTGTAATAAAATAAAGGGGAAAATTATGGAATTTAACTTAAAGAAAAGACATTGTTTTTATTTTAATGAAACAACAAAAATACCACACGGTTCATATAATGAAAAAGAATTAAGTGATTATATTGTGCATTTTGCTAAAAAATACCATTTAGAATATAAACAAGATTCTATGCATAATGTTATTGTTTATAAAAGTGGGACATTTGGGTTAGAAGATAGTGAACCGTTAATGATTCAGGCACATATTGATATGGTATGTGAGAAAAATAAAGATTCACATCATGATTTTGATACAGATCCATTAGATTTATATGTAGAAGATGGTTGGCTAAAAGCGAGGGGAACAACACTTGGAGCTGATGATTGTATAGGGGTTGCATATATGTTAGCTATACTAGAAGCAAATGATTTGAAGCATCCACCCTTAGAATGTGTATTCACTACACAAGAAGAAGTTGGGCTAATGGGAGCAATGAATATTACTAAGGAATGGATTAAATCCCATCGAATGATATCACTAGATGCAGGTAGTGAAACAGCGACGATTATTTCAAGTGCTGGAGGATGTAGGTGTGATGTCACTAGAAAAATTATTATTAAAACTAATGATTGGCCTACATATTCACTGGAGGTAAATGGTTTGTTAGGCGGACACTCAGGTGGTCAAATTGCAAATGAGAGAGGAAATGCAAATACAATTGCAGCAAGAGTGCTTCAAGAAATGATGCTTGATAATATAAATATAAGAATAGTAAAGATAAATGGAGGACTTAAGGATAATGCGATTCCAAGAGAAGCTGAAATAATTTTTTCGTCTAATACATCAGAAGAAAAAATAAGAAATTCTCTTGAAAAAACAACTATTGACTTAAAAACTGAATTAGAACATAGCGATCCAAATATACAAGTAAAGCTTTTAAATGTAGAAAAAGCTGAAGTGGCAGCTAATATGAGTACTTCTAAAAAAGTAATAAATCTAATATATTTATTACCAAATGGTTTTAGACATCGTTCAATGTTTATTGATAATTTAACATTAACTTCATTAAATCTTGGCATAATTAGGACACAAGATAACTTAATTACATTAAGTTATTCATTAAGAAGTGCATTAGAAAGCGGGATTTCAAATTTATTAAATATCATAGCTTTACAAGCGAAACAGTTTGGAGCTAGATGTCGAATATCATCTAGATATCCAGGTTTTAACTACAAAAAAGAATCTAATCTTAGAAAAATAATGGAAAAAGTTGTTGAAGAGAAATATGGAGTGAAGCTAGAATTAAAGGCCGGTCATGGTGGGACAGAATGTGGAATTTTTAGTGGTCTTTATGAAGATTTTGACATAATTGGACTAGGACCTCAATCGTTAGATATTCATACCCCTGATGAAAGATTGAATTTAGAGTCATTTGATAGAGCGTATGATTTATTAAAACAAATAATAAGTGAATGTGAATAAGGAGAAACTATGAATAAAGGTAAAGTTATAGTATTAAGTGGTGCTTCTTCGGTAGGAAAAGGAGCAATAAGGGATGCATTATTAAATGATAAAAGCTTATCGTTAATATTTGCGATATCAATGACAACTAGACCACAAAAAGAAAATGAGATAGATGGCAAAGATTATTATTTTGTATCACATATTGGTTTTGCAGATGCGATAAAGAATAAAGAATTGTTAGAATTTACTGAATTCAATGGTTATTATTATGGAACACCAAAACAACAAGTAGAATTCTTGATAAAACAGGGGAAAAATGTTTTGATAGAAGTTGAAGCTCAAGGGGTTGGGGCAATAAAACTAAATATTCCAGAATCAATTGCATTTTATGTAATGCCATCTTCATTTGAAGAGTTAGAAAAACAGATTAATTTGATTTATAAAGATGATAAAGCAAGTATTGAAAGACGCTTAAATAAAGCTAAGATGGATATGGAGATAGCACCATTATTTAGAAATGTAATATGTAATAAAAATGTTGATGAAGCAATAAAGTTAATAAAAAAAGAAATCTTCAAGGATGAAAAAAATGGATAATAAGTTAAAAAATGAGAAATTAGCAGCAGCATTGCTACGTATAGGAGTAAATATTCAAAAAGGTCAAACATTACTTATTCAAGCAAGTACAGATGCACTTGCGCTAGTAAAAGAGGTAACAAAGCAAGCTTTTGAATTTGGGGCAAAAGATGTAATAGTACATTTTGAAGACGCAGAAATAGAACATTTAAGAGCTTTAAATTGTAGCGAAGAAACATTGTTAGAAGTGCCAATGTGGAAAAAAGAATCATTGAATTATTATTTAAAGAATAATTGTGTTCAAATGGGGATATCATCGACATATCCTACATTAAATGATGATGTAGATTCTAGTAAATTATTAGCACAAAACAAAGCGAAAAATGAACTTAGAAATGTTGTTAGAAAATATATTCATCAAGGCACACTTAAATGGACCTCAACAGTACAACCAAATTTGAATTGGGCCAAAAAACTATATCCAGAATTAAGTGAAAATGATGCATTTTTAAAATTGGATAAGCAAATATGTGAAATGATGAGGGTTGATGAACATAGTTCATCAATAAATAATTGGTTAGAACATTGTGAAAAAATGGCAATAATATCAAAAAAACTTAATGAGTATAATTTTAAATCTATCAATATTAAAACATCAATTGGGACTGATATTACTATGGATTTAGTAAAGAATCATATATGGACATCAGCAGCGGATATGGGTTCTAGTATGGTAGATGCACCATATGTTGCAAATATGCCAACAGAAGAAATATTTACCAATCCTGATTATCGTAGTGTAAATGGTATAGCTGTAGCATCTTTGCCTTTGATGATGTCTGGCAAATTAGTTAATAACTTTTCTATAACTTTTAAGGATGGAGAAGCGATTGATTGTCAAGCAAGTGAAAATGTTGAGTTGCTGAAGGATGCACTATTTAAAAATGAATCGACAAAAAGACTTGGTGAAGTTGCATTAGTTACAAAGTATAGTCCAATAAAAAAAATGAATCAAATATTTTACAATGGTTTAATTGATGAAAATGCTGCATGTCATTTAGCGTTTGGTTCTTCATTTCCCTCAAATATAAAAAATGGTATTAAGATGACTAAGGAAGAATTGCTTGCAAATGGTGTAAATGTTTCGACATCTCATCATGACTTTATGATAGGTACAAATGATATAAATGTAATAGGTATAACGTTTGATCAAAAAGAAATAACAATTATGAAAGATGGTGAATTTGTAATTTAATCATTATAATGTATGTTTATCATTTGTTATAAACAATTAGACTTTTATAAAAGATTATATAAATAGAATGTAATTATAAAAATATGATATTATACAAATGGTTACACAGTTCATTGGTGACCCTGAAAAGAGGAGGGTTATTATGAAGATTAAAGAAAAAACAATTTATCGTTTAATTATTTTAGGATTTTTATCATTTAGTTTATTTTTGGTTGATTTTTTTGAGTTATTAAATTTGTTTAGTTTAAAATCAATTAACTTAGTACTAACACTTGCTACAATAGGTGTTTCGTTTTATATGATTGTTGTCTATTTTAATGATGAATTAGAAAAGGAAAGACCATTAAAAGTAAAAGATAATAATGAGATATATCGTATTATAAGTGTAAATGTTTCTATTTTAACACTTGTAACATATATTTTTATAAATGGTCTAACAGGTATTGCAAAAAACTTAAATGAATGGACTTTACTTATCGTTTTATATTTAATTGTTCAAGTCTTTATCTTAAGTGTGGTGCATAAAAAACATAGTAAAGCTAAAGAAATTTAGGGTATGATAGTGCATAAATACTGCTTACTTGATATTTTGCTAACAAATATGTTATTATTATCGCATTGAAAGGGTGTGATTTTCTTTGGACGAGGGACCGTTATCCTGTTTATTTAAAAATATAAAAATTATTAATTCTATTATCTTATCTAAACAGTACCTAATGTATTCAGAGTTTAGACTTTGATAAGCAAATTTGTTATTTAAATTATAAGATAAGGAAGGATTAATAATGAACGATATAACAACAAAGTTTATTTTACTTGCAGTACTGATTTTGTGTTCCGCATTTTTCTCGGCAACAGAAACAGCATTTTCAAGTTTAAATAAAATAAGATTAAAAAATTTAGCTAATGATGGAAATAAAAAAGCAGAGAAGACTTTAAAGCTTGCAGAAAATTACAGTGATTTAATTTCAACTGTATTAATTGGAAATAATATAGTAAACATAGCAAGTGCTTCTTTAGCAACAATTATATTTATTGAACTTGTAGGACAAGATGATGGCCCTATAGTTTCAACTGCAGTAATGACAATAATAGTATTAATTTTTGGTGAAATCACTCCTAAAAATATTGCGAAAGAAATGCCTGAGGCATATGCAATGTTTGCATCTCCAGTAATAGGATTTTTAAATATTATCCTATTCCCATTTAATTTTTTATTTGGTAAATGGAAAGAGTTAATTACTAAAATGTTTAAGCTATCAAAAGATGAAGGTGTAACATCAGATGAATTAGTTACTATTATAGAAGAAGCTGAGGCTGAAGGTGGACTTGAAGAACATGAATCAGATTTAATTGTAGCTGCAATTGAATTTAATGACTTAGAAGTAAAGGAAATATTAACGCATCGTGTAGATGTGATTTCAATAAATATTACATCAGAGATTGAAGATATAAGAAAAATGTTTAATGAATATGGATTTTCTCGAATTCCAGTTTATGAAAACAGCATTGATAACATAATAGGTATTATTTTAGAAAGAGATTTTTATCATCTGTACTACAATAATGAAAATGTAAATATTAGAGATATTATTAAAGAAGTTGTATTTACAAACCCTAAAATCAAAGTTGCATCTTTATTAAAGTTATTACAAGCATCAAAATCACATATGGCTATTGTTTTAGACGAATATGGTGGAACTGAAGGTATCATTACAATGGAAGATATCTTAGAAGAGCTTGTTGGTGAAATATATGATGAACATGATGAAGTAGAAGAAGAAGATTTTACTTATATAGATGATAACTCTTCATATGTTGAAGGTGATACTGATTTAGAAGATTTATTTGAAAGATTTAATATTAAAAATAAAGATGATCATGATTTTGTATCAGTTTCAGGATGGATTATTCATATGTTAGATAAGATGCCAGAAGAAAACGATTGCTTTGAATATAAAAATTTACAAATTACTGTTACTAAATGTGATGGTAAAAAAGTTGAACAAGCTAAAGTTGAAGTTTTAAATCAAAACCAATAAGACAACTCAAAGTAGTTGTCTTTTTTTGTTTAATGAGATATTTGTGCTATAATTAACACTATGAAAAAATATATTGAGATTATACCTGGATTTTTATTAACAGTATTAATTGCTGTTATTGCCACCTTTTTAGAAGACTTATTACCGATACATTTAATAGGGGGTAGTGTTATTGCTTTATTTTTAGGGATGTTAATCAATCATTTTATTAGTTTAAATACAGTAGTTAAGAAGGGATTAAACTTTACTAGTAAAAAGATATTACGTTTCGCTATTGTTTTACTTGGGGCATCATTGAGTGTTCAAACAATCTTAGAGGTTGGACAAACTTCACTTATTGTTATGATTTTTACATTATTAACTTGCTTTGGTGGCGGTTATATTAGTGGAAAATTATTAGGATTAAATTGGAAGTTATCAAATTTAATTTCTGCTGGTACTGGAATATGTGGTGGTAGTGCAATTGCTGCTATTGCACCTGTAATTGAAGCCGATGATAAAGATATTGCTTATGCAATGTCAGCAACATTTTTATTTGATATGGCAATGATTGTTTTATTTCCAATTATGGGACAAATGTTAAATTTAAGTGATATTGCATATGGCTTATGGGCAGGAACTGCTGTTAATGATACATCAAGTGTTGTAGCTGCAGGTTATGCATATTCTGAAGCAGCGGGTGATTATGCAACAATGGTTAAATTAACTCGTACTTTATCGATTATCCCAACAGTTATTATCTTCTCGCTTGTTCAAGCAAATATTAAAAGAAAAAGTGATGGTAATGCTAAAGTGTCATTAAAGATTACTAATTTAATTCCATGGTTTATTGTGATGTTTTTAGGTATGGCTATCTTAAATAGTCTTGGCTTTTTCCCAACAGAAATATCTGATTTATTAAAAGTGTTAAGCAAATTCTTAATGGTTTGTGCATTAGCAGCTATTGGTTTAAAAACAAGTTTAAAGGAAATGAAATCAGCTGGATTTAATCCAATGTTACATGGATTTATTATCTCAGCAGCAGTTGTTATTGTGGCAATTGTAGTAGAGTATTTCTTAGGAATGGTTTAAGGTCTTAATAAGACCTTTTTTTCTTTATTAACGTGCAAAAATTATGTATTTTTGATAAAATAGTTTAGTGAGGTAAATATGCAACAATATTTTATAGATGATATTTTAAAGGTAGAAGATAGTGTTAAGTTACCAAAAGATGTGTTACATCATTTTGTTAATGTTTTAAGAATGAAAAATAATACTGAATTTTATCTAGTAGATAAAAATAAAGCTAAATATTTATGTCAACTTTTAGACGACATGGCAAAGGTTATATCAAAGGTAGATGGTGTTTTTGAAATGCCGATTAAAGTAACTATTGTTCAAGCTTTATTAAAAAGTGATAAATTTGAATATTTAATTATGAAAGCAACAGAACTTGGTGTTTATGAGATAATACCATGTTTGAGTACTAGAGTTATTACAAAAACTAATGATAAAACGTATAAAAAGATTGAGCGCTATAATAAAATAGCATTTGAAGCTGCATGTCAATGTAAGCGAAATTATGTACCGAAAATATTAGAGCCAATTAATTTAAAAGAGATTAACAAACATAAAAGTGAACTTAATTTTGTCTGTTATGAAGATTTAGATTATGTTAGTACAAAATTAAGAAATGAAATAAAAAAAGGTGTAGAATCAATTACTATTGTTATTGGACCAGAAGGTGGTTTTGAGCTTAAGGAAATTGAATATCTACAAAATGAAGGCTTTAAGTGTTTAAACTTAGGGCAGCGTATATTACGTGCAGAAACTGCAAGTTTATATGCATTAAGTGTAGTTAGTGGGTTATGTGAATGAAAAAATTTAAATGTGTAGTATTAGGGTGTAAAGTTAATTCTTATGAAGCCCAAAGTTTAACAGATTCTTTAGAAAATATGGGTTATATATTAACTGAAGATGATAGTGCAGATATATTTGTAATATATACATGTGCTGTAACAAATGTAGCGGCAGGAAAAACAAGAAGAAAGATTAATAGTTTAAAAGAAAAAAATCCAAATGCTTTAATTTGTGTTGTTGGATGTTATGTGCAAGTTAATGAAGATTCATTAAAAGAAGATATGGACATTGATATTGTTATTGGGACAAAATATAAAAATCAATTACCTAAATTGATTGAGAATTATTACAAAAATCCTGAAAGACAATATTTAGTAAGTAGTTTAAATGATGTAGAATTTGAACCATTAAAGATCAGCAAATTTAATAAACAAAAAAGAGCCTTTTTAAAGATACAAGATGGTTGTAATCAATATTGTGCTTATTGTGTTATTCCATATGCGCGTGGTAAAGAGCGCTCAATGGAATTAAAAGAAGCTATCATACAAGCGAAAACACTTGTTAATAATGGACATCAAGAAATAGTATTAGCCGGTATTCATACTGGACGTTATAAAGATAGTGAAAATAATCAATTAATCGATTTATTAAAAGCCTTAGTTGAGATTGAAGGCTTAAATAGATTAAGATTATCATCGATTGAAATAAATGAAGTTACAGACGAAATAATAGAGTTAATGGAAAATAATCCTAAGATTGCAAGACATCTTCATATACCGATTCAATCAGCAAATGATGAAATCTTAAGATTGATGAATAGACCATATAAAATGAGTTATTTCTTTGAAAGAATCGATTATATTAGAGAAAGATTAGATAATATCTCAATTAGTACAGACTTGATTGTTGGATTTCCAAAAGAGAGTGATGAGTTATTTAAAGATACATTGACTAATCTTGAAAAAATTAATTTCTCATTTATGCATGTATTTCCATATGCTAAAAAAGAGGGTACTAAAGCAAGTTTAATGCTTGACCATATTAATGATGTAACTAAAAAAGAGCGTGTTAATAAGGTTAATGCAATTGCGAAGAGAAGTACAAGTGAGTTTATAAATGCTCGAAATAATAAA
This sequence comes from uncultured Erysipelotrichaceae bacterium, assembly GCA_964371715.1. Taxonomy (GTDB): domain Bacteria; phylum Bacillota_I; class Bacilli_A; order Erysipelotrichales; family Erysipelotrichaceae; genus CAYJNO01. The sequence goes on along the minus strand of CAYJNO010000006.1, from coordinate 62,959 downwards.
GTATTAGAAGTATTAGTTGAAAAATTAAGTGATGATTATTATTTTGGACATAGTAGTGAATATTTACCGGTTTATTTTAAAGGTTCAGTAGATTTAAATAGTATTGTTAAAGTAAAAGTTATTAAAATAGAAGATGATAAAATTTATGGCGAGGTAATTTAATGTTATTGAATAAAATGTTTGATCAAGCACCAGAAATCGAAATAAAAAATATAATGGTTAATAGTAGCCACAAAGCAGAACAAGCAATTTTCTTTTGTTTAGGCGGTTTGAAAAATGATGGACATGACTTTGTTAGTCAAGCAATTATTAATGGTGCTATTGTAATTGTCCACTCAAAAGATTTACATTGCTACAATGATAATGTTACTTATATTAAAGTTAAAGAAGTAAAAAAAGTATTAAATCGAGTTATTAAATTATTTTATAAAGATCCAAGCTCAAAATTAGACCTAATTGGTGTAACAGGTACAAATGGTAAAACAACTATTTGTAACATCATTAAAAGTATATTAAATAAGCATACACCAACTGGGTATATTGGTACATTAGGTGTTTACTATCAAAATGTAAAGCTGGAACCTAAATTAACAACTTTAGATATATTAGATAATTATAAAGTATTAGATGATATGATTAAAAGTGGTGTTAAAGTATGTGCAATGGAAGCAAGTTCAATTGGGCTAGAAACAGGACGTATTGATAATTTAGATTTTAAATATGCAATATATACAAATCTTACACATGACCATCTAGATTTTCATGGTAACTTTAGTTCTTATTTTGCAGCAAAAAAAATATTGTTTGACAACTTAACAAGCGATGCATATGCAATTGTTAATGCTGATGATAAATATCATCAAGATATTGTAAAAGATACAAAAGCAAAAGTTATTACTTACGCTATTGATAATGAAGCAGATTTTATCGCAACTGACATTGAAAGTTACAATGATAAAACAATATTTACGCTTAAATATCAAGAGCATAGTTATCGAATAGAAACAAATTTGGTTGCAAAGTTTAATATATCAAACTTATTAGCTTCAATTGCAACTTTAATTATCTATGGCTTAGAAATTAATGTAATCTTAGAAGAAGTAAATAATATAGAACAAATAGATGGACGCATGGCTATAATCAATCAAAATCAAGACTTTAATGTAATTGTAGACTTTGCACATACACCAGATGGTGTTGAAAAGGTAATGCGTTTTGCTGGTGAAATAACAGCAAGTAAATCTCGAATTATAACAGTTTTTGGAAGTGCAGGAAAAAGAGATGTCCAAAAAAGGAAATTGTTTGGTGAGTTAGCGGATAAATATTGTGATATGATTATCTTGACTGAAGATGATCCAAGAGATGAAAGTATTATAGATATTGCTGAACAAATTGCAGAAGGTATTAAAAATACTAATTATATTATCATTGAAAGTCGTACAGATGCGATAAGACAAGCAATTGAACTTGCAGGAAGTAAAGATACAATACTTATTTTAGGTAAAGGAAATGAAAAATTTATTTATCGAGAGTTTGGAAAAGAAGCATATATTGGAGATGATGAGGTTGCTAAAGAAGCAATTATGAATTATGCAATTATTGCAAAAGGAGAAATAGAAAATGAATTATAATAAATATATTGATCATACATTATTAAAACAAAATAGTGTACAAGCACAAATTGATGTGTTAATTGAGGAAGCTATAAAATTTGATTTTAAATCAGTATGTGTAAATCCTTATTGGATTAGCCACTGTCATAATGCTTTAAAAGATACTGATGTTTTAGTATGTACAGTAATTGGGTTCCCATTAGGTTCAATGACTACTGAATCAAAAGTATTTGAAACTAAAGATGCTATTAGCAAAGGTGCTGATGAAATTGATATGGTCATTAATATTGGAGCATTAAAAGATGGAAAATATGATTATATAGTAGAAGAAATTAAAGCTATTAAAGCTGCATGTGGAGATAAAGTGTTAAAAGTTATTATTGAAACATGTTTATTAACTGAAGAAGAAAAAAGAATGGCTTGTAAAGCTATTTTAGAAGCTAAAGCAGATTTTGTTAAAACAAGTACTGGTTTTAGTACAAGTGGTGCAACTATTGAAGATGTAAAATTATTAAAAGAATGCGTTGCAGATAATTGCTTAATTAAAGCTGCAGGTGGAGTAAGAAGTTTTGAAGATTTAGAAGAAATGGTTAAAGCTGGAGCCAATCGTATTGGAACAAGTTCTGGAGTTAAGTTAATGAGTAATGAGGAAGTAAAAGGCGGATATTAAGCGCAAAAAAGAAGGTGCAAAATATGAAAAAATTATTTATATTGCTAATAAGCTTAATGTTATTGACTAGTTGTGCAATTGAGAAACAACAAATTGCCTATACTGTGTATCCTTTAGGCTATTTATTAGAGCGAATAACAGATGGCGAATTTGAAGTAGTATCGATACAAACTGATGAAATTGTACAAAGGTCAACATTATTATATAACTATCAAGAGACATTAGAGAATAGTTCAATATTTTACCATATTGGTGACTTAGAACCATATATTGATATCTATATGGAAGATATAGAAGATACTGGTGTTATTATTGATGATGTATCGGTATTGAATGCTATTTATCCATTCCAAAGATATACAAGAGTCTTAGTTGAAGGTAATGAAACATTTATTGAAGGACCATATTATACAGGAGAAGTCTTTGAAACGATTGACACAACTAATAGAGACTTATTTTTGTGGATAGATCCAATTGCGATGTTATCTATTGCTAAAGACATGAATACATATTTCACAAGCAATTATGCTGAAAAAGCTAGCGAATTTAATGAAAATTATGAAAAATTAGAACTTGAACTATATACTTTAGATTCTGAATATCAAAAATTATCGACTTCATTAAAAGAAAATAATCAAGAGATAAAGTTTGTAAGTATGACTGCAAGTTTTGGTAACTGGCAAAAAAATTATGGATTTCAGGTATATCCATTAATTTTATCACAATATGGTGCATTACCAACAGAGGAGCAATTAGCAATTATTATGGAACGTATTGAAAAAGATAATGTTCAATATATTGTTTATGAACCTAATATGACTCCTGATATGATTGAGCTATTTAATTATGTTGAAGATACACTTAATTTAACAAGAGTTAATTTATCAAACTTATCTAGCTTAACAACATCACAAAGAGATCAAAATCAAAACTATATGTCTATCATGTATGAAAATTTAGCTACATTATCTAATATGATAGTAAATATTGGTGAAGAAAAAATTGTTGATGAAGAAGTCGATGAAGAACTAGAAACTTCAGATGAAGAAAATTAATAAATAACAAAATTATAAGCCGAATAATATCGGCTTATTTTAGAAAAGAGAATGAAAATGAAAAAATTATTATTAATAGATGGAAATTCATTATTGTTTAGAGCATTTTATGCAACTTTTACAAGAATGATGAAAACTTCAAATAATATTCCAGTTAATGCTGTTTTTACTTTATCTTCTATGCTTGATAAAGTATTAAAACAAAGCAATCCAGACTATGTCTTAATTGCATTAGATAAAGGAAAACAAACATTTAGGCATAAGTTGTTTGACGGGTATAAAGGGACAAGAAAAGAGTTGCCTGAAGAGTTAATTCCACAATTTGAAATCACAAGAGAACTATTTTGTGCTTATAATATTAAATTTATGGAATTTGATGATTATGAAGCTGATGACATTATAGGATCAATGGCGAAAAAATATCAAGATATTGATATTGAAATCATTAGCGGAGATAAAGACTTATTCCAATTAATTGATGATAATACTAAAATTTTAATGCCCAAAAATGGGGTTAGTGAAATAGATGTTTATACTTCTACTGAATTATTTGAAAGATATACACTGAAACCATTACAAATAATTGATTTAAAAGCGTTAATGGGTGACCCATCAGATAATATTCCAGGGGTTAAAGGTGTTGGTGAAAAAACAGCAATCAAATTATTAACACAATATGAATCTATTGAAAATATTTATAATAATATTAGTGAGATTAAAGGAAGTCTTCATAATAAATTGAATGATAATCAAGAAATATGTTATATGTCAAAGACTTTAGCAACAATTAAAACAGATATTGACTTAGATGTAGATTTAGAATCTTTAAAGCTTGATTTAAATTATGATACTTTATATCAATTCTTTATTAAGTATGAAATGGGTTCAAAAGCTGAAAAAATCAAAAATTTAAGACAAAGTGATGAAGAAATTGCTATTGAATATCATACACCAGATGTAACGTATGTAAGTAACATAACAGAAGACTTACTACAAGAAGAAGCATACTTATTCTTTGAAAAAGATCCTTATGATTATTTTAATGGTGAATTTTATGGTTTAGGTATTAAATATAATGAGCAAATGGAATTTATCTATTATGATGATTTATTAAAAGATGAAAAATTATTAACATATTTAAAATCAGATAAATTGAAATATATTTTTGATTATAAAAATATATTACATATCTTAGATAAAACTAGCATTGAATTAAATGATAATGTTTTTGACTTATTGTTAGCTAGTTTTATTGTAAATACTAAATATATGTCATATGAAGATATAGTAGATAATTTAAATTTACAGAATAGATATACGATTAAAGATGTATATGGTACACAACTTAGAAGAAAAGACTTAGATGATAATGAACTTGTTGCATTTGTTTTCGAAAAATTAAATAATTTAGAAAAAATAAAAAACATTGTAAAACTTTCATTTGATAATAATGAAGTTTCAAACTTGTTATTTAATGTTGAACAACCATTGTGTAAGATTCTATTTGAAATGGAAAATAATGGGATTAAAGTTGATATGTCTAAGTTAGATGAAATCTCAGAAAAAACTGAAAATAAAATGTTATTATTACAAAAAGAAATTTATGAAATTGCTAATAAAGAATTTAATATTAATTCACCAATGCAATTAGCAGTGGTTTTATTTGATGATTTAGGATTAAAGGCAAATAAAAAAAGAAGTACTTCTGTAGATCAATTAGAAAAATTAGTTGATGCAAGCCCAATTATTAATTTAATTTTAGAATATCGTAAATACTCTAAATTATATAGTACATATGCAGAAGGTTTAAAGAAGTTTGTGAAAAAGGATGAAAAAATTCATACAATATTTAAACAGACTGCAACTTTAACAGGTAGACTTTCATCGATTGAACCAAATTTACAAAACATCAGTGTAAGAGATGAAGAAACCAAAGAAATAAGAGAAGCCTTTATTCCAAGTGAAAATAATATATTACTAACATGTGACTATTCACAAGTAGAACTTAGAATGTTAGCCCATTTAGCAAATGAGGGTAACTTAATAGAAGCTTTTAATAATGATATAGATATTCATACTAAAACAGCATCTGAAGTCTTTGGTGTAGCCATTGAAGATGTTACATCTGAACTTAGAAGAAAAGCTAAAGCAATAAATTTTGGTATTATATATGGAATGACACAATTTACGCTTGCCACTCAAATTGATGTAAGTAATAATGATGCCAAAGATTTTATTGATAATTATTTTAAGACTTATCCAAATATTAAAGCATATTTTGATAAAGAAATTGATTTTTGTAAAGAAAATGGTTATGTTGAAACTATTTTAAAACGTAAAAGATATATTGAAGAAATTAACTCTTCTAACTTTATGACTAAAGAGTTTGGTAAAAGAACAATAATGAATACCCCAATTCAAGGGTCGGCAGCAGATTTAATAAAAATTGCCATGGTAAATGTTTATAAAGCAATGAAAGCTGCAAATTTAAAATCAAAAATGATTTTACAGGTACACGATGAACTAATATTTGAATGTGCTAAAGATGAAGTTGAGGTTATGAAGAAGTTAGTAGTCGAAGAAATGGAGAATGCTATGAAATTAACAGTTATTTTAAAAGCTGATTTAAGTGTAGGAAATTCATGGCTGGAAGCTAAATAATGCCAGAATTACCAGAGGTTGAAACCGTATTAAAGACCTTAGAATTAAGAATCAAAGGTCAAAGAATAAATGATATTAATGTATTATGGGACAATATAATTGATCAAGATATTGATGAATTTAAAAGATTGTTAATAAATAAAAAATTTACAGACTTTAAAAGAAGAGGTAAATATTTATTGTTTGAATTAGAAGATGTAACAATGATATCTCATCTTCGAATGGAAGGTAAGTACTTTATTGAAGATACTAATGATGAAATTCGTAAACATACACATGTTATATTTAAATTAGATGACTTTGATTTAAGATATCATGATGTAAGAAAATTTGGTAAAATGGAAGTAATTAAAATTCAAGATAATTATGATATATTTAAAAACCTTGGACCTGAACCATTTAGTGAAGATTTCAATTTAGCATATGTAAATCAAAAATTAGATCGTAGTAAAAAAACCATAAAAGAAGAGTTATTAAATCAAAACTTTGTTGCAGGTATAGGGAATATCTATGCAGATGAAATCTGTTTTAGAATTAAAGTATTGCCAACAAGAAGTGCAAATAGTTTAACAGAAGAAGAAAAGTTAGATTTAATAAAGTATACTAAGCATATACTAAATGGAGCTATTAAAGCTGGTGGAACTACAATAAGATCATATACATCATCATTAGGTGTAAATGGATTATTTCAGCTACAATTAAAAGTTCATACAAAGTATAATGAACCATGCCCTGTTTGTGAAACAAAGATTCAAAAAACTAAAGTTGGAGGAAGAGGTACTTATTATTGTGAAAACTGTCAAAAATAAGCTTAAAATTGCAATTACAGGAATAGTAGGCTCTGGTAAATCAAGTGTTACCAAAGTATTCGAGGATAATAATTTTCCTGTTTTTAATGCGGATTTAGTGACACATGAATTATTAAACAATAATATTAATGTCTATAACTTTATTAAAGAAAACTTTGAAGAATGTATTGAAAATGATGCAATAGTGAGGAGTAAACTAAGTGCAATAATATTCGCTAATGATGAAAATGTTATTAAGCTAAATCAGTTTATGCATCCTATTATTTTAGCTAAAATGCAATTGTTTTTACAACAAAATACTATTGCTATTGCTGAAATACCACTACTTTTTGAAGTAGGGTTTGAGAAATATTTCGATATAATCATTGTAGTTAGTACAAATGAAGAATTAAGGTATAAACGTTTATTAAAAAAAGGTTGGAGTATTGAAAAAATTGAAAGTATTAGTAAAAAACAAATTCCACTAAAAATAAAAGAAGAAAAAGCTGATGTCATTATAAGTAATAATGCAGATATCGATAGTTTAATTAAAAATACTGAAAATTGGATAAAGGAGAATTTAAATGACAAAGATTGAAGATTCTTATCAAATAGAATTTAATCAACAACTACATGAAAGTGATATAAATACTCTTTGTAGTTTATATCAACCGTTAATTGGATTAAAAGCTTTGAGCCTTTATTTTTTATTGTACAGTGAAAAAAATATAGCTTATAATAGTCAAAAATTAGAGCGTTTATATAAATTAGCAAGTGTAGATCATTATGAATTATTACAAATATTAAATAATTTAGAACAGTTTTCACTATTAAAGACATATCTACATAAAACAAGTGTCAATCTATATTTATTTGTTTTAAACAAACCTCTAAGTTATGAGAAATTCATGAGTAATAATATACTATCACGTCTTTTAATAAGTAAGATTGGACCAAATGAGTTATATAATAATTCATTAAAATTTCAAAATAAACTTATTGATAAGAAGGAATATCAAAATATAAGTAAAAGCTTTGATATGGAAAGATTAAAAGATTTTCAATATCATGAAGATCAAGAACTTAAATATTTTAATGCTAATATCTTTAAAAATAATCAAATGAATTGGGAATATGATATTGAAGGTTTATTAAGTATGACTACTGAATTTTTATTTCCTTCTAAATTTCGTACAAGAGAAAACTTGGACTTAATTGCAAAATATGGAAGTCTATATGGGATTACAATTAAAGAAATGAATCAAATCATCTCTTTGTTACTAGTGAATGGAGAAGAATTTGATCAAAAGTTATTTGAATCTTCGATTTTACAATTTAAACCGAAAGTTAAGGAAACAAAAAATAAATACTTATTACCAAGTATTCAATTTTTAATGCAATATCAAAACGGAAACAAATTAGTCGATTTTGAAAAGAAAATCATTGAGGATCTAAGCTTTAAATTGAATTTACCAAATGATGTTATTAATGTAATCATTGAATATTGTTTAAAAACTGGAAATAATCGTTTAGCACGTAATTACGTTGAAAGTGTTGCATCTACGTTAATTAGAGCAAAAGTAAGTGATTATCAATCAGCAATTAAATTTTTAAATGAAAGTTATAAAACAGCGCAAAACAATCGTAAAATAGTTACGAAAAAAGAAGAATATAATCTACCAATTTATAAATCTAACAAAGCAGACTTAACAAGTGATGAATTAGAAGAGTTAAAGAAATGGTTAAAGGAGGGTAAAGATGGACAAAATTAATATTATTCATAATGATGTAGACTTATCAAACGAAAAAAAACAAATAGTAGATGAATTATTAAAAGTAAAAGTTATTAAACAAAAAATGGATGAATTAAATATTGATATAAATACACTATATGAAAGTCCATTTTCACTTGTAGATTATCATAGTAATATTGTTAAATGTGCTAAATGTAAAAGTTTAGATACATGTACACAAAAGTTAAAAGGATACTTTACAGATATTGATGCTGATTTAGAACTTAGTGTTAAACCATGTAAGTATTTAAAAACAGATCATAAAAAACATGGATATCAAACAAATATTATAATAAATTATATGCCTAAACAATATCAAAGTTTAGATTTATTTGATATTGATGCAGAAAAAGAAGATAGCAAATATCAAACAATTCTATTAGATATTATTAGATGGGTTAAAAATCCAACAAGCCAAGGATTTTATCTTTGTGGTGATGTTGGAGTTGGAAAAACATATTTAGTAAGTTGTGTTGCTAATTTGTTTGCTAAAAATAATAAAAAAGTTGGATTTATTTATTTAAATGATTGGATATTATACCTTAAAAGTTTGTTTGGCTACACTAGCGATAATATTTTAGATGAGATTGAAAAAGCTAAAAAAGTTGATTTATTAATATTAGATGATATCGGTGCAGAAAACTTTTCTGTTTGGTCAAGAGATGAAATAATTTTTCCAATTTTGAACTATCGAGCACAACGTGGTATGAAGACCTTATTTACTAGTAACATACCTCAAGAATTACTGGCTAAAAGATATAAAAATGCTGATAAAAACAATCAAGATGAAATTGTTGAAAGAAGAATTCTAGATCGAATCAAAACATTAAGTAAAGAATATCTATTAGAAGGAAATAATCGTCGTCATTACTAGAAATTTATTTTAAAATGTAGTAGAATATATAATTGTAAAAGGAGTAAATTGATGATTAGAAAAATTGGAGTTTTAACATCAGGTGGAGATTCGCCAGGAATGAACGCATGTATTCGTTCAGTAACTAGAGTAGCTTTAAAACATGGGGTTGAAGTTGTTGGAATTATTGATGGATATAAGGGTTTAATTAATGGTGATTTCAAAGATTTAACTAAAAAAGATGTTTCAGATATCTTATCAAGAGGTGGAACAATCTTAGGTAGTGCAAGATTACCCGAATTTAAGGACTTAGAAGTACAAAAATTAGCTGTAGAAAAGTTGAAAGCTAATAAAATTGATGCACTTGTCGTAATTGGTGGGGATGGATCTTATAGAGGAGCATTAGCTTTAACAAATTTAGGAGTTAACTGTATTGGTTTGCCAGGTACTATTGATAATGATATTCCAGGTACTGACTTAACAATAGGATTTGATACTGCATTAGATACAATTGTAGCTGCAGTAGATAAACTTAGAGATACATCAAGTTCACATCATAGATGTTCAGTTGTTGAAGTAATGGGAAATAAGTGTGGTGATTTAGCTGTATATTCTGGAATTTCATGTGGTGCCGAAGTATTAATCACACCAGAAACTGGATATGATGAAGAAGAAGTAATTGAAAAATTAAACTATTTATCTAATCAAACAAAGAAAAATCATGCAATCATGATAGTATCCGAAAAAATTACTGATGTTGATAAACTAGCTAAAAAAGTTTCAGAGCACACTAGTTTCTCTGGAAGAGCTACAGTTTTAGGGCATATACAACGTGGTGGAAGTCCTACACCAAATGATCGTGTTTTAGCATCAAGAATGGGTGAAAAAGCGATGGAATTATTAATCAATGGTATTGGTGGACACTGTGTTGGTATAATTGATGGCGAACTTGTTTCGACACCAATTGATGAAGCAATGAATAAAATGAAAATAACTAAAAAAGATTTATACCGTCTTTTTGAACAGTTAGTATAAGAGGAGAAAAAGAATGTCAAAATTAACTAAAATTGTAGCAACTATCGGTCCTGCTACAAATACAACTGAAATGATCGAAAAAATGGCTGAGCAAGGAGTTAACGTTATCAGATTTAACTTCTCTCATGAATCTCATGAGAATCATAAAGCTATCATGGATCGCGTTAAAGAAGTAAATGAAAGATTAAACACAAACTTAGCTATCATGTTAGATACTAAAGGTCCTGAAATCAGACTTGGTGTATTTGAAAATGGAATGGAAATGTACAATAAAGGTGACATCGTAAAAGTTTGTAAAAAAGAAATCTTAGGAACAAAAGAAATGTTCCATATCCAATGCCCTGAATTATTTGATGATATCAAAGAAGGTAACTATATCTTAATCGATGATGGAAAACAAAAAATAACTGTACTTGAAAATGATGGTGAAGTTTTAACATGTCGTGTTGAAATTACAGGTCCTATCAAAACACGTAAAGGATGTAATGTTCCAAACGTTAGATTATCTATGCCATTCTTATCAGAAAAAGATAAATCAGATATCTTATTTGGTGCTGAAAATGACGTAGATATCATTGCTGCATCATTTGTAAGAAGAAAAGATGATGTACAAGCTATTAGAGACTTATTGGCAACTAAAGGTCGTGAAGATATCAAAATTTGTGCTAAAATTGAAAACCAAGAAGGTTTTGATAACTTAGCAGATATCTTAGAAGTAGCTGATTTAGTAATGGTAGCTCGTGGGGATTTAGGGGTTGAGGTTGAAACTCAATTTGTTCCAATTTACCAAAAAAATATCATTAAAATAGCAAATAAATTAGGAAAACCAGTAATCACTGCAACACATATGTTAGATTCAATGACAGGAAATCCTCGTCCAACTAGAGCTGAAGCAAGTGATGTTGCTAATGCTGTGTTAGATGGTACTGATGCTGTAATGTTATCAGGAGAAACTGCTGCTGGTGAATATCCATTAGAATCTATCAATGTAATGGCTACAATTTGTGAAGCTGCAGAACAAATCATTCCTTACCGTGAAAAATTAGAATATTCAAAAAAATCAAGTGAAGAAAGTGTACAAGATGCTATCGGTATAGCTATTGCTGATGCTACTTTAACATTAGATATCGCTGCAATCGTTGTCTTTACTCAAGGTGGAACAACAGCTAGAAGAATTTCTAAATTTAGACCAAGTGTACCTGTATTAGCAGTTACATTCAACAAATCAGTTCAAAGAAAATTACAAGCTTGTTGGGGAGTTAAACCAATTTATTCTGAAGTTCAAAATGAAATGGTTAATGATGATGAATTAGCATCAAACTTCGCTAAAGCTAATGGATTTAAACCTGGACAATTAATCATTATCTCTGCTGGTTATCCAACTGGTGAAGGTAGTGCAAACATGATGAAAATCGTAGAGATTAAATAATGAACAAACAAGATAAAATTAATGAATATTTAAATTGGCAAAAACTTTTAACGGCATATTCACTAGGACAACAAAGTATATCTTTTGATTTACAAACTATTGCTCCAAGTAAAGGTAAAGCCTATGCAATTGAAAGAATGGGGATTTTAAGTGGTGAAAGTTATAAAATTTTAACTGATCCAAAAAAGAATGAACTTATAAATGAATTATTAGCGTTTAATGATTTAGAAGAAGATTTAAAAATTGAATTAACTTTATTGAAAGAATCAAAAGATGATATTGCATGTATTCCAATTGAGGAATATATGCAATTTAATAAATTAAAAAATGAAGCAAATGTTGTATGGGAAAAAGCTAAGATAGATAATGACTATCAAAGTTTTAAGCCATATATTGAAGAACTTTTTTCATCGACATTAAAGGTTGTTGAGTACCGAAATAAAGGTGATGTATTCAACCAATTAATTAATGATTATGAAAGAGGGATGTCAAAAGAAAAATATGATGAATTTTTTGCATTAATGGAAAAAGAATTGTTACCTTTAATTAAAAAAATAAAATCTTTAAAACAACCAATTGACAACTCAGTATTAAATAAGAGTGTTCCTATTGAAGTTCAAAGAGAAATCACAAATTTTATATGTGAATACTTAGGCTTTGATAATACATGGGGTTATTTTGCAGAGAGTGCACATCCATTTACAAGTTCATTCTCTAAATATGATATTAGATTAACGACTAAATATCATGAAAATGATTTTATTTCTAACATTTATGCAGTAATTCATGAATTAGGTCATGGGATTTTCGGACATCAAATTGCTGATAAATATGATGGAAGATTTATTGCAAATGAAATCACAAGTGGATTACATGAATCACAATCTCGATTATTAGAAAACTATATCGGAAGATCAAAAGCTTTTTGGATTGCTAATTATGATAAACTTCAAAGTAGAATTGAGTTTTTAAAAGATGTTACATTAGATGATTTCTATATAATGATAAATTTAGTTGAAGATTCAAAAATTAGAATTGAAGCTGATGAATTGTCTTACCCAATTCATATTTTAATACGTTATCGTATCGAAGAAGCCATAGTTAATAAAGAGGTAACTGTCGATGAATTACCGATGCTTTGGAATAAGTATATGAAAGAATATTTAGACTTAGATATAGATAATGATCGTGAAGGAATTTTACAGGATGTTCATTGGTCTTATGGCTATATTGGTTACTTCCCAACATATGCGTTAGGAAGTGCTTATGCTGCGCAATTTTTCAATACAATGAAAAAAGAATTAAATGTTGATGAACTACTAGCAAATAATCAATTTAAAGTAATTAGTAATTGGTTAGAAGATAATATCCATCAATATGCTGGATTATATACTGCAAATGAACTATTAATAAAAGTAACAAAAGAAGAATTTAATCCAAGCTATTATATCGAATATTTAAAAGATAAATATTCTAAAATTTATAACATATAATTTAAATAGTTAACTATTATGAAACGAACCCAAAAATTGGACGTCCAATTTATAAGTGGTTCGTTTTTATATGGCAAAATTAATAAACTATTATAGTTAACTGTTTTTTTATTATAAAAAAATATCAAGTTAACTTGATATTTTAATCTATTAATTTTTATTTTTAAATTTTGCTTGAATTGCAGCCATTGCATCCTTATGATTTAGAATTACTGGTATCACAATAGGATTACGGTTAGTTTTTTGGAATAAAAATGGTTCTAAAGATGATTTAATACAATTCTTTAATTCACCAAATGTTGTTTTTTGTTGCATTTTATTTTTCAATGCTTCATATACTACATTTTCAGCTTCTTTTAATAAACTGTGTGAATCTTTAATATACACAAATCCTCTAGATAAAATGTTTGGTCTATGTAATATTTTATTTGTTCTTGAATCAATAGAAACAATTACAGAAACCATACCATTATCAGCTAATAATTTACGATCTTTAATTACAGAAGTAGAAAGACCAGAAGTATCATTTCCATCGACATAGATATCATCAGTTTGAATTCTAATATTTGAGTAGAAACAAGTTTCATCTCTAATTATAATTGCATCACCATTTGAGCAAATGAATGTATTTTCAGGTTTAACACCCGTTTCAATTGCACTATTTTTATGCATAATTAACATTTTATGTTCACCATGTACTGGCATAAAGTATTCTGGTTTAATTAATTGAAGCATAAGTTTTTGTTCATCTGCTGATGCATGACCTGTCGTATGCAGTGAAGATAGAGGTGAATTAGTAAGAACATTTGCACCAACTCTTGTTAATTGATTAATTATTTGAGATACACTAAAGCCATTTCCAGGAATTGGACTTGATGAGAAGACTACAGTATCTCCAGGAATAATTTTAATGTATTTATGTGTTCCATTTGCAATTCTACTTAAGGCAGCTAATGGTTCACCTTGAGAACCAGTACAGATAATACATACTTGCTCAGCAGGTAAAGAGTTTAATACCTCAGGTGAAACAAAATGTGACTCATCTACATTTATAGTTTTTAATTTTAAACCAATTGCGACTACATTTTCCATTGAACGTCCAAAGACTACAATTTTACGTCCACAAGCAACTGCTGATTGAATTATTTGTGATAATCGATGAACATTAGATGCAAAAGTTGATACTAATAAGCGTCCTGGTGTTTTTTTAATTACCTCATATATTGAATCTGATACTTTCTTTTCAGAAATTGAAAAACCATTTACTGCCGAGTTTGTTGAATCACTTAGTAATAGGGTAACACCAATTTGACCGATATATGCCATTTTTTGATAGTCTGAATTTGTTCCTACAGGTGTTAAATCAAATTTAAAGTCTCCTGTATGAACTACTCGACCATTTGGTGTGTTAATTAAACATCCCATTGAATCTGGAATAGAATGAGTTGTATTGAAGAACCCAACACTAAAATGATTTGTTTTAACAGTTGATTCATCATTTATTTCTACAACTTTAGTAATGCTACGCATTCTACGCTCTTCAAGTTTGCGTTCAATTAAAGCTTTTGCAAATTTTGGTGCATATATTTTTTTAATATTGATAGCTTGAAGTAAAAAGGGGATGCCTCCTATATGATCTTCATGACCATGAGTAATGATTAATGCTGCTATTTTATGAGCATTATTAACTAAATGTGCATAATCAGGTATAACATAATCAACACCTAATAATTCAGTATCAGGGAATTTAATTCCTGCATCTATTATTATTATTTCATCATCGTGTTCAAAACAATACATGTTTTTACCAACTTCGCCAAGTCCACCAAGTGCATAAACTAATGTATCACTTTGAGGTAAATATTTATTATCATATGTTATTGTTTCTTTAACACGTCTTTTATTTACGTATTTTTTAGGAGCTTTATTGCTCTTATTTTTTTCCATTATTTCTCCTTATTCTATTATGATTGCGTCTTTAATTTCTTCAAAAGGATTTTCATTATTGATACGGTCGTAAAATAAAACACCATTAAAATGATCTATTTCATGTTGTAATACAATTGCTTCATAATCTTTTGCTGTAATTATAACTTCTTTATTTTTAAGTAAGTCAAAGCCTTTAACTTTTACTTTATAATATCTTTTTACATAGCCTTGATGTGCTTTTTCTACTGATAAACATCCTTCACCAGTTTTAAGATATGAGTGTATCTTTGAATGTGAAATGATTTTAGCATTCGCTAAAACATGTTCAACTAAAATTTCATTATCATTTTTGTCATAATCCATAAATGATATTGCTAATAATTTTTTTAAGATTCCAAGTTGTGGAGCAGCAATTCCTACTGCTGGTTTTAAGTTTTCCTTTTCTGCAATTTCTTCATCAGTACTATTTCTTACGTATTCTATCATTGCTAAAAGTGTTTCTTTGTCTTCTTTTGATAAAGGTAAAGAAACATCTTGTGCTTTTTCTCTTAATAATTGATTATTGTCATTTAATATTGTATTTGCATTAATTTTCATAAATTCACCTACTATATAATTATATTGATATTTTTAATTAATACAAGTGTAATAATGTGATAAAATAAAAAAAGAGGTAAATAGTATGTTAAAATTTTTTAAAATGCCAAACAATATTGATAAAAGAATTCAATATTCAATATACTTTCTTTTAGTCTTTGGGTTATTAATGATTACATCAGCAACTCAAGGAATGGAAGCGGCTAGTATTTCAAATCTTATTACAACAATTTTAAAGCAAATAATCTTTACTTTTATAGGGTATATGGGAATGGTTTTTGTCTGTCGATTCTTTTCGTTTTATCTAGTAAATCGATATATCAATACTATTGTGTTAGCAACCTGTGGTGCTTTAGCAATTACATTGCTCTTTGGAAGTACTGATGGTGCTTATGCCTGGATTCGTATGAGCTTAGCTGGTATAGAGGTAACAATACAGCCATCTGAGTTTAGTAAACTTATTATTATTGTATTATCTGCATATTATTTTGGTGATATTAAAGCAAATAATCGTCAAGAGTTCATTGAACGATATAAAAAACCTGTAATAATTATGTTAGGGATGGTTTTATTTGTGTTTTTAGTCCAAAATGACTTTGGTTCAGCATTAATAATGGGTGTAATTTTAGTTTCTTGCTTTATGAGTGCTAAACATCGTGTTTTATATTATTATCAAAAAATAATGTATCTTGTAATTGGTGTTGGAATCATTGGAGCTATCTTTATTTTATCACCACTAGGCACAGCAATGATTGAAGGTTTAGGAAGTACAAATTATCAATTACAAAGGTTTTTATCTGCTGCTGATCCATTTAAATATCAATACGAAGGTGGATATCAGTTAATTCAAGGTTTAATGTCTATTGCAAGTGGTGGAATGTTTGGTGTAGGTTTTGGTAATTCATTATTAAAGTATGGTGCATTCCCAGCCACTAATACAGACTTTATTTTAGCAGTAATTATTGAAGAATTAGGTTTTGTGTTAGGTTTTTTACCAATCATCATTGCATATCTATTCATTGTAAGTACATTAATCCATTATGCTATAAAAATACCAGATAATCGTTCTAAGATTATCTTAATAGGAATTACTACTTACTTAATGATGCATTTTGTTTTAAATGTTGGCGGAGTATTAGCGTTTATACCACTAACAGGAGTTCCATTACTTTTAATTTCATCAGGTGGTTCAAGTAGTATGGCAGCATTAATATCGATTGGACTTGCGCAAAATGTTATTAGAAAATACAAGACAGGAGAAAAGTTGTAATGCGTATTATTGCTGGAGAATATAGATCAAGAAAATTAAAAACATTAGAAGGTGATAAAACTAGACCAACTCTTGATAAAGTTAAAGGAGCAATCTTTTCTAAAATAGGTCCTAAAATATATGATGCTGTATTTGTTGATGTATTTTCAGGTTCAGGCAATTTAGGGCTAGAAGCAATATCAAGAGGTGCTAGTATGGTATATTTTAATGATGCTTCTACTAGTGCTTGTAAGATTATTAAAGAGAATATTGATATATTAAAGGTAAAAAACTATAGTTTGACGACACTTGATTATAAAAGTTTTTTAAACAAATTAGAATCTGAAAATATTATGGCCGACTTTATTTATTTAGACCCGCCATTTTCAGATGTTGATTATCATGATTTGTTAAATTATGTTTCAAATTTACAAATTATTGATAAAAATACATTAATAATAGTTGAATCAAAAAAAGAGTTAGTGTTAAATGAAAATTATAATAATTTAGTTTTAAGTAAGTCAGTAAATTATGGAAGTGTAAAAATAAGTTATTACAGTAAAGAGGTAGATTAATGAGTAAAGCAATATATCCTGGAAGTTTTGATCCAATAACTAATGGTCATTTAGATATAATAAAAAGAGCATCTAAAGTATTTGATAAGATTGTAGTTGCGATTATGTATAATCCTAACAAAAAAATGACGTTCAGTATTGAAGAGCGTATTGAATTGATAAAGGAATGTACAAAAGATATTGATAATATTGAAATCATAACGGATGATGGTCTAACAATTAACTTAGCTAAAAAAATAGGTGCTAATGTAATTGTAAGAGGTATTAGAGCAGTTGTAGATTATGAATATGAATTACAAATAGCCACAACAAATATGGTTTTAGATAAAAATATAGAAACATTATTTTTTGCAGCAAGATCAGAGTATTCATTTTTAAGTAGTAGTGTAGCGAAAGAAATCGCTATGCATGGTGGAGATATCAGTAAGTTTATTCCTATTGAAATAAAAGATAAAGTCACACAAAAGTTTAAATAAATTCACATAAAGTTCATAAAAAATTAGCACATTCATGTTGACAGTGCTAATTTTTTATTATATATTATTAGCAGACATACAAAAAGAGTGCTAAGGAGGTGGTAGTATGCTAACATCAAGAAGGCTACAGATATTTAAATGTATTGTCGATGATTTTGTGAAAACTGCAGAACCTGTTGGTTCAAAAGCTTTGATGGAGAAATATGAACTACCATATTCTAGTGCAACTATCAGAAATGATATGATGGTTTTAGAAGAATTAGGATATTTGGAAAAAACTCATACATCAAGTGGTAGAATTCCATCAATTTTAGGTTATCGGTTCTATTGTGAAAACTTAATTAAGGATTCAAATAACTCTAAAGTGGAATATGAGATACAAAGATTATTTGAAGATAATCAACATAGTCTAGATGACATTATTAAAGAAAGTTGTGATGTATTATCAAGGATGGTTAATTTAACAGCTGTAGCTTTAGGTCCTGATTCTAGAAATCAAACATTAGAGCATGTTAAAATATTTCAAATTGATAATAATAATGCAGTATGTGTATTTATTACAAATACTGGGCATACCGAAAATCGCACCTTTAAATTTAAAGAATTATCAGTTAATGACATTCAAACATGTTGTGATATCTTAAATGAAAGACTAAAGGGTACAAGACTTGATGAAATAGTGATTAAGATGGAAGGTTTAAGACCAATATTGGAACAAAAAATCAAAGGTTATGAAATGTTATTTAATGCATTTCTAACAGCATTTATAAAATATGCAAGTGATAATGTATACTTTACAGGTCAATCAAATATGTTGTATCAACCAGAATTTGCTGATATTGAAAAATTAAAGCAAATTATGGGGATGTTCGAAGAAAAAAACAAATGGCGAGAAATTGGAGAAGTATCCAGTAAATTAGCTCTAAATACTATTAAAGGAACTAAACTAATGTGGTTAGATGATGTTGCAGTAGTAAGTTCAAAATTCTTGGTAGATGATGAAGAAGGACAATTAATGGTCGTTGGACCTGCTAGAATGGATTATGATCGAATTATTGGCATGATTGAATATATTGCAGACAACATAGAGAATGTATATAGGAGAAAAAAATAAATGAATGATAACACAAATAATGAAATTGAAGAAGTAGTTGAAACAGAAGAGACTGTCGAAACAGAAGTAGTTGAAGAAGTAGAAAAAACAGAAGTTGAACTATTAAATGATAGAATTTCTGAACTTGAAGTTATGAATGCGAGGTTAAAGAACGAATATGCAAAAGCATATGCTGATACTGAAAACATTCAAAAACGTTTGAAAAATGAATTTGAAACAAGTAAAAAATATCGCATTCAAGGATTTGCATTAGATATTTTACCAGCACTGGATAATTTAGAAAGAGCAATGAATGATCCTAAAGTTGAAAATGACAGCTTTAAAAAAGGTATTGAAATGATACATGGTCAAATAATTCATGCTTTAAATAAAGAAGGTGTTGAAGAAATAGTAGCATTAGATCAAGAATTTGATCCAAACTTCCATCAAGCATTAATGATGGAAACAAAAGATGGTGTTAAACCTAACACAGTAATCGAAGTATTACAAAAAGGTTATAAAATAAAAGATCGTATACTAAGAGCCGCAATGGTTAAAGTATCTGAATAAGGAGGAAGAAATATTATGGCAAAAATTATCGGTATAGACTTAGGAACAACAAACAGTTGTGTTTCTGTAATGGAAGGGAAAGAATCAAAAGTAATTCCAAACCCAGAAGGGAATCGTACAACTCCATCAGTAGTTGCATTCAAAAATGGTGAAATTATTGTTGGTGATGCTGCAAAAAGACAAGCAGTAACAAACAAAGATACAATTAGCTCAATTAAAAGATTAATTGGTACTAATGATAAAGTAAGTGCAAACGGAAAAGATTATACACCACAAGAAATCAGTGCAATGATTTTACAATACTTAAAATCATATGCAGAAGAATACTTAGGTGAAAAAGTAGAGAAAGCTGTTATTACAGTACCTGCATACTTCAATGACTCACAAAGACAAGCAACTAAAGATGCTGGTAAAATTGCAGGTCTTGAAGTTGAAAGAATTATCAATGAACCAACAGCAGCAGCTTTAGCATTTGGTATTGATAAAGTTGATGTAGAACAAAAAGTATTAGTATTTGACTTAGGTGGAGGAACATTTGACGTTTCTATCTTAGACTTAGCTGATGGAACATTTGAAGTTTTAGCAACAGCTGGTGATAACAAACTTGGAGGAGATGACTTCGATAATGTTATCGTTGATTGGATGGTTGAACAATTTAAAAAAGAAAATGGCGTAGATATGTCAAAAGATAAAATGGCTATGCAACGTTTAAAAGAAGCTGCAGAAAAAGCTAAAAAAGATTTATCAGGTGTAGTACAAACTCATATTAGCTTACCATTCATTAGTGCTGGAGCTGAAGGTCCATTACACTTTGAAGCTGACTTAACAAGAGCTCAATTTGATACAATGACTAAATCATTAGTTGAAAGAACAGCTTTACCTGTAAGACAAGCATTAAAAGATTCTGGTTTAACTAAAAATGATATTCATCAAGTATTATTAGTTGGTGGATCTACAAGAATTCCAGCAGTTCAAGAAGTAATTAGACAAGAACTTGGTAAAGAACCAAATAAATCAGTTAACCCTGATGAAGTAGTAGCAATGGGTGCTGCAATTCAAGGTGGAGTAATTTCTGGTGATGTTAAAGATGTATTATTATTAGACGTTACACCATTAAGTTTAGGTATTGAAACAATGGGTCAAGTTATGACTGTATTAATTCCAAGAAATACTACAATACCTACATCTAAATCACAAGTATTCTCAACAGCTGCGGATAATCAACCAGCAGTGGATATTCATGTACTACAAGGTGAAAGACCAATGGCACCAGATAACAAAACATTAGGTAACTTCCAACTTGGTGGTATTGCTCCTGCTAAACGTGGAGTACCACAAATTGAAGTAACATTCGATATTGACGTTAATGGTATTGTACATGTAAGTGCTAAAGACAATGGTACAGGAACTACTCAATCAATTACAATTTCAAACTCTAGCGGACTTAGTGATGCAGAAATCGAAAAAATGATTAAAGATGCAGAAGATAATAAAGCAAATGATGAAAAACGTAAAGAAGAAGTAGAATTAAAAAATAAAGCTGAACAATTAATTTCTCAAATTGATGAATCATTAAATGCAGAAGGTGCAAATGTTACTGAAGAACAAAAAACTGAAGTAAATAAGTTAAAAGAAGAGTTACAAACAGCTATTAATAATAATGATTATGATACATTAAGAACAAAAGTAACTGAACTTGAGCAAGCTGCACAAGCAATGGCTCAAGCTATGTATCAAAATCAAGCAACAGAACAAGCAGAAGCTACAAACCCTCAAGATGATAATGTAGTTGATGCAGATTTCACTGAAAAAGCATAATGTTTAAATCAAATATAGTAAGTAAAGTCATAGTGATTATTTCACTATGCTTTCTTACTAGTTGTGCATCTAATGAAGATGCAGTAATTGAAGAAGAAATTACATCAAATATTAACTATGAAGAATATTATTTTAATATTGTTGAAGTAAATGAAACTATCATCTTCGATAAAGATTTAAATCAAATTGGTAATTTATCTAGTGGTAGAATCAAATTGAGTAAAGATGAAATGTTCAATGAGGGTTACTTTAATATATTAAATACAGAATATTATGTAAAATATGATGAAGTAATTAATACAAATCAACATATGGTATATGAAGAATATATTCCATATGGTGTTACAATTACAACCAATGAAAACTATACATTAAATAATGATGAATTAAATGTTAAATTAAATGAAGTAGCTAGTTATGATGTATATCGTCGAACTGA
Source organism: uncultured Erysipelotrichaceae bacterium (assembly GCA_964371715.1). Taxonomy (GTDB): domain Bacteria; phylum Bacillota_I; class Bacilli_A; order Erysipelotrichales; family Erysipelotrichaceae; genus CAYJNO01. Next base: position 40,823 of record CAYJNO010000006.1, on the reverse strand, counting down.
TGATGGAGTATATGTTTACTTTAATGATCAATTAGTATTTATAAATAATACTGATATTAATACTTCAAAAGAATATGATACAAGTATTGATTATGCTAATGATTTACCAGTATTAATGTATCATTTCTATTATGATCCAAATACATCAACAGCACTTGACAGTAATTGGCTAAATATAGATACATTTAAAAAACAACTAGACTATTTTGTAGATAATAACTACCAAGTATTAACAATGAAACAAGTAAATGAATACATGGATGGCGAAATAAAAATACTAGAGAATAGTGTAGCTTTAACAATCGATGATGGTGATCCATCTATTGAAGCACTTGCATACAATGAAATGTATAATAGAGGTATACCAGCAACAATATTCTTAATTACAAGCTTATATGGTGATTGGTTACCACAATCAATGCAAGATATGCGAATGTGGGGAAAAATGGATTTACAATCTCATTCTCATGACATGCATCGTAGTGGTGGATGTGGAAGAGGTCGTGGTGGACGTATTTTATGCGAAAGCTATGATGTTATTTTAGAAGATTTAAAAAAGAGTGCTGAAGTCATAGGTGATGATATTGCTTTTGTCTATCCATTTGGAGATTATGATGATCAAGCAATGAAAGTTGTTGAAGATGCAGGATATGACCTTGCATTTACAACAGAATATGGTAATATAAGTCCTGGTATGAATAAATATAGATTACCAAGAATAAGAGTTAGTAATGATGCTTCATTTGAATCATTTGTTGCTAGTGTGAAATAGAAGATAAAAAAGGAAAAAAACATGGCAAAAAGAGACTATTATGACATATTAGAAATAACAAAGGGTGCTAATGATCAAGATATTAAAAAAGCTTATCGTAAATTAGCAAAGAAATATCACCCTGATGTTAATAAAGAAACAGGAGCTGAAGCTAAGTTTAAAGAAATTAATGAAGCGTATGAAGTATTAAGTGATCCACAAAAGAAAGCAACATATGACCAATATGGTCATGCTGCATTTGAAAATGGAGGACATGGTGCTGGCGGATTTGGTGGAGCTGGATTCGGCGGTGGTTTTGAAGACATATTCGAAAGCTTCTTTGGCGGTGGCTTTGGTGGAGGTAGTTCATCTAGAAGCAATGGGCCAAGAAAAGGTCAAGATCGTTTAATGAGTTTAAGAGTAAGTTTTATGGATGCAATTTTTGGTAAAAATGAAACAATTAAAATAAATGTTGATGAGGAGTGTCATCAATGTCATGGCAGCGGTGCATATTCAAAGGATGATGTAAAACCATGTAATAGATGTCATGGCTCTGGTAGAGTAACAACGCAACAACGTACAGCCTTTGGTGTATTTCAATCACAAGCAGTATGTCCGGACTGTAATGGACGTGGTAAAAAAATTGAACGTGCATGTGACGTTTGTAAAGGTAAAGGCTATGAAAACAAAAACGTTAATGTTGATGTAAAAATACCTGCTGGTATTGAAAGTGGACAACGTTTAAGAGTTGCTGGAAAAGGTGAAAGAGGAAGTAATGGTGGACCTAATGGAGATTTATTCATCGAAGTTAGAGTAGATACACACCAATTCTTTAAACGTGATCATAAAAACATTCATATTAAAGTACCTATTTCTGCAGTTGATGCTGCTCTTGGGACAGTAATTGATGTGCCAACTGTTCACGGAGATGTTGAACTAACAATTCCTCAAGGAACTCAGCCAAATCAACAGTTTAGATTAAAAGGTAAAGGTGTAAAAGATTTAAGAAGCACTGATTATGGAGATCAATATGTTGAGGTAGATATTAAAGTAGCTAATAAGATATCTAAGGAAGAGAAAGATTTGTATATCAAGCTTAGAGAATTACAAAAAAAATCAAAAGAATCAGTTTTTGATAAATTCAAAAAAGCCTTTAAATAAAATATATTTATATAAAAGTAGACAATACTAGTGGGTGTTGTCTACTTTTTATTTTTTGTATTATTGATTAAATATACAATAATTGTGTATTGATTATTCATATTATACAATTATAATGATGTACTTGAAGAGGAGTGATTAATGTGAAGATATCAAAAAGGATGATTATTTTATTTTTTTGTTTAAGTTTAGTGATAAGTGTTTACACAATAATAGATACCAATAATGACATAAAAAATGAAGAACAAATAACAGCTGATTTATATCGTAGAAAACTAGATAATGTATTACAAGAAGCAATTCAAACTACAAAAGCACTAGAGACAATAATTGAATATCAAAAGGGTGATTTTGAAATAGATTTTTTTTATGAAATTACTAGTAATTTAGATAATGTTAATTTAAATGAAATATATATGTATGTAAATGATGCTCATATTAAATATGTATATCCAATTGAATATCAAGATAATTCATTCAATACGGATGGTTTTAATATTGATTTAATTGATGAGTATATTAGTTTTACAAAAGAGTCAAATGAGTTATTGATAATGGGACCATTTGAGCTATATGAAAATTATTTTGCATTTATAGTAGCTTCTCCAATATTTATTAATGATCAATATAAAGGGTTTACTGCAGCAACTATAGAGTTCAATTCGATTTTAGATTATGTAGGAATCAATACTTTGAATTCACTAGGTTATGATTTTGAATTAGAGACAAAATTTCAAAATGAAGAAATCATTGCTGTTAGAACAATAGGGTTTAATGCTGATATGGCTCAAATTAGTAAATCTTACTTATATGACTATGAAATAAATTTTAAAGTACATGATGATAATAGAGTGTATAAGCTTTTAACTCATACTTTATTTAGCTTTTTCAGTGTTAATGCTGTTGGATTATTTATTTATATTGTATTTAAAAATCATGAGAAAAAACAAAAAATCATGAAATATAATCTTACTCATGATCGTTTAACAAGAGCATTAAACAGAAGAGGTTTATTAGAAAAAATTAAAAAGTTTGATAATTACTATTTGTACTTCATTGATTTAAATGATTTTAAACCTGTGAATGATAATTATGGACATGAGGTTGGAGATAAATTGCTTGTTGCTTTTACCAATCGCATTAAGGCTAATTTTAAGAAAAATAATATAATCGCAAGATTTGGTGGCGATGAATTTATTGTTATTGTAGATAATATTAATGATGATATTGCTGAAAATATCAAAATTAGAATTAAAGATTTAACATGTAAAACTTTTATTATAGATGGTTTACATATTAATATTTCAGCAAGTATTGGATATTCATCAACCAATGATAGTGACAATATTGATGAGTTAATTAGTATTGCAGATAAAAAAATGTATGAAGAAAAATCGCGAAAACATAAATAAAGCATATATTAATAAACACAAAGTTAATAAAAATAAATAATTTGTTATACAATTCAATTTTAATGCTATAATTAAAATATATATAAAGGGGAAACATATGTCTAAAGAAAATATGGTAGCAATGATTTTAGCTGGTGGCCGTGGTTCTAGATTATATGAATTGACAAAAAAGGTTGCCAAACCAGCAGTTTATTTTGGAGGGAAATATCGCATTATAGATTTCCCATTAAGTAATTGTGCAAATTCAGGTATCACAACAGTTGGCGTATTAACACAATATGAAAATATTTTATTAAACTCTTATGTTGCAAGAGATCACTATTGGGGATTGAATTCAAACGATGGAGGAGTTTTTGTTTTGCCGCCAAGAGAAAAAGATAACAAAGGTTTTGGATTATATCAAGGTACAGCAGATGCAATAACACAAAACATTGATTTTTTAGATCAAATGGATGCAGATTATGTATTGATACTTTCAGGTGATCATATCTATAAAATGAATTATGATAAAATGTTACAATTTCATAAAAGTAACAATGCAGATTGTACAATAGCTGTTATAGAGGTGCCAATTAAAGAAGCATCAAGATTTGGAATTATGAATACTGATCAAGATGATTTAATTGTTGAGTTTGAAGAAAAACCAAGTAATCCAAAAAGTAATTTAGCTTCGATGGGTATTTATATCTTTAACTATAAGATTTTAAGAAACTTCTTATTAACTGATGAGAATATCAAAGAATCTTCACATGATTTTGGAAAAGATATTATTCCTGCATTGATTAATAATCAAAAAAAATGTATGGCTTATCGCTTTAAAGGTTATTGGAAAGATGTTGGTACAATCGATAGCCTATGGGAAGCTAATATGGATTTAATTAAAACAGATAATGAATTAGATTTATCTGATACTAGTTGGAAAATATATACTGAAACAAGAAATGATTATCCTCAAATAGTAGGTGATGATGCCGAAATTTCTAAATCTTATATTAATCAAGGTTCTAAGATTAATGGTAAAGTTAAAAATTCAGTTATTTTTCATGGTGTAGAAATTGAAGAAGGTGCTGAAATTATTGACTCAGTAGTTTTACCTAATGTGAAGGTGGGTAAAAATGTAAAACTTAATAAATGTTTAGTACAAGAAAATACTAAACTAGCAGAAAATGTTGAACATGGATCAAAAAAATCTACTAATATTACATTGATTCATAATCGTGGAGTTAGAGAGGGGTAAGTAAATGAAAAATGTATTAGGAATTGTATCATTTGAAAATGACACAACAAAAATTCAAGGAATAAACGAATATCACAATATGGCTACAACATCATTTTTAGGAAGATATCGACTTATTGATTTCATTTTATCTAATATGACTAACTCAGGAATTGAAAACATTCAAATATATACTAAAAAAGCAGCAAAATCACTATATGGTCATGTTAAAGAAGGAAGCCATTATAACATTAATGCAAAAAAAGGAAGCTTAAATATATTTCCGGTTGAAGGAAGTGAAATTGGTGAGTTATATAACCATGACTTAGCATGTTTTAATAAAAATTTAAGATATATTAAAGAAGCAAAACAAGATTATATCTTAATTGCACCATCGCATTTTATATATAAAGTTGATTTTAAAGATGTTTTAAAGAATCATATTGAAAAAGGAAATGATATTAGTATTCTATATAGTAAAGAAAAAAATTGTAAAGTTGATTTTTTAAATTGTAATAAATTAATGTTTGATGATAATAATCAGGTTAAATCAATCAAAGTAAATAATGGAAAATATAACTTATGTGATATTTCATTAGATGCATATTTTATGTCAAAAGAAATGTTTTTAAAACTTGCGATTAAATATAAGAGTATTAGTGAACTTTATTGTTTAAGAGATATGGTAAGTGATTATTGTAATAAATTTATTGTCAAAGGCTACAAAGTAAAAGGTAATGTAGTTTGTATTAATAGTATACAAAGCTATTTAAATTCTGCTTTAGAACTAAAAAAAGGAGATAATTTACGTAAATACTATGATGAAGATTGGCCACTTTTAACAATTACAAAAGATAGTTCGCCAACATATTATGGTTCTGAATCATCGATAAAGGGTAGTATGATTGCCAATGGTTGTATAATAGATGGTCATGTAGAAAATTGTGTTTTAGGCCGTAATGTTGTAATTAAAAAAGGGGCTAGAGTTACAAATTCTATAATATTAGCAGATTCATATATTGGAGAAAATGCTACATTAGATTATGTAGTAGTAGATAAAGATGCAAATGTTTTCCATATTAAAGAATTAATTGGGACTAAAGAAAATCCGATTTATGTACAAAGGTTTGGTATAATATAATGAAGATTTTACATGTTGCAGCTGAAGGTTTACCTTTTATTAAGACAGGCGGCTTAGCTGATGTTATTCAAGCATTACCTAAAGAGTTAGCTAAGTCAAAAAATAATGTAAGTGTAATATTGCCTTTATATTTGAAGATTGCGATTAATAATCATAAAGATTTTGATTATGTATGTACATTTGATGTGAAAAGTGGAATTATAAATACAAGTGCAAGTATTTTTAAACAAGTTGTTGATAATGTAACGTTTTATTTTATCCAACATCAATATTATTTTGAAAGAGAATCATTATATGGATATGGAGATGATGGAGAAAGATTTAGCTTTTTTTCATTAGCTGTATTAAATATGATTCGTGAATTAAAACTTAAATTTGATGTAGTTAACTTACATGATTGGCATACAGGTGTCATTCCATTAATAAATAGAATATACTTTAAAGATTTAAAATTAAAATATGTTTACACAATACATAATCTAGCATATCAAGGTGTTTTTCCAAAAGAATTGATGCATAGTTGTCTAAGTATTGATGATACATATTATAATAATGGTTTATTAAAATTTAATGATAATATTTCTTTTATGAAAGCAGGAATTTTATGTAGTGATAAAGTTTCAACAGTATCACCAACATATGCAAATGAAATCTTAACTAAAGAGTTTGGTGAAAATTTAGATGGAGTTTTAGAACTTAGAAGATATGATTTAGCAGGAATTTTAAATGGTATTGATTATGAGTTTTATAATCCCAAAACAGATCCTAAAATTGCTTTAAATTATGGAATAAATGATTCTAAAAAAGGAAAAAAAGAGAATAAAATAGCTTTACAAGAAATGTTGGGTTTAGAAAAAAATCCTAAAGTAATGATGGTATCAATGATTACAAGATTAACAAATCAAAAAGGCTTAGAGTTAATTATCAACAAAATTAATGATCTAATTTCATTAAATATTCAAGTTGCAATACTTGGAAGTGGTGATAGTGAATATGAAAACATATTTAAAGCATTAGAATACAATAATAAAGGTAAAGTTGTCTTCTATTGCGGTTATAATGAAGACTTAGCACATCAAATTTATGCAGGTAGTGATTTATTATTAATGCCATCATTATTTGAACCGTGTGGTTTAAGTCAAATGATTGCAATGAAATATGGTTGTTTACCACTAGTTAGAGAAACTGGAGGGTTGAAAGATACTGTAATTCCTTATAATGAATATGTTGATGAAGGAACAGGTTTTACATTTACTTACTTTAATGATTCTGATATGTTTAATACTATTTTGTATGCATACAATGTTTACTATAAACAAAATAATGCTTACAATCGTATGGTTAAAAGAGCTATGAAAACAAATTATAGCTTTAAAGAGAGTGCTAAATTATATGTGGGTTTATATAAAGAGGTTAAATCTAAAAGGGGACTTAATGAATAAAATAGAGTTAAATAAATTTTATGAAGGCTCTTGTGATGATGCGTATCAATTATTTGGTGCGCATTTTGAACATAATAATGGAGTCGATGGTGTAAGATTTTGTGTTTATGCACCAAATGCAAGAAGTATAAGAGTAGTTGGTGATTTTAATGAATGGTATGGAGATCATCATTATATGGAGAAATACAATGATGATATTTTTACATTATTTATTGCTAATGTAAAAGAGTATTCTAAATATAAGTATTTAATTGAAAAACAGGATTATACAACACATTTAAAGAGCGATCCATATGCATTTTATAGTGAAGTAAAACCACAAACAGCAAGTGTTGTTTTTAATTTAGATAATTATCATTGGAATGATCAAAGCTATATGGAAAAAAGAACTAAAAATTTTGACAAGCCAATGAATATATATGAATTATATGCAAGTGGATTTATGAGACATCCAGATGGATCAGTATATTCATATGAACAATTAGCAGATGTGTTAATACCATATTGTCGAAAAAATGGTTATACTCACATAGAATTAATGCCTTTAAACGAATATCCATTTGATGGTTCTTGGGGCTATCAGCCAACAGGTTTTTTTAGTGCAACTTCAAGATATGGAAATCCATGTGATTTTATGTATTTCATAGACCGTTTTCATCAAGCAAATATTGGTGTCATTTTAGATGTTGTAATGGTACATTATGTAAAAGATGCTCATGGTCTTCGTTATTTTGATGGTGGAAGTGTATATGAATATGATAATGAAAATGCACTTAGCCAATGGGATAGTATGAATTTTAATTTACATAAAGAAGAAGTAAGATCTTTTTTAATAAGTGTATCTGCATTTTGGTGTGATAAATTTCATATAGATGGTCTAAGAGTAGATGCAGTAAGTAATATTATTTACTGGGATGGTAATAGCTCACGAGGCGAAAACACAGAAGCAATTAATTTTATTAAAAGACATAATCATATCATAGCGGATAAGTATCAAACAGTTATGTTAATTGCTGAAGATTCAAGCTCATATCCAGGTGTTACAAAAGCAACGATTGATGGTGGATTAGGTTTTGATTATAAATGGGATTTAGGGTTTATGAATGACACATTAAAATATTATAGTTTACCATTAGATGTTAGAAAAGACCATCATCATAAATTAACTTTTTCAATGGCTTATTTTTATTCTGAACGTTTTATTTTACCATTCTCTCATGATGAAGTAGTACATGGTAAAAAAACAATTATTGATAAGATGTGGGGAACATATGATGAAAAATTTGCATTATGTAAAAACTTATACTTATATATGTATACTCATCCAGGAAAGAAATTAAATTTTATGGGTAATGAATTTGCCATGTTTAGAGAATTTGATGAAAAAAGAGAATTAGATTGGTTTATCTTAGAAAATGAACGTCATAATTCATTTAACCGTTTTATGAAAGACCTTAATTTAATTTATTTATCACACCCTGCACTATCAAAATATGATTACCAACATGAAGGATTTATGTGGATTGATGCTGACAATAATGAAGATAGTGTTTATATCTATAAAAGAATTGCAAATGATGAAGAATATATCGTTGTAGTAAATAACTCGTATAAATCATTTAATAGTTATATAATAAACAATATAAATGATGGTGAGTATTTCGAATTAATAAATAGCGAAAAAGATATATATTATGGATGTAATATGTGTAATTATTATCCTATGCAAGCTAAAGATAATAAACTTGATGTTAGAATAGCACCATTTTCAGCATTTATTTTAAAAAAAGTATAAAGGAGAAATTATGTTTAGCTCAGTAAAAAGTTTTAAAGATGAATTGACTCAAAGAGCAATTAGAACATATGGTCATGAAGTAGAGGAGATATCGAATAAATATGTATATATAATTGTTGGGGATATGATAAGAGAATATTCAGCGTCAAATTGGAACTATACTCATGATTTGAAAAGTGAGAAAAAGGAAAAGAAATTATTTTATTTTTCTATTGAATTTTTAATGGGACGTTTATTTACAAATAATATGTTAAGTCTTGGCATTTATGACATTGTTAAAAATGGTCTTGCCGAATTAAATATCGATATAAATGAAATAGAAGATATGGAAAGTGATGCTGGTCTAGGTAATGGTGGTTTAGGTAGATTAGCAGCTTGTTTTTTAGATTCAATCGCTTCATTAGGCTTGCCAGGTAATGGTAACTCGATACGTTATGAATATGGATTTTTTAAGCAAAAAATCATTGATTATGAGCAACATGAGGTTCCAGATCAATGGTTATCTTATGGTAATGTATGGGAAGTAAAAAAATTAGATAATGCTGTTGATGTAAAATTTTATGGTAATATCGATATAAGTTGTGATAAAGATAATAATTTTAAGTTTGAACATAATAATGCAGAATGTGTTAGAGCTGTACCATATGATATGCCAATTGTTGGTTATAAAACTAAAAATACTAATGCTTTAAGACTTTGGAGTGCCGAAGTAAGTGAAAATATTCCTATTACTACAAACTATGTAAAATACTTACAAGATGTAAAAAATATTTGTCAAAATTTATATCCAGATGATTCAACAGACGAAGGTAAAATCTTAAGATTAAAACAAGAATATTTCTTTGTTGCTGCAGGTTTAAGTTCTATTATTAAAGATCATTTAAAAAATTATGATTCTCTAGATAATTTACATAAAAAAGTTGTTATTCAGTTAAATGATACTCATCCAGTACTATGTATACCTGAACTTATGAGAATTTTAATGGATGAGCATGGTTATCAATGGGAAAAAGCATGGAATATTACAACTAATACAATGGCCTATACAAATCATACTGTTTTAGAAGAAGCATTAGAAAAATGGCCAATAAGATATATACAGCCATTATTACCACGTATATTTATGATTATACAAGAAATTGATTCTAGATTTAATGAATTATCTCGTGCATTTTTTAATGGTGATATGACAAAAGTATTTCATTGTCAAATTATAAGAGATGGCATAGTCCATATGGGTAATTTAGCAGTTGTAGGTTCATTTAGTGTTAATGGAGTAGCAAAAATACATTCTAATATTATTAAAGAAACTATATTTAATGACTTTTATAAAATTTGGCCTAGTAAATTCTCTAATAAAACAAATGGTATTACTCAAAGAAGGTGGTTGCTTTATTCAAATCCTGAACTTTGCGAGTTTTTAGATAGAAAAATAGGAACAGAATATCGTAATGATTTAAAACATTTAGAAAAATTGTTAGATTATGTTGATGATTATGAAACACAAATGGAATTTTTAAAAATCAAGCAACAACGAAAAGTAGTATTAGCAGATTTAATAATGGAGACAACAAATATTAAAGTAGATGTAAATTCAATATTTGATACTCAAGCAAAAAGATTACACGCTTATAAAAGACAATTATTAAATGTTTTACATATTATTCATCTATATTACAAGATAAAAAATGATCGTAATTATCGTATGCATCCTCAAACATTTATTTTCGCTGCTAAAGCTGCACCATCATATGCATTAGCAAAGAAAATCATTAAACTTATTAATTGTATTAGTGCTAAAATCAATGAAGATGCAAGAATTAGCAACTTAATTAAAGTAGTATTTATTCCAAACTACTCTGTCTCAATTGCTGAAAAATTGATGAATGCAACAGATGTTTCAGAGCAAATATCAACCGCAGGAAAAGAAGCTAGTGGTACAGGAAATATGAAATTTATGATGAATGGTGCAATTACACTTGGAACTTTAGACGGTGCAAATATTGAAATTGATGAACTTGTAGGTAGAGAAAATGATATTATATTTGGATTAACAAAAGATGAAGTTTATGAAGTGAAAAAAAATTACAGTTCATTTATGTTATATAATAAAAGCCAAGATATTAAGTTAGTTGTCGACAGTTTAATAAATGGTGAATTTAGTGATAATTTAGAAGATTTTAGACTAATATACGATGATTTATTATTTAAGAATGATGAATATTTAGTATTAAAAGATTTTGATGCATATTTAAATGCCCAAAAAGTTGTGCAAACAAAGTATAAAGACAAGCAAGAGTGGGCTAAATCATGTTTAATAAATATTGCAAAATCAGGATTCTTTTCAAGTGATAGAACAATTATGGAATATTCAAATGAGATTTGGAAAATTAAGGAAGTGAAATAATTATGAGATGCTCAGGAGTTTTAATGCCAATTACTGCTATTCCAGCCAATCATGGAATCGGTGATTTTGGGCCAGAAGTTAAAAAATTTATTAATATTATTAAAATGGCACATTTTTCAAGGTGGCAAATTTTACCTTTGAATCCAATTGGTTATGCAAATTCTCCATATCAAGCGTTTTCTTCAAAAGCAATAGATCCGATTTATATTTCTTTAGATTACTTATTTGAAGATGGATTATTACATGAAAATCCAGGTATATTTAATAATGGAACAACAAAAATTGATTATCAAAAAGTTAGAGACTTTAAATATAAATTACTACTTGAAGCTTTTAATAATTTTGTAGAAAATGAAGATTATTATGATTTTTTATCAAATAACATATGGGTTAAAAATTATGCAATCTTTGCTTGTTTAAAGGAAAAAAATGATAATAAATCATGGATTAATTGGGAAAAGAGTGATAAAGATTGGATTAAAAGTAAAAATAAACCATCGATTAGTGATGAAGATTATCGTTTTCAGATTTTTTTACAATATATTCTATTCAAGCAATGGATGGAGATTAAATCATATGCAAATGATTTAGGAGTTTTGATTATTGGTGATATTCCTATGTATGTTGGAACAGATTCTATAGATGTTTATGAAAATCAGCATTTATTTGAGATTGATGATGATGGTAATCCGGTATATGTAGCTGGAGTACCTGCAGATGACTTTCATGAAGAAGGACAATTATGGGGGAATCCAGTATATAAATGGGATGAACTTGAAAAAGAAAACTTTAATTATTGGATTGATAAAATAGAATATAATTTACAATTGTTTGATTATGTTAGATTAGATCACTTTAGAGCTTTTGATACATTTTGGAGAGTAGATGCAGAAAATGATACTGCAATAAATGGTGAATGGATTGTTGCTAAAGGGCAACGTATGTTTGAAATTTTATCAACTAAAATTGATTGTTCAAAACTTATTGCAGAAGATTTAGGAAAGCATATTAGACATGAAATGTATGATTTAAAATACAAATATAACCTGATTGGTATGCATATCTTTCAATCATTAGGTGGTAATGTTGTGCCTTATCAAACATCAGAAAATTCAATATGTTATACTGGCACACATGATAATCCTACTTTAAAAGAATGGATTGATGATTTAGACACAGAAAAATTTAACCGTTTAGATAAATCATTTAAAGTAAATAGTTATGATGATGATATTCAAATGAATTGTATAAATGCTGTCTTAAAATCAAATTCTAAAATTGCAATCATACCAATCACTGATTTATTATCATTAGGTAAAAAGGGAAGATTTAATACACCTGGCACTATGAACGATGATAACTGGACATTTAAACTTAATGGCTTTAATGAATTTTCAAAATTAATTCATCAGTTTAAATTAATGAATATTAAAGCTCATCGTGTAAATAATAATTTAAGCAATATCAATGTTTATTATGACCAAGAATATGAACTAACAATTTATGGAGAAAATTTACCTGATTATCAATTTATATATATTGAAAATGATGAAAAATATAATTTAAATCTATCAAGAATATTAGATGACAATAATAAACGTGTTTATACTTTTAGTTGTTTAATAGATTTTGAAAAACAATATTATATTGAGGATCAATACAGTAACCAATATCCAATAATCAATCGTTTTATAACCAAAACTCCACAATTTAATGATGAATTTTATTATGATGGTGATGATTTAGGAGCGAACTATACTACAGATAAAACTATTTTCAAAGTTTGGGCACCAACTGCTACAAGACTTGAATTATTAATTGATCATGTAAGATATCCAATGAAAAAAAATAAAGGTATATTTGAAGTAAAAGTTGATGGTGACCTTGATGGCAAATTATATAACTATATAGTTACAGTAAATAATCATACTTCAATATGTACAGATCCTTATGGAATAAGTAGTAACACAAATGGGGTTAAAAGCGCAGTAATAGATAAATCACAAATTAAGTGCAAAGTACATAAAGGATTTGATAAATCATATGTAGATTCAATAATTTATGAATTAAGTTTAAGAGATTATTTATTCCAATTTAAAGATAATTTTGAATCAATGTTCATTGCTAATTCTATTACTGGTTTAAAACATGATGGTTATAGTGTTGGGTTAGATCATATAAAAGAATTAGGGATAACGCATGTTCAATTGATGCCAGTCTTTGATTTTGCAACAGTTGATGAATTTAAAGCATATCATACATACAATTGGGGATATGATCCACAACAATATTTGAGTTTAGATGGTAGCTATTCATCAAATGCAGAAAATCCTTATTCTAGAATATATGAGTTTAAAAACCTAGTTGAAACTTATCATGAAAATAATCTGTATGTTAATTTAGATGTTGTATTTAATCATGTTTATTTAACAGAATTATTTGCTAATGAAGTATTAGTTCCATATTATTTTATTCGTTATGATAGAGACAGAATGAGTGATGGAAGTTTTTGTGGGAATGATTTAGAATCCAATTCTAGTATGATGAGAAAATACTTGATTGATATTTGTAAAAAATATATTGAGTTTTATGATATAGATGGGCTACGATTTGATTTAATGGGTATAATTGATTATCAAACTATAAATGAAATTACAAGTGCTTGTCAAAGTATTAAGCCAGGATTTATGATTTATGGAGAAGGTTGGAATATGCCAACAGCAATCAGTGACGATCTTAAAGGTTCTGATTTCAACTCTTATAAAATGGAAAATGTTGCTTTTTTCAATGATACCTTTAGAAATGCAATAAAATTTCTTTTCATTGATAATATAAATACAAATTTATTAACTAGTTGCTTCGAAGGTAAAAAATTCAACATTTGCCAACAATCAATAAATTATATTGAATGTCATGATAATCATACAATTTTTGATTTTTTAGAATTTAAGAATCAAGATAATATTATCAAAAAGATAAAAATAATGAATACAATAGTTTTATTATCATCTGGTATTCCATTTATTCATGCTGGACAAGAATTTGGACGTTCAAAAAAAGGGTATGAAAACTCATACAATGCTTTAGACGAAATTAATCAAGTTGATTGGAATTTAAAAAAGAAAAATAAAGATTTATTTGAATTTACTAAAAAAGCTATACAACTTAGAAAATCTGATCCAGCATTTAATACGTGTGTCTATAATAAAAATGTCTATAAGTTAATGTATTTTAACGATATGTTATATTATCAAATGGCTGATTATCTAATTGTAATAAATTTAAAAAATGATAGTAAAGATTTTGAACCAAATAATTCAAAATTATTACTATCAAGTGGAAATGATAATCCTAATGTAATAGAAGGATTAACAGTTAAAGTTTATTTTAATCAATTAAGTTAAGAGAATCATAGATTCTAATAAAATCTAAATGAAGATCTTCATCAAAAAACGGGCTAGTTACTAGTCCTTTTTTTATACAATCACATGCGTGTTGTATTTGGCCTGTAAACTCTGAAGCTTGGGATACTTTTATTTGTAAAGTTTCATTATTTTCTTTAAATAAAGTATAGGTATCATTCTTCCAGTATGCATCCATTTGAATATAGCCTTTAGTGCCATAAATATAACCAACACCACGATTTGGTACATTATGATACCAGCTTGATGTGATATTGGCGATAACTCCATTTTCAAATTTTAAATTTGCATTAGCGAAAAAATCTACATTGTATTCTTTATTGATTTTTTTATAACCACTAATATCTTTTAATTTACTATTTGCATATAATAATGCAAAACACATTGGGTAAACACCAACATCAACTAATGAACCACCAGTTTCTTTATCAAAGCACCAATGTGTTTTAGGGAACGAATGTAAAGCAACATCATAGCAATAATTTGCACTAATTTGAATAACATCACCAATTATACCTTTTTTAACTTGATCAATAACTTCAGTATTTAAGGCGCTAAATAATGTTTTTTCAGCTTCCATTAAAAAACAATTATTCTCTCTAGCTATTTTAAACAATTCTATTAATTCATCCTTTTTTACAACCATTGGCTTTTCACATATTACATGCTTTTTATGTGCTAAGCAGGCTTTAATTTGTTCAAAATGAACTTTATTTGGTGTACAAAGATAGACTAAATGCACATTTTTATCTGTAAGCATTGTATCGAAATCACCATAGTTATCTACATTGAATTCTTTGGCCATTAATTTGGCTTTATTTGTATCTCTAGAAACTACCATATAAACATTTGCATCTTCTGTGTGATTAATTCCATTAATCACACGTTTAAAGATATTACCTAATCCAACAACTGCGATATTTATCATGTTTTTCTCCTTATTCGAATCTTTGACGAAATGTACAATTAATACATAATTTTTCAATCAAAATTCCTCTACTAATATTATACATCATTGTTAAATATTTATCTGAATTAAGCACTTTTTCTATTGATATTTGATGGATGTTCCCAAGATAGATAGAAGCATCATCATCAAGGCAACAGGGAGTTATACTACCATCCACAAGAATTGCAAGCATGTTTTTAACACCATTACATTTTCCTTTGTTTGATTTATTTATTGCATCTTTAGGCCAAGTGAATTGGATGTCATAGTTTAAATAGACATTGTTTTTTATTTTATATGACAATGTAGATTTAGTGGGTTCTAATTGATAGTTACTTTTAAAGTGTTCAATTATTGTTAATGCATTTTTTTGTAAGTTATCTTTATTCCAAAATCTTAATTCTAGATATTGACTATCATTTAACTTTGATATTAAAGTTTCTATAGTAGCTATTAAATCGTTGATATTATAATTTATTTCATCATAGGCATGTAAAGATAAACTCATTTTTCTAATTGATGTATGCTCTAAAATATTAGGGTATTTATGTAATAAAGTAGCGTTAGTTGTTAATTGAACTTTCATTTCATACTTATCGCAGATGTGTAGGATTTCCTCAAATTTTGAATGCAATAATGGTTCTCCTTTAACATGTAAGTAAATAAAGTCAGTATGTTTTTTAGCTTCAATAACAATATACTCAAAATCATTAAGTGACATTTCTTTTTTTACACGCTCAGAAGGGGAACAAAAGCTACATTTTAAGTTGCAAATATTAGTTATTTCTATATATATTTTTTTTATCATATGCAAATTATAGAATAAATAAAATAAAATACAACATTTTTATTGTGTTATTAATAAAATTATGCTTTAATATAAAAGTCTTTTATCAAGATACAAGGGAGAGAGTCAGCTCGAAGAACTTGAACCAACCTGCAAAATGTAAGGTGGTAATGCTGTCAACGATAAGAATGTAGAATGAGTTAATCCTGCCCTTCATCGTTGAAGGGCTTTTTATTTGATAAAGCAAATAAAGATGGAGGATAGAAAAAATGACAAATTTATTTACAAGCGAATCTGTAACAATAGGGCATCCTGATAAGATTTGTGACACAATTGCCGATTCAATCTTAGATGAGGCTTTAAGACAAGATCCAAACAGTAAAATGGCAGTAGAATGTACTATTAAGGACGATTTTGTTTTAATTTATGGTGAAGCTAACACTAAAGCAAAAATTGACTATGAAAAAATAGCAAAAGAAACTTTAAAGTATATTGGATATAGCGAAGAGTTTACAGTATTAGTAAAAGTATCATTACAATCAGCAGAAATCAATTTTGCTGTAACACATGATGAAAATGATTTAGGGGCTGGAGACCAAGGTATTATGTTTGGTTACGCAAGTGATGAAACTGCAAATTATATGCCAATGGCAATTGATTTAGCACATAAACTAGCAGCAAAGCTTGAACAAGTTAGACGTGATGATCCAAATAGTCCACTTGGACCTGATGGTAAAACACAAGTTACAATTGAATATGAAAATGAAATTCCAAAAAGAATCGATACAATTGTGGTTTCATCACAACATAATAAAGATATAACGCAAGATGAACTTAAAGAATTAATAATGACATCAGTTATTAATGAAGTAATCGATGAAAATTTTGTTGATGAAAATACTAAATATTTAATTAATCCTAGTGGAAGTTTTGTAGTAGGAGGGCCATTTGGTGATTCTGGTACAACTGGAAGAAAAATTGTTGTTGATACTTATGGAGGAATGGGAAGAATAGGTGGAGGATGTTTCTCTTCTAAAGACCCAAGTAAAGTAGATAGAAGTGCAGCTTATTATTGCCGTTATGTTGCGAAAAATATTGTTGCTGCTAAATTAGCGAAAAGAATCGAAATTCAAGTATCATATGCAATTGGAAAAAGTGAACCAATTTCAATTATGATTGATACATTTAATACAGGTGTTAAAACTGATGAAGAAATTTTAAATATTATTAAAAATAACTTTGATTTCAAAGTTTCAAATATAATTAATGAATTAAATCTAAAAACACCTATGTATGCTAAATTAGCTGCATATGGACATTTTGGACGTGAAGGAATTAGCTGGGAAAATTTAAAAGAAATTAAATAAAGCTATTTTCTAAATTTATTGCATTTATCCATTAAATATGTTAATATTTAATAGCTTTTGTACTGGGTTTTATCGATTCCTCATCGTAATACGCGGTATATTAGTTTAATTTAAAATAGGAGGAAAATTAAAATGTTAACTAAAGAACAAAAAACAGCTATCATGAAAGAATATGCTGTAAAAGAAGGTGACACAGGATCTGTTGAGGTTCAAGTAGCTGTATTAACTGCTCAAATCAACAAATTAACAGAACACTTAAAAGCTCACAAACACGATTATCATTCTACAAGAGGTCTAATGAAAATGGTTGGACGTAGAAAAAGATTTATGGCTTACTTAAAAAATGAAGACGTAAATAGATACCGTGAATTAGTAAAACGTTTAGGTTTAAGAAAATAACATCCATCAGGATGTTTTTTTTTAGGAATTTTCTATATTTCGATAATAATAATATAGAGGTGAAAAAATGGATGTAATTTACTATAGTTATGATAAACTCGAAATAGTTAATAATTTAAATAGAATCAACTTGAATTATAAATTAACAGATTTTTTAGATGATCAATGCCTTAAAAATGGTAGTAGTTTAAAAGGTAGAATAGATAGTTTTAATTATATTAATAAAACAAAACAAAAAACTCCAATATTAATATCACTAAATAAACGTTTATTTTTAATTCCTTTATGGTCAATATACCAAAATGAATGTACACTAGTTAATTATTTTAATATAAAGCAAATCATTAATGTTGATAATAAAAAAACCAAAGTGATATTTCACAATGGTTTAAATATTGAATTTGATATAAATGTAAGAGTAATAAATAAACAAATCAAACGTGTTAAAGATTATTTATTACATTTAGAACTAGATAATAGAAATACCAATTTTATTATGAACTTTGCTTAGTGTATCTTGAGCAACTGCTCTTGCTTTTACAGCACCATTAGTTAATGTTTTTTCAATTAAATCTGAATTAATAATATCATTATACTTTGATTGTATAATTTCAAGTTCGTTACATACTAAATCAGCAACAGCTTTTTTAAATGTACCATAACCTTCATTTGCGAATTCTTCTTCAATCTCTTTAAATGATTTTCCATTTAAACTTGCCATTATTTGCATTAAATTAGCAATACCTGGTTGGTTTTCTAAATCGTATTTAACGCACGCTTTATCATCTGTAACAGCAGACATGATTTTCTTTCTTGCAACTTTTAAATCATCTAACAAGTAAATACAACCTTTATTTGTTTCATCACTTTTTGACATTTTTTTAGTTGGGTCTTGTAATGACATAATTCTTGCGCCAACTTTGGCAATAATAGGCTCTGGTACAACGAATGTATCACCATAGCGATTATTAAAGCGGGTAGCAGTATCTCGACATAATTCGACATGTTGCTTTTGATCTTCACCAACAGGGACGTAATCTGCATTATACATTAAAATATCTGCTGACATTAAAGTAGGGTAAGTATACATTCCACCACTGATATTTTTAATACCCTTTGCGATTTGATCTTTATATTGAGTCATACGATTCAATTCACCCATATATGTGTTACAACACATAATAAAACCAAGCTCAGCATGTTCTTTCACATCTGTTTGTAAAAAAATTGTTGATTGATTAGGATCTAATCCACATGCAAGATAAAGAGCGACACTATCTTTTAAGTTTTGTCTAAGTTCACTTGGGTCTTGATATACAGTAATACAATGTAGATTTGCAATAAAAATAAACATTCTATATTCATCTTGATACTTAACAAAATTTCTTAATGCTCCGATATAATTTCCTAAATGTAGTTGACCAGTAGGTTTAATTCCACTAACCATTGTTTTCATAACTTATTTCTCCTTTAAAATAAAAAAAACACCTCTTGGGACGTCTTAAAACGTGGTGCCACCCATATTTAAATCTAAAAAGATTTCTTTAAAAGATAACGGATTTACCGCAAATATAAATATTTGAAGCTCAACAAGTCCCATTTCTTATAGAAGTTATAATGATTTTCACCAGACATCATTTCTCTTAAAATATACATTCTATAATACTTATACTTATTTCATTGCTTTATTATATCTAATCATATTTAAATAAAAAATACAATAATGAAATTCAATAAGATGATATTTCACATAATTTTCACAAACTATTGACATCATAATCTTATATGTGTAGAATAATTGTTATAGTTCAATGAACTTAAAGGAGAAATTAAAATGAAAAAATTATTAGCTGTTTTATTAAGTGCAGTATTATTAGTAGGATGTTCAACTGAAGAAACTCCAGAAGCTACTGCAACACCAGAAGCAACTGTAGCACCTGAAGTTACAACAACTCCAGAAGCTACTACAACACCTGAAGAAGCTTCAAATGTAACTGTTGAAGATGTTGAAGGTAAAGCTTTAGTTACTGTAACTGCAGAAGGTTTTGCAGGTGATATCGTTGTTGAGTTCACATTTGCTGACGCTACAACAATCGAAGCTGTAAATGTTGTATCTCACACTGAAACTGAAGGTTATGGTAAAGATGTAATCGAAGCTGAAACTTTTGCTCCATCAGTAATTGATGGTACATTTGATGTAGTTGCTGGTGCAACTGTTACAAGTGAAGCGTTATTACAAGCTAGAGAAAATGCATTAGTGGCTGCTAATGAATTCTTTGCTGGATAATTAATTCTGTTTAAAGTCTTCAATTATGAAGGCTTTTTTATTTGTTTACATATAATTTTCACATAGTTTTCACAAAACTATTGACAATTGTTCTGTATATGATAATATTAATCCTGTTCGTTTAGAACATATAGGAGATTTAAAATGAAAAAATTATTAGTATTATTATTAAGTGTAGCGTTATTAGCTGGATGTTCAACTGATACAGCTCCAGAAGTTACTGCAACACCAGAAGTAACTGTAGCACCTGAAGTTACTGCAACACCAGAAGCTACAACAACACCAGAAGCAACTGTAGCACCTGAAGTTAC
>CAYJNO010000006.1:0-19876 GCA_964371715.1 uncultured Erysipelotrichaceae bacterium | reverse complement strand
GTAGCACCTGAAGTTACAACAACACCTGAAGTTACAGAAACTCCTGCAGCATAAGAGATTTAAACGGAATTATATCCGTTTTTTTTATAGTTTAATAATAATTATAAATATTATCAAAATATGATATGATATAAATTATAAGGAGAAAAACAATGAAAAAAATACTTGTAATGATGTTATTATCAGTTTTAGTACTTGCAGGATGTAGTAATAATGAAGAAGAAGAAGTTCAACCAACTACAACACCTACAACTCAAGAAACAACACCTGAACCAACAGAAGAAACATCAAAAGGTCCAACAATTATTTCAAATGATGTTGTTGAAGGAGAGAGCACAACTATTATAGTTGAAAATGGAGATTTTGGTGGAGGTGTATTAACTGTAGAAGTTATTATTTCTACTGATAAAATGGTTAAGGATGTAAAAGTAACAACTACTAACGAAAATACCAATTATGATGAAGCAGATTTAGATGCTTTAGCAAAATCATTCGTTGGAAAAGAAGCATTTGCTGCTACTGCAGATATTATTTCAGGTTCAACAGTTACATCTGATAGTTTTCTAAGTGCTTTACAACTTGCATTTGATGCATATAACGCAAAATAATTAATTATACATTTGATTCAGCTAATAATCTTTAGTAGGATATATTAGCTGTTTTTTTTATATTTCAAGATATTTAATTTGTTTTCTATAAGGAAATATTACACAGTGCCTTAATAATAGTAGTTTCTGGAAAAAATATTTTTAAATATTACAAAATTTTATACGATAAATAGGGCGCTTATGAATAAAAATATATAATTTTTTACGAATTACACAAAAAAAACAAAAAAATGTGTAAAAACCATTTACAAGATATAATTTATACATTATTATAAATGAGTGAGAAATATTAAAAAAGGAGATTATAATGTCAAACAAGTCAAAATCAAAAATTATTGATGCTTTATTCGCTCTAATGAATGATAAAGCATACAATGATATAACTATTTCTGAAATTAGTGAGCAAGCTCAATTAGTAAGAAAAACATTCTACAATAACTTTTCATCTAAGGATGAATTAGTACTGTACTCTTGCAGAACTTTACTATATAAGTATTTTGATAGAATCGAAAATTTAAATGAATTTTCATTAAATAAATTATCAAAGAATTTTTTCATTTTCTGTAATGATCATAAAAATTATATTATTTTATTAATGAAAAATAATTTATTCCATATTTTCATTGATGAATTCTACAAAATGTTTAAAAATATTTATGAAAATCCAAACTATGATGTTGTAGATATAACTCAAAAACAAAAACGTTATATTTTAAGCTTCCATATGGCTGGAGTTATGAAAATGATCCAATTATGGGCTGATGATGATTTCTCAAATTCAACTGATGAAATGAATGATATTTATTTAACAGTTGTAAATGATGTACAAATCGTTTCAGTAAAGAAATAAGTATTAAAAGATAAGTATTAAATTGCTTATCTTTTTTTATCACTATATTTAGTATATTTTTACTAAAATTGTTTAAATTTATCCATTCATAGATTTGTGTTACCTAAAATATACAATTATATAATAACGGTGTTTTTTAGGTAGATAATATCACTTGTAATGATATTATTATTAACTTATGATTGTAGTATGTTAAGAAAGGAAAATCAATATGCAGGGGAAAGTAAAACGCTTTAATCAAAGCAGAGGATTTGGATTTATTACATGCTCTGATGGGACTGACGTCTTCTTCCACTATTCAGAACTGGTAATGGATGGTTATAAAACAGTTAATGAAGGTACTTTAGTTGAATTTAATTTAATTGAAGGGGATAGAGGATTACAAGCACACGGAATTAAAGTAGTATAAAAAAAACTAACTCAAAGTTAGTTTTTTTTATTCTTCATTTTCGATATGCCACAAAGATAATTGTTTTTGGTTATGTAACATTAGTTTAAAGTTCATTTTAGCTTGTGGATATTCTTTATATAAGTCATGTAAAGTTTCCTTAACTTTTTGACGATGTGTATACCCATCATTTGGACATGTACTTTTTACAATTGGTATTTGTAAATCATCAATCACCTTATTGACCTCATCTTCATTTACATATACAAATGGTCTTATAAAAGTAACATCAATATCACTTAAATGCATTTTCGGATCGAATGTTGCTATTTTACCACCATGTATCATATTTAGAAATAAAGTTTCAACAGCATCATCTAAATGATGTCCAAAGGCTACTTTATTACAATTTAATTCTTTTGCTTTTTTATTTACAGCACCTTTTTTAAACTTAGAGCACAAAGAGCATTGGATTTTGTCATTTTTCATATGTAGTTTTAAGATGTCATAAATTTTAGAAGGTTCATGTATTAAATTTAATTCAAGTTTTTGGCAATACTCATCTAAATGCGTAAAGTCCATGCCAGCAAATCCCATTTCTATATGTATTCCAATTACTTCAAAGTTTTTATTGAACATTTTCTTTGCTACTTTTTGATAAAGAGTTAACATATATAATAATAATGTTGAATCCTTACCACCACTAACACCTACTGCAATACGATCATTTTCCTGAATTAAGTTGTAATCTTTATCAGCTTGTATAATTTTTCCTAATATTTTTTTTACGTTCATATTTTACCTCGTTGGTATTATAGCATAAGTTGTGTAAATAGTTTAATTAATATTTAAATGTGGTAAAATCTAGATAAAGATGAAGGAGAATTATATGGATTTATTAGAAGGAATAAAGTCAAGAAGAAGCGTTAGAAAATTTACTGATGAATTAGTATCAAATGAAGTATTAAAAGAAATAGTAGACTATGCAAGATTTGCACCATCTTGGGCTAATACACAAATTGCTAGATATAACTTTGTTACAGATAAGGGAGTTATTTCTAAAATTGCTAGTGAAGGTGTTAAAAGTTATGTTTATAATCAAAAAACAATAGAAAACGCTAATGGAATACTTGTTTTATCATATGTTGAAGGTAAAAGTGGAAGGCTTGATAAATATCATATTGCAGCTGATAAACCTTTTTTATGGGAGTCTTTTGATGCCGGTATTGCTTGTCAAACATTTTGTTTAAGTGCACATGCTAAAGGTGTAGGTACATGTATTTTTGGTGTTGTTGATAAAGAGGAAGTTGCAAAAATCATTAATTTAAATGAAAAAGAAAAAGTTGCAGCAATAATCGTTTATGGATACTATGAAGTTGAAACTAAAACTCCACCAAGAGAAGAAGTAGATAATATAATTAAATTTATTTAACCAGCAAATGCTGGTTTTCTTTTTGTGTACTAGGATATTAAACATTAATATTGTATAATTATAGATGAGGTAAATATGGATAAAATTATATTAATAAATAAAGAAGAAGGTTATACATCGTTTGATGTTTGTAATAAACTTAGAAGAATATTAAAAACTAAACAAATAGGACATACTGGAACATTAGATCCTAATGCTACAGGACTTTTAATGGTTTTAGTAAATAAATCATGTAAAGTATTGCCATATATTAAACATGCTAAAAAAACATATATAGCTACATTAAGGTTAGGTTTTAAAACAACAACTGGAGATATTTGGGGTGATACTACTGCAACAGCGAATACAAGTTCAATAAATCTAGAAAACTTAAACGAAGTTTTACAATCTTTTGTTGGGGCTTCAAAGCAAATACCACCTATGACTTCAGCTATTAAAGTAAATGGTAAAAAACTTTATGAACTACAAAGAGAAGGCAAAACAGTTGAATTAAAACCTCGTGATATTTTCATCGATAACATTAAGCTGTTATCAATTGAACCTGAGATTAAATTTGAAGTAACTTGTAGTGCTGGTACATATATTAGAAGCCTTTGTGAAGATATTGCTGAAAAACTTGGCACAATAGGGACTATGTCATCATTAATACGTACTAAAATTGATGAATTTGATATAAAAGATGCATATACATTAAAGCAAATAGAAAATGAAGAATATAAATATATTAATAATTATGAGATGTTAAAGAATTATTATGAAATGTATGAAACAGATAATGTTGATCATGTAAAACATGGTAAAAGATTAAGGATTAATTCGATGGCTGATGAAATAGTTATTACTAATAATAATGAAGCAATTGCAGTTTATGAAAAAGTAGAAGATTATTTATATAAATCAAAAAGAGGACTTTTTTAATGAAAGTTATTGAAGTAGGATTAAGAGATATAAATAAACTATCTGAAAAAATTGCTTGTTGTATTGGTTTTTTTGATGGGATACATATAGGTCATCAAACACTCATTAATAATACAGTTGAGTTTGCTAATAAAATAGGTGTTAAATCTGGTTTAATAACATTCTCTCCAGATCCTTGGGTAATTACGAAAAAAATTACTGATGTAAAACATATTAATGATATTGAAAGTAAAAAAGAACTTCTTTGCGAACTTGGAATGGATTATTTAATCATCTTAAAATTTGATGAGGAAATGGCTAGATTATCTTCTAAAGAGTTTATGGATTTTTTAGTTTGTAATATTGATCTAGTTGCACTGATCTATGGTTTTGATTTCCATTATGGATATAAAGGACAAGGTAATAAAGAGACAATAATGACTGAGTTAGCAGAAGATATTTATAAAATTTGTATAGACTCAGTTGACGATCAAATAGGTAAGATTTCAACGTCAAGAATTGATATTTCATTAAAAAAAGGGTTGATTAAAGAAGTGAATGAAATGTTAGGCTACAACTTTTTCATTAAAGGATTAGTTATTAAAGGAAGACAACTTGGTCAAACAATAAATTTTCCAACAGCAAATGTTGAGTATGATACAGATATATTATTACCTAAAATAGGTGTTTATAAAGGGTATGTTAGATATAATGGGAAACATTATAAGGCTGTAATAAACATCGGTAATAATCCAACTTTTAATTATACAAGACGTTTATCACTAGAGGTACATATTATAGATTTTGATAAAGAAATTTATAATGAAGAATTAAAAGTTATATTTATTGATTATATTAGAGATGAAAAAAAGTTTGATAATATTGATGAATTAAAAATGGAAATCTATAATAATGTAGATGAAACTAAAAAGTTACCAGACTATTTGCTAAATGGTAATTTCAAATAATAATGGAGGAAGCTTATGCAGTTAAAGTTAATTGATTTAATTGAAGACTCACTTAATGAATTAGAAGATAATTATCCATCAATAAAATATGTTGAAAGCAGATTATTGAATATTTTTAATGATACCTTTTCTAAACACAATGAAAGTTTTTTAGGAATCAAATCGAGAATCAAGGGTAAAGATAGCTTAAAAGAAAAAATTATTAGAAATAAATTCTATAATAATTGTTTAAATGGTGTAGATGTCTTAAATAATTTACATGACTTAATTGGTCTAAATATTCAATGTCGATTTATAACTGACGAAGAGAAACTATTAAATATTTTAAAATCTATTTTTGAAAAAAAGGATGTTGAATTTACAAAATGTATATACGATGAAAACATATATATGAATTTAAAACAACCACAACCGCAATTACAAAATAATGGATTTACAATTTATCGTATCGATGGTTATTATATGCATTCAGGAAAAATGTTTAACTTTGAATTACAAATTAAATCCTTAGTACACAATTTCTGGGCTGAAATTGAACATCAAGTTGTTTATAAAAACAACCAATTAGTATATGGTGATAAGTTTATGAATAAAATTTTAGCATCGATAAATGATAACTTAGAAATCGTAGATCATCAACTTCAGATAGTATATGAGCAAATATTACAACAATCGGAAGAAAATGTAAATATCGGGATGAATGAACATGGTTTTAAAGTCTTTTTAGCAAGATCAATTAATGATTTATATAATTTAAAAATGAAAAGTTCATTAGGTGTTTCATTAAATTTTAAAAAATGTAGTGGAATTTTAAGTCAGTATATCTATATAAAAGACTTTATTAATGTTGAATATAACCAATTTAGAATGGTTGAATACTTTGAACAATTTAATTTATTAAAGGATCAAGAGCTTGATTTTACAAATTCAATTAAATTGGAGCATAATTTTAATAGCTCATGTAGTTTTCTAAATACGCTTGGTCGCTATTGGGAAGATGTCTTAAATGATGATTTTGAGTGGCATTCATTTTTTGTAATGTTATTCGCGATTGAGCCTGGAAATAATATACAAGATTTTTCAGTATTTTTAAAAGTTATTAAAAGTTTATTAGTTCCAAAATTATGGTTTGAAGGTAAGTTTAGTAACTTTAGTTATGAGCATCAATCACATATTAAAGAACGATTATTAAAGACCTTAGCACAAGAAATGGTAAACTATAAAAAAATAGATATGATATTTGAACATAAATTAATCAATTTACATACTGAATTTAGAGATTCAGTTGATCAAATGGAAGAAAGTTTGAAAACATTTGAAATGTTTGAAAAATATCAAGATGAAATGCTTGTAACATTAGCAAGAAAATTTAGAAAGCATTTAATTGCTAAATAGGAGGAAAGATGAAGATATTAGTTGCATCAGATATTCATGGTTCACTTAAATATGCAAAAGCGGTTATTGATAAATTTAAAAGTCATAATGCAGATAGGATTTTATTATTAGGTGATATCTTATATCATGGACCTAGAAATCCTTTGCCAGAAGAATATAATCCAATGGAGGTTGCAATACTTTTAAATGAATATAAATCAAAAATATTTGCAGTAAGAGGTAATTGTGATAGTGAAGTTGATCAAATGGTAATAGATTTTAATATTTCACAAGATTACTTAACAATGATATTAGATGATAGATGTATTTATGCAAGTCATGGACATATTTATCATCCAGATAATATTGAATTTATCGAAAATGATGATGTGTTTATATTTGGGCATATTCATTTACCAATTGCTAAATATGAAAACAATAAATTTATTTTAAATCCTGGTAGTATTACATTACCTAAAGAAAATAATCCAAATTCATTTGGCATACTTAATGAAGAGGGATTTAAAATATATAATCTTAATGATGAAGTAATTAAAGAAATCAGCTTTAATAGATAATTCTTGAATATTAAAGCTTGGTAGTTTAAAATTTATATAAAGAAGGTAGAAAAATGAATTATATTGAAAAAAGTTTAAAAGAAGTAATAAAAGAAACAGTAAATAATATTTTTAATTATCAAATTGATGATAATATTTTAATGATTGAGATTCCAAAAGATGAAAAGAATGGTGATTATTCATCAAATATTGCTATGCGACTTACAAAGGAATTAAAACAAAAACCACAAGATATTGCTAATAGTTTGAAAATAGAGATGCTTAAATCAGAAATTATCGAAGATGTAGTTGTAGCAGGACCAGGGTTTATTAATTTTTATTTAAATAAAAGCTATATTGCAAACGTTGTTAATAATGTTTTAGCAGCTAATGAAAATTATGGTAAATCAAAAAGAGGAAACAATGAAAAAATATTGTTTGAATATGTATCAGTAAATCCAACAGGTAAATTACATATCGGACATGCAAGAGGAGCTGCTTGGGGTGATGCGTGTACTAGACTTTTAAAAGCAACTGGGCATGATGTTTTAAGAGAATACTATATTAATGATGCAGGTAATCAAATGGTTAACTTAGGTTTATCTATTTTTGCACGTTATAAAGAGTTATTTGGACAAGAGTTTCAATTAGGAGATGATGGATATCATGGTCAAGACATCATTGAGATTGCTCAAATTATTAAAGATGAATATCAAGATAAATGGTTAAACGAAACTGAAGGTCGTGAACAATTCTTTATTGATGAAGGGTTAAAACTTGAATTAGCACAAATTAAAAAGGATTTAGAGTATTATCGAGTAGGGTTTGATTCATGGATTTCAGAAAGAAGTTTATATGAACAAAATTTAGTTGAAGATGTAATAGTAAAACTTAAAGCATCAGGATATACGTATGAACAAGATGGAGCATTATGGTTTAAATCTACTGAATTTGGAGATGATAAAGACCGTGTATTAGTTAAAAATGATAAAACATTAACATATTTAACACCAGATATTGCAAATCATTTATATAAATTTGAACGTGGATATACAAAATTAGTTGACTTATTTGGCGCTGATCATCATGGATATATTCCAAGAATGAAAGCAGCAATTCAAGCTTTAGGTTATGATAAAGATCAATTAGCTGTAGATATTATTCAAATGGTAAGAATTGTTGAAGGCAAAGAAGAAGTTAAAATGTCAAAAAGAACTGGTAATGCAATTACTGTAAGAGAGCTTTGTGATGATATCGGCGTAGATGCTGCAAGATACTTTATTTTACAAAGAGCATTAGATACGCATTTAGATTTTGATTTACAACTTGCAAGATCAAAATCAAATGAAAATCCAGTATATTATGCACAGTACGCACATGCTAGAATTTGTTCAATTTTAAATCAAGCTAAAGAATTTGAAAAACAAGATGAATATAAATTGCTAGTTGAGCCACAAGCTATATCATTATTAAAATACATTAATGAATTTGAAGATGTTGTTTATGATGCAGCAATAAACCGTGCACCAAATAAAGTATGTAATTATATTCAAAAATTAGCAGGATACTTACATAGTTTCTATGCTAATTGTAAAATTAATGATCCAACAAATCCTGAGCTAACAAATGAAAGATTAGGGTTATTATATGCAACAAAAATAACTTTGAAAAATGCTTTTGATTTAATAGGAATTGAAGCACCTGAAAAAATGTAAGGAGAAATACATGAAAAACAAACAAAAGTTTAATTTTGAGAATATTTCGAAAAACAAACCACAAGAATATATCTTATGTGAACCACAAAATGATTTAGGTATTATTGCCTTAAGTAAAGAATCTTTTGAAACAATTGCAGCTATTGCAATTAGTGAAAACAATGAAGTTGTGGTAAATAAATCTAAAAGATATGTAACTTGTAAAATCATTGAAGGTAAATTAGATATTGAAGCAGAAATCAAGTTCAAATATGGAAGTGATGTAAATTCAATAACACAAAAACTTCAAGAAAAAATATATCAAGCAGTTATTGATATGACAGGATTTAAAACAAACAAAATTGATATTAAAATAGTAGGGTTTGAATTTTAAAATAATATGTTAAAAAAACATCTTAACATAATAGTAACAGTTTTTTGGCTGATGATATGGCAATTATTGAGTCATATTATTGGCCAAGAAATTTTAATAGCTTCACCAATTAGTGTAATAAAAGAAATGCTTGTTTTACTTCAAGATTTTAGTGTTTATTACGCTATTTTTAATAGTGTAATAAAAATATTGTTTGGCTTTATTATGGCGGCATTATTAGGTGCTATACTTGCGTTAATATCACATAAAAGTTATATCTTTAAGAAATTTATTGATCCTATAATAATTATATTTAGAGCCATTCCTGTAGTTTCATTTATAATTTTATTATTAATCTGGATTAGTAGTAAAAATATTTCAATAGCTATAGCTTTTTTAATTGTATTACCTGTTATTTATACTAATACATTAGAAGGAATTGAAAATGTAGATACAAAGATTTTAGAGATGGCTACAGTTTTTAAAGTAAATAAATTTACTAAATTAAAATACATCTATTTACCAAGTGTATTGCCATTTTTTAAAGCAGCTTGTCATATCGCAATAGGGTTAGCTTTTAAAGCAGGTATTGCTGCTGAAATAATTGGACTTCCTAATAATACTATTGGTGATAATTTATATAATGCAAAAATATATTTTGATACACCAGCTTTATTTGCGTGGACAATAATAATTGTAATAACAGCTTTTACTTTAGAAAAATTATTTAAATTTTTCTTAAATAGTGTTGTAATTAATTATCGAGGTTTTAAGTTATGATAAAACTTATTAATATAAACAAAAAATTTGAAGATCAAATTGTTTTTTCTAATTTAAATATGCTATTTGATAAAGGGTATTACTGCATTAAAGGTGATAGCGGGAAAGGAAAGACAACAATTTTTAATTTACTTGCTGGGTTTATCAAACCTGATAATGGTGAAATTATTTTCAATGATGATACTAGAATCTCGATTGTGTTTCAAGAAAATAGATTACTTGAAGACTTTGATATTTATACTAACATCTTATTACCGCATATAAATAAGAAAAGTGTTAAAGATATTAACCGACAAATAATTGATAAACATTTATCACAAGTTGGTTTAAGTGATTATGATGGCAAATTAGTAAAAGATTTTTCTGGAGGAATGAAAAGAAGGGTTGAACTTATAAGAGCATTATTAAGTGATTATAATGTTTTGCTTTTGGATGAGCCATTTACAGGATTAGATCAGCAAACAAAAATATTAATGATGGATCATATAAAAAAGTGTAATAA
This sequence comes from uncultured Erysipelotrichaceae bacterium, assembly GCA_964371715.1. Lineage (GTDB taxonomy): Bacteria > Bacillota_I > Bacilli_A > Erysipelotrichales > Erysipelotrichaceae > CAYJNO01. The sequence continues at coordinate 9,453 of CAYJNO010000006.1, read as the reverse complement.
AGATAAGCTTGTTATCTTTATTACACATGATCAATTTGTTATAGATTATTTAAAACCAAATAAAGTTTATTTTTTATGATATAAGCGTTTTGAATGATATATTGGCTCTTGTGTTAAATTCATCTTTAATTTCGAGAATATATTTCTATCTATTTCTGATAAGATTACAGAAGAGTGGACTTCACAATTTTCTAGTTGTTTTAGTGCTTCAATTGCTAAAGCAGCTTTTTTATCGTTTATTGCACAAATTGATAAGGCAATTAGTGTTTCATCAATATGTAATCGAGGATTTGAATTACCTAATGATTGTGTCTTTAGTTTTAGTATAGGCTCAATTACATCTGGTGATATTAATAGTTCATCATCACTGATATTAGTTAGATATTTTATAGCGTTTAAAACAGCAGCTGCACTAGAGCCAAATAATGAACTTGTTTTTCCAGTGATTAAAGTATTATCTTGTAATTTAATTGCAACAGCTGGTAGTTCAGTTTCTTCAGCTTTTTTATTTGCCGCATTTACAACTTCACGATAAGATATATCAACTCCAACTTGATACATTATAGATTCACATTTTTCTACTGCTTTTGGATTAAATAAATCCTTATTTACATTTAATAATGCTTCATAATATCTTCTGATTATTTCATTCTTACAGGCATTTGAAACGCTTTCTTCGTCAACAATGCAATAACCAGCCATATTTACTCCCATATCTGTAGGTGAATGATAGATTGTTTCGTGTGATATTTTACTTAATAATTGTTTTACAATAGGGAAAGCATCAACATCACGGTTGTAATTTATTGTGATATCACCATATTTTTCTAAATGAAATGGGTCAATCATATTAACGTCGTTTAAGTCTGCTGTAGCTGCTTCATATGATAAGTTAACTGGATGCTTTAGTGGTAAATTCCAAATAGGGAATGTTTCAAATTTTGCATAACCAGCATGAATTCCTCTTTTGTGTTCGTGGTAAAGTTGTGATAAACAAGTTGCTAATTTTCCAGATCCTGGTCCTGGTGCTGTTACTACAACTAATTCTTTTGTGGTTTCAATGTATTCATTTTTTCCATATCCTTCATCAGAAATTACAAAATCAATGTCTGATGGATAATTTTCAATTGGATAATGAAGATATACTTTTATTCCTTTGCCAGTTAAATAATCTTTAAAGTTATTTGCCTGTTTTTGATTTTGATATTGTGAAATAACTACAGATCCAACATATAAATCAATACTTCTAAAAGCATCAATTAATCTAATTAGTTCTTGATTATAAGTTATTCCTAAATCACTTCTAACTTTTGTATCAATATCACTTGCATTGATAGCAATAATTATTTCTACTTTATCTTTTAAATTTAAAAGCATGTTCACTTTTGTATCTGCTTCAAAGCCTGGTAATACTCTAGAGGCATGAAAATCGTCGAATAGTTTGCCTCCAAATTCTAGATATAGTTTATTGTCAAATTTTTGTATACGTTCATTTATTTTTTCAGATTGCAATTTGATATACAATTCATTATCAAATGGTTTTTTCATTAAATTCTCCCTTTATATTAAACATATCAATTATAGCAAAAATAAAGTTCATAAAAAAGCTTAAATCTAATTTTTAACCTATATAAGCATTATGCATTCTGATGATAATTATAAATAGTAAAAATGAAAGTAATATTCATTAATCTTAACTGTTTATAGTATACGCACTATTACTTTTAATACAAAAAACAAATATTAAATAGTTTAATATGATTTAAAAAATATTTAATAAATAGTATAATAACTATAAGATTTTTAAATATGATAGGGGAATATTTTGAATAAAATATATATACATGGTTTAGGACAAACAAATAAAAGTTGGAATTGGGTAATAAATGAAATGAATGACATTAATGGCAATTGTCCTGATTTAAAAAATTTATTAGGGTTAAAAGATGTAACCTTCGATAACCTTTATGATGAATTCAGTAAATATTGTAATGAGTTTAGTGGAGAGTTAGATTTATGTGGTATTTCATTAGGTGGTATGTTAGCTTTAAAATATGCTATTGATAATCCTGAAAAAGTTAATTCATTAGTTTTGATTGCTACTCAATATAAAATACCTAAGCTTCTTTTTGCGATACAAGGTGCAATATTTAAGTGTTTACCAAATTCAGCTTTTAGAAATACGGGATTTACAAAAAAGGATTTTTTCACTTTAACTAGTTCTATGAAAAATATTAATTTAAGTAATAATTTATCTATTATTAATTGTAAAACTTTAGTGATATGTGGAGAAAAAGATGTACCTAATAGAAAAGCCACTATTGAACTAAATAAACTTATAAAAGATTCCAAAATGACTTATATTAGAAATAGTGGACACGAAGTAAATGTTGATGAACCAAAGCAATTAGCAAAAACTTTAAAAGTTTTTTATGATGAAATACTATAATAAATGTATAAAAAGGTATAGTTTAATTAATGTTATTATGTTATAATGCTAAAGAAATCTTTAAAGGATAAGTAATGTTATTAAATAAATAGAGATTAAGTGATTGGTGAAAACTTAAATAAATAACATGAAGCTACCTTTAACATAGAGTGTTTAATAGACATCGTATTTATGCGTTAAATAAAATTGAGTGACAAAAACTTTATGTTTTTGTAACTAAGGTGGTACCGCGATATTTTCGTCCTTAGATTGTAATGATTTAAGGACTTTTTAATTTATAAGGAGAAAAACTATGAAAAAATTAACTGGTAATCAAACAAGACAATTATTTTTAGATTATTTTAAATCTAAAAACCATATGGTTGAGCCTGGAGCATCTTTAGTTCCAATTAATGATCCAACATTATTATGGATTAATAGTGGTGTTGCTGCATTAAAAAAATACTTTGATGGTAGTGAAAAACCACTATCAAATAGAATTACAAATGCTCAAAAAAGTATTCGTACAAACGATATTGAAAATGTAGGTAAAACTGCAAGACATCATACATTTTTTGAAATGTTAGGTAACTTTTCAATTGGAGATTACTTTAAAGAAGATGCAATTAAGTTTGCTTGGGAGTTTTTAACAAGTCCTGAATGGATTGGTATGGATATTGATAAACTATATGTTTCTGTTTATGCAGACGACATTGAAGCATATGATATTTGGACTAATACTATTAAAATCGATCCAAAAAGAATTTTAAAAACAACTGATAACTTTTGGCAAATTGGTGAAGGTCCATGTGGTCCAAACTCTGAAATTTTTTATGATCGTGGTGAAAAATACGACATCGATGGTTTAGGAGAAAAATTATTTTTTGATGAATTAGAGAATGATCGTTATATAGAAGTATGGAATGTAGTATTTTCTCAATATGATGCAAAAGATGGAGTAGATAGAAAAGATTATCAACAATTGCCTCAAAGAAACATTGATACAGGTATGGGGCTTGAAAGACTTGTTTCAATTATTCAAAATGGCGAAACTAATTATGATACTGACTTTTTCTTGCCTGTAATTAATGAAACTTCAAAACTTGCTAAATACAGTTATGATGGTGAATATAAAATGGCATACCGTGTAATTGCTGATCATATTAGAACTGTAACATTTGCTTTAGCTGATGGAGCAATCTTTTCAAATGAAGGAAGAGGTTATGTATTAAGACGTGTATTAAGACGTGCTGTTCGCTATGGTATTAAATTAGGTATTGATAAACCATTTATGTATGAACTTGTTGATATTACAGCAAATAATATGAGTGATTTTTACCCATATTTATTGGAAAAAATTGACTTTATTAAAACATTAGTATTAAAAGAAGAACAAACATTCCATAAAACATTAAACAATGGAGAAAAACTTTTAGCTGATGCAATGAATGATGCGCAAGATAAATTATTAAAAGGTGATGTTGTATTTAAACTATACGATACTTATGGGTTCCCAAAAGAATTAACAATGGAAATTGCAGAAGAAAATGGATATAAAGTTGATATTGATGGATTCAATGAAGCAATGAATGAACAAAAAAGAAGAGCAAAAGAAGCACGTGTTAATATCGATTCTATGTCATCACAATCACAAAATTTAATTGACTTTACAAGTGAGTTTGAATTTGTTGGATATGATAATATTGAAAATTCAAGTGTCGTTACTGGTTTATTTATTGATGGTAATAAAGTCGATACAATTACAACCAATGGTGAACTTGTAGTAAGTAAATCATGCTTCTATGCTGAAAGTGGTGGGCAAATTGCTGATACAGGGTATATTTATAACCCTAACTTTAAAGCTAAAGTAATTGATGTGAAAAAGAGTATTAATGGTCAATTCTTACATCGTATAGAGGTTATAAATGGTGAAATTAAAGTAAATGAAGAAGTTAAGTTAGAGATTGATTCAGCAAGAAGAAATAAAATAAAAGCCAATCACTCAGCTCTTCATTTATTACAAAGTGCTTTAAAAGAAGTTGTTGGAGAACATATTAATCAAGCAGGGTCATTTGTTGCAGAAGAATATGCAAGATTTGACTTTACACATTTCGACAAAGTAAATGCAGCACAATTAAAAGAAATAGAAGACTTAGTAAATACATATGTATTCTCATCATCAGCTGTAATAGCTGAAGTAAAAACGGCTGAAGAAGCTAAAGCTTCAGGAGCAATTGCGTTATTTGATGAAAAGTATGGAGATACTGTTAGAGTAGTATCAATGGGAGATGTTTCAAAAGAATTTTGTGGAGGAACTCATGTAAATAACACAAGTGAAGTAGGGTTATTTAAAATTGAGTTTGAAGAAAGTATTGGTTCTGGTATCCGTCGTATTCAATGTAAAACAGGACTTGCAGCATACCATGACTTTGTAGCATATAAAGATACATTAATTACAATTGGAGAAACAGTTGGAGTTAAAAACATTAATCAAGTTTGTGAAAAAGTATCTAACTTAGTAGATGAAAATGTTGAATCTAAAAAAGTAATTGCGAAAATAAATGAAGAAATGGTAATGTCTAAGGCTGATGAAATTGTGAAAAATGCAGTTGAAGTTGATGGTTTAAAAACTATTGTTTTAACTTATGATAACTTTGATCCAAAAAAAGTTAAAAATTTTGCAGAAGTAATTAGAAATAAAGCTAAAGAAGCACTAGTAATTATTGCTAGTAAAGCTGATACAGTAACATTAGTTGCTGCATGTTCTAAACTTGCAAATGAAAAAGGGTATAAAGCAGGTGAAATTATAAAAGATATTTGCACTAAATTTGATGGGAAAGGTGGAGGAAGAGAAGACCTAGCTCAAGGTGGTGTTAAAGATATTTCAAATTTTGATAGTATTAAAGAATATATTAATCAAAAATATTAATAGTTATTTAAAAGAGCATCTTCTTATAGATGCTCTTTTATCCGTTTAGTAATCAATGTATACATCAATAGGTAGAAAATATGCTTTTATTGTAATTAATTGACATTTTTTACTAAATTAAATAGTAAAATCTATCAGGATGTTTTATAATTAAATTGTTATATATTAATGTCAAACAAGGAGGAAAATATGGCAAAGAATTTTATGTCGATGGATGGAAACACTGCTGCTGCTCATACTTCGTATGCGTTTACAGAAGTTGCTGCAATTTATCCAATTACACCATCTTCAAATATGGCTGAAGTTGTCGATGTTTGGGCATCACAAGGTCGTAAAAACATTTTCGAAACAGTTGTTAAGGTAGCTGAGATGCAATCAGAAGCTGGTGCTGCTGGTGCAATTCATGGTTCACTACAAGCTGGTGCTTTATCAACAACATTTACAGCATCACAAGGTTTATTATTAATGATTCCAAATATTTATAAGATGGCTGGTGAATTATTACCAGGTGTTATTCATGTTGCTGCAAGAGCGTTAGCAGGTCGTGCATTAAGTATCTTTGGTGATCACCAAGACGTTTATGCTGTAAGACAAACTGGAGCATGCATTATGGCATCACATTCAGTGCAAGAAGTTATGGATTTAGGTGGAGTAGCTCACTTAGCTGCTGTAAAAGCATCTTTACCATTTGTTCACTTCTTTGATGGATTTAGAACTTCTCATGAAATCCAAAAGATTGAAGTTATGGACCAAGAGTTCTTAAAATCATTATTAGATGTTGAAGCTTTAAACAAATTTAAAGCAAGTGCTTTAAATCCTCATTCAAATCCTGTAACACGTGGTGGTGCAGAAAATGATGATATCTACTTCCAAGGTAGAGAAGCTCAAAACACTAAATACGATGAAGTTGCTGATATCGTTAATGAATATTTAGTTAAAATTTCTGAACATACAGGACGTCAATATGCTCCATTTACTTATTATGGTGCTGCTGATGCAACTCGCGTTTTAATCGCTATGGGTTCAGTTACTGAAACTATTAAAGAAACTATTGATACATTAGTAGCTAATGGAGAAAAAGTAGGTTTAGTTAAAGTTCACTTATTTAGACCATTCTCTACTAAGTACTTAAAAGATGTATTACCAACTACAGTTAAGAAAATTGCTGTATTAGATCGTTCAAAAGAATCAGGTTCAAGAGAGCCTTTATATTTAGATGTATTAAATTCATTAAGTGGAATGGATTTAGAAATTATTGGTGGACGTTATGGATTATCTTCAAAAGATACTCAACCATGTCACATCAAAGCAGTTTATGATGAGTTAAGTAAAGATGCTCCTAAAGTTGAATTTACTGTAGGTATCGTTGATGATGTTACTAATTTATCTTTAGAAGTTGATGAAACTTTCACAGTTGAAGGTGATTACACTTCATGTTTATTCTATGGTTTAGGTTCAGATGGAACAGTATCAGCTAATAAATCATCAGTTAAAATCATTGGTGATAATACAGATTCATATGCTCAAGCTTACTTTGCTTATGACTCTAAAAAAGCTGGTGGAGTTACTAGATCTCACTTAAGATTTGGAAAATCACCAATTAAATCAACATATTATGTTAAAAATGCTGATTTCATTTCATGTTCATTAGATTCTTATTTAGTTAAATATGATATGATTAAAAACTTAAAGAATGGTGGTACTTTCTTATTAAATACTACATTCTCTCAAGAAGAAATCGAAAATTTCTTACCTAACCGTGTTAAAGCACAATTAGCTAAGAAAAACGCTAAATTCTATATTATCGATGCAACTAAAATTGCTCAAGAAATTGGAATGGGTAGAAGAACAAACACAATTTTACAATCTTCTTTCTTTGCTTTAAATCCAGCAATCATGGATTATGAAAAAGCATTAGAATTAATGAAATATATGGCTAAAAAGACATATTCTAAAAAAGGTGATGAAATTGTTCAATTAAACTACAAAGCTATCGACTCTGGTAAAGATGGATTAGTTGAAATTCAAGTTAAACCTGAATGGGCTGAATTAAGCTATGATTCTTCTCGTAAATTAAGAGGAGATGCATACTTTGATGAGCACGTAATGGCTATCAACAGTTTAGATGGATATGATTTACCAGTATCTAACTTTATGGATAAAGACATCTTAGATGGTTCTATTCATAACAATGTATCTTACGATGAAAAACGTACGATTGCTGTAGAAGTACCAAAATGGATTCCAGAAAACTGTATCCAATGTAACTTCTGTTCATTTGTCTGTCCTCACGCTACTGTAAGACCATTCTTATTAACTGATGAAGAAGTTAACAATGCTCCAGACAAATTAGAAACAATTAAAGCTATGGGTAAAGATGTTGCTGATATGCACTTCAGAATCCAAGTGTCTCCAACAAACTGTGTAGGTTGTGGATTATGTGTTGTTGAGTGTCCTGGTAAAGCTGGTAATAAAGCATTACAAATGTCTGACATTAATGTTGAATTAAAAGAAGATGCTAATGCTGATTACTTATATAAAGGGACAGAATACAAAACTGAATACTTCCCAACAAATACTGTTAAGGGATCTCAATTTGCTATGCCTTACTTTGAAGTATCAGGTGCATGTCCTGGATGTGGGGAAACTCCATACTACAAATTAGTTTCTCAATTATTCGGTAAAGATATGTTAATCGCAAATGCTACAGGATGTTCAATGATCTATTGTGCATCAACACCTTCAACTCCATTTGTTAATGATAAAGATGGAAATGGTGTAGCTTGGGCTAATTCATTATTCGAAGACAATGCTGAATTCGGATATGGTATGGCTTTAGCTCAAAACTTCAAAAAAGCTCGTATCTTACAAATCATGGAAGAGAATATGGAATCTGATTGTAAAGAAGCATTCGAAAAATACATTGCTTGCAATTCTGATCGTGATTTAGAAAGAGCATGTAAAGATGAAGTTATTGCTGCAGTTAAAAATTCTTCAAATACAGCAGTAAAAGAAATCTTAGAAAACGAAAGAGATTTAGTTGGACAATCTATCTGGATCGTTGGTGGAGATGGATGGGCATATGACATCGGATACGGTGGACTTGACCATGTAATCGCTAATAACTTAAATGTAAATATTTTAGTATTAGATACTGAAGTATATTCTAATACAGGTGGACAATCTTCTAAAGCTTCTCCAACAGCTTCAATTGCAAAATTCGCAGCTGGTGGTAAACCAACAGCTAAAAAAGATTTAGGACAAATTGCTATGGCTTACGGACATGTATATGTTGCTAGTATCTCAATGGGAGCTAATCGTCAACAAACACTAAATGCATTAAAAGAAGCTGAAAGCTATGATGGACCATCTTTAGTTATCGCATACTCACCATGTATCGAACATGGTATCAAAGGTGGATTAGCTAATCACCAAAGAACTCAAGCGAAAGCTGTTGAGTGTGGTTATTGGACATTATATCGTTTCGATCCAAGAAAAGAAAATCCATTAACAATCGATTCTAAAGAACCAAACTTTGAATTATTCAAAGACTTCTTATTAAATGAAACAAGATATGCACAATTACCAACAATTAAAGGTGAAACTGCTTATGAAATGTTTGAAACTAATAAGAAAGATGCAATTAAACGTTATGAACGTTTAAAAAAGCAAGTTTAATTTAAATAATAACTAATTTAAAAGTAGTATATATAATTTATATACTACTTTTTCTATGTTTTAACTAATTTTTACTTGCAAAATTCAGTAATAATGATATAATAATTAAGTCGAGAAGGGGGTGTAAAGTATGGCAAAAGTAATAGTAAAAGATAATGAAGCTCTAGATGATGCACTTCGTCGTTTTAAACGTCAAGTTTCTCGTAACGGAACACTTCAAGAAGCTCGTAAAAGAGAATACTATATTAAACCAGGTGTTAAAAAGAAGCTTAAAAAAGAAGCTGCTAGAAAAGCACGTAAAGGTAAATAAACTAAAAGACTTATATAAGTCTTTTTTTTATCCTCACAAATAAAAGCACCTATCATTGAACTGATATCTGTCAAGTAGACACTAAGTTCAAAAATAATTAAACATCAA
>CAYJNO010000005.1:0-80984 GCA_964371715.1 uncultured Erysipelotrichaceae bacterium | reverse complement strand
AAACGGATATCTATCGATATCCGTTTTGCATTTTATAAACTCTTTATGGTATGTAGTTAAATATTGGCTCATTAATTAAATTAATTACTTTTGTTGATTCAAATCTTTTTCCATCATGATTAATTACAACTGTTACTCCAGCTTGGGTTGCAACAGTATTTGATCCTACAATTTCACTTACAAATTCTACTTTAAATGTATCTACATTCACTCCCATTTTATCTGTTGGGGTAATGCTAGAGCCTACATTTTCAGAATAATATAGTATATTATTGGCTTCATCTAAATCTATTGTATAATAGATATCACCAGTTCCTACAATATATTCTTCTACAATTAATTGATTATTTGAATTGTTCCATGTAATCTCCCTATTAGCACTTAGAATAGTTCTTTCTATTTGTGAATGCAATATATTTGCTGTATATTGAGCATCATTTGAATTGTATACTGAACTAAATGTATTTACACCTGATAATAGGAATGTTGATAAAGTAAGTGCAAGTAAACCAAATAATGCTATAGCAAGTACAAGTTCTATTAAAGTAAATCCTTTATTATTCATAAATTTTCACCTCGTGAAAGCCTGTAGTATAAGTTAAATCAATTTCATACTTATATGTACCCTCTCCTACAATAATTTTATCAATTTCAAATATTTGTTTTGGATCTCCGCTTGGGTCAGCTCCTAATCCTGATGAAAAAGTAAGTTGATACTGATAATATAGCGAACCATCAAAATGTTTAAATAATAGTTCAATATGATTTCCATTTGTTAACTCTTCCTCTATAATTGAGCCATCCTGCAGTTTATATTGTATAACAACTTTTACATCATCTTTTAAGATTTCTTCATTTTTAACTTCAGTAACCATTGTACCCATACTTGATACAATTTTCCACGATAAACTACCATCATCATTCTTATGAAGTTGATATCTAAATGAAATTGCATCTACTCCAGTATTATTCATTGAATATAATCTTGATTGTGATAAACTAGAGTTTATATCATATGCTACTTGTCTTACTTCTGCATTAGTTACCATACTGTTTGAATACGTAACTAATAAAACCATTATTGCAATAATTGCAATTACTACTATTAACTCTACTAGTGAAAATCCCTTATTATTTTTTATCATAAACTTTACTCCAGTTATCAAATTCTACAAGACTATCAAAATCAATTTCATCATCAACAGTATAATTATGTATATCTGTATGTATTAAAATATCAGCATATACTGCAGCAGCATTGGTATTGCTACTTAATCTGATACTTACATCCAATATGTGCAATGTATTATTAGCATCATCTCTATATACCCCACCTGTTAGTCCTAAAGTATGATTTTTTAATTCTGGAATTGCATTTTTTATTGTTGTCTGGTTTAGGTTATACGCTAAGCCACCCATACCACTTACATTTTCAAATAGATCAGAATTTTTATATAATTCATTCATTAATTGTCTTGTAAATACTTGTTCAAATGTAGTGTCTGCTGTTATATATTTATCATAATTTTCCAATATTTCATTATATGTAGCTTCAATACTATCTGATACTTCATTTACAATATATGCTCGTGTTTCATACATTAGAGAACTTGCCGAATAATAATTTAATCTACCTTGATACTCGGTAACACTATTGTTAAAATTTCCCAGTGCAAGAATCATAGCAGATGTTCCTAATATTGTAACAAAAAACATAATTAAAATAACAGAAATAACGCTTGAGCCATTATTGTTTAAATAATTAATTTTTTTCATAGCGCCTCCTTACCTTGTTATAGAAGTTGTAATTCCATCTTCTAAAACTTCTCCAAATGCAGTAGGACTTCCTGATTTATCCTCTTCAAATATTTTAATTTCTGTTTTATAGATAACATTTGCATCTTCTTTTTTTACTATACTTAGGGCTGAATTTAGATTACTTATAATTGAATTATGATCAATTTTAGTCATTGTGTATCTTTCAAATATTTCATCACCCATGATTTCATTAGCATTCGTATATAGATTTATTGCATGTGTACTAAATTTTTCATTTAAAATTAAACTACCACTTATATATTGTGCATTTGATCCTGCCACATTTTGTTTTACTAATGATAAATTTGCATTAATACCATTATTATTTACGATTATGTTATCCACATCAACAACGTTATGTGTTGAGTTTGTTAGAAATGCATTATATAAGAAAAATATATCTAGTTGCCCTTGTGCTGGCATAGGTTGTGAAATAGTAGCTACTGGTGAATCTAATTCAAAAATTCTTTCTTCGCCATCTAAATTTGTTCTAGCATTATATTTATATGTTATATTCATGTCTACATTTAATCCATTTTGGACTAAATCAATTGTAATTGTTCTAATAATTTCAGGATTTGCAGCTATTAACTCTTCACTTGCACCTATTAAATTTTCTGTTCCTGGAACAGGTGTCGTTGATGTAGTAGGTGTTGGTTCAGGCGTCATACTTGGTTCAGGTGTTGCACTAGGGTCTGGTGTAACTTCTGGTGTAGTAGTAGGTTCAGGTCTTAAATATGCTTCCCACTCTTTTTCTAGTTCAATAATAAAGGCTTTATCAGGATTAGTGTCATCTGAAGCCTGTTTGACTATAATGTCTGGATTAGATGCTAATACTACATCTTTGGAATTAAGTATTGTATATACTGGATCACTTTGTGCTTCTGCAATAATTTGTATATCAACAGGAGTATGTGAATCATTAAATGAAACACCTCTAATAACCATATAATATGAATCATTTCCTTTTAATACCGCTGTTAGTGGTGTTTGAAATGTTGCATCAGTATAAAACTGTACTGCTAAGTTTTTTGATGGAAAAATTGAAATTATTTTTTTATCTATAATCTCATCTAATGAGTTTGCTTCAATAGATGCAATCACATTATTTGCAGTTTGGCTTAACTGCGTAATCTCATAAGCTCTATTACTTGTATTCAATGAAACTATAAAATTATTCATCAAAGGTATTGTAATTATTGCTAGAATTGTAATTCCAACCATTAACTCAATTAATGAGAATCCTTTGTTATTTTTATATTCCATATGATCTCTCCTTTTTAGTTTCCGTCTCCGAATATTTCATCAGTACCTGTTGGAACATCTGGTAATACTTCAGGTTCATAAGGTGCTCCCTCATAATTCATTGTATATTTATTAATTACGATAGAAGTTTTTAATTCTCCTGTACCAGCATCATATGTAATACTTGTATTTTCAATAGACATACGATCATGATTATCATAAACATATTTAATTGTATCTTTTAATTGATCATATGTTAAATCTACTGATGTATTTAATGTTTGCGAGTATGTCGCAACACTTGTTGATGTAGCAACCCCTTCAACATCTACTTTTGCTATGAAGTCTGATAATAATGCAGGCTGTGTTAATGCAATAGTATCAATATCAATATCGATATCTTCTTCCCATCTAAGTGTCCATGCAATAAAATCTTCTTCATCAATTCTTGATGGATAATGATCAATTACAGTTTGAATATAATCTTGAGCTGCTTTAGTATCTGCTCTATATGTTTCTAAGTTAGTTAAGTGCATTTCTGACTCTTCTTTTACAGGTGTTAATCTTAAAATTTCATCTTCTAATGAAGCGATTTTTTCACTATTTGGAACATGTACACCAACAACTACTACAGCTCCGATTATTATCGCTCCTAAAATTAAGAATAGATTTTTATCTTTATTTGATAATGTTGCTTTTTTCATTATTGTGTACCTCCTTCAGTTGTAGCTGGATCTACTGTTACAGTTTCCTCTACTTCATCACTTACAAATGTACCAACTATTGAAAATTCTACTAAATCTGTGTCTTGTTTTTCAGTGAATGAACTTACTGAAATAACTTCAATTGATTCAAATTCTCTAAATGTATCTACAAATACTGCAGCTTCTTCCATCGATCCTACAACAACTCTTAATGATACTTGTGTATTGTCAAATGTAGCTGACATTACTTCAGTAGATGTTGGTACTTTTACTTCTAATTCTTCAATAAATTCCACAATGTATTTATTTGGCTTATCAATGTTATCTTCAATCATTGTAAAGCTATCCATCATTGCAGTGTATTCTAAGTATGTATTATATTCCTCTCTTACATATTCTAATTCATCAACACGTGCTTGAATTTGATCTCTTTCATTTGTAATTGTAGTTAATTGATAGAAAGAGAATGCACTATACAATACAGCTCCAACAGCTGTAATAATAATAAAGTTTCTTCCTGAACTTAATGGACTCTTACCAGTTTTTACACCTAAAACATTTTTTAAGTAGTCATCAGGTGTTAGGTTTATAGGTGATAAATATGCTCCAAAAGTAGCTAAATAAATAGGTAATAACGTCTTTTTAACTTTATATGCTGCAACTTCAGGTAAATCCTCAATCGAAGATGTTTGAATTCCTGTTTGTCCTGAAACAGTTTCTAAGATGCCTGCAATATGCGAGCAATCACCCATTAATATAATACGTTCTGGTTGCCCACCTTTTGTTGATGATTTATAGAAGTCTAAACTTCTTACAATACCATTAATTAAACGAGCATATAATCCATCTTTCATATCTGTAGATAAGATTGAATTAACCCATTGCTCATTAGATGCATTATTAATTACTGAACTGATATCAGTTTCATGTAAATTTCCAGCTTCCACTAAAGTTGAGATAAATTCATCTCCTCCAAATGGAAAACTTCTTTGTAATATTAAATTATCATCTCTCATAAATGTAACTAAAGTATTTTGTAAGTTGATGTTAACAAACATCGCATCACCCTTAGTTGATAATTTTTTTAATCCATGATAAATAGCATTATTAACATGATCAATAGCTAATAATGTTAATCCTACCCCTGTAGATACTTTTGCATATTCTAAAGTTAATGATTTTGGAGCAACTGTCACTAATACTCTCATTGTTTTAGAATCATTTAGTACTTCTAAAACTTGATGTTGAACTTTATAACCAGTTAAATCTACCGGGAAATATTCTTGTGCATTTAACTCTACTACTGATTTTAGTTTCTTATCATCCATTTTTGGTAAAGAAACTTCTCTACTAACTATTTTAGTTGAGTTAATTGCTACTACAACACCTTTACTTGATTCTTTATATTGTTTCTTATCAGCTAATGCAGATTGTAATACTGATGTAAGTGTTGTTGCGTCATTAACTTGACCATCAACAATAACATTGTCAGGTATTGCTACTGCAAAAGTTGAGTTAAAGTCATACCCAGTACCTTTTTTTGTAAATACTGAAACTTTAGCCATTGTGTCATTAAATTCTATACTAAATAGATTTTTAACGTTAAACTTCAATGTTTTTTTCATTTTTATCTCCTCTAAATTTTATGTAAAATTCTAAATGAATTAATTTTTATAATAATGATATATACCAATTAATTAGATCATTACCCCATATAAATGAGATAAAGATTCCAACTGCAAGATATGGCCCTAATGCCAAAGTGCGATCAGCTTTCATGAATATCACTTTAAATAAGTGAATAATGGAAGCTAGGAATATTGCAATAAAGAAAGCTAATACTACAGGTCCACCAGTTAAGAATAAACCGCCTCCTGCCATTAACTTTAAATCTCCTCCGCCCATCGCTTTTCCTTTTGATAAAAATATTATCAAGAATAAGAATGATGATACAGCAAAGAAGCCAATAATATGATCAAATAAATTATCCATATTAGTAAGTGTTCTAATTACCCCTAAGATAAACACCGTTAATGATGTTGATGGTGGTATTTCGAATGTTTTTATATCAATTACAGAAAGCACTAATAGTGTAGAAGCTAAGATGCATCCTAAAATTGTATCAATTGTAAAACCATAATAATAAAACACAATTATCCACAATACTGAATTTATGAATTCAACTAAAGGGTATTGTATAGAAATAGGTGCTTTACATTTACTACATTTCCCACCTAAGCATAAATAGCTAAATAGCGGAAATAACTCGTACCATTTTAATTTCTTTTTACAACTCATACAATGTGACGAATCAAACACCACACTCTCTTTCAAAGGAATACGATAAATACATACGTTTAAAAAGCTACCAACAAGTAATCCTAATAATGCAATTGTAATAAATGGTAAATAAATAATAATATCGTTCACTTTGAGTCCTTTCTAATTACACCTATCACCAACTCGTTAAAGTTGGTGATAAATGTTATATTTAAATAATTTAATAAACTATTTTACTAATCCACCTAAATCAGATGTAACAGTTAAATTTCCAGATGCTAAATCGATTGTGAATACTAAATCTTCTCCACCACCTTTAACTGATTGTGCATCAGCAAATGTATCTAAATCTCCAATGATTGCTTCCATTTGTAATTCCATTGAATCTGCTCCAGTTGTATCTGCTCCAGTTACTGTAACTGCTCCAGCTCCTGTTCCATCTGTATTATTAGTGTCCCAAGTAACTGTATATGTTCCTGTTGCGCTAGTTGCAGGATCTGCTGCTGCTACTGTTGCTGCATCCATAATTGATTGTGCTGCTTGAATATCATTTGATTCTCTTCCTCTTTCTACATATTGAATGTATTGAGGTGCTAATACTACTGCTAATACTGCGATAATTGCGATTACTACGATTAATTCGATTAAAGTAAAACCTTTGTTGTTTTTCATTTTATAATTTCCTATTCTTTCTATCTTATTTAACTAAACCATTTAAGTCATGGGCTGTATCTACTGTTAAATCACCTGTTGCTAAGTTAATTGTGAATTGTAAATTGTTTGATCCACCTTTAACTGATTGTGCATCAGCAAATGTATCTAAATCTCCAACGATTGCTTCCATTTGAGTTTTCATTGAATCTGCTCCAGTTGTATCTGCTCCAGTTACTGTAACTGCTCCAGCACCTGTTGTTGCCCAAGTAACTGTATATGTTCCTGTTGCGCTAGTTGCAGGATCTGCTGCTGCTACTGTTGCTGCATCCATAATTGATTGTGCTGCTTGAATATCATTTGATTCTCTTCCTCTTTCTACATATTGAATGTATTGAGGTGCTAATACTACTGCTAATACTGCGATAATTGCGATTACTACGATTAATTCAATTAACGTAAAACCTTTGTTGTTTTTAATTGTGCTCATTCGATCTCCTTCTGTACCGTTTACGGTATCTTTTTATACTTTTGTGAACTTTTTGTATTTCACACTTGTCTATTGTATCGAATGTGTAATTTTTTTGCAAGCTTTTTTTTACTTTTTTTATAAATTTCCTACACCTGCAGTCATTTCACCTAAAGGAAGTACTACTGCTAGTACAATAACACCTACAATAGCCGCTAATACTACAATAATTAATGGTTCTATTGCTGTCATAATTGATGCTGTTGCAATCTCAACTTCTTCATCATAATAATCAGCTAATTTATCAAGCATGCTTTCTAAATTACCTGTATCTTCTCCAATTTTAATCATATGATGTACTAATGGTGGAAATAACTCTGATCTTGCAATTGGTTCTGATAATGGAGTACCTAGTTCAACATCAGTTTTTGCATTCATAACTGTTTCTTTAAAGATGACATTAGACATTACATTTCCTACAATTACTAATGCATCTGTAATACCAATACCAGCTGCTAACATTGTAGATAATGTTCTACAAAGTCTTGCACTAGCTGATTTAACTGCTAAGATACCAAACAATGGTAGTCTAATTTCAATTGATCCATATAAATATTTACCAGGTTCTGTTTGACCATAGCGATAAGCACCATATCCACCTACACCTATTACCACTAATATTGCAACCCAATAATTTGCTACAAAGTCTCCTGCCACAATTACAGCTTTTGTAATCCAAGGCAATTCCGTTCCTAATTGACCTAATACTTGTTCAAATTGAGGAATAACAAAACCTAATAAAACCATGATTACACCAAAAGCAACTACTAAAACTGCAATTGGGTATACCGATGCTTTTTTAATTAATGCTGATAATTTCGCATCTTTTTCAAATTGGTCAGCCATTCTTGTAAATGAAACATCTAAGCTTCCTGACGCTTCACCAGCTTCAACCATTGTTACTAATAAATTTGGGAATACTTCTTCATGATAAGACATTGCTTCAGATAAAGAAGTTCCTGATAATACAGACTCATGACAAGCTGTAATAGCTTCTTTTAACATTTTATTTTCTGTTTGTTCAGATAACATCTGTAATGCAGCTGTTATTGTAACTCCTGCATCAATAATACTTACTATTTGTCTTGAGAATACTGCTAAATCTCTACTTGATGGTTTCTTTTGTGAAAATGGCAAATCAATATCTTGGTTTAATCCACCACCTTCTCCTAAGCTTCCAACTGTTAAACCTGAAGACCTTAACTCTTCTAATGCTGATTCTTTTGTAGAACTCTCTATTTTTCCACGCTTTTCTTTACCGTTTGCATCGAATGCAACGTAACTATAAACTGCCATTATAACCTCTTTTCTCTTCTATTAAATCATTACTCTTTTTCTAACTGAGGCTACATCTTGTGCAAACAAAATTGCATTCTCTTTAGAAATTTTACCTTGAACATGCAAATCAACTAATGCATCGTCCATAATTTTCATTCCTAGTTTTTGATTAGTTAATAATACTGAATTGATCTGGTATGTTTTACCTTCTCTTATCATATTTTTAACTGCACTATTACTTACCATTACTTCAAAAGCCGCAACCCTTCCAGGTTGGTCTTCTCTTGGTATTAATTGTTGCGATACAACACATTCTAAAACATCCGCAAGCTGTGTTCTTACTTGTTCTTGTTGGAATGGTGGGAATACGTCAATGATACGGTCAATAGTATTAACAGCACCTACTGTATGTAAAGTAGATAATACTAAATGTCCTGTTTCAGCTGCAGTTAATGCAATTGAAATTGTATCTAAGTCGCGCATTTCTCCTACTAAAATGACATCTGGATCTTGTCTTAATGCCCCTCTTAATGCTGCATCAAAACTCTTTGTGTCATCTCCAATTTCTCTTTGATTTACAATTGAATTTTTATGTTGATGCATGTATTCAATAGGGTCTTCTAATGTAATGATATGTCTTTTGTCATTTCTATTAACAACGTCAATAAGACTTGCTAATGTAGTTGACTTACCACTACCTGTCGGACCAGTAACTAATATTAAACCTCTTTTTTTCTTTACAAGATTTACAATTAATGGTGAAAGTCCAATTTCACTTGGCTCAGGTATCCTAGTGTTTAATACACGAGCTGCTACTGCCCAAGAATTTCTTTGTTTAAACACATTAATTCTAAATCTTCCAAGTTGTGGAATAGAATGAGCAAAATCTAATTCACCAGTAACTTCAAAAAGTCTTAATAATTCAGGTTTCATAATAGGTGATATTATTTCCTTAATCATATCTGGTGTTAATTTTACATCCGTAATTGGTACTAATGTACCATCAATTCTACACATTGGCGGAACCCCAGTTGTTAAGTGTAAATCCGAACCTCTTTTTTGCATTGCTAAACTGATTAAATCTAGAAAACTATACATGTCTACTCCTATCTATTACCATTCGGTAATTTTTACCATTGTTCGGTAATCATTATTAATTCATCTATCGATGTTATTCCATTTTTAACTAAATTTTTTGTAATATCTGCAAGTTGATTATTTCCTAATAATTGATTAATTTTTTTATTAATATCTTTACTTTCTTGATTTACCAATGATTGCCTAAAGGCTTTATTAACTTCTAATACTTCAAATACTGCAATTTGTCCATCATAACCTATGTGGCTACAATGTTCACAACCTTTAGGTTCATAAATATCTAAACCACTATTTAACCCAAGTCTTGCCTTTTCTTCATTAGTCGTTTTTCTTTTTACTTTACAATGTTCACATAATTTCTTTACAAGATTTTGTGATACCACACAACTCAAGGCTGATGCTAGTACTTTAATCGGCACCTTCATATCATTTAACCTTGATATTGCTGATGCCACATTATTTGCATGCATACTTGATATTACCAGTTGACCTGTACTAGCAGCATTTGAAATAATACTAGCTGTTTCTTGATCCCTAATTTCTCCAACCACTAATATGTCTGGGTTTTGTCTTAGTGTAGCGTTGATAAATGAAGCATAATTACTTGTTTTTGTGTGCTCTAGCTTCATTGAACCTACTTCTAGTTCATCACTATTCTTTAATTCTTCACTAATATCAATTTGTAATACCATACCTTCTTTGTGATAGTAAACAAACTCTATTGGATCTTCAATTGTAATAATATGTTTGGAATATAAAGTATTCATATGGCTTACTAGGCTGGCCAAAGTTGTTGATTTACCAACACCAGTTGGTCCTGTTACTAATATTAATCCACTTTTTTGACTCGCTAATTCTATCAATGGTAGTGGTAATCCAATTTCAACAGGTAAAGGAATTTTTGACTTCAACAATCTAATTACAATTCCATAATTACTAGCTTGTTTAAATATATTTATTCTTAAACGATGGTCTTTTACACTTTCATATGCTAAATCAACTTCAAACTCTTGCTCTAATATCAATTTTTGTTTATCATTCGTTATTTCATTAATAATTTCTAAAATGTCTGTATCATTCATTTCTTTAGTATTTAAAGCTCTTAGTTCACCATCTACACGCATATGAATTGGGGCATTTGTTGTTATATGAATATTTGAAGCATTTTTTTTGAAAGCAAATTTAATTAATTCATTAAAATTTATCACTTATTAACCTTCGTAAGATATTTTCATCATTTCACTTACTGTTGTGATTCCTGTTAATACATAGTGGGCAGCACTTGATCTTAAAGTTTTCATACCTTGTTCTTCGGCTGTCTTTTTAATAACTGCTGTACTTTCTTTATTTGTAATTACTGCCTTAACTTCTGGTGTAACTTCTAATATTTCATAAACCCCAATACGTCCCATAAATCCAATCTCATTGCACATAGCACAACCAACTGGTTCATATATTGTTATATCGTCATTTTCACTTTTACCTAACATTAGCTTTTCTTCTACTGAAGCTTTCTTTTCTTGCTTACAATTCGGACATAATCTTCTAACAAGTCTTTGTGCGATGATTCCAACTAATGAGTCTGCTAATAAATAAGATTCAAGTCCCATATCTAATAAACGAGAAATTGTAGCTGCACTACTATTTGTATGTAATGTTGATACAACTAAGTGACCAGTGATTGAAGCTTGTACAGCTATTGAAGCTGTTTCATAGTCTCTTATTTCCCCAATCATAATAATATCAGGGTCTTGTCTTAATATTGCTCTTAAAGCACTGGCAAATGTTAAATCTGCTTTATTATTTACTTGAACTTGATTAATTCCTGGAATATTTGCTTCTACAGGATCTTCTACTGTAATTATATTTACATCTTCTGTGTTAAGTTCAGATAAAGATGTATATAAAGTTGTAGACTTACCACTACCAGTAGGACCTGTAACTAATAAAATACCATTAGGGTTTTTTAATATTTTTTCAAACTTTTTAAGTTCCCACTCTAACATCCCTAATTCTTTTTTATCTTTAGTAAATCCTGTTTTTGATGCTAAACGCATTACGACTTTTTCTCCATAAGATGAAGGAAGAACAGAAACACGAATATCATATTCTTTTCTATCTATGATTAAACTAATACGTCCATCCTGAGGTTTTCTTTTCTCCGAGATATCCATACCACTTAGTATTTTTATACGTGTGACAATCGCAGGTAATAATCCGATGTCATAAATCATTTTTTCTTGTAATACTCCATCTATTCTAAAACGTACATGGATTTGCTTTTCCCAAGCATCAAAGTGAATATCACTTGTTCTTTGACGAACTGCTTGCTCAATTACCGATCTTACAAGTTGTACAATTGGTGCATTTTCGATATCATTATCATTTTCATCTAATACTGATTCTAGTTGTTGAAGTTGTACTTCTCTTTCTTTTGTATATTGTTCTGCTGCTGACATAACCTCGCCAGTACCAAAATATTTATCTAAAACTGCATTAATCATTGATGTTGTCGCAACAACAGGTTCAATAACATATCCAGTGATTAGAGCGATATCATCTTGTGCAACAATATCTAATGGATTTGCCATTGCCAATACTAAAACACCTTTTTGGTTTTTATTAAATCCGATGGGTAATACAGTATGTTTTCTTAATACTGATCCGGTTACAAGGGAAATAATTTCTGAATCAACCTTAATCCCCCTTAAATCTACTCTTGGTATTTGTAATTGTAAAGATAAAACATGTGCTATATTATCATCAGTACAATACCCCAACTCTATTAAGCAATCCCCTAAATATTTATGCATTTTCTTCTGCATTGCTAATGCAGTTTCTAATTGTTCCATTGTAATGATGTTATGTTGTACTAATAAATCACCTAAACGATATTTGCTAGCATGTGTACTCATAAATAATCTCTCTTTCTTTGTTATAATATATATATAATTGTTGACACCACATACATGGCGATTATTGCTGATATCAAAATTGTTAATGTTTTTGAATAACCTTTGACAACAAGTTGATTCTTTTGATCCATTCTTTTTATTAACGGATATAATGTAAAATAATAAACCGATACTCCAACAATCATGATAATCACACTATATAATTTCAGTGTGTCATTACCATAGAATAATATTGGAATAAGTAGCAAGATGAATATTAATTTACAATTTGCAACCCAAACGCCTAGATATTTGATTAATTGAAATATTTCATCATCATTTTTGGATTTTTCATATCCTTTAAAGCTAAAAAGTGTATTACCGTGTTTGAAATCTTGTTTAAAATAGAGTAATATCACATTGCTTAATTCCAAAGCGATAAAAATTACTATACTTATGTCTAATATGTGCATTAATATACTCCTTACATTTTTGTGCATTGCTATTTTATCATATGTGTACCTCTAAAACAAGTAAAACTGTATACAAATGTTGATTTTTAATCACAATATTATATATTTATGTATTATTTGTATATGATAATGATAAAAAATGTTATTTTTTTTAATTGTACATCTTTTAACAAAGTATAAATACTAGTTGTTTTTTTAAGAATCTTGTTAATTCATAAGATGAACAGCTGTGCAACATCATTTACAAATAAAATATTTTTCTCATTTTATATAATTTTGTAAATTTATTATATATATTTATTATACTTGTATTTTATCTTATTATTCAATTCTTAGCTTTATATATTATTAAAATATTGCTTTTTTATTTTATGTTATCTTTTTTTATATTAATTTATGATAAAACTTTAAAGTTATACTGTTTTTTAATTGTAATAATATACATATCTTATGTATAATTTTATTTGGAGGGTTTATCAATGAATAAATTAGAAAAAAGATATGGATTACCTACTGCAATTGCAATGGTAGTTGGTATTGTAATTGGTAGTGGAGTTTTCTTTAAAGCAGAAAAAGTATTATCTATTACTGGCGGTAACCTTGTAACAGGAATTACTGCATGGATTATCGGTGGATTAATAATGCTAGTTTGTGCATACTTATTCTCATTAATGGCAACTAAATACAATTATGTAAATGGGGTCGTAGATTATGCCGAAGTAACTGTTGGTAAAAAATATGCTTATAATATTGGTTGGTTTATGGCAACTTTATATTATCCAATGTTAACATCTGTATTAGCATGGGTAAGTGCTAGATATTTATGTGTAATTATCGGGTTTGATATTGCAGGAGCTGAGTGCCTTACTATTTCAGGATTCTTTTTAGTAGCAAACTTTGCTTTAAATGCACTTTCACCAAAACTTGCTGGTAAATTTCAAGTATCAACTACTGTAATTAAATTAGTACCTTTATTTGCAATGGGTATTATTGGATTAGCTGTTGGTTTAGTTAATGGACAAACTTTAGAGAACTTTACAACAGTTGTCTATGAAGATGTTAATCAATTTGAAGCTTTATTAACTGGTGTTGTTGCAACAGCATTCGCTTATGAAGGTTGGATTATAGCTACTAGTATTAATGCTGAATTAAAAGATGCTAAAAGAACATTACCTAAAGCATTAGTAGGTGGATCACTTTTAATTATTGTTACTTATATTTTATATTATATTGGACTTGCAGGTGGAGCTTCTAATCAAGTTATCTTAGAATCAGGAGAACTTGGAGTTTTAATTGCTTTTACAAATGTATTTGGCGATATTGGAGCTACATTATTATATGTATTTGTTGTTATATCATGTCTTGGTACTTTAAATGGTTTAATGCTTGGTTGTACTCGTGGTATTTATTCATTAGCTGCTAGAGATCAAGGCCCAAAACCTGAAATGTTTAAACAAATTGATACAGTAACAAATATGCCAACAAACAGTGCAATCGTTGGATTATTATTATGTTCATTTTGGTTAGTGTATTTCTATGGTGCAAATCTTACAACACCATGGTTTGGAATGTTTTCATTTGATTCATCTGAACTTATTATTGTTGCTATTTATTTATTATATATCCCAATATTTATTAACTTTATGCGTAAAGAAAAAGATTTAACAATATTTAATCGTTATGTAATCCCAACACTTGCAACATTGAGTTCTTTATTTATGATGTACGCATCTTATGTATCTCATGGACAAGCTGTATTCTTTTTCCTAATCGTATTTGCATTTACGATGTTTATAGGAAATCTATTTTACAAAAAAGTTTAATTATTTCAATCCTCACTTGAAAATTTATAAGTGAGGGTTTTTTGTTTTTTTTAAATCAAAAAAAATTGATTTATCATTGACACCACACGTTTAATAAGTTATTATTTACATATCAAAAAAAATTGATATGAGAGGTCGGTATGATATTTTTAAAAAATATATTTAATTTTATTCAAGAACAAGTTTTAGGTATGAAATGGTTAAATGATTCAATAGGGGAGATGCTTGCATTTTTTGGATTAGACATTACAACAGCATTTGGAGGAGCACTTCAATTCTTTATTTATGATATCTTAAAAATCACAATATTATTATTTGTTTTAATTTTTATGATTTCATATATTCAAAGCTATTTCCCCCCAGAGAGAAGTAAACAAATTTTAAGTAAATTTAAAGGTATAAGTGCAAATATTGTAGCAGCATTACTTGGGACTGTAACACCGTTTTGTTCATGTTCATCAATTCCTTTATTCATCGGTTTTACAAGTGCAAAATTGCCAATAGGTGTAACATTTTCTTTCTTGATATCTTCACCAATGGTTGATTTAGCAAGTCTATTCTTATTAATGAGTATTTTTGGTTTTGAGATTGCTGTATTATATGTAATTTTAGGATTAATAATCGCTGTTATTGGTGGTAGAATAATAGAGTATCTTAACTTAGAAGATCAAGTAGAGGATTATATTAGAAATGCTAAAAGCATTAATATAGAAGGGCATACACCAACTAAAAAAGAGCGATTAATTTTTGCTAAAGAACAAGTCATCGAAACATTTAAAAAAGTATTTATTTATATCGTTATCGGTGTTGGAGTAGGGGCTTTTATTCACAATGTTATTCCAGAAGAAATCATTACTACAGCACTTGGAAGTAACAATCCATTAGGTGTAATCATGGCAACATTATTTGGGATTCCTATTTATGCTGATATCTTTGGTACATTACCAATTGCAGAAGCCTTATTAGCAAAAGGGGCTTTACTAGGAACTGTATTAGCCTTTATGATGGCAGTAACAACATTATCTTTACCATCATTAATCATGCTTAAAAAAGCAATAAAAACAAAACTATTAGCTATCTTTGTATTAATTTGTTTTAGTGGGATAGTAATAGTTGGATATATATTTAATGTCATTAGCGTAATGCTATAGAAAGAGGAAATAATGAATTTATTTGGATTTTTGAAAAAAGAAAAAAAAGAAGAAAACTGTTGCTCTAAACCAGCTGTAGAAAAAGAAACTACTAGCTGTTGCTCAAACAATCAAGAATCTTCAAGTTGTTGCTCAACTAATGAAGAAGTTAAGGAAGAAATGGCAATGTGTGAATGCGGAAATATGTGCCCAGTAAGTGAAATTGAAGCAAAAAAAGCTAAAAATTCAATCTTAGTATTAGGTGCATGTTGTAAGAAAAGTAGCGATAGCTTTGCAAATGTAAAAGCTGCGGTTAAAGAATTAGGCTTAGATGTTGAAGTAATCAATATTGGTGATAATATTGAAATTGCTCAGTATGGAGTAATGAACACGCCTGCTTTAGTTGTTAACAATAAAGTACTTATAGCTGGAAGTTTAATCAAAATTGAAAAAGCAAAAGAATTAATCTCAGCAAATATATAAAAAAGTGGTCAATTTAAACTGACCACTTTTTTAATTATCACTTTGAATTATAAATGCTTTACCGCGATGAATCTCAATTGTAAATTCAGTACTACTAGATTCATTACTAATACCTAATGTTTGTTGCCTTTTAGTTTCACACATCATAACTTCATATTTTAAATCAAAGCATGAGAATATAACACTATCTGTAATAGGTAAAACAGAAACATAATCAGAAATATTTTTATAAGTAATTTTAGAAGAAGAAATATTAATTATATTTTTTTCATCAATAATACGCCCTTTAACATTACTGTCATGAAGTCTTTCTAACACTGCTAAATTACCCAGGAAATGATCTAAACGATTGCCAGTAGCTCCTATAATATCAATAAATGTCGCTTTTTGTTTTAAGGCGAACTCAATAGCTAAATCAAGATCTGTATAATCTTTATCTTTATCAAACTTAATTACTTCACAATCAAAATCAACTTTTTTTGTTGAATCTAAATCACCAATTAAGTATTGAGGCTTAATAGACATTTTCTCACATATATCATAACCACCATCAACACTAATTACTAGTGTATAATCATTTAAAGGTAACTTATTTTTTACTTTTTCAGTATCTTTTACTTCTCCTGCTGCGACAATTAAAACCTTCATATATATTTCTCCTGTTTACTTAAATAAATCAATAATATCATCTAGTGATAAGCTATCAAGAGCACCTTCACTACCTTCAATAAATGTATCAACCATTGCTTTTTTACGTTCTTGTAAGGCTAGAATCTTTTCTTCTATTGTATCTTTAATAATTAATTTATATACATCTACTTGTTTTGTTTGTCCAAATCGATGTGCTCTATCTGTTGCTTGATTCTGTGCTGAAATATTCCACCAAGGATCAAAGTGAATAACTGCTTGTGCCGAGGTTAGATTTAGACCTGTCCCTCCAGCTTTTAACGAAATCAAAAACACTTTAGTTTGTCCTTTTTGAAATTCATCAACCATCTCTTTACGTTTAATTTTATTATCTTTTCCTGTTAATTTTAGATAACTAATATTATTTAAAATCAATTCATCCTCAATTAAATCTAAAGTTTTTGTAAATGATGAAAATATTAAGATATTTTTTTTCTCATCATTTAATTTATTAACTAACCTTAAACACTCAATTAACTTTGATGATGGATCAGTTATACTTTCATCAATAATTCTTGGTTCACAACATAGTTGTCTTAACCTTGTTATCATTGATAATATTCTTATTTTATCTTGTGCTTTTAACTTTAGTTTATCTTGTAATTCTTCATTTACTGCACTAATTTGTGCTAGATATAAGTTTCTTTCATTATCATTAAATTCAATTTTAATATCATGCTCTACTTTACTCGGTAAATCTTTTAACACATCTTTTTTATGTCTTCTTAATATAAATGGTTCAACTAATTTCTTTAGTCTATTTGAAGTTTCAATATCATTATTCTTTACAATTTCCACTTCATAGTTCTTTCTAAAGTAGCGATAACTATATAAATATTTTGGCATTAAGAAGTCAAATATTGACCACAATTCTGCTAAATTGTTTTCAATAGGAGTGCCTGTTAAAGCAAATCTTTGTCTACCATTTAAACTCTTAACAGCTATAGCAGCTTTTGTTTTTTGATTTTTTATATATTGCGCTTCATCTAAAACAATAGTTTCAAACTCGATATCTTTATATAAACCATAATCTTTTTTAATATAATCATAAGATGTAATAATTAAATTATAGTTTTCAATATCATTTATTAAAGCTTGTCTTTCTTCAATATTACCCATGATTAATTTAACTTTAAAGTCTGTTGTAAATTTTTCTAATTCTTCTTGCCAGTTTAAAATTAAACTAGCTGGAGTAATGACGATACTTTTACCTTTATCCTTAACACTTTGTAAATATGAAATCATCTGAATTGTTTTTCCAAGTCCCATATCATCAGCTAGTATTGCACCAAAACCAAAGTCATTCATTTTCTTTAACCATTTATATCCATGAACTTGGTAATCTCTTAAGATATTTTGATACAAAGTTGGCACATCACTATCAGATATCTCTTTATTATCAAAGCGTTCAATATATTTTTTGAAACTGTCACTTCTTATTACTTCTATTTCTTCATCAGCAATTAAATCATCAATTGATAATGTACGATATGATGAAACACTTAATTCATCTTCTAAATCAACTATACCAAGACTTTCTAATGTACTATTTAATTTCTCAATCTCTTCTGAATGAATTTGAATTGTTTCTCCATTTTTTAATTTAGTATATTTTTTCTTTTTTCTAAAATTCCTCAAGATGTTAATGATTTCTTCACGATCTACATCATCAGCAGATAAATCAAGTTCTAATAAATTATTATTAACATTGACACCAATACTAATTCCTAGTTTTTTAGTTTTACCATGATTTTTTAAAGTGTCACTCACAAAAATACTACATTCGTTTTGTAAGATATAAATCCTATTTTGGATAAAGTCAATTACATCATTATCTTCTGGATCTAATAAATATGTACCATTATCTAACAATATTCCATTTAATGCCTTAAGCATTGAATCTATCTTAAAGATACTCAGTGGTAAATCATCACTTACAAATCCTAAATGCTTAATATTATCTTGAAAATATTCAATATCAAAAATAAAGTTACCATCTTCATCAATATCACCAAATAATTTTACATTCTCAGCTTTTTTAAATTCTAGCTCTATTCCTCTTATAGTTACATAATCTTCTATTTGGGAAATACTATATTTATAGAATTCATTAAAACCTTTATCAGTAAAATATATTTCTTCATCTCTAAATTTTCTTGCTAATTTTTCTATTGATCCAAAGTCATCAAATTCTGTTTTCACAATTTTAAATGGTTGTAACTGTTCAATTTGATATGCTGAACCTTCATAGAAATCAAAATTTAATTTTTGCATTTTAACTTTATAAAAATTCGAATTTTTGACAGTTGCTTTTTCGACATCAAAGATTAATTCTCCACTATTGATTTCTATATCACATTGACTATTGTCATTTAATTTTTCAATAGTATCAAAAAGCAACGGCTTTATTTTATAATCACAAACTATTTCTTTACCATCACTATAAAGGCCTTTAATTTTTCTAACATTTTCCAAAAAGTTGAACCATTGCAGTGAATCGTCATCAAACATTTTAATATCATGAATAATATCTAATTCTTTACCATAACGAAATTGTTTTTTACCATGAACAGACACTACCAATTCCATAAAATCTTTCACGATATATAAACGATTAATACCTATTTTAAAACGTAAGATAACACTGTCATTATCTACTGTAAATTCAGGTACTAACTTAACTTTATTTTTAATATTTAATAAGCTTATCTCATTTTTAAATTCTTCATTAAATTCTTTTACTACTTCATTTCCATAAAGTGCTAATCGATATAATTTCTTATATTCATAGTCTTCACTTCCTTTAATTGCCCCATAGTTAAATGGTAATTTTTCATTGTCACTCATTTTTGATAAATAAACCATTGCTGCAGCTGTATGTTTACAGTTTTTATATTTTTCATAATCTTCGCAAGTACATGTTTTTTTATTTATTGTGCCATTAATTAATACTGCTACACTTGTTTCACTATCATTGATTCCATCTTCAAAAATCATCTTTATAATTAATAAATTATTATTTAGATATTTGACTTCAATAAAACTATATAACTCATCCTCAAGTAATTTCTCACCTCTTTTAATTAACCAGTCAAATCTTGTGTTAACTATTATTTCATATCTATTTAATAACATTACTACCTCTACTCAATCTATTAAGCTATATTATATCATTTATAAAAGTTTTTATCATTAAAAAAAGACATACAAAGTATGTCTTACCAATTATATTCACGATATTTTTTTATATAATTTCTTTTTCTGATTTGTAACCAGACACTTCGCAAAAAATGTTTTTCCAATTTACAATCTAATGGATCACAAGATTTCTTTTCTTTTATTAAGTTAAATATTTTATTTTTCAATTTATCGTTATGCACATGTTCTTCGATAACTTTTTTTGGCACAAAACTTAATACTATTTCTTCTGTTAAAACCTTAAATTCATCTTCTTTATATAATATTAAATCATCTACTAAGTATTTAATTAGATTGTGATTTAAAGCCGTTAAGTAATAACTACTTCGTGCTTGTCTTGGATTAATTTCGAACACTTTAAATGTTTTATCTCTTTCATCATACTTTAAATCAAACTCACAAAACCCTGTATAACCGCTTTGTTCAATGAATTTTTTTAATCTTGCGATAACTTCTTCACTACTACCAAATTCATTATATCCATTAACTAATACGGTTAAATTACCAACACCTGTAGACGTATGTTCTTGTAAAGCTATTTGTGCAAATGTCGCAAGTGTTGCACGATGGTTTTTATCAACATAGAAGATACAGTCAAATAAACGTGTATCATCACCAGGTATAAATTCTTGGATTATTAATTTATCATTATAACCTGAAGCTTCTATTGTTTTAATTACACTCATTAATTCTTCTAAATTTTGCAACTTATACACCTTTGCTTGATTTTCAAAGTGATGATGATAATATGTTACACCATTTCCTGGCTTTAATATCAATGGCCATATAAATCCTTTTATTTTATTGTTATCAAAGTCTTCATTCGCTTGATAAATATAAGTTTTCGGAATATCAATTCCTTTATTATTGAACTTCTCATAAAACTTATCTTTTATTAAAAAAGAATCTAATAGTTCAAGACTTATCTGATGAAAAGTGTAATACTGCTTTAATACTTCTGCATTTTCATTTATTAAGCGTACATAAAAATCATTTGATCCTATTAATAACAATTTACGATCTTTAAAGCGTTCCTTAAAATCTAATAAAGCTTTTAAGAAAATTTCTTGATTCCATAAATCACCAATATATTCAATGTTTAAGATATTACTTAATTTTGTGAAATTCATTGGCTCTTTTGCTAATAAATAAGCTTTTTTATTATAGGCTTCATACGTTGATCTCGCCATATAATAGGCGTTGATATCTGAACCAATAATTACTACTTCAAAATTCATATATTTTTTTCCTCGACATATTCAATTTCATCATTACTATAATATATTCTTGGTATTTGTAATGATGTATTACATAAAACTTTATAAGTTGTGACTCCCATTTGTCTTCCTAATGTTTGTGCATTATTATTAATGATATATACTTCATCATCAATACTTACATTATCATCAATGACTACAGTACACATTTTCATATCAATATTTCCCACCAATTTATATGGGCGATTATTTATTATCACTTCAAAGTGTTTATTCAACATTAATCCATCTGCATACCCAATTGCAACAATAGCTATTTTCATATCACTTTGAGGTATAAAACTACCTCCATAACCAACTTTAGAATTAGCTTTAATTGTATTTATTTGTAATATTTTTGCTTTTAATCTATAGGCCGGTTTTAACTGATAATTTACACTTCTTATAACTGGTGAAAAGTTCACTTTATTTATTTTTCTTTTTATTTCCCCAATTTTTTTTCTAAACCCAGTAGGGAAGATCGGCATTTGATTATACCCATATAAGAAGATACCAGCTCTCACTCCATTAGCTTTTTCATGTTTTGGATGTGTCATCATTGTTAAAGAGCGATCTAAGTGAATAATTTTAAACTTATTTAAATCTAATTGCTCAATAAATTCGTTAAACTTTGCTATTTGTTTATCATAACTATCATCATAAAAGCCAACACTTGCCATATGTGAATATAGACCTTCTATTTCTACTATATTCTTTAAACAACCTATAGCTTCTTTTAATTTGTTGATATCATTAAAGCCTAATCTTTGCATTAAACAATCTAATTTAAAATGTACTTTTACTTCTTTCTTCAATAACGCTAACTCTTTTGCATATTCTAAGCTTGCAACAGTTAGTGTAATATCATACTTTACTATTTCATCAATATGTTTTAAATTAATTGGCTCTAAACATAAAATAGGTGTTTTTATCTCATATTCTCTTAGTTTTATAGCCTCATCAATAGTTGAAATTGCTAAGTAATTTATACCGTTTTCAATCATGGTTTTAGCCACATATAACCCATGTCCATACCCATAACCTTTAACAACACCAATATAATATTTATACTCTGGATAATTATTTAAAAGAACTTTTGTATTTTCAGCAATATTATCTAAATTAACTTCTACACTTACATCATAATTTGACATTAAATCCTCTTTTCTAATCTTTGATTTCCTTTATATATCCTAACATATTTTAATAAATTATAAAAATTTAAAAACCAAGTAGAAGTTTAAACTACTTGGTTTTCTAGATAGTATTTTCTTTATTCTTTAATATTCACCTTGGGAAATCATCGCGTTAATAACTTTGCTCATACCCGCAATATTTGCTCCACTTACATAATCATGATTAGGTAAGTCATATTCATTGATTGCATTTTCACATTGTTTAAATATTGCTTTCATAATATTTTTTAAGTGATTATCTACTTCTTCAAATGTCCAATTCATTCTTATACTATTCTGTGACATTTCAAGACCAGATGTCGCAACACCACCAGCATTTGCTGCTTTTGCAGGAGCAAATAGAATTTTATTCTCCACAAACAAGTTAATCGCATCATTACTACATGGCATGTTCGCTCCTTCACTTAAAGCAACTAAGCCATTATTTATAAGATTTTGAGCTTGTTCTTTATTAATTTCATTTTGTGTTCCACACGGGAACACATATTTCACTTTTAACTCATGATTATATATTGATCCTGTAAAATATTGACCACTATTTGTTTCCTTTACATATTCTTCTAGAGACATTTTTCTGATTTCTTTTAATTCTTTAATTTTATCTAAATCTAATTCTTTATCAATTATATATCCCTTAGAATCTGACATTCCAATTACTTTTAGACCTAACTCTTTAGCTTTATAAGCAGCGTATATCGCTACATTACCACTGCCAGAAATAATGCATTCTTCATTATTATATTTAATTTGATGTTTTTTCATCATTTCATCAAAGAAGTATAATAGACCATATCCTGTAGCTTCTTTTCTAACTAATGAACCGCCATAACCAACACCTTTACCAGTTATAACTCCTTGTTCGCTTAAATTTTTTAAACGACGATAGTACCCATATAAATATCCAATTTCTAAAGCTCCTACCCCCATATCTCCAGCTGGAACATCAATGTTTGCCCCAATATGCTTTGATAATTCAAGCATAAAAGCTTGGCAAAATCTTAAGATTTCATTGTTGCTTTTATCTTTAGGATTAAAGTCACTACCACCTTTACCACCACCAAGTGGCAAAGTTGTTAAAGCATTTTTAAACACTTGTTCAAAACCTAAAAACTTAATAACACTTTCATTAACACTTGGATGAAAACGTAATCCACCTTTATACGGTCCTAATACCCCATTATATTGAACACGATATCCTCTATTTACTCTAACTTTATTATTATCATCTATCCATGAAACTTTAAATTTAATTATTCTTTCCGGCTCAACTAAACGTTCTAAAATTGCCATATTTTCATATTCTGGATGTTTTTCAAAAATAATATTTGTAGCTTTTAATACTTCTTCAACAGCTTGAATAAACTCAATTTGATGTTCATCTTTTTCTTTTAACTCTTTTAATACTTTATCACTATAATTCATTTATCTAACCTCCATTTATTTAATATTAACATATCTTTGAAAATATTTTCATAGATTTGTGCTATTTTTTACATCACTTTGTTGTCTATTACATTTATAAGTGCTAATATTATTTTAGAGGAGAAATAATATGATATTAATAAAAAACGGTTTAGTTTACACAATGGAAAAAGATGAACCTGAAATCTTAGATATTCTAGTAGGAGATGATGGTTTAATTAAAGAAGTTAATAGTTCTATAACAGGTGATTATGAAGTTATAGATGCAACAGATAAAATTGTTTATCCAGGAATTATTGAGGCTCATTCACACTTAGGAATTTCAGAATCTTCAATAGGTTTTGAAGGCAATGATACTAATGAAATGACCGATCCAATAACTCCACATGTAAGAGCTATTGATGGCATCAATATTTTTGATGAAACTGTAAGAATCGCTAATGAAAATGGAATCACAACTACTTGTTGTACACCAGGTAGCGCGAATGTTATAGGTGGACAAACATGTATCTATAAAACTTATGGTACATCATTAGATAAAGTAACAATCGACCCATATAATGCTATGAAATGTGCTTATGGAGAAAATCCAAAAAGAGTATATCAAGATTCTAAAATCAAAACTAGAATGGGTACAGCAGCTTTAATGCGTCAAGCATTGTTTGAAGCGCAAGAATACTTAGTACAAAAAGAATTAGCAAAAGATGATGTTTCAAAAGCACCAAAATTCAATATGAAAAACGAAGCAATGATTCCTGTATTAAAAAGGGAAGTCCCTTTAAAATCTCATGCACATCGTGCTGATGATATTCAAACTATTTTACGCATTGCGAAAGAATTCAATGTTGATGTAACACTAGAACATTGTACTGATGGACATTTAATCGCCGAAGAAATTAAAGAAAGTAATTTCTCAGCAGTTGTTGGACCAACATTAACTCATAAAACTAAATTTGAATTAAAAAATAGAACATTCAAAACTCCAAATGAACTATATAAAGCTGGGGTATTATTCGCCATTACGACTGATGCGCCAGTTGTACCAATTGAATATTTACCATTATGTGCAGGATTAGCACATCGTGCCGGTTTACCAGAGATTGAAGCATTAAAATCAATCACAATTAATGCAGCAAAAATACTTAAACAAGATCATCGTATTGGTTCTATTAAAGTAGGTAAGGATGCAGATATTATTATTTGTGATGGAAATATTTTAGATAATTTAACAAGTGTATTATGTACAATTACTGACGGGAATATTACATCTAATAAACTATAGATGATATTTCTTTACTGTTTA
The DNA here is from genome assembly GCA_964371715.1 of uncultured Erysipelotrichaceae bacterium. Taxonomy (GTDB): domain Bacteria; phylum Bacillota_I; class Bacilli_A; order Erysipelotrichales; family Erysipelotrichaceae; genus CAYJNO01. The sequence continues at coordinate 55,516 of CAYJNO010000005.1, read as the reverse complement.
ATCACTTTAGTTGCTTCAATCATCGGAACTGCTTGTGGAGTTGGTAGCGGTATTATAGTTAAACCGATGTTAGATATATTAAATTTACATAATGCCAGTACAGTTAGTCTATATTCAGCATTTAGTGTTTTAACAATGTCTACAGTCTCAATAAGTAAAACTATATTAAATAAAACACCATTAAAATTTAACATTATTATTCCGATTGCTTTAGGCTCGACTGTAGGCGGAATATTAGCTAATATGTTTATTGGCAAAATTGACACCAATTTTTTAAAATCTTTTCAAGCATTAGGTCTTGCAACTATTATTACAATTATTTTGTTACTAACAATCAACTTACATAAAATAAAAAGATATAAGATTAACAATAATTTATTTATAATTATTATCGGTTTAACTTTAGGCTTTATTTCTGTAATGTTAGGAATTGGCGGTGGTCCTTTAAATATTATTGTTTATAGTATTCTTTTCTCTTTTGAAATGAAAGAGGCCACAATCTATTCATTAGCTACTATATTCTTTTCACAGGCTGCAAAGCTATTTGAAACATATATTAGCAATGGTTTTCAACCATATGATTTATCGCTTATTCCATATATTTGTTTATTCTCAATTATCGGTGGTTTAATCGGAGCTAGAATCACAACCAAAGCGAACGATGAACAATTAGAAAAAATTTATTTGTTTTCTTTAATTGTAATTATCGCTTTAGCAATATATAACTTTGTTATGAGTATATAAAAACTGTAATGAACATTTTATTCATTACAGTTTTTTCTATTCAACAATTAAGTTTACTAATTCAAATTTGTTACAATCAACTAAACCTCGATTTGTTAACCTTAAGTCTGGAATACAAGCTAAAGATACTATTGCCATCGTCATAAATGGTGATGGCATATCACACCCAAGTTTTTCCCAAGACCTTTCAAGTATTTCAACTTTATGAGCCACTTTTTCAATTGGTTCATTTGACATTAACCCAGCAATTTCAAGTTCTACATGCCCAATTATTTCACCATTTGATACAGTAACCATTCCACCTTGTGAGTTTATTAAGGCATTTGCCGCAATAGCCATATCTTCATCATTAGTACCAATAACCATTAAATTATGTGCATCATGTGCAACAGTTGATGCCATTGCTCCATTTTTAATATTAAAGCCCTTGATAAATCCTTTACCAACTTTTCCAGTTTTGTGATGTCTTTCAAAAACCATTACTTTTAAAACATCATTTGCACTATCACCTAGAAGTTCACCATCAACAATAGGCATCTTAACTATTAATTCTTTATTATCAACTTTCCCACCAGAAACTTCCATCACACGGACATTAACTTCACCAGTTTTATCAACAGTTATTTTAAAACTATCTTTAGTGATTTCTTCTTTAAGATGAATCGAATTTTTTACCCAAGATGGGTATTCATAATCTTTTATTTTCACTTGAATTTCATCGTTATCATAAACTATTTCACCATCAATAATTGTAGTTGTAACTTTAAAATCTTTTAAATCTTCAAGGATTACTATATCAGCACATTTACTTGGCGCAATGCTTCCTAGTTCATGTTCTATGCGATAACATGTTGCAGGATTAATTGTCACCATTTGTACAGCTTCTATTGGGTCAATACCATATTCTACCGCCTTTTTTAGAATACTGTTCATATGCCCTTCACTAATTAAAGTGTTAGGGTGAGTATCATCAGATACTAAACAAGCATATCTTGAATCAACTTTATTTTCTGTTAAAGCTTTAGCTAAGTTAATTAGGTCTTTCCATCCTGAACCTTCTCTAAATAAAGCATACATTCCTAGACGCATTTTACTTAATGCATCGATCGCTCTTGTTGATTCATGGCAGTTTCTAACACCACTTGCAATATAAGCATTTAATTCATTACTTGTATTAGGGATTGAAAAATGTCCTGTTGGAATTTTATCTGCTTTTAGTGTTTCTTTAACGATAGCTTGCACTTCTTCATTACCATAAATAATTCCCGGGAAATTCATCATCTCTCCAAGCCCCACTACTTCTGGCCATTTCATCGCTTCTTTTATATCTTCTGCTACTATTTTTTTGGAACCAATATCCTCAAAAGCTTCAACAGCAGGTACGCACGAAGGTATTGTAAACATCGTTTTTAATGGAACAGTTCTTGATTCTTCAATCATTAATTTAACTGCTTCAAAACCTAAAACATTCGCCATTTCATGCGGATCTGCATAGATTACAGAAGTTCCACACTTCATTGCAGCTTTAGCATATTCGCTTACCTTGATCATCGATGATTCTATATGCATATGTGCATCAATAAAACTTGGAGCTAAATACTTACCATTTGCTTCAATAATTTTAGTGTTTTCCTTAATACATTTTGTTGCATCACCTACAAGGGCAATACGCCCTAAAGTAATAGCTACATCAGTATTTTCAATTATTTCTTTGGTACATACATTTACCAGTTTAGCGTTTTTAATCACTAAATCAGCACCTCTATATCCCATTGCTGTATCTGTTAAATCTTTCATTACATCCCATAATGGATATTTACAAAAATGATTTGCCACAATAACCCCTCCTATATATTAATTCTATTATAGTAGATTATTATGACAAATCAATCATTATTCTACAATATTACCACCATTGTAACATTGCCTGCTTTTTCACTATTTACCTTTATTGTTAATTCAGTGTTTTCATCGGCCTTAATTAACCATACCAGCTTTTCTTGTTGCTTTAAAGATGTACTAGTTGTAATACCTCCATAAAGTCCAATTGTTGTACTTATTGTACCAAAGCCACCAAGCTCATTTATTTCTTTAGTACTTGTATCTAAAGCTTCATAATCTCCTAATAATTCAATTTTAATAGGTTTATTTACTTTAAGATTTTTAGCTTCCTCACTTATAAATGTTGGCAGATATCCATTATTAGTAATCACACTACTTACTTCATAAATATTATCACTTACCTTTTTAACTTCAACATTATCAATTGTAATCAATGGTAATGTTTTTATAAATCTCAAACTAAATTTTGTTGCTTTTTCTACTTCTTCTAATAGAAAAGATGTTGGTGGATTTTGTTGAACAAACTTATGATTGATACCACCAATCTCTACTTTTCCAAATTGTGGGTGATCAAATTCTTGCCATATTCTTACATCTTCTTTTGCATGTATACTTGCCCACTCAATTTGTGAGAAGTATTTTTCTATCTTTACTTCAATAGATTCATCTTTAAGATTTTCCCAATCAGTTGGTGTACTAGTTTTACCCATTAAATCCCATAGTTCAACAGTATAAGCTAAAATACCCATGGTTTGATAACACCAATCATCAAATGCTCCAGAAGAATAGTTGTCTTGATCTATCATAAATTTATCAAATATATTCACAACAGGATAACCCATTTCAGCAGTTGCCATTTTACCAATTGTTTGGTAAAAGTTCATATCCATTTTACTTGCTGCTTTGCTCGCTTTTGTGCCAGGCGGATATAAAATAACACCACCTGATGTATGATGTGATAATACTCCACCAATGTTTGGATGATTAATCACAAAATCGACTACAGCTTTATTTTCTGGATTACTTAAAGGATAAACGCCAGCCCCTGGTTGTCTAACTTCACTAAACCATCCAAAAGGGTAGTTACGATTAAAGTCTAAGCCCCATAGTGGTTTTGACACTTCTATATTTAATCCATCGTAATCTTCATTTATTCCTTCAGCATAAACATTGTAGAATTCACCATCTATTTCATCTGGCATTCTTTTTTCCATTAATAGTGGATGTTTTAAGCTTTTCTTCCAAGCACCTAATGGATTTTTAATGCGCATCATTGTTAATACTCCATCTTCATTAACATCGAACATCTTTAACCCTTTTTGATTAGTATTATAGTCACGATCTACTGAACGCATATGATAAGCACTATTTAAATATTTCTCAGAACCAGTTACTGCAATTTTAGGAATTACATATATTGCATAGTTTTTAAAAAGCGTTTTAATGTTATCATCACTTTCATAATTTGTTAATAAGTAGTCGATAGTATGCATTGCCGCCATTGATCCGGTTACTTCACCAGCATGAGTATTAGCATCAATATAAAACCCTGGTTTTTCACTTGCTGATTTACTATTATCACTTAGTGTTATCGCGTATATATCATGTTTTTCATCAATTTTCAATATTGATTCCATCTTAAATAAAGTAGGGTACTTGTCATTAAAATGATTTAAATTTTCTACTAGTTCATTATATAAATAATAATGATCATAATTAAATGTTGTTTTCATCAAATTTCTCCTTATAATACTTTACTTAAAAATGCTTTAGTTCTTTCATTTTGTGTGTTTTCAAATACCTCTTTTGGGCTACCTTCTTCCATGATTAGTCCTTCATCCATAAATATAACTTTATCACTTACTGTTTTCGCAAACCCCATTTCATGAGTTACAATCACACACGTCATTCCTTCATCAGCTAATTTTTTTATTACTTCTAGTACATCTTTAACCATTTCTGGATCTAATGCACTTGTAGGTTCATCAAAAAGCATTACCTCAGGCTCCATTGCTAGTGCTCTAATTATTGCTAAACGCTGTTTTTGTCCACCCGATAATTTACGCGGATATTCATTTATCTTTTCACTTAAACCAACCATTTCTAATAATTTAACAGCTTTTTCTTCTGCTTGCTGCTTACTTATTTTCTTTTCTAATATTGGTGTGATTGTTATATTTTCTAATACTGTTAAGTGAGGGAAAACATTAAAGTGTTGAAACACCATTCCTATCTTCTGACGATGTTGATCTAATTTTTCATGATTTTTTTCTAATAATTTATCATTAAAATATACTGTTCCACTTGTTGGTTCTTCAAGTAGGTTTAAACATCTTAAGAATGTAGATTTTCCACTGCCACTAGGTCCAATAATACTTATTACTTCACCTTTTTTTACTTCATAGTTTATACCTTTTAATACTTCTAATTTATTAAAACTTTTACATAAGTCATTTACTTTTATTATTGTTTTAGTCACTTACACTTAACCTTCTTTCCATCATAGTTACTCCCTTACTTAATACAGTCGTAACCAACAAGTATATTGCTGCGATAATGAATAATGGTTGCCAGAATAGATACTGATTTCCAAGTACTGTTCTAGTGTACATTAATTCTCCAACCGATAATGCTGATGCAATAGATGATTCTTTAACCATTACTACATATTCATTTCCTAAGGCAGGAAGAATATTTTTTATTGCTTGTGGCAATATAATTTTTACCATACAGTTCTTTTTGCTCATCCCAAGTGATCTAGCTGCTTCCATTTGCCCTTTATCAACAGCATTGATTCCACCTCTTATAATCTCTGATACATAGGCACTACTATTTATTACAAGAGCAGCAATTATCAATAACTCAACAGGTATATTATTTAAAACGGGAAACGCCATAGGTAAGAATAAATAAAAGATGTAAAGTTGCACTAGCAATGGTGTACCTCTAATAATATTTACATATCCTTTAATTAAGATATTAATAAATTTATTATCAAAATATTGTAGAACTGCTAATATAGCTCCTAGTAATGTCCCAAGCACTACTGCTGTAAAAGATAAACCAAGTGTCAGTAATAACCCTTCTAAGAATATTTCCCAATTCTCAACAAATACAGTAAAGATATCGGGACCACCTAAATTAAAATTAACAATGTTTCTATTCATTCTATTCTCCTAAGTCTATTCCTAATTCTAATGCCAATGCTTTTGCTTGTTCATCCCACTCTTCAAACTTACCAGTACCTTCAAGTTCGGCTAATATTGCATTAACTTCTTCCATAAATTCAGTTTCACCTTTTTTTGTCCCCATAACATAACCATCATAACTATTCTCAGCAGTCATAACGAATTCAACATTAGTTTTCGCAATATTTTCATCAGCATTTGCATAACCATTTGCCCCATCACATGTAATTGCAACTGCATCATATTTACCAGAAATTAATGATAATACACCAACATCTATTGTCGTAAATGTTTCTATATTAGCACCTTCAATTTGATCTTTAACATACATTTCTTGTAATGAGTTAGCCTGTGCTCCAATTGATTTACCACTAAAGTCTTCTAGTGAACTAAAGTTAACCTCATCCCCACTTTTAACAATCAATGTATGACATGATGTTTCTCCATCACCATTATAATTATTTGATAACTCTAAGTTTTCAGCTCTTTCTGGAGTATAACCAAGTCCTGAAATTACAAGATCTGCACTCCCTGTATCAACTGCAGTAATTGCCATCGAAAATTCCATTGGTTTAATCTCTAATTCTACACCTAATTCATCAGCAATATGTTGTGCTAAATACATATCAGCTCCCACAACATTACCATCCTGATCTAAAAATTCCATTGGTGGAAAATCTGGTGAAGTAGATACGACTAATTTTCCTTCTTCTAATACTTTATCTAATGTATTATCGTATGTGTTTGATTGACATCCTACTAATAATGTCATTGCTGCTACTAATAAAGTTAATTTTTTCATATTCTTTTCTCCTCTTTTTTAAAATAAAAAACTCGTCTTCTAATATCTAGAGACGAGTTTAATCGCGGTACCACCCTAGTTATAGCTAAATCTATAGTTTAACTATCACTCTTCCATAACGTTGGACTTACGACTATTCCTACTTATTTTCAAAATAGCATCTATCTAAATGCGGTTCATTAATTTAATTTCTTTAAGGCTTCCACCTTCCCTTAATCGCTATTAGTTTAAATTAACTACTCTTTTAGTCACTGATTTATATTTGATGACACCAAATAAAAAACGCCATCTCTGTATTCCAGAGACGACGTAAATATCGCGGTACCACTCTAGTTATAATTAAATCAATGTTTAATTACCCCTCTACCATAACGTTGGTTAACGTCTATTTCTACTTTGTTTCAAAATAGCTTCTCCTAAGTGCGGTTCATTTAATCCATATCTACAAGGCTTTCACCAATCCCTTGCTCGCTTAAGAATTTCTTAAATTACTCTCTTAATCTTTGAATGTAAACTTAGTATAATTCAAATTATTACTACTGTCAATATATTTTTACATTTTTTTGAAATTTATTACATTTATGAAAATTGTTTCATAAATTGTGTTGTTTATTTGCTATTTAAATATTATTCAAGTAAAATATTCTCATGATTGTGAGGGTATATTTATGTCATTAAGAATGAAAAGGTTTTTATCTTATTATAAACCTTATAAAAAATTGTTTTTCTTAGATATGTTTTGTGCAATGATTGTTGCTGCTATTTCATTAGTTTCACCACTATTAATTAGACATATCACCAATAATTTACTTGTAGTCGATAACTTTAATTTAACGCCTATCTTACAGATAGGTTTATTAATGGTTGTATTAGCCTTAGTAGAATTAGCATGTAATTTCTTTATCAATTATAAAGGACATTTAATGGGGGTTTATATGGAAAGAGACATGCGTGCTGATTTATTTAATCATTATCAAAAATTATCATTTAGCTTCTATGATAATCAAAAAACAGGTATTTTAATGTCTCGATTAACTAATGACTTAAATACTTTAGCCGAACTTTATCACCACGGACCAGAAGATATTGTAATATCGACAATTAAATTTACTGGAGCCTTTATAATCCTATTAGGTATTAATCCAGTTCTTACTTTAATTACATTTTCTTTAATTATTCCAATGGCTGTATTTTCTTATTTTTGTAATAAAAAAATGAAAGATGCATTCAGATTAAACAAAGTTCGCATAGGAGAAATCAATGCACGTGTTGAAGATAACTTATCAGGGATTAGAGTTGTAAAGTCATTTGCTAATGAAAATAGCGAAATCGAAAAATTCTCAAAGGAAAACTCAAACTTTGTTGATAGTAAGCGTATAAGTTATTATGCTATGGCTCAATTTCATTCAGGATTATCAACATTCATTACAATGATTACTGTAATTGTTGTTGTCTTTGGTTCATTCTTAATTGGAGAAAAAGGTATCGTAGTAGGGGATTTATTAACATTTTTACTTTATATTAATAATTTTACTGATCCAATTAAAAAGTTAATAAACTTTACAGAACAGTTCCAACAAGGAATAACAGGTTTTGATCGCTTTATGGATATTATCGAAATTAATCCAGATATTCAAGATAAAAAAGATGCGATTAAATTAAAGAATGTAAAAGGTGATGTTAGTTTTAATGATGTTTCATTTAAGTATAATGATTTATCAAAGGATGTACTATCAAATATTAACTTAAATGTAAAAGCAGGTGAATACATTGCTTTAGTTGGTACTAGTGGTGCTGGTAAAACTACTATTTGTTCACTTATACCAAGATTTTATGAAGTAAGTAGTGGAAACATCACTATTGATGGTATTAATATAAAAGATATTGCTTTAAAGTCTCTTAGAAGTGAAATAGGCATCGTACAACAAGATGTTTATCTATTTACAGGAACAGTCTTAGATAATATTAGATATGGTAAAGTTAATGCAACTGATGAAGAAATAATTGAAGCTGCAAAAAAGGCAAACGCCCATGATTTCATTATTAATTTACCTGATGGTTACAATACTGATATTGGCCAACGAGGAGTTAGATTATCAGGTGGTCAAAAACAAAGACTATCTATCGCAAGAGTCTTCCTTAAAGATCCAGCAATCTTAATCTTTGATGAGGCAACATCAGCTTTAGATAACGAAAGTGAAAAAGTGGTTTCAGAATCTTTAGAGAAACTAGCATTAAATCGTACAACTTTTGTTATTGCTCATCGTTTATCGACTATTAAAAACGCTAAAAAAATAATTACTTTAACAAGTGATGGAATTGTTGAAAGTGGAAATCATCAAGAATTAATTGCATTAAATGGACAATATGCTAAACTATATAATATGCAATTCGTAGAAAATATATAAGAGGTGCTTATGCAATCATTTAATTATCATACACATACATATCGTTGTGGACATGCTGTAGGAACAGAAGAAGATATGATTTTAGCTGCCATTAAGGGTGGATTTAAAACCATTGGCTTATCCGATCATTTACCATTTAAAAACTGGGAAGATGAAACTTGCCGTATGCCTTTAGAAGATTTTGATGAATACTTAAATATTTCTTATGCTTTAAAAGAAAAATATAAAGATCAAATCAATGTCTTAGTAGGGGTAGAAACTGAGTTTTTCTATGATCACATAGATTATTACAAACAAATTTCAACTAAGTGTGACTATTTAATTTTCGGACAACATAATAAAGATTTTAATTCTTTAGACTATTATGCTGAATCTTACTGTAACGATGAAAATATTGACTATATGTGTGAGCAGTTAATTCAAGCTGTAAAGCTTGGCCTTACAAAGTACATTTGCCATATTGATTATTTTTTATTAGCAAAAGCAAAGCTAACTTCTAAGCATTTAGATAGCATTAGAAAATTAGCTAAAGTATGTAAAGAACATGATGCTGTAATGGAAATAAATCTTAAAGGCACAGTTTATGGTAAAGAAATGTATAATGGACGTCTTTGTTATAAATATCCAAATTACTTTGTAATGCAAGTCTTAGCAGAAGAACAAGTAAAAGTTTGCTTTGGATATGATGCACATAATCCTGAAAAATTAGTTAATCGCGAAATTGAAAATATTGTATTTGAAGAATTAAAAGATTTAAATTTAAATTATATTAAAACACCATTTATTTAAAAACAATCAGACATTAAAGTTAATATACTTGATAATGTCTGATTGTTTTTTATTTATCTTTGAAACTTCTTTTTAATGTATACAATTTGTTGCCATATTTACTTGTCGATATCGCACTAACTAACAATAAACCAAGTGTACACCCAAGTGATAATCCCTCTATAAAATTTGTTAAGGGTGCTTCATTTAATTCAAAATATAATATACTTAAATAAATTATTAACGAAACTATTCCAAAAATGGAGAATCGATTAAGTTTTGTAATAACTTTTATATTTTCTTCATTATTGTAATCAGCAACTTTTATTATCATTTCTTTTGGACTATTATCCATTTCAATACTCTTCCTTTCACCGTTTAACAACTCTGTAATCTCAACTTCATAGAAGTTAGATATTTCTATCAATAATATGATATCAGGCATATTTTTACCATTTTCCCATCTTGATATTGTTTTATTTGATACACCTAATATTTCTGAAAATTGTTCTTGAGTAATATTTTTATTACTTCTTAATTCTTTCATAAAAGAACCTATTTTTATTTGATCCATATAACTCCTTTCTTACTTTACTATAGCAGTTCATAACTTTATTTACAGGACATATTGTGAGACTAAAAAAGAATAGAGCAATCACATTACTCTACTCTTTAATTTGTTATCTATACATCGATATTTTTAATTTCTTTTCGATAAAATAAATCATATAAAACCGGAACTAAAAACAAGGTTAGAATAGTTGAATATGTTAATCCACCAATTGTAACAATTGCCATACCTTGTGACATTTCAGAACCTTGGCCAATGCCTAGTGCCATTGTAGACATCGCTAGTATTGTAGTAAGTGCTGTCATAATAATAGGGCGCATACGGTCTTTACCAGCTTTAATAATAGCTGCTCTTTTATCCATACCATCTAATCTTAAATTATTAATATAATCAACAAATACAATCCCATTATTAACAACAACACCAGCTAGCACTAAGAAACCAACCATAGCTGTTATTGCTAAAGGCATATTAGTTATTTGTAATGCTAATAATCCACCTGTAAAGGCTAAAGGAATTGTAAATAAAATTATAAAAGGCGACATTAAATTTTGAAATTGTGCAACCATAATTAAATAAATAAATGTAACAGCTAAAGCAACCATTAATAATAAATCATTAATCGTTTCTGTTATAGTAACATCTTCTCCTTCTCTTTCTACAAGATATCCACTTGGAGCTTCAAAGTTTTCTAATGCTAAATCTATATCTCTCCCAACTAATGATGCATTATAGCCATCTGCAATACTAATTGTAACAGTAACCACACGTGATTGGCTATCATGAGAAATTGATGAAGATACTTCTGAATTATAAATTGTTGCTATATCACTTAATATTACATCATTTCCATCTTCATCTTCAGCCACAACAATATTTTCTATATCATCTTTTAGAACACTTGTGTCATTCACTATTATTGAATTATAACTTTCTCCATTAAAGACAAATGATGTTGATGGTGTTTCTTCTTTGATACTAGCAGAAACTTCTTGATATACTTGTGCCACCATCAAACCATACTCACTAGCTATATTTTTATTTATATCAATTCGTAATTCTTCTATACTATCTTCATAACCATCTACAACTTCACTAACACCTTCAACATTAATAACTAGTGCTTTGATTTCATCAGATATTGATTTTAATTCATCTAAATCATTACCTTTAATTGATATTGTTATTCCACTTCCTGTCAGAGCACTCATATCCATTGTTGAAGCAGAAACTGTTAAATACTCACTGTACTCGCTATTGATACTTAATATTTCCTGGGCAATCTCATCAGAGGCTCTACCACTTTCTAAATCAATAATGATATTGTAATTTAATGTATTATTGTCAGGACTTAAGCTAATTGAACTACCCATTGAATACCCAACAGTTGTAACTCCTTCAATTTCCATTATATTTTCAGCAATAATATTTGCATTATTCATAATTTCTTCTTTATTTAACTCTTTATCTGTATAAGTCATTTGCATTTGATTTGAATCCATTTGTGGAAACATTTCAAGAGGCATTAAGAAAGCATTATATATCGATACCACCAATAACACCAAACTCATTATGATAACAATAAATTTGTATTTAAGATTTAACTTTAAAAGTTTTTCATATGAATTAACCATTCGATTAAATAGTTTATTTTCTTTTTCATTTGTTGATGTAAGCACTGTCGAAGCCATTGCAGGGACAAGAGTTAATGCAACTAATAAACTTGCAAATAAAGAATATGCTATCGTTAACCCCATATCGATAAACAATTCTTGTGTCATACCTTCAACAAAGACAATCGGTAAGAATACACAAACAGTCGTTAGCGTTGATGCAAAGATAGCACCAGCAACTTGAGTTGCACCTTTAACTGCAGCATTGTATTTATCCATCCCTTCATTTCTTAAACGATATATATTTTCAATTACTACGATACTATTATCTACTAACATCCCAACACCAAGCGCTAACCCTGATAATGAAATAATATTTAATGTAACATTACTAAAATACATTAAAACAATACTTATTAATAAACTCAATGGAATTGACATCGCAATAACAAGTGTTGGTTTTACATCCTTTAAAAATACTAACAATAAGATAAAAGCAATTACTCCACCATATAATAAATTTTGTAAAACACTATCAATAATTAAATTAATATAGATACCTTGATCCATTAATGTTGTAATATTTAAACCATCGTGTGTTTCCATTAACTCTACTACTTTCGCATTAATTAATGCTGAAACTTCTGTAGTCGATGCTGTACTACTCTTTTGAATATCTATAAATATTCCTGGATTACCATTTATTTTAGTTGTACTATCCAATGAATTATCTTTTATACTAACTTCAGCAACATCCTTTAAATATATTGGATCAACTCCGTCTATTCCCATATCTAATAATAATAAATTTTCTAATTCTTCTATGCTATCAAATACATCACCAACTTTAACAGTTATTGTATTACCTTCTAAGTCTTTTATACTTCCTGCTGGAAGATTAAAGTTTTGGGCAGTTAAGATTCCACTTATTGCTTCTTGTGTTACTAGTGAATCGATATTTGCACTTTTTAAAGCTTGTTCTCTTTGATCTTCAAAATTATCAATTGCACTTTCAAGTTCATTTATTCCACTATCTATTTGGATACTTCCAACTGCAAATTCTTCTGACACTTCTAGCATACTTTTTTCTAAAGTTTTATATTCACTAGCTATTTTATCAGCAGCTTCTTTAGTACTGTTAACTAAAGTGTTTGCACTATTTAGAGCATTGTTTGCCTCGTTATATCTATTTTTAGTATTAGTAATATCACCATTATCAATATCATCTTCACTTACTCCAAGCCCTATTAATTGAGTTTTAAATTCTGTACTCATAGTAGGTAATGCTAATCTCATTGTTGCCACAGACATATCTAAAGTTATCATTTTAGCTTCTAACAAAATACCTAAAATTGGACTTAATGATGGATCAGCCATTAATTGTTCAACTATCACTGTATCATCGGGTAAAGTATTAATTAATATAATTGTATTGTCTACCAATAATTTTAATTCAAATAAATCTTTTGCACCTTTTGCAATTTCCACTTCAACTTGAGCAGCAGTTTGCTCACTAATATAACTTTGTAACTGAGCATTTGTACTATCTAATAATAATGAAACTTCTGACAGGTTACTATATACTTCATTTTTAGTTGTTTCAAGTTCTTCTTTAGCGGTATTTAGTTCATTTTGTGCATCTACTAGTTCACTTTTAACTTCATATAAATCGCTGTCTATTGCATGTAAGATGTCATCATTTATTTCATCTATCTTTGTTTGATTTAAAGATATTTCAAGATAGTCTTCAACACTCCCTGAAACATTTACTGTCGCAACTCCACCTAATCTTTCAAACTCAAAAAGTATTTCTTCTTCAACGAATGTTGTTAGTTCTTTAACATCCATGCCTTCAACATCAACACTTAACATCTGAATTGGTAATAAATTTGGATTTATCTTTATGATAGTTGGTGCCATAACTAAATCATCAAAGTTTCCTTCTACAGCATTTACTTGATTATTTACTTCAATCATTGCGCTATCCATATTAACTGATTCATTAAATTCTAAAATAACTATACTTACATTTTCACTTGAAGTACTTGTTATGTTTTCTAAGTCACTTACAGTCGCAACTGCATCTTCGATTAAATTAGTAACTTCTAATTCAACCTTTTCAGGCGTGGCACCAGGGTAGGTAGTCATTACTATGGCCATCGGTAATTCAATTGTAGGTAGAAGATCTGTTTTTAATCCTAAAAAAGAGACAAACCCTAATACTAACGCTAATATTACACCCACAAACACTGTATACGGTCTTTTTACACTATATTTTATCATACTTATTTCCTTCTTTTAATTTTATTATTCTATCATATTTATCACTTAAAAAAACACAATATCAATAATATTGTGTTTTTAAATCTATTTTTTCGTTATGATATCAGCAACAATTAATCCATTAGCTCCAGCTTGAGATAATGATCTTGTAAATCCTGCGCCATCTCCGATTGCAAAGATTCCTTTCGCGTCATCTAATTCAAAGTTAGTACTTTTTGGTCTTGCACTATAGAATTTACATTCTACTCCATACAATAAAGTATCATAGTTTGCAGTTCCTGGCGCTACTTTATCTAAAGCATGTAAAGTTTCAATTATATTATCTAATTGACGCTTTGGCATACACAAACTTAAATCTCCAGGTACTGCATCAAGTGTTGGTCTAACTGTTGATTGTTTTAAACGTGTTTCTGTTGTTCTTTTTCCTGCTTCTAAATCTCCAAGTCTTTGAACTAATACTGTTCCTCCACTTATCTTATTTGCTAATGAAGCAACACTTCTTGCATATTCTACAGGCTCATCAAATGGTTCTGTAAAATAAGTTGAACTTAATAGGGCAAAGTTACTATTTTTTGATTTCATTTTTTCATCTTTATATGAATGACCATTTACTGTTAATACTCCATCAGTATTTTCTGTTACAACATGTCCTCTTTCATTAAAACAGAACATTCTTGTTGTATCACCATATTTACCTGATTTATAGTATATTTTTGGTTCATAAATTTTCTTTGAAAAATGATCCCAAACAATAGATGGTAATTCTACACGAACCCCTACATCTACTTGGTTATTTTTACACTCGATTTTATTTTTAATACACCATTCTTTAAAGCCACGCGCACCAGCTCTACCTACAGCAAAAATAATTTTGCTTCCTGTAACAGTGTATTCACTATTTTTTGAATTAATAAATACTTCTTTTGTATCTTTATTTACGTCAACTACTTTAGCGTTAGTTTCAATTTGAACCTTATCTTCTAAATAGTTAATTAAGTTTAACATTGTATTATAATTTGCATCAGTTCCTAAGTGCTTAACTTCCGCTTGTTGCATATGTAAATCGTATCTTAAACATAATTGTTTTAACTCATCACTTGGAATATATCGATCTTCTTGTGCTCCAAATTTCATTAATACTTCATCAGCTTGATTAATATAGTTTAAAACCACATCATGTTCCATTAAATCAGGTAACCATCCACCATATTCTGTAGAAATAATATATTTACCATCAGAAAATGCTCCTGCTCCTGCCATACCTTCCATGATACTACATGGTGTACATTTAATACATTTTGTTACTTTTTTTGTAACAATAGGACATTTTCTCTTATCAAGTGCTTGTCCTCTTTCTAATAACAATACATTCAATGACGCATCTTTTTCAATCAAACGATATGCAGTCATTAGACCACCAATACCGCCACCAATAATTACTACATCGTATTCTTTTTTTAAGTTCATATTTTAGTCCTCAACTGTCTAATTCTAACATTATTTATAAGTATTTTACAAGTTCTTTTTTTATACGCTGTAAAGCATTGTCTACTTGCTTTGTACTTATATTACAAAATCGCGCAATTTCTTTGTAAGAGTATCCTTGTAGTTTATATTTAATGATAACTTTGTCTTGTGGCCTTAACATATCGAATGCTTCAAGTATCATTTCACTTTGCAGTTTATCAAAGAATATTGTTTCTGGTGTTTCACTATTATAGTTGGGTAAATAGCTTTCAGCAGTTTCTTTTACATATATTTCTTCTTCATACGGCATTTCATACGCTGATATCTTATAGTATTTAGTATAATAATTTTGCATTTTTCTTTTTATTACTAAATACGCAAATGTCATAAAAGTAGTGTTACAGCTTTCCTTAAATAATGTTGTCGCTTCATATAAACCTATAAATCCAAGTTGAACTAATTCTTCTTTAAACCTTGTGTCTAGCTTATTATTTTTACAGAATCCAAGTGCTAATTTAAATACTAATCTTTCATATTTTGATAATAATAATGAATAAGCATTATCATCGTTTTGTCTAATCATATATATCAACTCATAATCGTTATATTTATTTTTTTCTTTTTCCATTTTTTTCACCTCTATATAAATATATTTTATTCTTTATTATATAGTGATTAATATTTATCTAAATATACTCTAGGAAAAAAAGATTTATCCACAATTGCTGAAATTCATTGTGGATAAATCTTTTATTTTACTATACTATTTCTTTGATTGAATACTTCATATAAAATGATCCCTGTCGCAACAGACGCATTTAAAGAAGTAATACTTCCTACCATTGGTAATTTTATTAAGAAGTCACATTTCTCTTTTACAAGTCTAGACATTCCTTCACCTTCAGAACCAATAACTAATGCAACCGGCATTTTATAATTTACTAAGCGATAATCTTGAGCCTTGTTAACATCAGTACCTATAACCCAATATCCTGCCTTTTTAAGTATTTCTATTGTTTGTCCTAAGTTAACAACTTCAGCAGCATTTACTGTCTCAATTGCTCCACAAGATACTTTCGCTACTGTTGAATTCAGTGATACTGCATTATGCTTTTTATAAATAACACCATTCGCACCAACACAATCAGCAGTTCTTAATATAGCGCCTAAATTATGCGGATCTTTTAAACCATCTAAGATAATTAATAAAGGATATTCACTAGCACTTGCATCTTCTATCATTTTCTCTAAAGATACTGTTTGATATTCTTCAATAAGAGCAACTACACCTTGGTGATTATCACTATTACATAATTTTGATAATTCATTTTTAGATTTAATTTTCAAATCAACCTTAAAGCGATTATATTCTTTAGTTTGATTTTGAACATAAAGTGCACTAACACGATTTGCTCTTAATGCGTTATTAATCGCATTTTTTCCATATATATACTGTTTCATTAACTCTCCTCAATCAATGCAATTGCATAATTAAATATTTCTTCTACACGTTCATTATTTCCCGACAGATATAAGTAACCTATTAAAGCTTCAAAACCTGTAGATGTCTGATATGTTTTTAAATCTGTATTTTTTGGGACATTATTTACTTTTCCATTACGTCCTCTTTTAAAGATTACATGCTCTGCTTCACTAATTAAATTTTCATCACACATTGCGAAAAAAATTTTTGCTTGAGCTTTAGCACTTACATATTTAATTGTTTGTTTTTGTAACATATAAGATTTTGTAATACCTTGATTAATAAAGTATTCTCTTACATATAATGACCAAATCGCATCACCCATATAGGCAAGTGTTAGTCCATTTAATAATTCGTAATTCATTAAATTAAACCTTTTGCATTTAATTCATTACGATATTTATCAGCTGCTTCAAAATCTTTGTTTACTTTTGCTGTTTCCCACTTTTGGTAAAGTTCTAAGTCTTCACTAGATAGTACAAGTCGTCCTTGTAAGATACCTAGTACATCTAGCATTTTTTCAATACTTAATACCAATGTAGCAATTGCTGCAAAGTCTTTTTCTTTTTGTCTTAATGATTGATTTAATTGTTTAACCACCTCGTAAATCACCATATAAGCATTAGGTGTATTTAAATCATCATTCATAGCTTCAATGAATTTTTGATATAATTCCTCATTAAATTCTTCATTAATAGAATAGTTATTTTTTTGTAGCATAATATATGCTTGTTTTAATGAATTATCAATTTTCTCTAACTCTTTTTTACTTGTCATAATGGCTTCATCATTAAATGAAATTTCTTTACGATAATTTACTGATAACATAAAGAATCTTACAAGTCTTGGTCCAAGTTCACTAATAACATCTTTAGCATTTTTAATATTTCCTAATGATTTACTCATTTTATCACCATCAATATTAATCATTGCATTATGCATCCAAAAATTAGCTATCTCATTATGATTTAACGCCATTGATTGCGCTACTTCATTTTCATGATGAGGGAATCTTAAGTCAGATCCTCCCCCATGAATATCTATTTTACTTCCTAATTCCTTATTTATCATTACAACACATTCTGTATGCCATCCTGGTCGACCTTCAGAAAACTTACTATTCCACTTTAATCCTTTTTCTGTTTTTTTCCAAAGTGCAAAATCCATTGGATTTTCTTTTTTACTATTTGCTTCAATTCTTGCACCTGTTCTTAAGTCTTCGATATTTTGTTTAGATAAGTTTCCATAATTTTCTATACTATTAACTCTAAAATAAACATCTCCATCGATTTCATATGCATAACCTTTAGAAACAAGTTCTTCAATAAAAGCAATTATTTCATTAATAGTTTCAGTTACTTTTGGTGTTTTATATAAGTTATTAGCATTTAGTGCTGATCTAACTTTATTATAGGCTTCAATATATCTTTCACTTATTATTGTTTCATCTACATTTTCTTCAATTGCACGATTAATAATTTTATCATCAACATCAGTGAAATTTGAAACAAACTTTACTTTATACCCATTAGCTTCAAACACTCTTTTTAATGTGTCAAATACGATAATAGGTCTTGCATTACCAATATGTGCATCACCATATACTGTTGGTCCACATACATACATTGATACTTCACCATCTTTTATTGGTACAAATTTTTCAATTTTTAGTGTTTTTGTATTATATAAATTCATATTATTTTCCTTTTTTTGTTTTTCTTCTGATTTCTAACTTTTTAATAAATCCGGCCTTGTTTTTTAATGAAATATAACCTAGTAAACATGCAACAAATGCACCAGCAGCATCAACAATTAAATCTTTCATTGTATCATTTAATGCTGCTCTTCCAACTAATGGAGTTTTATCTTCTAACATAAATTTTTGCATATTTAAACCAAGTATACCATCAAATGTATATTCATATACTTCCCATACAACACCTAATGTAATCGCAAAACAAAATGCGAATACCGATACAAATAGGGGACTTAATTTCATATCTATGTTGTCACTTTTATTTAATAGATTAACAAAAGAATAACCAATAATACCAATCATTCCTCCACTAAATCCATGTAACATTGTATCCCAATGTTCTACATCATAATAGTAAGATCTAACTTCTCCTAGGAATATTGCACAATATAGGAATACTACATATAAAATTAACATATTTGATGGAATAATAATTTGTAATCTTTTACTAACAAAACTTGGTAACATCATTGCGAATATACCTAATATGCTTTGGGCAAACATTAAAGAATAATCTCCTTTAACCATTTGTCCAGTTTCTGTGGCAACTTCAGGTGCTTTACTAATTAAAAATGCAATTATCACTACTGATATTACCATTGATGCGAATACGAAACCAAATATAATTTTTTGTAACTTTGATGAATCTTTCATTTTTTTCTCCTTTATGGTGCTGGTGTTGCTTCTACTTCAGTATTTGGAGTAGGTGTAGTTGTAGCCGGTGGTATGATTGTAGTATCTGTAGTAGGCTCTGGAGTTACTACTTCCTCAATTGGTTGATAGAATACAAAATGATAATTATTTTCTTCTGATGCTAAATATTTTTCATCATTAGACATTGCTACAACACTTATTGTGTAACCTGTATTTTCTTTAAAATTTGATAGTGGAATTATCAATTCATTTGTATCTACTATAACTTCATATTCATTTTCATTGTTTACTTTGATTAGATACTTATCAGCATTTTCGACAGTGTCAAATTTTATACTAACACCTTCTAAACTTACATTGACCGCTATGTTACTTACTTCTTTTAATACCTCTTGTTCTAATGCTTCTTCATTGAATTTATCATAAGCATTATTTCCCACGCCTATAATATCATTAATTTTAAGTCCTACCAAATAATCATCTTTTCCTGCTATATCTAATACATCTTCCCAGGTACTAACTGCTTTATATGCATTATTTTTTGTTTCTACGTGTACTTTATTATCTTCTGTATGAATAAATAGGGCATCATTTAGTAACACAATTTTCTTAACATCTGTAAATTCTAAAGCATCATCATATTTATCTCCTGATAAACTTTGAATTGTTCCATCTTTATATAAAGCCCAAATATTATTTCCATATCCTACAATTGATTCAATTTCAATATCTTTAATATTTTCTTCTAATCTTAAATATGTATTAGTATATATATTTCCATCTACATCAATCAAAATTGTATTATGATCAAAAGCAAATATTTTATCAATCTTGGCACTGTATGCTTCTTCTACAAAATTACAACCTATTTCAATACTTGTTGATGTTGAACATAAAACCTTATCATCATGGCTAATAGCTACTAAATGATCATCTCCTAAAGCAATGTCTTTAACATAACCAAACTTTTCAATATCATACATCAATGCATCACTTCCTTTTAAGATAATTGTACCATCACGTTTCAATAAGGCAGTAATACTATCATTCATTTCGACTTTTACTATATCTACTTCATCTGATACACTTAATTGTCCATTGATATCTAAACCTCTAGATTTTAGATTATTTTGTACATAATATATAATTCCATAATTATTTCCTACAACTTTATCATTAATATCTCTTTTAAGATTTAAAGGTTCTATTATAATTTCTGGTTCCGGTTTAAAAAAGAAACCTAGTAAAAACACAATGACCAATACTAAACCAACACTAACTACTTTCACAATTACTGGTAGCTTATCTATCTTGGCAAGGAATAAATCTTTTTTTGTCATTGTTATCGAACTAGTTTCATGAAATTTCTTTAACTCTTCAACTTTAATAAAAGAAGGATCATTTCCTACTTTATCATTAACTTTTATTTCTTTTATTTCTTCTATTTCTATATTGTCGTCAATTAAATCTTTTTCAGCAATTTTATAAAACTTTGCAATTTTAGTAATGGTTTCCTTATCAATAGTTTGACTACCATTCTCTAACGACATATATTCAAAGACATCTATATTTATTTGTTCTGCAACACTTTGTTGAGATAATTGATTATTTCTTCTTAGTATTGCAAGTTTTTTTGTAATTTTTTCCATATCTTCTCCTATACATATTTATATCATATTTTATTAATTTTTTCTATATCCGCTACCTATCTAGTATACGTAACTAGCTTGTTTATATTGTGCATTATGTATGGTTTTGTTAAAATTTAGAAACGGAGGATTATATGAAATCAAGAACATTATTAACAATATGTATTATAGGTTTTATTTATGTAGTTTTACAATTTATACCTATAGATAATATAAAATATGATAATTCATTTATGGTAGAAGAGGGAGAAGCACCATTAGTAATAGCACACGGTGGTGGTAAAGTATTAAATCCTGAAAACACATGGATGGCATTAGATTATGCATATGAATTAGGAGTAGATGTCTTAGAAGTTGATTTACATCTTACTAAAGACAATGTCTTAGTTACATACCACAATAATACATTGGATGATTTAAGTACTGCAAGTGGTAAAGTAGCAGATTATACTTACGATGAACTTAAAGAGCACAACTTTGGACAATTTTTTGTCGATTTAGATGGTAATATGCCTTATAAAAACTTATCTCAAGAAGAACTAGCTAGTTATGATTATGCACTTTCATTAGCATCTTTAGAGGAAATGTTTATTAAATACGGCAAAGATGTCTTATATGTAGTAGAAATTAAAGATGATGGTGATTTAGGTATTAAAGCTGCAGATGAATTAATGCGATTAATTACAAAATATGAAATGGAAGAATATGCATGTATGGCTTCATTCCATCCAGAAGTAATTGCATATATTAACGATAATAAAACTACTAATATGATTAACTCATACGACTTTGATACTTCATTAATGTTTGTCATTGCTTCATTAGTTGGCTTTGATTACTTTATGGATAGCCCAAGTCATGGATTCCAATTACCTACATCTGAATATTCGATTCCATTAACTTCACCTTACTTATTAAGTAAGATTGAAAGACATGATAAATTTATTCACTACTGGACAGTAAATGAAATTGATGAAATGATGCTATGCATTGAAGCTAATGCTGATGGTATCATTACTGATAGACCAGACTTATTGATTCCATTATTAGAGGAATTAGGATACTAATAAAAAATTAAAGAACTTCAAATTTAAATTGAAGTTCTTTTTTTTATAATAGATATATTTTATTTGCTGCGCACTCTTTAACCATCGATTTAGACCATAAAGAAGCTTGTACTTCCCCAATATGTGCTTTATCTAGCATTACCATTGATAATCTAGATTGTCCAATACCACCACCAAATGTTAATGGTAATTTATTGTTTAAAACATCTTTATGATATGTTTTAAAACTATCTTCTATTACATTAGCTTTTACAGCTTGAGCTAATAATGCTTCTTTATTAACTCTAATTCCCATACTTGATAATTCAACTGCACGATTTAAAGTTGGATACCAAACCATTAAATCTCCATTTAAACTCCAATCATCGTAATCAAATGCTCTGCCATCATGTTTTTCATTATTTGAAAGTTTATCTCCAATTTGAGAAATAAAGACTAATCCATACTCTTTACATATCGCATCTTCTCGTTCTTTACTATTTAAGTTAGGGTATTTATTTAACAATTCTTCAGTACTTATAAAATGAATTTCTTTATCAAAAATTCTATTCAAATTAGGATATATGTTCAATATTAAATCTTCACTATTTTTTAATGCTTTAACGATTTTAGTAACCATTGCTTTTAAGTATTCCATATTACGATTATCATCATTAATGATTAACTCAAAGTCCCATTGATCAACATACGATGAATGTAAATTATCTAATATTTCATCTCTTCTAATGGCATTCATATCAGTATATAGTCCTTCATAGGTATTAAAACCATATTTTTTTAAGGCTGATCTTTTCCATTTAGCAAGCGATTGCACTACTTCTACAACTTGATCTAAATCTTTAATATCAAATACAACTGGTCTTTCATAACCGTTCAAATGATCATTTAGTCCACTTTTTTTAGAAACATAAAGTGGGGCAGATACTCTGATTAAATTTAATTCTTCAGCTAGTGTTTTTTCAAATACATCTTTTAATAATTTTATTGCTTTTTGCGTATCTATTAAATTTAATTTTGGTTCATATTCTTTTGGTAATATTAGCATTAATAATTCCCCCTTTGTAATATATTCTACACTTTTTTTATGTATACAGGCAATAGATTTAATCATATCGATATGTTAAAATAGATTAGAAAGCTTGAGGGTTATGTATGACATTATTTAAACGTATCATGTCACCTATAGATATGACTAAAGGTGAACCATGGAAGAACATTTTACTATTTTCAATTCCTTTATTAATCGGGAATTTTGCACAACAATTATATAGTACTGTCGATAGTATTGTAGTAGGTCATTATGTGGGAGATAATGCTTTAGCATCTGTAGGTAGCGCAGGTCCTATTTTTAATTTAGCTTTAGTATTCTTTATTGGAATATCAGTAGGGGTTACAGTACTTGTTGCCCAATATTTTGGTGCTAAAGACAAAGAAGGTTTAGCTGTTACTATTGGTAACTGTATTACATTAACCTTTTTTTCTTCATTACTTATTATGGCTTTAGGATTCTTTGGTATTAGACCTTTATTAGAACTTCTTGGAACACCTGAATCATTAATTGATTGGGCAAATGATTATTTATTTATCTTTGCAATGGGAATTGCAGGTCTTGCTTATTTTAATATCCTTAGCGGTATCTTAAGAGGTCTTGGAGATTCTATAAGTGCCTTAAAATATTTATTGGTTTCTACTGTTATTAATATTGTATTAGATATTTTATTTGTTGGTTATCTTGGTATGGAAGTAGCTGGTGTTTCTTTAGCAACAGTTATAGCTAATACTGTATCTGCTGTTTTATGTTATCGTAAGTTAATAAGTTTAACTGATATCTTTGTTTTAGAAAAAAGACATTTTAAAATCCATAAAGAGACATTATCAAAAGTATTAAAATTAGGAATGCCTTCTGGATTAACACAAATGATTTTCTCAATGGCTATGATTTTAACACAAGCTCTAGTTAATAGCTTTGGAGAATTATATATTACAGCTAATGTTATTGTTATGCGTGTTGATAGTTTTGCTATTATGCCAATATTCTCATTTGCAAATGCACTTACAACATTTGCTGGTCAAAACGTTGGTGCTAAACAATTCGATAGATTATTAAGTGGCTCAAAAAGTGGTATTAAATTATCTATTTTAACCTCTTTTATTATTTCAATTGTTTTAATTATATTTGGTCCAAATCTAATGGCATTATTTACAGATACTAAAGAAATAATTGAGACTAGTTACCACTTTATGTTAATACTTTCTTTTGGTTATTTAGCTTTATCTTTATCTCAAGCTGTTGGGGCTGTTTTAAGAGGTAGTGGAGATGCGATAACTCCAATGTGGATATCAATCTTTACTACAGTTATTTTTAGAGTCCCACTAGCATATTTATTTGCTTACTTAACAAAATCTGAATTACATGTTAATGGTAACCCAGTTTCAAATACTTATTCATTATTAATAAGTTGGCTATTAGGTGCATTATTTTCTTTATATTTCTTTAATAAAAAAAATTGGTATAAAAAAGCTCTTGAGACAAAATAATATCATAAATCCTAGAAACTAAAAATTTCTAGGATTTTTCTTATTAAAATCATTCCTCATATAAAAGTCTTATTAATATAATAATAATAATTTTAAGAAGCGAAAATAAAAACTATCACTTTTACATGATAGTTAATTTATTATTCTTCTGATTCAGGTGTAGTTCCTGGTAAAAAGAAGATCATTTCTCCCTCTTTTGATAACATATAACTACCTCTAGCATATGATTGAACATAGTTTGGGTTATTCAATTTATCTCTTTGTGATTCTAATACTGCATTTTCCTCATTTAATTTAATTAATTCTGCATTAACCTCTTCAAGTTCTTGATTTAATTTCATTGTTGTTTGTGCTTCTTCAATTACTCCTAAAATCAAATATATTGATGCCGCAAATAGTCCAAGTGTTATCACTGATACTATTATTTTTTTGGGCTTTCTCTTTTTTGCATTAACACTCATGTAAATCTCCTTAATGTTATTATAACAATTATCTTTAAAATATAATATATTATACCATATTTAAATCTATATAAGTGCATAATTATACTTAATCAAGATTGTTACTTATTAACTATTTACTTGCTAATTTAATAAATTCATCAATTTGTTCAATAATTATATTTAAGCTATTATCCCAAAACTTAGTATCTGTTAAATCAATTTTAGCAATTAATGCAACATCTTCTACATTACTTATTGTAGTAGCTTTTAATAATTCATTATATTTTGGAATAAATGATTCTTTTTCTTCTTGGTAAATAGCATATAGTCCTTTCGCAAATAATAAACCAAATGCATATGGGAAATTATAAAAATTTAGACCAGCTGAATAGTAGTGACCTTTATTTATCCACATATATGGGTGTAATTGATTTTGATCTAATCCATCACCATAAGCTTCTTTTTGTGCTTCAATCATCATGTTACTTAACTCATCAGCAAACATAAAACTTGTTTCACGATTTTTGATTAGATTTGTTTCAAAAATATAACGTGACATAATATCAACAATTACTTGTGTTGAATCTTGCAGACTGCTTTCAATTAACGCTAACTTTTCATCAGCATTAACTGATTCTTTAATTACTTTATTCATTACTAGTGTTTCATTAAAAATAGATGCTGTTTCAGCTACTGGCATTGAATAACCTGTATTTAAAGGATGATGATTTTGAATGCAATAACCATGATATGCATGACCAAGTTCATGTGCTAATGTAATAACCGAACTTAATGAACCATCAAAATTAGTTAATATGCGACTTTCTTTTATTGATGGTAAGTTAGCACAAAAAGCTCCTCCAACTTTTCCACTTTTTGGCAAAAAATCTATCCAATTATTATCATATGCTTCTTCTACAACTTTTGCAATATCTTCAATTTCTTCATATGTTTTTACTAGAAATTCTTTTGATTCCTCCACAGTGAATTTAGTTTCACTACTTCCAATTGGAGCAAACATATCATAGAATGGTAACCCATTTGGTTGATTTAGTAATTTTGCCTTTGCTTTTAAATATCTTCTAAAATGAGGAAGTGCTTTATGCATTGATTCTAACATCGCATCTAAAGTTTCCTTTTTTAATCTTGAACTTTTTAATGTCATATCTAATACTGAATCATAGCTTCTTAGTTTACTAATACTTATCGCTTCACCTTTAATACTATTTAAAGCAAATGCTAAAGGATCTTTAATTTTATCATAAGCCGCAATTTCAGCTTCATATGCTTTTTTTCTAACACTTGGATCAGAATCATATGCCATATTACGAACACTTGGTAGATTATATTCTTTTCCATCAATTTCTATGCTTAAAGTTGATGTTAGATACTCTTGTAAATCTGACCATTTATTTGATGCGTTTAATACTAACTTTGCAATAATTGCTTCAATATCTTCACTTAATAAGTAACGACCATTTTCTTTTATTTCATTTAAATAGAATTTGTGCTCATTTAAATATTTATCTTCAAAGTTAATATTGTTAAAATCTAAATCTTTAATCCATAATTCAATTGCTGCAGTTGATTTTGCTGAATCACTTAATAATTCATATAAATTACCTCTAACAGATGTAACTTCTTGATTAGTTGTTTCAGTTGTTAATATAAGTGATACAAAATGTCCTAACTTCTCTACTAAGACATTAAATTCACTTAATAATTTTAAACATTTAACTAATGCATCATTAGTTTCCATGTTATTTAAGTTTGTAGATAGTTTATCTAAATCACTGATTGCCTCTTTTAATTTATTTAAATCATCTTTAAACTCTTTACTATCTGTACTGCAATATAATTTACTTAAATCCCAATTGTACATCATATGCACCTCCATCTTATTTTATTATAACAAATAAAATTTATGTTTTATCTATTTTATGATATAGTTTTCTTAGATTAAATAAGGGGAATAATATGAATAAATTAAGAGTAGACAGCAATAACTTAAATTTATTATTTGGCATATTAGATAGAAATTTAAATCAACTAGAAAAATCGTTAAATGTAAAAATTGAATATAATAATAATCATTTAATAGTTACAGGTGATAAAAGTGATATCGCAACAGAAGTTGTAATTGAACTATTAAAGCTAGTTGAGAATAATATTAATATTACTTTTCAGATTATCGATCAAGTTATTGAATTAAAATTTGATGGCATTTCATATTATGAGGAAATAGTTAGCCAACCTGTATTTTGTTATAATTCTACAAATAAACCAATTAAAGCAAAAACAATTAATCAAGCAAAATATTTAAATGCTATTGAAAACTATGAAATTGTATTTGGTATTGGACCTGCAGGTACAGGTAAAACTTATTTAGCAATTGCTGCTGCTATTAAATCTTTAAGAAATAATGAAATTTCCAAAATAATTCTTTCAAGACCAGCGATCGAAGCAGGGGAACAACTTGGTTTTTTACCTGGTGATTTAGATGAAAAGGTTGATCCTTATTTAAGACCGCTTTATGATGCTTTATATGATATTTTAGATAAAGAAAAAACAATGAAGTTAAAGGAAAAAGGAATAATTGAAATTGTACCATTAGCATATATGCGTGGACGCACTTTAGATAATGCTTTTATAATTTTAGACGAAGCTCAAAACTGTACAAAAGAACAATTAAAAATGTTTTTAACTCGTATGGGAAATAATTCTAGAGTTGTTATTAATGGTGATACAACACAAGTAGATTTACCAAGAAATATCACTAGCGGTTTAATCACTATTCAAGATATTTTAAGTAACATTGATGAAATTAAATTTTCATATTTTGATGATGTAGATATTGTTAGAAATAGATTAGTTAAAAAAATCATTAAAGCTTACAGTAAATACTCTTAAGTGTTATAATATACCTTCGAGGTATATATGGTAAAAGTTAAATTTAAAAATTATGTAATGTTATTTGTTGGGTGTATATTTATCTCCTTTGGAGTTGCTGCTTGTATTAACTTTGGCTGGGGAGCAGACCCATTGGCTGTATTCTTTGACGGACTTTCTAAACTCTTAAATATTACTTATGGTAATGCTGTTTTGTTTGTTAATTCATTTTTTATTTTATTTACTATGTTTATTAATTACAAACATTTAGGTATTGGAACAATTTTGGTCACGTTATTTATTACTGTATTTGTAGATATTGCCCTGGAAATAATCCCGATAATTGAAAACCGTAATGATACTATCTTACTTTTAATAGTTTCATATTTATTTTTAGCTTTAGGTATTGCTTTAACCATTTACGCAGATGTTGGAAAAGGTGCTTATGAAGCAATGATTATTGCATTATCAGAAAAACTTAAGCTTAAGTTTTCAACAATAAAATTTATTTTAGATATGATTTTCTTATTTATAGGAATTTATTTAGGTGGTATTTTTACTATATCAACCATTATTATTTTATTGATTTTAGGTAAATTGATTGAATTATCTCTAAATCTATTAAAAAAAGCTTCATTGTAATGTAATGTAGCTTTTTTTTTTTTACAAAATTTAGTAAAATAGATATGCGGAGGACATGATGAAACAAGCTATTATTATGGCTGCAGGTAAAGGAACAAGAATGAAAAGTGACTTACCAAAAGTAGCCCACAAAGTATGCGGTAAGACAATGGTTGATTGCCTTATTGATGAGTTAAATAAGATTGATGTAACTAATATTGTAACTGTATTAGGATATGAAAAAGAACAAATTGAAGATTTAATTAAAGATCGTTCAAACATTGCTGTGCAAGAAGTACAACTTGGAACAGCTCACGCAGTAATGCAAGCACAACAGTTTGCTGACTTGGATGGATACACATTAGTAATTAATGGAGATTGTCCAGTAATCAAAGCTGAAACTTTAAACAAATTAATAGAAGCTAATCAAGATGTAGGGATGGTAGTTTTAACTGTAGAATTATCAGATCCAAAATCTTATGGAAGAATTATACGTGATGATAATGGATTCATCCATAAAATTGTCGAGTTTAAAGATTGTAATGAAAAAGAAAAATTAGTAAATGAAATCAATACAGGAATTTATTGTTTTAATAATAAATTATTATTTAAATATTTAGATGAAGTTAAGAATAACAATGCTCAAAATGAGTATTATATTACTGATCTAGTCGAAATAATGAATAATGACCAAGTGAAAATCAAAGCTGTTATTAGTGATGATCCAAATGAAGTTCAAGGAGTAAATTCTCAATTAGAATTAGCAATTGCTAATGAATATCAAAGAGGCGTCATTAACAATTATCATTTAGAAAATGGTGTTGTGATGATTGATCCAAAAACAACATATATTGATCATGATGTAGTTATTGAAAGTGAAGTTGTATTATATCCTAATGTTACAATTGAAAAAGGAAGTATCATTAGAAAAGGTGCTATTATTAGATCTAATTCACGAATTTTAAATAGTGAAATAGGGTCTTATTCTACTGTTGACTCAAGTCATATTATTAATAGCACTGTTAAAAATCATGTCACAGTTGGACCTTTTGCTCATATTAGAGAAAAAGCTGTTATTAACGATAAATGTAGAATAGGTAACTTTGTAGAATTAAAGAAAACTACACTTGGAGTAGATACAAAGTGTGCTCATCTTACATATTTAGGTGATTCAGATATTGGAAATGACGTTAATGTTGGATGTGGTGTAGTTACAGTAAATTATGATGGTAAAAATAAACATCGTACTGTTGTAAAAGATGGAGCATTTATTGGAAGTAATTCTAATTTAATAGCACCAGTAACTATCGGTGAAAATGCATTAATTGCAGCTGGTAGTACATGCACCAAAAATGTTGATGATGGAGATATGTTAATAGCAAGACCAGATCAAATTATTAAACCTGGGTATGGGGATACATACAAAAAGAAAGTGTAAGGATATAAATAAAATGAGAGAAACAATTATTTTTTCTTTGACATCATGCAAAGAATTAACAGAAGAAATCTGTGGTTATTTAAATACTAAACCTGGTGAAATTTCAGTAAAACATTTTGCTGATGGTGAAATATTAGTTGAACCTGAAGAAACAGTACGTGGTAAAAAAGTATATATTATTCAATCTACTTGTAACCCTGTAAATGAAACATTAATGGAAACATTAATTTGTATTGATGCTTGCAAAAGAGCAAGTGCTGGAGAAATCACTGTTGTAATGCCATATTTTGGATATGCTAGACAAGACCGTAAAGCACGTGCAAGACAACCTGTAACTGCTAAACTTGTTGCAGATTTAATACAAGCAGCAGGAGCAAATCGTGTTGTTACAATTGATTTACATGCAACTCAGATTCAAGGATTCTTCAATATTCCAATTGATGATTTAACTGTAATTCCAATGATGGGATTCTATTTTGCAAGTCTTGGTATTGCATCAGAAGATTTAGTCGTTGTATCACCTGATCATGGTGGAACTACTAGAGCAAGAAGACTTGCAGAACATTTGCAATGTTCACTAGCAATCATCGATAAGCGTCGCCCAAAACCAAATGTTGCAGTAGCAATGAATGTTATTGGTGATGTAGAAGGAAAAGTCTGTATTGTAGTTGATGATATTTGTGATACAGCTGGTTCTCTTGTTACTGGAGTTGATATTTTAGAAAAACATGGAGCAAAAGATATTTATGTTGCGATTACTCATGGTATTTTCTCTAAAGATGCAATTGAAAAAATTGAAAATTCTGCTATTAAGCAACTAGTAATCACAAATACAATTGCAACTCCAAAAGAAAAATTAGCAAAATCTTCTAAAATTAAAGTTATTTCTACTGGATTAATGTTATCTCGCATTATTAAAGCAATTGACACTAACCAACCAGTAAGTGATGTTTATAATTTATATCAACAATAATTTATAATTCAAAAGGTCATATCAATTAATGATATGACCTTTTTTTATATTTCTATTTCTACTGTTTCTATAAATTTTGGAATAATTTTACCTTTTGATACTTCATTTATCAATGAATGATATGAATCATCTTTTACCATGATAATAATTTTAACTTCTTCATCATAGCTAATATCAAATATAATATCTTTAATTAAATATTCTAAACGATTAAAATTTTCATAGTCACACAATAGTTCATATTTATGCATTGATTGAATACTAGTTAATTTTACTTGTTTTAATGTTTCGCTTGCACTTTTACTATATGCTCTAATTAATCCACCTGCACCTAATTTTATACCACCAAAGTATCTTACTACTACTGCTAAAATATCTTCTAGTTCATTTTTTTCTAAGACATCTAATATTGGCTTACCTGCAGTCCCTTGTGGTTCACCATCATCATGAGCTCTTTTAACCATGCCGTTTTGGCAAATATAGGCACTACAATGATGATTAGCAAATGGATGTTTTTTTCTTACTTCTGATAAATATTCATCAGCTTTATTTTTATCAAAAACTCTAAATAGATAAGTGATAAATCTAGAGCGTTCAATTTCTATTTCGTGTTCTGTGTTATTCGCTATGCGCATTATTGATATCTCTAATTTCTTCAACAACTTCAAATAATTCAGAGCTTTCTTCTTTCTTTGCAAATTCTGCTAACTTTAATACTCTTACTTTTAAGCTGCGATTACCAAAGATTACTGTTATTGTATCATCTACTTTAATTGATGCTGATGCTTTTGCAATTTTATCATTAATTAATACACGATCATTATCTGCTAATTCTTTAGCAATTGCTCTTCTCTTTAATATACGAGCTACTTTTAAATATTTATCAATTCTCATCTTTTAAATATCCTCTTCTTCCTTCAATAATTTTTATCGCTTCTTTATATGTTTTTTTATTTAAAATAAAAGTCAGTGATATCTCCATGTTACGATATGCAATATTAATACTGCGATTTATACTACCACAGTATTCGAATAATTTTATACCATCAATCTTATCTGAAAATTCTTTAGTAAATGTTAGTACAACAGTTTTTTGATTTTCAACAATGCTTTTAATATAATCTAAATTTAAGCTAATATCTATTTGTTTTTTTATAAATAGATTTTCAACTTCTTTTGGCATCTTACCATGTAAATCTATTATCTCATTTTTATAATCATTTAAGATGTTTAAATTATCAATATTTTCAATATTACGGTAAATATCAAGTTTTTCCATATCATATGGTGCATAATTTTTAGGTAGATAATTATCAAGCTTAAGATTAGATTTTTTAGTTTGTTTAACTGGTTTAGTATTATTTCCTTTTTCATATTCAATAGCTTCTATTAGCATATCCATATATAAATCTATACCAACACTATCAATGAAACCTGATTGTACAGGTCCTAATATTTCCCCAGCACCACGAATCATTAAATCTCTTTTAGCTATTTTATAACCACTACCAAGTTTAGTGAATTCTTTAATGGCCTTTAAACGACTTTCTTGTACTTCACTCATCTGTGATAACTTAGGAATCATTAAGTATGCATAAGCAAGTTTATTTGATCTTCCAACTCTACCTCTAATTTGATAAAGTTGTGATAATCCAAATTTATGAGCATTTTCCACAATTATTGTATTAGCATTTGGGATATCAATTCCTGTTTCTATAATTGTCGTACATATTAGTACTTGAACTAGATTAAGACTAAACTCCACCATTACTTCTTCAATTTCCTCTTTGCTCATTTGACCATGCACTACTTTAACACTAACATTTGGAAGGTTAGTTGCAAGTTTTCTTCTAACTTCATATATTTGTTGAACATTATTTAATAAATAGAAAGCTTGACCACCTCGTGATAATTCTCTTTTGATTACTTCTACAATTAATGATAGTGATTTTTCTACTACATATGTTTGTACAGGTAATCTATTACTTGGAGGAGTGTTAATTGTTGATAAAGTTTTCATTCCAATTAATGACATTTGTAATGTACGTGGAATAGGGGTAGCACTTAATGATAAGACATCAATATTATTTCTAATTTCTTTGATTTGTTCTTTATGTTCTACACCAAAACGTTGTTCTTCATCAATTATTAGTAGTCCTAAATCATGATACATAATATCTTTACTTAATAAACGATGAGTTCCAATAATTATATCGTATTGTCCTCTTTTAATTTCCTCAATTAACAATTTTTGTTCACTCTTACTAACAAAGCGATTTAATACACAAATCTTAACTGGATAATTTTTAAATCTGCTCATATAAGTATTATAGTGTTGCATCGATAAAACTGTAGTAGGGCATAAGAATGCTACTTGTTTACCATTATATACAGCTTTAAAAGATGCTCTTATCGCAACTTCTGTTTTACCAAATCCAACATCACCACATAGTAAACGATCCATTGGTTGTATAGACTCCATATCTTTTTTTATTTCATCTACAGCTAATTGTTGATCTTTAGTTAGTGGATAATCAAAACTATTTTCAAATTCTTTTTGTTCTTCACTATCACTAGCAAATTTAAATCCAATATCTTTTTGTCTTGTCAGATATATTTCTACAAGTTTTTTCGCAAGTACTTGTAAATTCTCTCTTACTTTTTCTTTTGTCTTACTCCATTTTGAACTTCCTAATGAGTGTAATTTAATACTTAATCCTTCTTTAGATGCATATTTCCTAATTAAACTAAATTGTTCAACAGGAACTAATAATTCATCATCATTAGCATAAGCAATTTTTAAATAATCTTTATGAAAACCATTAAATTCCTTAGTAATAATTCCAAGATAACGACCGATACCATAATCATTATGAACAATATAATCATTTATTTCTAAGTCTTGATAATCATTTAACTCAACAGCTTCACGATATTTATTTTCAAATCTTCCTACTTTATTCTTTTTATCAAGTATTTCATTTGATGAATACACTATTAAGTTATTTATTTCAAATCCTTGTTTAATTTCTTCAAATACGATATTGATTCCTTCTTTTATCTCATTAATAACTAAATGATATGTAATATTTTGTTTAATTAGTTCATCAATTATATTCGTCGCACTTTTCTCATTAACAATAATAATGCGAAACTTATGTTCATCTTCATTTATCTTTGATAATAAATCACTCAATTTTTCTTTTAGAATTTGTATTGTATTTATTTTAGTATTTTCATAATCTTTTAAAGGTTCATTATATATTTTAGAATAATTTAAAATTATTTTAAAATAATCAGCTATAAAGTTATCATTATAAAATAATTTATTATCTTCAACCATTTCAGAGACAAAGTTGTATGTTTCATCATGTAACTGTTTTGTTTTTTCAATTATTTTTTCTTCATTATCAACTATTAGTAGTGGATTATTAAGGTAATCTAAGATAGTAAAATTATCTTCTAATAATGAATAATAGTAATATAAACGATTATCACTTATATTATCATTTAAATAATCTAAATCAAAATTTAATTGATCTCTTAATTCTAAAGTCTCTAATGCTATAATTTTGTCGTTGATTATATTTTTTTCTTCATCATTAAATAGGGTAAGACTTGCTGGAATTAACTCAATATTAGTTAATTTTTCTATTGTACGTTTAGTTTCAACATCAAAGAATCTTATACTTTCAATTATCGTATCAAAAAATTCTATTCTAACTGGCTTATCATAGTTAATAGAATAAACGTCTATAATTCCTCCTCTTAGTGAGAAGGTTAATGGATGTTCTACTCTAACTGTTTTTTGATATCCTGCTTTTAATAATAATGTTTGTAAATCATTAATTCTAAGATTATCATCAATTTTTAATTTGATTATATTATCTTTAAAATAATTAGGATTTGGTAAATATCTAAGCATTGAACCAACACTTGTAATTACGACCTTAACATCTTCCTTAAGACATTTAGCTAATGATTCAATTGAACTTGCAAGATTTTCTGGTGATGATGCAATTTCTTCAACCCTCAAAGATTCTTCTAAGATAAAAATACTTCTTTCGTTTTCATCTAAAAAAGAGCATAAATGCTCATATAACTTAATTGCATCATATGCGCTATTTTTGATAACTACAATATTCTTTTTTTCTTTTTTATACTTTAAAGCTAAATAGCTTGCTTCTTCTACTAATGAAATTAATGATATTTTTTCACATGAAAAAATTTTTTGATTATAACCTTGATTAATAATTTCATTTAGAATTAAATTTTTCATCCATTGTACCTATTCATAACTTTATCAAAATCATTTGTAAAACTAAATTTTAATGCTTTAGCTGTTTTTTCCAAGCTTTTATTAAACTCTGGCAAGTCTTCTTCTGTTATTTTTCCTAGTACATAATCTACTACAGGAATAATTGCACTTTTACCGATACCAATTTTTATTCTTTTAATATCTTGAGATTTTAAAAGATTAATAATATTAGCTAAACCTTTTTGACCACCAGCACTACCTTTAGCTCTTAATCTAATTTTACCATTGGGTATATCTAAATCATCATGGACAACTATCACATCTTCAAATGACATTTTATAAAATTGCACACAAGCTAGTACTGCTTCTCCCGATAAATTCATAAAAGTTTGCGGTTTCATCAAAATAATCGTTTCATCTTTGGTTTTATAAGTTGCAATTAGTGAATTAAACTTATTTTGATTTATTTCAATATCTAGCGACTTAGCTAATATATCTAATGCCATAAATCCTGCATTATGGCGAGTTTTTTCATATTTAAGACCTGGATTTCCAAGACCGACTATTAATTTCATATCTACCTCTTTTTAATAAATAGCAAAGTAGAGAAATAAAATTTATCCCTCTACTTATTTATATTTTTATTCTTCTACTTTAGTTTCTTCTTCTGAAATAGTAGTACTTTCAGTTTCTTCTGCATTAATTGTTGTATTTTCTTCTGCGATACTATACTTATCTGTCAAATCAAGACATGTCGCAACTTTTTTACCAATATTTGTTTGAATAAAACTTGTTACTTCATTTTTTAATTCTTCATAATATGATACATTTGTTTTTTCTTTTAGATTATAAATTAAGAAGCATGAACCAATTCCTTTATAATAAGATATCATTTCTTTAGAATAAATTCCATCATAATAACCTTCAAATAAATCAACTAATACTTTTGAAATTTCATCATTTGATTTATAAATATTTAAAGTTTCTAAATATATTTTATAGAATAAGAACTTACTAAAAAATTCATCTTCTTTTTTAATCAATGCTTCTAATTTAGCAATTAATTCATAATCTTTATTTTTGAAAGCGAATAGGTGAGTGAAGAAGCAATAATAGAAATAGCTATCTTCATTCATCTTTGCAATATTGATATCAACTTTATCTTTATTAGTTATTAAGACTTTAAAATCAATTTCATCTATTAAATTATAAAATTCTGATCTTTGATATAAAGTTGCAGCATATAATTTAATAATTTTTCCTTTACAAATAAACTCTTGATCGTCTTTCATATCAATTAATAATTTATCTACTAACTCAAATATTTGCGTTTCATCATTTATATGATTAATACAGTTAATATAGGCTTTATTTTTTTTATTTCTTTTTTGTAAAGCAAATATTCTATATCCAAAGAAAACTACTATACCTGCAGTAATAAGATTAAATATCATATCCATATTTTATTCCTCCACAATCGCAGTAACTTCTTCAGTTACATTTTCATTTGTATTTACTTCATTTTCTTCTATATCTTCATTTTCAGTTTCATTTAAGATAGTAACTGTTGATACTTTTGTACCTTCAGCTGGTCTAATTAACCTTACACCTTGAGTTGAACGAGATAATGTAGATATATCATTTACTCTGATTTTAATTACAATACCATCATCAGTCATGATTAAACAGTTTTCATCTCCATTAACTGCTTTTAATGCGATAATCGATCCTGTTTTATCAGTGATTTTAGTTGTCTTAACACCTTTACCACCACGTGATGTTTCACGGTATTCTTCAATATCTGATTTTTTTCCATAACCATTCGCTGATACGACAAATAAATATTTACCTTCATTTGAAGTAGCCATACCAATTACAGTTCCATTATCGACATTCATACCTCTAACACCTGATGCTGTACGACCCATAACACGAATATTTTCTTCGTTGAAGCGAACAGCTTTACCATTAGAGTTTGCAATAATAATTTGTTCTTCACCTTTAGTTAATTTTACATCAACTAATTGATCATCTTCTTTTAATGTAATTGCAATTTTTCCTGTTTGTCTAATACTTGAAAATTCTTCTAAATTAACACGTTTTACAAGTCCTAATTTAGTAGTAAAGAATAAATATTTACTTTCGTCATCATCCTTTTTAACTGCTAATACTGATTTTACTTTTTCATCTTTCTCAATATTCAAGATGTTAACAATTGGAATTCCTTTTGCTTGTCTAGATGATTCTGGAATCATATATCCTTTAATGCGATATACACGTCCACGATCAGTAAATAGCATTAAGTAATCATGTGAAGACATTGAAATGCAATGTTCAATAATATCTTCATCATTAACACTCATTCCTTTAACTCCACGACCACCACGGTTTTGTAATTTATATGTATCTGTTGCAACTCTTTTAATATAACCTTCTGTTGTCATAGAAATCATTACATCAGTAACTGGAATTAAATCTTCATCTTCAACATCCAATCCACCTTCAATAATTTCTGATCTTCTTTCATCTCCAAAGCGATCTCTAATTTCAATCATTTCATCTTTAATGATTGTTAATACTCTATGATGATTTGCTAGAATATCATTTAAATCTGCAATCAAAATTTGTAACTCATTATATTCACTTTCAATCTTATCAATTTCAAGACCTGTTAAACGTTTGAACTGCATATCTAAGATTGCTCTTGCTTGAATTTCACTTAAATTAAATTTTTCAATTAATGAAGCTTGTGCTACACTTGGATCTTTTGCACTTCTAATTACATGTAATATTTCATCAATATGATTAATTGCAATTTTTAATCCTTCTAAAATATGTGCACGATCTTCTGCTTTTTTTAGTTCATATTTTGTTCTTCTAACAATTACATCAACTTGATGATCTATATAGTATTTTAATACTTCTTTGATATTTAATTGCATTGGACGATTATTAACTAAAACTATCGTATTTACTCCAAATGAAGTTTGTAAAGCTGTCATTTTATATAATTGGTTTAAGATTACATCACTTTGTACATCACGACGAAGTTCAATTACAATTCTAATTCCATCTCTATTTGATTCATCAGTTAAATCTGTAATTCCATCAATAGAACGATCTCTTACTAGATTAGCAATTTTTTCTACTAAATTAGCTTTATTTACTTGGTAAGGTATTTCTGTAACTACTATTCTTTTCTTACCATTAGCCATATCTTCGATATTAACTTTTGCTCTAACAACTACAGATCCTCTTCCTGTTTCATATGCTGATCTTATTCCACTACGACCTAAGATATATCCGCCAGTCGGAAAGTCTGGTCCACTAATGTGATTTTCCATTAATTCCATTACTGTAATTTCAGGATTATCCATTACTGCAATTGTTGCATTAATTGTTTCTTTTAAATTATGTGGTGGGATATTAGTTGCCATACCTACAGCAATTCCTGTCCCTCCATTAACTAATAGGTTAGGAAATTTTGCCGGTAATACAACAGGTTCTCTTTCTTCACCATCATAGTTATCCATCCATTCGATAGTATTTTTATTTATGTCTTTAATTAATTCCATTGAAATTTTAGACATACGTGCTTCAGTATAACGCATAGCTGCTGCACCATCTCCATCGATAGAACCAAAGTTTCCATGACCATCAACTAAAGGGTAACGATATGAAAATTCTTGAGCCATTCTTACCATTGAATCATAAACAGCTGAATCACCATGAGGGTGATATTTACCAATTACATCACCAACAATACGTGCTGACTTTTTATATGGTTTATCAGCAACAATTCCTAAAGAATTCATTGCAAATAAAATACGACGATGTACAGGTTTTAATCCATCTTTTACATCTGGTAAAGCTCTTGCTACAATAACTGACATTGAATAATCTAAGAAACTTGTTTTCATTTCTTTAGATATATTTACGTTTTTTATATGTCCATGATTAAATTCTTTTTCCATCATTACTCCCTTAAATATCTAAGTTTTGAACAAACTTAGCGTTTTCTACAATAAAATTACGACGTGGTTCTACTTCATCACCCATTAACATTTCAAATACTGTATCTGCTTCAATAGCATCTTCTATCGTAACTTTTTTTAATGTTCTAACACTTGGGTCCATAGTTGTTTCCCATAATTGATCAGGATTCATCTCTCCTAAACCTTTGTATCGTTGTGTATCTACTTTTAGATTACCATCAGGATTTAATTCTTTCATGATAGCTTCGCGTTCCTCTTCATTGTAAGCATATCTAACTGTCTTACCACGATATACTTTATATAATGGTGGCTGAGCAATATAAACATGACCTTCATCTAGTAATTTTCTTAAATAACGATAGAAGAAAGTTAATAGTAATGTACAAATATGTGCACCATCAACATCAGCATCGGTCATGATTACAATTTTATGATATCTTAATTTTTCAATATCAATTTCTTCACCAACTCCACATCCAAATGCTGTGATCATTGCACGTATTTCATTATTTTCAAATATACGGTGCAAACGTGCTTTTTCAACATTTAATATTTTACCTCTTAAAGGTAAAATAGCTTGGAACTTAGAATCTCTTCCTTGTTTTGCACTTCCACCAGCCGAATCTCCTTCGACTATATAAATTTCAGAAATTGTTGCATCTTTACTTGAGCAATCAGCTAATTTCCCAGGTAATGAACTAATTTCTAATGCCGATTTTCTTCTTGTTAATTCACGTGCTTTTTTTGCTGCTAAACGAGCTTTAGAAGCTATTTGCGCTTTTTCAATAATTAATTTAGCATCAGCAGGATTTTCCAAGAAATAGCGCTGTAATTTATCACCAAAAATATTAGATACAACTTTTCTAACTTCTGTATTGCCAAGTTTAGTTTTAGTTTGTCCTTCATATTGTGGATTAGGGTGTTTAATAGAAATGATTGCTGTTAATCCTTCTCTAACATCTTCACCTTGTAAATTTTCATCATCTTTTTTAATAAAACCATTTTCTTTAGCGTATGCATTAATAATTCTATTTAAAGCCATTTTGAAACCATCTTCATGTGTTCCACCTTCATGTGTATTAATGTTATTACAGAATGAATAAACATTTTGTGAATATCCTTCATTATATTGTAAAGAAATTTCTACCATAATATCTTCTTCTTTACCTTCAACATATACACATTCATTTAAAATAGAATTTTTATTTTTATTTAAGTATTCAATATATTCTTTTAATCCACCTTCATAGTGAAAAACTTGCTCCTCATATTCATCTCTTTGATCTGTAAATACGATTCTTATTCCCTTATTTAAGAAGGCAATTTGTCTAAAACGGTCACTTAATGTAGTGTGATTAAATACTGTAGTTTCTGTAAATATTGTTGGATCAGCTTTAAATCTAACAGTTGAACCATGTTTATTAATATCGCATTCTCCTACAACACTTAAAGCTTCTTTAGTAAATCCACCATTTTCAAACATCATATGATAAACTTTACCATTACGATAAACTGTAACTTCTAACCATTCACTTAATGCATTTACAACACTGGCACCAACACCATGTAAACCTCCTGATACTTTATAAGCACCACCTCCAAATTTACCACCAGCATGTAATACTGTAAAAATTGTTTCTACTGCTGATATTCCTGTTTTTTCATGAATATCAACTGGCATCCCACGTCCATCATCTGCTACTGTAACTACATTATCTTTATCGATATCAATATTAATAGTTGTTGCATGTCCTGCTAAAACTTCATCAATTGAATTATCAACAATTTCCCACACTAAATGGTGTAGTCCTCTTTCTCCAGTAGAACCAATGTACATACCAGGTCTTTTTCTCACAGCTTCTAGTCCTTCTAAGACTTGTATTTCATTGGCTGTATATGAGTGATTTACTTTTTCTGTCATTTAATTACCTCACAATCTTTCCTTCTTTAATTTCGATTAATTTATAATCATTTATTTTAATATTATTATTAATATGTGTCGTAGTAATAATTGTTTGAGCATATTTAGGAATAATATTTAATAACTTTTGTTGATTGTATATATCAAGTTCTGACATTACATCATCTAACAACAAAATAGGGCTATCGCCTTTAATTTCATTTATATATTCAACAAGTCCTATTTTAAGAGCTAATATTAACATTCTTTTTTGTCCTTGACTGGCAACTTCACTTACTAGATTATTATTAATTTTAAATAATATATCTTCACGATGAATTCCAATTGTTGTTGCTTTTAAAACTCTATCTTGTTCAAATGTTTTTTTATATTTAAATTTAAGTATTTCTTTTATTTTTTCATGATCTTCAACAACACAATTATAATTAATAATTATTTGATCATTTTTACTACTTAATAATTGATAATACTTATTCAAATAGATATTCAATGAAGTAATAAATTTTTTTCGATAAGTAATAATTTTCACTTGTTCTTCAATAATTTTATCTTCTATTGCTTCATACAAAGAGTAGTCATTGATATTATTCTTCAATAACTGATTTCTTTCCTTAATTAATTTATTATAAATTGTTAAGGCAACTAAATATTTGTTTGATATTTTCCCAATTTCAATATCAATTAGTTTTCTTCTAACTTTAGGTGCACTATCAAATAGTTCCAAATCTTTAGGTATAAATAAAATTGTATTGAGCTTACCTAAATAATCTGTACTTTTTTTAATTTGATTATTATTTATAA
This sequence comes from uncultured Erysipelotrichaceae bacterium, assembly GCA_964371715.1. Lineage (GTDB taxonomy): Bacteria > Bacillota_I > Bacilli_A > Erysipelotrichales > Erysipelotrichaceae > CAYJNO01. Next base: position 13,344 of record CAYJNO010000005.1, on the reverse strand, counting down.
ATAATGATTTACCTTTTTCTGTAATTATAAGTTTTAAACTCATTTTTTTAGTTACTTCAAAGATACAATTTAACTTTGCATATTCTTGATGATGTTTTATTAATATGCGATCATCTTTTTGTTTAATTGATCTTGTAGTAGATAACAAATACAAAGATTCTAAGAAATTAGTTTTACCTTGTGCATTGTTTCCAACTAAGATATTTAAATGAGGATGTAAACTAACAGTAAGATTTTCTATATTCTTAAAATTAACTAATTTAATATCATTTATTTTCATCTTAAGTTATTGGATATTTTTGTCCATCAATTTCGACAATATCACCTTTATATAATTTTTTTCCTCTTCTATTTTCAAGTTCACCATTAACCTTAATTTCTAGAGTAGTTAATAGATATTTAACCTCTCCTCCACTTGATGCGATATCAGTGATTTTTAGAAGTTGACCAAGAGTTATATATTCTGTATTAATTTCTATCATTTTTTCCTCTTTTCCTTATCTATTATATCATATAAACACTTTTTTTTGACTATTATTAGGTTTTTTTTTTATTAAGTAGGGGACATAGCAAAATAAAAAAAACCAATATTCGTTAAAATATTGGCTTATTCTTAATAATATGTTCTAACAGGTACTAATAAATGTAATAATTCATCATTATCTTTTTCGATTAAGATAAAAGGTTTTAATTGACCATTGAATTTTAAGATACAAGAGTTCTTATTTAATGTTCTTAATGCTTCTTTTAAATAAGTACCATTAAATGAAATTTCAATTGGTTCTCCTTCAAAAGAATCATATTTTATTAATTCTTCATAAGAACCAATCTCTTGACTATTAGATTTAACTAATACGCCATCATTTGTAACATTGATTTTTATTGTACTCTTTTTGTTATTAGCTACAAAAGTAGCTCTTTCAATTGTTTTACTTAATATTTTTGGATCTATTTCTAGCTGATTAATATATTGTGTTGGAATTAAACGATCAGTATCTGGATATTGATCATCAATAAGATTTATTCTTATATAATAATTTTCAATGTTTAATTGAATAGAGTTATGATTATAAATAATTTTTAAATTTTCACTATTTGAATTTACATTATGAAATCTTTTTAAATTATTTGCAGGTATGATGAAATTAAAATCTTCACACTCTTCTAAAGTAACTAATTTTTTTGCTAAGCGATAACTATCGGTAGCAACACATTTTAATGTATTGTTTTCACATTTAAATTGGATTCCTGTAAGTCCAGGTTTTGTTTTTTCTTCACTAGCAGCAAATGCTGTATCTTCAATTATTTCATCAAATAATTTTTTCTTAATATTAAAGTATTTATTATTTTCATCTAAGAAATTAATAGTTGGGTAGTTATCTACATTCATAGAGTTAATTTTAAATTCTGAATTTAAACCACTTACTTTAATTAATGAAGAATCTATTAATTCTATTTCAATCATATCTGAATCACTTGTTGATACAACTTTATTGATATATTCACAGTCAATTAAAATAGAACCTTCTTTAATAATAGTTAAGTTAAGATTTTCTAAATTATTATCTAATGTAGATTTAATTGAAATATCTTCACTAGCTCCATACATATGAAGTTGAGTGTTTGTTGCATGCATCATGATTCCTGATAATGATGGTATTGGTGATTTTAAACCTACTGCTTTTGAGATAATGTTTAAATTATTTTGAAACAATGATTTTGATAAGATTATATGCATTTGAGCCTCCTTATATATATATATATTATATTCTATTACTATTATAGCTGTTGATATGTGGATAAATGTTCATAAACCCTTATATATCCTTTATAATATTAGCATTTTTTAGTGTTAATTAATAGTTAATAAATGTTTAAAACTTTATTTTATTCTCAATATCATTTACTGCTTTACGATATAATTCTTTAGCCTTCATATTCTTTTCAACTATATAGCAAGAATTCATTATTGTCGAATGATCACGTCCACCAAATTCTTCACCAATTTTACTATATGGCATATCTAATAACTTTCTTGATAGATAAATAGCTATATGTCTTGCAGTAGCTACTGTTGTTGTACGATTTTTGGAAATTAACATTTGTTTTGTTAAATTATAATACTCACATACAGCTTTTATTATCGTTTTAATTGATTTTTCTCGCTCTTTATTTGTTACGATACTTTCATTTCTAAGTGCTTCTGCAGCAACTTTAGCATCAATTTGTTCAATATCTCCACAAAAGTTAATACCATAAAAGATAAGTCTAGTTAAAGAACCTTCTAGGTTTCTAACATCATTTGCAAAATATGTTGCAATATAAACTAAAGCATCTTCACTAATAAATTTGCCTGCTTCATTATACTGTTCTAATTTACTTTTTAAGATATTAATAGCAGTTTCAAAAGTTGGAGATTCTATATTTACTTTTAAACCTGAATTAAAGCGAGAAATGATTCTATCTTCTAACCCCTTAATTTCACTTGGTAATCTATCACATGTTATACAAATTTGTTTCTTTTTTCTTACTAATTCATTAAATATAGTAAAAAATATTTCATGTGATTTTTCTTTACCAGCAATAAATTGAATATCATCTAATAATAAGATATCTAGATTTGATAATTCTTTTTTAAATTCTTCTAAGTTACCTTGCTTTGATGCAGTAACGACTGAATTTACAAAATCAACACCTTGTAATATTCCAATTTTTAAATGTGGATAATTATGAATTACAAAGTTACCAATTGCATGTAAGATATGTGTTTTACCAAGTCCTGAGTTACCATAGATAAATAATGGGTTATATAATTGTCCTGGATTATTAGCTACTGCTAATGCTGATACATGTGCTTGTGCATTACTTTTACCTATAATGAAATTTGAAAAATGATAATTTTGAATTAATTCATTTTTTAAAAATGAGAAGTCCTTTGTTTTGTCTGGAGATACTTCACTTTCCATATAAACCTCTATTGGTAGGTTTTGTCCTATTATTTGAGTTAAATACTCTTGAATTATAGGTAATTCTTTTTCCATAATAATTTTACTAAACAATCTTTGTACTAAGATTACGGCTTTGTTTTCATTTAATTCTCTTAATTCAGAATCTGTAAAGAATGTTTGACATAAAGAGTCATCAATTCTACCAGATTCTAAAACTAAATTAAGCGTTTTACGCCAAATAGTTGCTAAATAATTTTCGTTAATACTCATACTTCCACACCTCATATATTATATTTTAGAGTAAAAAATTTAAAAAAAAAATATAAATCGAACTTGTCATCAAAGTTGTCCACATATATTTCTTAAGTTAAAGTACCTTAAATACGTATCTTCTTAAGTTATCCACAATAATTAACATGTTTATTATTTATTAATTAGTCTTAATAATAGAAATCCATATATATATATAATGTTGATAATGTTAAGAACATTTAATATTTTTTACTTATTAACATTAGTTATATACATTGACTTAATACTATAAATAAAGGGATTAATAGAGATATCAACATAACTAACAAATGTTAATATCACAAAAAAATATGATGTTAATAAAATATCTTAAATTGTTGATTTAAAATTACACATATAATTATTGACATATATTTAATAATTTTTCAGAAAATATTAGTAATTAAAAATTATCCACAATTATATTTAAACAATTAATATAACTGTTAAAATTACTCTTTTGTTTATCAATAGTTTATTTTAAATAACTATTGACACTTTATTTTTATTATGTTAAATTTTCAAAGTATTTTATTTTGACTATTTCAAAATATTGAAATTAAGGCCATACGGACAGCCGAGTCAACTGCCGAAAAGTGATTATTGTATAATCACATTATTGATTGAGTTAAAAGCTCAAATTTTATAAGTTGGTTACTTCATAACCAAAAGTCATTTTCAAACTTGTGAAACAGTCAATAAGAGTAGGCGGGAATACCAATAAACTCAAATTAAATATAAGTATTTTTAAATATTTATCTATTTACTGTAAAACTCAAGTTATGTTATGACTTGAGTTTTTTTTGGAGGTTAGATGGAAAATAAAATTAAATTATATGGATTTAATAACTTAACTAAAACATTAAGTTTTAATATCTATGACATTTGCTATGCAAAAACAAAACAAGAACAAGAGGATTATATTGCCTATATTGATGAACAATATAATTCAGAAAGATTAACAAAAATTTTATGCGATGTTACAAAAAGTATTGGTGCTAATGTTTTAAATATCTCAAAACAAGATTATGAACCACAAGGTGCTTCTGTAACATTATTAATCACTGAAGAACCATTAGATGAGTCTTTAGTTGATTCTTCATGTAATCAAGGTAATTATTTATTAGCAGATCGTGAAACTGTTGTTGCACATCTTGATAAATCACATGTTACTGTTCACACTTATCCTGAATATCATCCTGATAATTCAATTTCAACTTTTAGAGTAGATATTGATGTATCAACTTGTGGACAAATATCACCATTAAACGCTTTAAATTATTTAATCGAAAGTTTTGATTCTGATATTATCACAGTTGATTATCGTGTTAGAGGGTTTACAAGAGAATTAGATGGCAAGAAATGTTTTATTGATCACAAAATAACTTCGATTCAAGATTATATTAAAGATGAAACATTAGAGCTTTATGATTCTATAGATGTAAATATGTATCAATCTAATTTATTTCACACTAAATTAATGTTGAAAGATATAGATTTAAAAAATTATTTGTTTAATACAAATGAAAATTTATTAACAGCTAAACAAAGATATGAAATTACTAATAACATTCGCCAAGAAATGTTAGAAATATATAGTGGATTTAACGTTTTTACAAAATGAAAAAACTAAATCAAAATAATATTCCTATTTATGAAGCTTTAAAAGCTTTTAAAAAAAATAGAGTAGTCCCATTTGATGTTCCAGGACATAAGGGAGGAAGAGGTACACCTTTATTAACAGAGTTTCTTGGTGAAGATTGTTTAAAGGTTGATATAAACTCTATGAAGCCTCTTGATAACTTAACACATCCAATTTCGGTTATTAAGGAAGCTGAGCTATTAGCTGCTGAAGCATTTAATGCGCATCATGCATTTTTAATGGTAGGTGGTACATCATCATCAGTACAAGCAATGATTATGTCAGTTTGTAAAGCTAATGAAAAAATTATTATGCCTAGAAATGTCCACAAAAGTGCTATTAATGCTTTAGTCGTAAATGGTGCAATTCCTGTTTATGTAAATCCTGGCATTGATAAAAAATTAGGTATTCCATTAGGTATGTCAATTGATAATGTAAAAAAAGCAATTGAAGAAAATCCTGATGCTAAAGCAGTATTTGTAAATAATCCTACTTATTATGGTATTTGTTCTAACTTAAAAGAAATTGTTAAGATAGCACATGCTGCTAATATGAAAGTATTAGTTGATGAAGCACATGGTACACATTTTTATTTCAATGAAAAATTACCAATTAGTGCAATGGAAGCTAATGCTGATATGGCTGCAATAAGTATGCATAAAACAGGTGGTTCTTTAACACAAAGTTCCTTCCTATTATGTAATAAAAGTATGGATGAATCATATGTAAGACAAATAATAAATCTTACTCAAACAACTTCAGCTTCATATTTATTATTATCATCATTAGATATAGCTAGACAAAACTTAGCCCTTAATGGTCAAGAAATCTTTGATAAAACTTTAGATTTAGCAAATTATGCTAGAGAAGAAATTAATAAAATCGATGACTTATATAGCTTTGGTAAAGAAATTATAAATGGTGATACTATTCATGATTTTGATGAAACAAAGTTAAGTGTTCATACCTTAGATATAGGACTAGCAGGAATTGAAGTTTATGATATTTTAAGAGATGAATATAATATTCAAATTGAATTTGGAGATTTAGCAAACTTTCTTGCTATTGTTTCAGCTGGTGATCGTGCATTTGAAATTGAAAGATTAATTGGTTCACTTGCTGAAATAAAAAGAAGATATAAAAAAGACAAAACTGGATTAATGGATCATGAATATATTAATCCGAAAATTATGATAACACCTCAAGTTGCATTTTATGGTGAGAAAGAATCAGTTTACTTAGAAGATAGTATTGGTAAAGTATGTGCTGAATTTGCAATGTGTTATCCTCCAGGTATCCCAATTGTTGCACCTGGAGAATTAATAACTAAGGAAATAGTAGATTATATAAATTACGCTATTGAAAAGGGTTGTAATGTTACAGGAACTCATGATATTAGTGTTAAAAAAATAAAAATTATAAAGGAGAAATAAATATATGGAATTATGGTATACAGAGGAACATTCAGAGGATACAAGATTTTCAATTAAAATTGAAAAACAACTTTATAGTGGACAAAGTCCATTTCAAAGAGTTGATGTATTTCAATCTAAGGAATTTGGTAAATTCTTTACATTAGATGGTTTAATGATGGTAACAGAAAAAGATGAATTTATCTATCATGATATGATAACTCATACTGCTATGGCTGTTAACCCAAATATTAAAAATGTTTTAGTTATTGGTGCAGGTGATGGTGGAACAGTTCGCGAATTAACTAGATATAATACAATCGAAAAAATTGACATGGTTGAAATTGATAAATTAGTAGTAGATATAAGTTTAGAATATTTCCCAATAACTGCTTCTAAATTAAATGATCCTAGAGTTAATATATTTTATGAAGATGGATTAAAATTTGTTAGAACAAAAGTTAGTGAATATGATTTAATTATCGTTGATTCAACAGATCCATTTGGACCAGGAGAAGGTTTATTTACTAAAGAATTCTATGGTAATTGTTATAACGCATTAAATGAAAAAGGTATCTTAATAAACCAACATGAAAGTCCATATTATGATAGTTATGCTAAATCAATGCAAAGAGCTCATAAGCGTATTAAAGAATTCTTCCCAATTTGTAGTGTTTATCAAGCACATATTCCAACATATCCTTCAGGACATTGGTTATTTGGATTTGCTTCAAAACACTTTAATCCAATTACAGATTTAAATGCTAAAGCATGGAATGATTTAGGATTAGTAACTAAATATTACAACACAGATTTACATGTAGGATGCTTTGCATTACCAAACTATGTAAAAGCAATGCTAGAGGATGTTGATTGTGAATAAAGCCTCATTTGAATTTATGGGGTGTGATTCTAGTTTTGAAGAAAGTAGCATTGTAATATTTGGTGCACCTTTTGATGGAACTACATCATATCGTCCTGGTACTAGATTTGGTCCTAATGCTATGCGTCAAGAATCATTTGGTATCGAAACTTTTTCTCCTTATTTAGAAAAAGATTTATTAGATTATAATATTTTCGATGCTGGTGATTTAGAATTAGCTATGGGTAATCCAAAACAAGCTGTAAATGATATTAAGGAAATGACAAAAAAAATAATAAATGCTAATAAAATACCATTTATGTTTGGGGGAGAACATTTAGTTACTTTAGGTACGGTTGAAGCCTTAGTTGAAAAATATCCTAATATGAATATTATTCATTTAGATGCTCATGCTGATTTAAGAGAGGATTATATGAATGAAAAATATTCTCATGCCTGTGTAATAAGAAGATGTCATGATTTAATGCAACCACATAAGATTTATCAATTTGGAATTCGCTCTATGACTTTTGAAGAACATGAGTTTGCAAAAGAGAATACAACTATGGAAAAATTTGATATAACAACGATAAAAGAAGTTGTTGAAAAAATCAAAGATGAACCTGTTTATATAACAATAGACTTAGATGTTTTAGATCCATCAATTTTTAGTGGAACAGGAACTCCAGAACCTGGTGGGATTACATATATCCAATTAATGTCTGCTATTCATAGTTTTAGTAAATTAAATAATGTAATTGGAATGGATTTAAATGAACTATCACCACATTATGATCATAGTGGAACTTCAACAGCAGCAGCTTGTAAAGCTGTAAGAGAATTAATATTAAGTGTAGTTAAATAGAAAGAGGAAAATAAGATGAAAAATTTAAGTATTAAAACTGTAGTAGCTATTGGTATAGGAGCTGCATTATTCTTTGTTGTTGGAAGATTTGTAGCAATTCCTACAATGATTCCAAACACATTTATCACAATTCAATATGCAATATTAGGATTATTTGGTGTATTATTTGGTCCAATTGCAGCAACTGCTATTGGATTTATCGGACACACATTAATTGATCTATCATGGGGCGGATCTCCATGGTGGTCATGGATTATTGCAAGTGCTGTTGTAGGTTTAATTGTTAGCCTTATTTGCTCTAAAATCAATGTTAATCATGGTAAATTTGATAAAAAAGATAAAATTACTTACGCAATAGCTTGTGTAGTTTCAAATGCAATTGCATGGATTGTTGTAGCTCCTGCATTAGATGTATTAATGTATGCTGAACCATTAGAAAAAGTAATGGCTCAAGCTGTTACAGCTGCTACATTAAATTCTATTGGTGCTATTATAGTTGGTATAATATTATTAAGTGCTTATGCAAAAACAAGAACTGCTAAAGGTTCTTTATCAAAAGATTAATTTAAGTTTTAAAGTGGAGTGTGTCTCATATTCACACTCCACTTTAAACGTTAGGAGGTATAAATGAAAAAAGTAGCCATTAGTTTTAAAGATTTTAGTTTTCAATACTTTTCACAAGCTGAGCCTACATTACATAATATAAATCTAGATATCTATCAAGGTGAAAAGGTATTAATAGTAGGTCCTTCAGGTTCTGGTAAGAGTACTTTAGCTAATTGCATTAATGGATTAATACCAAATAGTTACCCGGGAAATATATTAGGTAGCTGTCATATAATGGATAAAGATTTATCTAAGTCAAGTATATTTGATATATCTAATAATGTAGGTACTATTCTTCAAGATTTAGATGGTCAATTTATTGGCTTAAGTGTGGCTGAAGATATTGCATTTAGTTTAGAAAATGATTGTATAAAACAAGATGAAATTTTTGAAAGAGTTGATGCTGTTTCTAAGATGTGCAATACTTTGGATTTATTAACTTATTCACCACAAGAATTATCAGGTGGTCAAAAACAAAGAGTGTCACTAGCTGGTGTTTTAATTAGTGGTGCAAATATTTTATTGTTTGATGAACCATTAGCTAGTCTTGATCCTAAAACTGGAATAACTACAATGAATTTAATAGATGAATTACATGATCAAACAAATAGTACTGTAGTAATAATTGAACATCGTTTAGAAGATGTTTTATGGGGTAATTTAGACCGTATTATCTTAATGTCAGAGGGTAATATTATTGCAGATATGAAACCTTCAGATTTACTGAAATCTGACTTATTAACAAAGTATGGTATAAGAGAACCTTTATATTTACAAGCATTAAAATATGCCAATGTTGAATTGGATGCAGAAAATAAATTTGATAAAATTAATACTTTAACTTTAAATGAGTATCAAATTAACCAAGTAAATAATTGGTATCAAAATATTAATGCAAGTGAAAAAGATAATAATAATGAAGTAATATTATCTTTAGAAAATATTTCTTTTGGTTATGATGATATACCAAATGTTAGTAATATTAATTTAGAAGTATATAAAAATGAAATGCTATGCATAGTAGGTGAAAATGGTGCTGGTAAAACAACTCTTGCTAAATTAATTTCTGGTTTTGAAAAATATAACTCTGGCACAATGATGTTAAATGGTAAAGATATGAAAGATCTTACTATTAGAGAAAGAGCTTCTTATATTGGATATGTAATGCAAAATCCTAACCAAATGATTTCTCAAACAATGATTTATGACGAAGTTGGATTATGTTTACAAAGCACTAATTTAACAGAAGAAGAAAAGCATGAAAAAATTGAAAAAGCCATGAAAGTTTGTGGTATATACGAATTTAGAAAATGGCCAATATCTGCACTAAGCTATGGTCAAAAGAAAAGAGTAACAATTGCTAGTGTCTTAGTTAATTCACCAGAAATTTTAATTTTAGATGAACCAACTGCTGGACAAGATTTTAAGCACTATCAAGAGTTTATGGATTTTTTATGTGATCTTAATAGACAAGGTGTAACAATAATTTTAATCACTCATAACATGCATTTAATGCTTGAATATACTACTAGATCATTAGTTATGGTAAAAGGTAAGTTAATTGCGAATACAACACCAGCAAAATTATTATGTACTAAAGAATTAGTAGATAATTCAGCTTTAAAAGAAACAAGTTTATTTACACTTGCTAAAATATGTAGTATAAGCGATCCTATTAATTTTGTTGAACAATTTATTAAATATGATGGTGAGGTAAATAAAAATGGCTAATAAGGCAGTAATGGCATATATAAAAAAGGATAGTTTCATCCATAATTTAACAGGAACAACAAAACTATTTATTTTTCTTTTATTTTCATTAACAGGTATGTTAACTTATGATACAAGAGTTTTAATCGCGATGTTTTTTATTAGTTTATTTTTATTTTACATTAGTAAGATTAAAATCAGAGAAATAAAAGTTATTCTAATATTTATGGGAGTATTTTTATCACTAAATGTACTTTTATTATTTTTGTTTTCACCACTACATGGGGTTGAGTTATATGGAAGTAGAACAGATTTATTACATTTATTTGGTCCGTATACAATAACTGCTGAAGAATTATTTTATTTATTCAATAATGTTCTTAAATATATAGTAGCATTACCTATTGCTATATTATTTATTAGTACTACAAATCCTAGTGAATTTGCAGCTAGTTTAAATAGTATAAAAGTTCCAGCAAAAATATCTTATTCATTTGCTTTAGCTTTAAGATACATACCAGATATTCAAAAAGATTTTAAGGAAATTAGCAAAGCTCAACAAGCAAAAGGGATACATTTAGATAAAAAAACTAGTGTTAAAGATAAATTAACTAATTCTGTGAAGATTCTATTACCATTAATATTCTCAAGCTTAAATAGAATTGAAGTTATATCAAATGCTATGGAACTTAGAAGATTTGGTAAATATAGAACTAGAACTTGGTATTCAAAAAAGAAGTTTAAGAAAAATGACTTAATTGCATTAATATTTATGATTTTGTTATTTATTATTGCAATGGTGGTTACGTTTCATGATTTGGATCGCTTCTATAATCCATTTATCTAGGTAATTTCTTATTTCATTTGACAATAATGGATATATGAAATATAATACGTAAGCATTGCTCTTAAAAAAAGAAGAAAATAAGGAGGTGGATTTCTACATGAAAAGAACATATCAACCGAGCAAAAGAAAACACCAAAAGGTTCACGGATTTAGAGCCAGAATGAAAACAGCTGGCGGACGTAAAGTATTAGCAAGACGTCGTTCTAAAGGAAGAAAGGTATTATCTGCTTAAACCACTTTTAGAGTGGTTTTTTTATTATTATGAAAAAAATATATCGTATAAAGAAAAATGAAGAATTTAAAGCTATTATCTTTAAGAAAAGAATTTTTAAAAACAATGCTTTTATTCTTTATTTAAGAAAAAAAGATATACAACATGGTCGAGCAGGTATAAGTGTTTCAAAGAAACTAGGAAATGCAGTTGTAAGAAACAAAATTAAAAGACAATTAAGAATGATGATAACTGAATTAGTTGATTTCAAAACCACTAATTATGACATTGTTGTTATTGTTAGAAAAGATTTTTTGAATAATTCCTATGAATTTAATAAAATGCAGTTGGAAAAATTATTCAAAACTAGTAAAATTATAGAGATATAAGGAGAATGTATGAAAAACAAAAAAATAATCGTCTTAGTACTTTTAGTACTATCATTATTTGTTTTAAGTGGTTGTGCAACAATTCCTACTGATGCAGAAGGAAATACTATCTTAATTACAAGTAGTACGCAATTTAGTGAAGTAATGGATACGGAAGGTTTCTTCTCAGCTTTATTTGTTTATCCAATGGCAGTATTAATTAACAACTTAACACCAATATTAACAGTAGGTGGAGCAATTATTGCTACATCAATTATTGTTAATACATTAGCTGTTGCATTAACATTTAAATCAAATTTACAATCGCAAAAAATGCAAGATATCCAACCGGAAATCGAAAGAATTAGAAAAAAATACGAAGGAAAAACAGACCAGGCTTCTCAACAAAAAATGGTTATGGAACAACAAGCTTTATGGAAAAAGCATGGTATTAATCCATTCTCTTCATTTATTGGTCTTTTTGTTCAAATGCCTGTGCTTATGGCAATGTATTATGCAGTACAAAGATCAGAAGCTGTTGCTACGGAAGACTTCTTTGGATTAAACTTAGAAGTAACAACTTTAGAAGGATTCACAACATTCCAAATTGGATATATCTTATTATTCATTGCTATGATTATTTGTCAGTTCTTATCAATGAAAATTCCTACAATCTTAGCTAATAGAGATGCTAAGAAAGAAGCAGAAGCTCAATTCCGTAAATATGAGCCAGCTAAAAATCCAATGGGTGGAATGATGTATGGTATGATTGCTATGATTGGATTTATCAGTTTCAGTTTACCATCAGCGATGACTTTATATTGGACTATTAGTTCAGCTGTAAATATCGTAAAAACTATTATTCTAAAAAAATTAACAAGTAAATATAAAAATAAAGCTTAGGAGGAACCATGAAAAAATACACTGGTAAATCATTAGATGACACACTACAACAAGTAGCTACAGAAAAAGGTTGTGATGTATCAGCTATTAATTATTCAATTTTAGAAGAGAAAAAAGGTATATTAGGTATTGGTAATTCTATCGTTATTGAAGCTTATGTAAATAATGATATTAAAGAATTTATCTTTGATTATTTAGGTAGTTACTTTGTTGAATCAAATATTGAAGCTGCAATCGAAATTTTAGAAAAAGATGATACATTTAAGATAATTATTGATACAGAAAACAATCCTGTAATTATTGGAAAAAATGGTCAAACATTATTCTCGATAAATATGGTATTAAGGAATGCTCTTAGTAATCAATTTAAAAAACGTGTTGAAGTCTTCGTAGATGTAAATAATTATAAAGAAGATAAATATCGTCGTATTATTAAGACAGCTCATCGTGTTGCAAAACAAGTAATGAAATCAAAAGTTGACGCAACTTTAGATGGACTTACAAATGATGAAAGAAAAGTTGTTCACCAAGAATTACAAAAGTATGACAATATCAGTACAGTTAGTGTTGGTGAAGGTAAAGAACGTAAGCTTACAATTAAATTTACTGAAAAAAAAGATGATTAATGAACTGCACCCCAAAAATTGGAGACAATTAGAAAGGGTGTAGTTTTTTTATG
>CAYJNO010000004.1:0-91401 GCA_964371715.1 uncultured Erysipelotrichaceae bacterium | reverse complement strand
AGATAATAAAAAAAGACCATCGACTAATACTTATGTACTTTGTCAACGGTCTGAGGCAAGAATTAATTATTCTTGCCTTAAATATTACTATTTCAATAAACTTTCTATATTTTGTACAATATCACCTTTAAATACATAACTACCACTAACTGCTACTTCAACTCCAGCATCTTTCACTTTATCAATAGTTGTGTTATTAATACCTCCATCAACCTCAATTAAATAATTATAGTTATTAGTTATTTTTTTATTTTTTAAATATTTGATTTTATCAAGACTTGATTCTATAAAACCTTGTCCACCAAAACCTGGTTCAACCGACATAATTAATACTAAATCTAAATCTTTTAAATATTTATCTAATACTCTTACATCAGTATTTGGCTTTATTGATATACCAGCTTTACAATTTTTAGTTTTAATTAATTTTATTAAAGTTAAAATCTCATCTTCTTTAATAGCTTCATAGTGGAAAGTTAAAATATTAGCACCTGCATCAATAAATATTGGTGCAAAAAAGATGGGATTTGATACCATTATATGAACATCAAAAACATGCTTTGATATTTTCTTCATGCCTTTTAAAATATCTGGACCAAATGTAAGATTAGGAACAAAATGTCCATCCATTACATCAAAATGAATCCATTCAGCGCTTGATTCATTTAAAGCATTCATTTGATTGTTTAAATCACTATAATCTAGTGATAAAACTGATGGTGCAATTATCATATTAAAGGTCCTCCATTTTTTATTATCGTCAACACATCTTTATAAGATTCATATCTTAATTTTGATAATTTATTTTCTTCTACTGCTTTTTTTATTGCGCATCCAGGCTCATTTATATGAATACAATCATTAAACTTACATTGATTATGAAATGGTTTAAAATCATGTATTACATCTTTTAGGATTAAAGGATCAATATTAATAAACTCTAAAGCACTAAACCCTGGTGTATCAGCTAGTAATGCTTTATCTATTAAGAATAATTCTGAATGTCTAGTAGTATGTTTACCACGATTTAACGCTTTAGAAATGATATTAGTTCTTAAGTTATAATCTGGATTAATTAGATTTAACATACTACTTTTACCAACACCACTTTGTCCCATTAAAACACTTACCTTATTTTCTATGACAGTTAATAAGTTAGTGTCTAAAGTAGTTTTATTGCCACATAAAACTGTATATCCACTGCTTCGATAATCTTCAATATATTTAAAGATTATATTATCTGCTTTTACTAAATCCATTTTTGTGATATATAAAATTGGTTTAATATTAGCATATGATGCAAGAAAGATTAAACGGTCTACTAAAACATTAGAAAATGCTGGTTCTAAAGCAGACATTACAATTATTGCTTGATCAATATTTGCAAGTGGTGGTCTTACAAGTTCATTTTCTCTTGGATATACATTTTCAATAGCATATTTATCTTCAACTTGATTAAAATCTACTAAATCACCTACTTTAGGTTTAATATTCATATTTCTAATTTTGCCTAAACAAAATGTTTCATAGCTGTTATAGTTATGATCTAAAACTGTATACTGATTAGATATAATTTTGATGATTCTACCCTTCATTAGTTCATATCACTAACATAATAAAGTATTAATTTATTATCTCCTTGTTGTGTATATGATGTACCAAGTCCTGGATTTGTTCTAATTAAGGTATTAGGAGTTACTTTTTTAGCTTCTGCTTTTGTTAACTCTTCCATTAATAATGGTTGTACCTCTACTATAATACCTTGATTTTCAAACATTAACTTTACATCATCAATGGCTCTACCAACTAAATTATGCTCTAAGACAACTGTTGTATATGCTGAATAGACAAGTACTAACTCATTAGATTTAGATGCATCAAAATGATCATTTGGTAACAAACCTTCTTGTCTAATAATAAGTCCTGGATCAACTTCTTCACTTACTTCTGTTCTTTCCGTTATATAAATATTCGGAAAGCTAGTAGCAATAATTTCTTTTGCCTCATCGATACTATAATTTGTAAAATCATCCATTACAGAATAAATACCATCTGAAATTGTAACCTTTACAAGATCTCCACGATCCAATATTGTACCTTCTTCATAGTTTGTTTCAACAATTACACCTTTTGGCGTGTTAATAGTTAAAACTCTTTCAACATTAGCATAATCTATTCCTAAGCCTAATTCTTCAAGTGCAGTACTAGCTTCTTCTACTTCCATATCAATAATATTAGGCATAGTAACCTCTTTTAATACAAAATCAAAGGCACCAGCAAAGAATAAAATAGCCCCAATAAACACCAATGATACAATAGATAGTGAAATACCTAAAAATAAAGAAATCTTATTTTTCTTTTTTTCTTCTTTTAATTCTGGTGAATCAAAGTTTCTTTTTGATAATTCCTTATTTAACTCTCTTAATCTTTTACCATTATTTTGTGGTTTACTTGTGTTTTTAATCTCTTCAATCACAACATTAACATTTGGATCTAAGCAATGATTTAAATCTGTAAGTAATTGGTCTGTATTAGCATAACGATAGTTTAAGTCTTTAGCGCATGCTTTATTAATAATCATTTCAATACTCATTAAAACATTTGGATTATACGCTCTAATACTTGGTAACTTTTCATTGATATGATTTAATGCTACTTCAACTAACTGATTACCTTTAAAGGGTACCTCTCCTACTAACAATTCATAAAACACGATACCTAAAGCATAAATATCAGATTGTATTGTAGCTTGATTTCCTTTTACTACTTCAGGTGCTAGATAATAAATAGAACCCATAACACTATCACTATTTGTTAACTCTAATGAATCTTGGGCTAAGGCAATACCAAAGTCCAAAACTTTAATAGTTCCATCAGCTTTTACAATGATATTTTGTGTTTTTATATCACGATGAATAATACCTTTTTGATGTGCATGAATTATTGCGCTTGTTAATTGCTTCATAACAGATACTGCTTCTTCGACAATAATTGCGCCTCTTTTTTGTATAATTTGTCTTAAAGTATATCCTTTGATATACTCCATTACAATAAAACTTCGTCCCTTATATTCACCAACATCATAAATTTCAATTATATTTGGATGTATTAATTTTGAAGCTGCTGATGCTTCTTGTTTAAAGCGCAGTAAGTTAATTGGATCAAAATTTTTATCACTTCTTATCATCTTTATCGCAACGTCTCTACTTAATACTTGATCAAAGGCTAAAAAAACATCCGCCATTCCACCATGGCCTATATGTTTAATTAATTTATATCTATCCGCTATAATATTATTACTCATTTATACCCTCCATCTCAATTAGAATTACTGTTATGTTATCATACCCGCCACCCTCTAAGGCACTATCAACTAATTTTTCTGCTTTTTTGGCAACAGAAATATTTTGTTTTAATATATCTTTAATGCTAATATGTTCAACAACACCTGATAAACCATCACTACATATTAAAATATCTTGATAAGATTTATCTAATAAGTAGAAATCTGCTTCAACATGTGAAAAACTCCCAATAGCTCTTGTAATATGGTAAGCTTTATCATGTTTTATAGCTTCTTCATAAGTTTTATTTTGATTTCTAATAAGTTCATTTAATACATTGTGATCTACTGATAATTGTTTTAAAATACCATCTTTAAAACCATAAACTCTACTATCACCAATATTAAATACTAATGAATAGTTTTTACATACTACAATACCAGTTAATGTCGTACCTAATGATCGACCATGGTTTTTAGCCATATCTTGAATATTTTGATTTATTACTCTAAAATGATATTTTAAAAATTCTAATAAATCTTCATATTTCATAGCATGACTTTTCGCAAATACTTCACTTAAATATTTACATGTCTCATATGATGCTACTTCTCCATCAGCAGAACCACCAACACCATCGCAAACAATTGCTAATAAGTCGTTAGCATGGTTTCTGATTATTGCATAATGATCTTCGTTATTTTCTCTTACAAGTCCTTTATCACTTAGTCCAAAATATTTCATAGTATTCCTTTATGTTTAGCTCTTAATTGACCACATGCTGCATCAATATCATCTCCTACTTTATTTCTAATAGTAGCTTTTACTTTGTTTTTCATTAATATATCGTAAAATTGTAACATTGTTTTATGTGAACTTCCTTGGTATCCATGCTCATCAACTGAATTATAACTAATTAAATTAATATAGGCATTTAAACCCTTAACTAAATTTGCTAATTCTAAAGCATCTTCTTTAGTATCATTGATATTTTCTAGCATTATATATTCAAATGTTATTTTTCTATTACTTTTTTCACTATAGTATTTTAAAGCTTCAAATAATTGCTTTAAATTATAGGCTTTATTTATTGGCATAATTGCGCTTCTTTTAATATTATTTGGCGCATGTAAAGAAATAGCTAAATTAAACTGCGTATTTTCATCTGCAAATCTTCTAATACCATCAACTAAACCACATGTAGATATAGTAATATGTCTAGCACCTATTGCTAAACCTTTTGGATGGTTAACTATTTTACAAAAATTTAAGACATTATCATAATTATCAAATGGTTCACCAATCCCCATAACAACGATATTATCTACTCTTTCATTAAATTCATTTAAGTATTCTAAACTTTTCATAATTTGTGCAACTATTTCACCACTTGTTAAATCACGTGTTTTCTTTAAAAGTCCACTGGCACAAAATGTACACCCCATATTACAGCCTACTTGTGTAGTAACACATACTGTATTACCATAATCAAAACGCATTAATACAGTTTCTATTACTGATGAATCTTGTAATTCAAATAAAAACTTAACAGTTCCATCTTGTGATACTTGTCTTGATACCTCTTTTAAAGGATTAATAATATATTTTGAATTTAATGTTTCTATAAATGATTTTTTTAAATCTGTCATCTCTTCAAAGCTACTAACTCGTTTTTGATATAGCCAATTAAATATTTGTCCTGCTTTAAATTTTTTCTCATTTAGTTCAACAATTACATTCTCTAATTGTTCTTGTGTTAAGTCTAATATTGTTTGCATTATCTACCTCTCTTAATTATTTTAGCATAATAAAAGCCATCTGTTTGCTTTGAATATGAAAATATTGTTTCTTCTTTCATCAATTCTAAATCTGAATAGCGATTTAAAAAAGCTTTTACTTGCTTTTCATTTTCTTTTAAATTAAGTGTACAAGTACTATAAACTAAAATACCATCATTTTTTAAGTACTTATAAGCATTATCTAATAATTGAGCCTGTATTTGAATAATTTCATCTAAACCTTCTGGTTTAATATGAAACTTAATATCTGGTTTTCTAGATAATACACCAAACCCTGAACATGGTGCATCCAATAAAATACGATCATAATAATCAATCCAGTCTTCATTAATAATTGAAGCATCCATGACTTTTGTTTCAACATTTGTAATATCAAACTTTTGCATTGCTCTATCTATTAACTCTACTCGATGTTCATGAATATCTAAAGCAACAATTGATCCTTTATTATTCATTAACCCTGCAATTTGTGATGTTTTAGTACCAGGTGCTGCACACATATCTAAAACTTTATTATTTTCATTTAAGTCTAAGTTATAGATAATTTGAGCAGCAGATAGATCTTGTATTGCAAATAGTCCTTTTCTAAATTCAGCTGACTTAATCAAATTAAGTTCACTTGTAAAACTATAATCATCAATTTTATTTATTTTTAAATCTTTTAAATCACTAAAACTCGCTTTGATATTATTTAATCGATAATATATCGGTAATTTTTCAGTTGCAGCTTTTGCCAGTTTTTTTGCGATATCTTCCCCATAATGGGCAATCCATAAACGATAAATCCATGTAGGAATTGAATATTGAATACTTAATTCTTCACTATCAATAAACCCTCTTCTTAATGATTCTCTTAAAATAAAATTTACAAAACCTCTATTTGTTGGATTAGCCATTTTTACAATTTCATTTACAACAGCATAGTCATCACTCTTCATAAAATGCAATTCATATATCCCTATGATAATTAATATTTCTATTTTATGTTCACACCTTTTCTTCAATAAATCTTTAAATTGATGTTTTAAAATACTATAATTTCTTAATACTCCATATACAACTTCTGTTACATAATTAAAATTAATATCAGAATCTTGATATTTTCTCATCATTAAATTGGCATAACCATTATTGATTATTACTTCTGTTAATATTTCGTATGTTAGTTTTCTTTCATTCATCTTCTTACCCCAAATATGATGGATTTATATCAACATTGATATTTGTTTTAAAACCCATTTTATAATATCCTTTGACAATATTATACAACTCTTCTTTAATCTGTTCTAGATTAGAGCCTTTAATTATTATTCTATAACGATACTTATCTTTAATTTTTCTTAATGCAGTAGCTTTTAAATGCTCAATATTAACTAAATCAAGAGCATTTTCAATATAATTAACTGCATTAATGCAGTTAATTTCCTTTAAATCATTAAATTCTACTGCAACGACATATGAATATGGTGGATATTTTAATATATGTCGATATTTCATTTCTTCTTTAAAGAAATATTCATAACTTTGATTCTTTAATGCATTTATAATAAAGTGATTTACATTATATAATGGTAAAATTACTTCACCTTGCTTATGTCTTCCACTTCTGCCACATGCTTGCATTAATAAACCAAATGTATTTTCACATGATTGGTAATCTAAACTTCCAAGTCCTTGATCAGCATTTAATATAATCACTAAAGTGACATCTTTAAAGTCTAAACCTTTCGCAATCATTTGTGTTCCAATCATTATGTTATATTCTTTGTTCTCAAAAGCTTTTAATAAATTTTCATGAGCATTTTTTTTGCTAGTTGTGTCTTTATCAACTCTTAATACTTTTGCTTCTTTAAACATATTATTTAACTCTAATTCGACCTTTTGTATCCCATAGCCAAAAGTTGAATAGTTTTTATTACCACAACCACATGGTGTTGGTTTTTTGATTTCATAGCCACACATATGACACTTCAAGCTTTTACTTTCATGATGATAATTTAAAGCCACATCACAATGCACACATTTTAAGGTATTATTACATTCACTACATTTTAATAATGGATAAAATCCTCGACGATTCAGTAAAATAATTACTTGTTCATTTGCACTAATACGTTTTTCTATCGCTTTTTGCATTTCTTTTGTAATAATATGATTGTCATTTTTCGCAATTACTTTATTGAGATCGACGATATTGATTTCCGGTAACATATTATTTACTCTTTTTTTCAAGTAAACAAGATTATATACTTTTTTAATTCCTTTCGCAAAGCTTTCAAGTGTTGGTGTTGCACTTCCAAATACCACTTTAGCCTTATGAGTTTTTGCTCTTTGCAAAACAATATCTCTTACATGATATGTTGGTGTTTTATCTTGTTTATATGAATTATCATGCTCTTCATCCATGACTATTAAACCAAGATTATCAAATGGTAAAAAAACACTACTTCTAGTTCCAACAATAATTTTAATTTCATTATTTTTAACCATTTGATAATAATGAAATTTTTCAGTATTTGATAGACCAGAGTGATAAACACCAACTAAATTATTAAAACGCCCTATAAATCTTTTTATCATTTGTGGTGTTAGAGATATTTCAGGCACTAAAATTAATACTTGTTTATTTTCTTCAACCAGCATTTTTGTCAGTTGTAAGTAAACTTCAGTTTTTCCAGAACCTGTAATCCCATATAAAAGTGATGGTATAGTACTATGATAAATTGAGTCAATTGCATTTTTTTGTTCATCATTTAGTTTAACTTCAGCGAAACTATCATATTTTGGCACTTCTACCCTTTTTATTTCTTCAAATATTTCAATTAGATTTAATTCCAAAAGTTTTTTAGTAATACTTGAGCTATGTTTTAATGCATCACTATATAAAATAGGTTTATCAATCTTTAATAATAATTCTTGTTGTTTAAGTGTTAATTTATCGTTATTATTATTTGTTTTTCTTACCCATTTATCATAAATTATTTTACTATTACTTTTCTTAGGTTTTAATTGTGGTGGTAATATTGTATTTAGACATGACATTAAAGGACTAATCGTATTTTTAGCCATAAAATGGGCTAAATCCATTAGTTCTTCATTCATAATATTTTCATTATCTATAATTTCTTCAATAAATTTCAACTTATATCCAAAATCTTTAACTAATTCTTCTTCAGTTCTATTTGTTTTTTCAAATCCAGCAATAAAACCTACAATATTTTTATGATTAAAATTAACGATAACTCTTTTACCGATACTTAAAGAATCATCATTAGATAAATATGTAAAATAATGGTCTAAACTCATTAGACTGTATTCAATGTATATTCTTACTAAATACATACGATTCCTTTCTCAGTAATTATCATATCTAACTTAATATCATGAAATTCTGTTGGAACTAAATCAACTTCTTGAATACTATAAGCAACACCTACTTTTAATTTGATGTTATTTAAAACTTTATCATAGTATCCTTTTCCACGACCTAAACGATTTAAGTTTTTATCAAAAGCCCTTAGTGGTACAATCATTACTTCTATTGTACTTAAATCAACATAATCATTTGTCTTAACTTCTTCTATATTATATTTATTAAATTGTACTTCATTTCCTATGTTTATTTTTGTAAATTCCATACTATCATCAGTTATTTTTGGTACATATAAATTCTTATATCCAATATAATGCTTTATAGTCGCTTTTAGATTAACTTCATCATTCATTGCATTATATAAAGCAATAGATTGATAATTGCTTAAAAAATCAATGAGTATCTCATTGATTTTTTGATCTAAATATTTAAAGTCATTATTAGCGAATTGACTTTTTATGTATGCTCTTATTTCTTGTTTATCCAATTGAACCTGACATATCTAGTTTCAATAACTGGTTAAGTTCAACAGCATATTCCATTGGTAATTCTTTAGTGAATGGTTCTAAGAATCCTAATACTATCATTTCAGTAGCAGCTTCTTCACTTAATCCACGAGACATTAAATAGAATAATTGTTCTTCTGATATTTTTGAAACAGTTGCTTCATGTTCAATAATAGAATCACTATTTTTCATAATGTTTGTCGGAATTGTGTCACTACGAGATATTTTATCTAATAATAAAGTATCACATTCAATTTTTGTTCTTGAATTTTTAGCATTTTTACCGATAAACACTTCACCACGATAGTTAGCAGCTCCACCATTTTTCGCAATAGATTTTGAAATAATAGTACTTGAAGTATTAGGTGCTAAGTGTATCATTTTTGCTCCAGCATCTTGAACTTGTTCTTCACTTGCAACAGCAATTGAGATACAGCTTCCTTTAGCATATTCACCTTTTAAGATGCATGCAGGATATTTCATATTAACTTTTGATCCAATATTACCATCAACCCATTCCATTAAGCCATGATCTAAAACCACAGCTCTTTTAGTAACTAAGTTAACAATATTGTTTGACCAGTTTTGAACAGTTGAATAACGCATTGTCGCATTTTTCTTAACAATAATTTCAACAACAGCAGCATGTAAAGAATCTTTTGAATAAATTGGTGCTGTACATCCTTCAACATAATGTAAATCAGCCTCATCTTCAACAATGATTAATGTTCTTTCAAACTGCCCCATTCTTTCTGAGTTAATTCTAAAATATGATTGTAATGGTTTATCAAGTCTTACACCTTTTGGCATATAGATAAATGATCCACCTGACCATACTGCTGAATTTAATGCAGAATAGCGATTATCACTATATGGAACAACAGTTCCAAAGTATTCCTTAAATAATTCCGGATATTCTCTTAAAGCACTATCTGTATCTAAGAAAATAACACCTTTATCTTCAACTTCTTTTAACATACTATGATATACAACTTCTGATTCAAATTGCGTTGAAACACCAGCTAAGAATTTTTGTTCAGCTTCAGGTATTCCTAATTTTTCAAAAGTATCTTTAATATCAGTTGGTACATCATCCCAATCACTTTCAGCTTTTTCTGATGGTTTAATATAATAAGTATATTCATCAAAAGCTAAAAAATCTAAGTTTGGACCAAATGATGGATTTGGCATTTTTACAAAAGCATCATATGCTTTTAAACGATATTCCAACATCCATTCTGGTTCATTTTTTATTTTTGAAATAGTTCTAATGACTTCTTCATTTAAACCATTTCCTGTATCAAACATTTTATCATTCATTATTTTCACCATTTAACAGCAATAAAAATCCTTCAGGACCAATTAAACCACATTTTATACGATTGGCTTGTTTATATAACTCACTAAAAGCATTAGCTTCTTCTAATAAGTCTTCATCATAAGCTTCACCAGTACACATTAATTGATAATTTCTGATAATTTCTTTTGCTTCTTCTATTGTTTTTCCAACAATCATTTCACTAATGATTGAAGTTGAGCTTGTAGAAATTGTACAAGCTTCACCATCAAATCTAGCATCTTTAATCACATTTTGATCTACGAAAATTTGTAAGTGTAAATCATCAATACATGATTCACTAGCTTGATGTGTTTTTTTATATGTTTCATCCTCAATAAGTCCACGATTGCGAGGATTTTGATAATGATCTAAGATAATTCCTCTTCTTAAATCAACTGAAAATTTTTCCATATTTACCTCGTTTCTAAATAACGATATCTACGCATTTATCTAAGCTTATATCTTTTAAAGCATCTACAAATGCATCCACTTCTTCTTTAGTGTTATAAAAGTATAAACTTGCTCTAATTGTATATTGTGTCTTTAAGACATTCATTAATATCTTTGCACAATGATTACCACTTCTTACAGCTATATTAAATTTATTTAAATATGAAGCAGCATCTTGTGGAAAGATACCTTCAACATTAAATGATACAATTCCTGTTCCAGCATTTGGATTATAAATTGTAATATGTTTTAACTCTTTTAATTTTTCAATTAAATAAGTATGTAATTCAACTTCATATTGATGAATGTTCTTCATACCAACCTCAGTTAAATAATCAATTGCACTTCCAAGTCCAATGATTCCTTCTATTGGTGGAGTTCCTGATTCAAATTTATAAGGTGCATCTTTTAGTTTGATATTTCCACACATATCAAAACGAGCATTTGAACCACCACCTAACATAAATGGTTCTAAATCTTGTAGTAAATCATATTTACCATATAAGATACCAACACCTGTTGGACCACACATTTTATGTGCTGAAAATGCTAGAAAATCACAATCCATATCTTTAACATCAGTTATTGTATGTGGCACAGATTGTGCACCATCACAAATAACAATAGCACCATAACTATGAGCAATCGCACATATTTCTTTCATTGGTAAAATATAACCCAATACATTAGTCACATTAGCTAAAGATACAACTTTTACTCTATCATTCATGGCAGCTTTAAAGTTATCTAATGTAAATTCACCATTTTCTGATAATTTAATATATTTTACTTCGGCTTTTGTTTCTTCAGCGACTTTAAACCAAGGTAAGATATTTGATGCATGTTCTGCTTCACTAGACAAGATAATATCGCCTTCCTTTAAATATTTACGACCATAGCCATAAGCAACTAAATTTAAAGATTCACTAGCACCTGAAGTAAAGACTATTTCTTTAGTTTCTGCATTAATAAACTTTGCAACTTTAACTCTAACATTATCAAATTTAGTAGAAATATGATGTGATAAGTTATAATCACCACGATGTACGTTAACTGATTCATAACTTAAAACATTCATAATTTCATCAATAACAACTTGTGGTTTTAAAGTCGTTGCTGCATTATCAAAATATACTAAATCTTTATTTTTTGTAAGTAATGGGAAATCATTTCTTATTTTGTCGATGTTAAACATAGTTCATTTACCTTCCTTGAAATAAATCCCTCCATAAACTCTCTATAATCATCACTTACTAAATCAATTAATGGCATTACATAACCAACTGTTACAAGCTCACTAATCATTTCATCATTTAACCCTCTACTCTTTAAGTAGAACATTTGTACTTCATCCATTTTCCCTACACTTAATGAATGTGATGCACTTACATCATTTTCATCAATTACAAGCACAGGTAATACTTTTACATTTTCAAGTTCTCCAAATGTTAAACATTTAGATCCTTGTAAACTTTTAGACCCATATGCATCTTTTGCTATTTCACCACTTGCAACTAAGTTATAGTTTGAACCTTTTAAGGCTACACAACTATTATTTATAGTAGCTGAAGTGTTTGGTTTCATATTTATTACTTTTTGATTAATTACAACATTAGGCTTACATAAAGTATAAGTATGAATATTATACTCACCTTTGTAGATTAAAGCTTTAGTATTTAATACATAATCATTTACACTAAAAACACCATGACCAATTGTTAAAGTTCCACCATTAATTTCATATTCTTCATTAACTGTAAGTTTTTCATTACTTTCATTAATAATAATTATATTTGTAATAGCTTTATCAAAATTACCATTTAAATTTAAATTTTTTATATTTTGACACTTTAAGATAATAGTTGCATCATTTTGTGGAACAAATGTTAAACTAAGTGTTTCTTCATTTAATTCAATAATTTCATTTTTAGATATAATTAATTCTTTATTCATAGCATTAACCATTAACTTTACAAGTACCAATACTGATTGGTGCTTTAGCTTTTTCTTCTTGTACAGGTTTAATATCTAATTCTTTATATAACCAATCATAGCCTTCTTCATCAATTTTCTTAACTAATGAATAGTCTCCACTTTTAACGATTTTACCGTTAATAATAACATGAGCAAATGTTGGTTTAACTAAATCATAAAATCTTTCATAGTGTGATACTACTAAGAATGTTCTTTGTTTTGCATTAATTGCATCGGCAACTAACTTTAAAGCATCAACGTCAAGTCCACTATCAATTTCATCTAACATACAAAATGATGGATCTAAGATATTCATTTGTACGATTTCATTTCTTTTCTTTTCTCCACCTGAGAAGTTAACATTTAAGAAACGGTGTGCTAAATCACTCTTCATTTCTAATTGTTGAACATTTTCTTCCATTAATTTAAAGAATTTATAGAATGGTACAGACTTTTCACTACGAGCATTTAAACAAGCTCTTAAAAAATCTGAATTTGTAATCCCATTAATTTCTTGTGGATATTGCATCCCTAAGAAAATACCAAGTTTACTTCTTTCATCAACAGGCAATTCTAACACTTCTTTTCCTTTATATGTAATAGACCCTTTTGTAACTTTATATTTAGGGTGTCCCATAATAACTTGAACTAGTGTAGATTTTCCTCCACCATTTGGCCCCATAAGAGCATGTATCTCATTTTCATTAACTTCTAAGTTAATTCCTTTTAATATTTCTTTACCGTCTATTTCAACGTATAAATCTGTTATTTTAAAATCATTCATCTAAATCGACCTCCAATTTCAGTATTTATTATATCACAAATGGAATTTATTTTATCTACCAAAAACACAATATCATTAAGGATTAAATATAAATATTAAATTGTTTTACTCTTGTGTAATTTTTGTTATTGATTTATTATTATAATTGTTGTTTAATTGCTATTAATGTAGAATTTTAATAAACTATAATGAATTCACAAAATATTCAGTTACAACCAATTGTAATATTATGGTAATTAAGCTAAAATTATTAAGTTAGTCTAAAAGGAGGCAATATGACAGAATTATTAAAAAAATATTGGTTTATAGGCTTAGTTGGAGTATGCCTTATTGGCGCTACTATCTTCTTTGCCACAGAACAACAAGCTAATATAATTGAAGGAAAAACAGAAAACGGAGAAAATGTAATTTACTCGATAGCTGATGAAAATGTTACAGCTAATGAATTTTACAATGAAATGTATGCAGCTGTAGGAACAGATGTTGTTGCTCAAAGATTTGTTCAAGCTTTATATGATGCAATTATTGAAACAACTCCAGAACTTGAAGCAGAAGCTAAAGAGCAAGCTGATTTAACAATTCAACAATTAAAAGCGACATATGGTGCTGAATATGACACTATTATGGAAAACATTTTAAATGGTTTAGGTTATGAAAACGAAGATGAATTTTACTTATACGCTTTAGCTAATTTAAAACAAATCGAAGTATTATCAATTGGCGCAAAAGAATTATTCCCAGAGTTTAGTGCAGAAAAACAACCAAGAATAATTTCTCATATTTTAGTATCGTTAGCAGACCCTGAAAACCCAACAGAAGAAGAACAAGCAAAAATGGATGCAGTATTAACATCATTAAGTGATGGTAAATCATTTGCTGAAGTAGCTATTGAATACTCTGATGATACAGGAAGCGCTACAAATGGTGGTTCTCTTGGATATACTGATATTGATGCTGCAGAAGCATATGTACCAGAATTTAAAGATGCTATCTTCACTTTAGAACCAGGTATTGTAAGTGAATGGGTATACACTCAATATGGTGCTCATTTAATCTTATTTGATGCAAATGATTTTGATTCATTATTACAATATCCAAATGATTTCTTAAATACAATCATGGCATATGATGAATCATGGTTAACAACATATTTAAAAGAACAAGCAGAAACTATTGGATATACATTCACAGATCCTGCTTTACAACAAGAAATCGAAGAATCTTTAGGTTTCACTACACCAGAACCTGAAGTTACTGAAGAGCCTGAAGCAACGGTTGAACCTACAGTGACACCAGATGCAGCTCAAGGAGAAGAATAATTATGAAAAAATTATTAGTTTTATTATTATCATTAATTTTAATTACAGGATGTGCAACTGAAGGTTCTGATAAAATCACTAATGGAGATGATGTAATCTTCACTCTTGGAAATACTACAGTTGATACAAATGAAGTATATACAATCATGAACGCTAATGTTGGTAGTTCTGCAGTAATTGAAGGATCTTTAAAAATCGTTATTACAAAAGAATTTGCCGAAGAATACACAATGGAAGATTTAAGTGATTCAACAACTTTAAATGAAGCAGTAATCAAATTAATCAATAAATACTTTGATGCAAATGCTGAAACGTATATCACACCACATGCACCAAAACAAGTTGAAATTATGACATTTACTGATGAAGCATTAGCTAATCAAGCTCATGCCTTAATTACTGAAGGTAAAACAACAGCTGAAGCTGCAACTGAAATTGGATATTTAGGATCAACTGCTCCAACTATCTTAACTTTAACATCTGATATCCCATTAGATATTAAAGCTGGACTTGAAGCAGCAACAGAACCTACATTATTACCAGTTGTTTACGATGAAGAAAGTGCTTCTTATTATGTAGTTAATGTTGTTGATACTGATGTCAACAATTACAAAGAAGAATACTTCTTAACTCTAACATCTGATACAACAGCAATTACTGCTGCATATGCTTATTACTTTGACTTATATAACTTTGATGTATATGTACAAGAAATATATGATGCAGTTGAATCAAATGCTAGTTGGGCATTCAATTAAGCGTGATTTCACGCTTTTTTTAAAGGAGAATAAATATGTGCATTTTTTGTAAAATAGTAAACAAAAAAATTCCCTCTTATAAAGTATTAGATACAAACACTACATATGCTTTTTTAGATATAAATCCAGCAACTTATGGCCATATTGTTGTAATCCCTAAAAATCATACTTCTGATTTTTTAGAAATGAATGATGAAGATACAAAAGCAATGATGGTTGATTTAAAAGCTTTAGCAAATCATGCTTTATTGAAATTAAATGCTACAGGTATTAATATTGAATCAAATATTAAAGCAAGCGCAGGTCAAGAAGTATTTCATACACATTTTCACATTATACCACGTTATGATGACAACAAAATTAATGATGAAAAAAATAATTTTGAAGAAGTTTTAAAAAAACTTATATAACATAAAAATGGATACCTTTTATCAAGGCATCCATTTTTTTATATCAGGATTAGTTGCATTACCCCTTTTCCTGTTTCATATTTCTCCCAATATTTTTCAGTACAACGTCTGATTTCTTCATAGCGCTTTTTCGCAATATCATAATCGCCATAAGCTTTCCATATACCATTAAACGTATAATTAGCTCCTTTATGTTCGATAAAGCCTAATACATCTACAGTTGGATAATCTAGAAAGAAGCCAACCTCATGTGGGAATTCGAAATTATTTTTAATACGAACTGATAATTCATCAATTAAACTCTCTAAATTCCCTTTAATGTCATAACCAAATTCATTAAGACAACTTAACTTAATATCACAAAAAAGTGATTCTTTTAAGGCCTTATATCGATATATTAAAATTAAAAATGCTGAACTTTTTGGATTATAATTTAATATCTTTAACGATAAGCCTTTTGTATATAATTTAAATTTCCAAAATATAATTTCTTTATATTGTTCCTTATATGATTTATTTAAATGTCTAATACTAAACATATTAGATGCTTTAACACCAGCCAGTGTTGGTGCACAATGATTTAAAATTAATTCTTCCATATTTAACATAAGTACCTCCAGTTAGTTATGACTAACAATTTATTTATATCATGTACTAACATTTATGTCAAATCTAAATCATATTATTTTCTTTTAATTTTTCATTTAATTTCTTTATATTGTTTTTTTCAATTTGCCACACTGCATAGAGAACTATAATATAAGTGATTGTAAATGAGATTAACACTGATATTACATAAGGTTGATAAAATAAATAGATTATGCAAAGTGTTACACTTAAGGCAATAATATAGTGAATTATAATTTTATAAAAAAACCTAAGTTTTTGATTATCAAATATCATCGTTGATAACCCATAGATAGCTGATGCGATAAGCCAGGCTAAAATTTGTGCTGTTAATGGATTAAAACCAATAAACATTATCATAAAAAATGTCGTACAAATAAAACCAATCCCTGTTCCTGCAATTAAATATTTCATAATTTTCATATTTATACCTCCATAATTGTATTTCTGAAATCTTTCATATAAAATCTTGATATCAATAGTTTTTCCTCATTTTTCAAAGTAAGTGTATAGTTCCCACTAAACTCCGCTTCTAAAAATTTAACATAATTTACATTTACTAAAAGACTTTTTCCAATTTGGGTTATTCCCCTAGATTTGTACATTAATAAAATTTCATTCAGTGAATATTTAGTTACTAATTTTTCATTAACTGTACATGCATAATTTTTTCGGTCAATAGTTTCAAAATACATAATTTCATTTATATCGACAAGAATCTCTTTATCTTTTGCTTGTAAAAGAATTTTACTTGTAATATTAGTTGACTTTAATAAACTAATGAGATGTTGTATTTTATCATCAGCAATATCTCCTCTAATTATTACTTCAATTTCATCACTATCTAGATCTTCTAGTTTAATCTTCATCTTACCTCTCCCTTCTACAGCTAAATACTATCATAAAAAGATTTAAAAAAATTCTTCTTATGTCTATGTGGTATAAATAGTTGTTTATGGCGTTATATTTCACATATATAATTAATTATAGGGCATTAATATATTTTTATTTACTAATCTAAAAAAGAACATAGAATTATCTTCTATGTTCTTATAATTATATTATCTTAATTCTGGCCAGTAATCTTTATTTGCTTCAATTAAGTCATCTAATAATTCTTTTGCAACTTTTGCACTTGGAATTGTACGATTTAAAGTGAATGCTTGTAATACTTTTTGATAGCTTTGTTCTACCATACCTTCAATTAATAATTTTTCACTATTTGCTTGTTGTGAAATTAAAGTTTGATAGAAAGTTTGTACTGCTTCTTGTTTGATAACCTCTGGGCCATTTTTGCCTAGATATGCTGGTACTTCTACCATTACATCATCAGCAATATTTGGTAATGTTCCATTATTTGGTACAATTACTAAGTATTTACGTTTTGTATCATTTTTGATTGCAATAGCAAGATCAGCTATCCAATCACCATGATCTCCTGCATAGAATGTTTTAGGATCTACTTCACCAGTTTCTAAATATTTATCAATACCTTTAAACAAATCACTTTCTCTACCATTCATTACTTCATTTGCACGTGTTTTATTGATATCACTATGTTCTACCGCTTCTTTAGATAATAAATAGTAATTCATATAAGTATTTGGTAAATACTCTGGGAATAATTCCATCATTTCATATACAGCAGTCCATACATGTATCCATGATTGATTAGCATGTCTATTAACGTTAGTTGGATCATTAATTCTATCAATAACTGATTTTGGTAATAATATTTTATTTTCTTTAATATATTCTTTAATTTCTTTTAAAATATCTCTACCTTCATATGACATTTTAGTAAACCATCCAAAATGGTTTAATCCAAAGTAATCATAATCAATTGCATTATGATCTTTAATATCTAAACATTGACCAATAATTGCAATAATAGCAATTGGCATATCACAAATATTAATTATTCTAGCATTCGGTCTTAATAATCTACATCCTTCAGAAACAATTGATGCTGGGTTTGAATAATTTAAGATCCAATGTTCTGGGTCAGCATACTTTTCAACTTCATCAATTAAATTTATCATTGGATTTAATGTTCTCATTCCATATGCAAGACCTCCAGGTCCACATGTTTCTTGTCCAACACATCCATGTTTTAATGGTATCTTTTCATCAAGTTCGCGCATCTTATATCCACCAACACGCATTTGTGAGAAGATAAATTTAGCTCCTGTATATGCTTCTTTAGGATCATTAGTTACTGTTAATTTAACACTACTTTTTAATTGATTTTCAATGATCCATTTTACAATAACTGCTACTTTATCTTGTCTTTCTTTATTTATATCAAATAAACGAACTTCTTTAACTCCAAGTTCTTTTTCTCTTTGTACGATTGATTTAACAATACCTGGAGTAAAAGTACTTCCTCCACCTACTAAAGTTATAATCATGCTTATTCTCCTTTATTTAATACTGTTTCAACTGCAGCTCTTACATCTGATACTTGTAAACCAATAATTACTTGAATATCATTATCTTTTTTTACAATTCCACTGTTTTTAACTGTATTTATTTTATTATCATCTAATAATGATACATCTTTTACATTTACTCTTAGTCTTGTAAAACAATTTTCTACTGAATTAATATTAGCTTTACCACCAAGACCTTCAACTAATGTTTTAATATCTTCTTCTTTAATATCAACTGTTGTTGTTTTTTCTTCTTTATTTTCTGTTACATTTGTATCATCTTCACGACCAGGTGTTTTAAATTTGAAAATTTTAATTAATGCTGTAAACACAACAAAGTATAAAACGATTTGAATTGCTCCAAGTAAGAAGAACATTGGGTAGTTTGTTAATTCGGCACCTAATACAACATTTGTAATTGAAGATGTGATTAAGTTACCACTTACTGCTGTTACTTCAAATATAGATAATAAAGCGATAAATAAACCGGCAATAATTGAATGTACTAAAT
Organism: uncultured Erysipelotrichaceae bacterium; assembly: GCA_964371715.1. GTDB lineage: Bacteria > Bacillota_I > Bacilli_A > Erysipelotrichales > Erysipelotrichaceae > CAYJNO01. The sequence goes on along the minus strand of CAYJNO010000004.1, from coordinate 71,835 downwards.
ATAATAATGGTGCAACAAATGCAAACATAAAGTCAATTGGTTCTGTAATTGATGCAACACATGCAGTAACAATTAATGGAATTAATAATGCTTTAGTTTTTGCTTTATTTTCTTTTTTAGCAGTAAAGATAAATGCAGCACCAATACCAATATAACCAAACATTTTAGTGAATCCATTAGCCATATAATAAATTGAGCTTGAGAATTGCTCTACACCCATTTGAATTTCTGTTGCCATAATTGGATATGCACCAGCTATTGTAGTATCTCCAAGTTGTAATACTCCTCCAACATCAGTAAACATAAATGGCATATAAACTAAATGATGTAATCCTGTTGGTAATAATAAACGATCTAAGAAACCATATAAGAATAAACCAAATTCACCTGAATTTTTAATATATGTAGTTAAAGCTGAAATTGCTTGTTGAGCATATGGCCATAAATAAGTAGATACTAAACCAAAACCAATCATTACAAAGATCATAACTGCAAATGAGAAGTTAGGACCCGAATAGATTTGCATTGCCCCTTTAAATCTTTTATTACAAGTTTTATTAAATACATAACCTGTTAAAAAACCAACAATAATACCACCAAATACATTCATGTCTACGTTTTGGATACCTAAAATTTCTGATTGTCCAGTTCCCATTAAACCAAACATTGGATCTGCAACCGCTAAATTTCCAGACATTTCAAGTACAGTTTTAGATACTGTTAAATACATTAAATATGATAATAAACCAATAATAGCAGCTTGATGCTTATCTTTTTTAGCTAAAGCTGCCGCAATACCAACAGCAAATACAACACTTAAATTATTAATTAACGCAAAAATTGCATTATAAATTAAGTTTGCAATTAATTGAATTGGATACCAATTTAAAAATGGTAATAATCCTTTCACTGTATCATTTGTAAATAATACTCCAAATACCATTAATAAACCAGCAACTGATAAATACATTAATGGTTGAACCATGACTTTAGCGAATTTTTCTAAAGCTCCTTTAAAATTTTTCATTTCATTTCTCCTCTTTTTATATCAAAAAAGACCAAAAAATATTTCTATTTTTCGGTCTTGCCTGAACACAGTAACAATCCTATTATTTTTTTAGAAATTTAGTAATATGGATAATGATAAATAAGATTTCTTCCTTATTTATTTTTTGATTAAACTTAATCAATATTTCTTCATAAAACCTTTCAGCAAAGACTTTATGTAATTTGTTAGATGTAAAGAAGAAGTTTAACATTTCTACATCTACATCTAAAGCTTGTTTTTCTTTATTCATGACTCTTAAAGCTAAAAACTTTAAATGAGTCGTTAATCTTAAGTAATAAAAGTCATTTTCTTTAAACTTTAATTGATAGACATCTTCAATTAAGTTAATAGATACTTTTACAAAATCAACTACTTTTAATGTAGCATCAGCTGTAATTTCTCCACTTGCTTGAATAATATGTAAAGCTATATAACCTGCTTCATCATTTGGTAATAAGATACCTGTTTTATCTTTTATTAGATCTAGCATTTCTAAACCTAAGTCAAATTCTGTTTTATATAATACTTTTAATTCATCAACTATTAAATTTGGTAGTGTTATATTATTACTAGCTCTTGTCAATGCAAAGCTTATATGATCTGCCAGTGCTACTATTGAACCATGTTGCATTTTAATTCCAACAGCATTGGCTTTATTACAAACCTCTTCTGCTAGTTCTAAGTACTTTAGATTAGTATCTTTTAATAATTCTAAGAATTTTGTTTGTAAATCATCTTGAATATAATAGATCTTTTCAACCTTTGTTGTATCAATAATATCCTCTACTTTTTTTCCAAATCCAATCCCTGAACCTAAAGCAACTGCCTCTTTATTTTCATCAGTAATTACAGCTACTGCATTATTATTGAAGACTTTTACAATCTTCATAATTTTACTTCTTGTAGTTTGCAACTACATCTTTTGTAGAAACATTACCACTTTTTACAATATCATTAATTGTATATTCAGTATGATTTAATAAGATAGTCATTACACTAATATCTAAACCTTCATTTTTAAAGAATTCATAATCATATTCAACTATTGGTTGTCCTGCTTTTACTTTAGCGCCCTCATCTAAGTGTTTTGTAAAACCTTTTCCTTCATATTTTACTGTATCAACACCTAAATGGACTAACACTTCTAAATCATCTTTTGTTTTTAATCCAAAGGCATGTTTTGTACTAGCAAATAAAGTGATTTCTCCATCAACCGGAGCACAAATAGTTGTACTAGTTGGTGTAATAGCTAAGCCTAAACCCATTAATTCATTAGCAAACATATCATCCTTTACATCTTTAATATCTATTGCAATTCCTTCAACTGCTGCAGTTATTTTTTTGTCTTTATTAAAAAACATCTTCTTCTCCTTTAATATAAAAGGCATGAGTCACTATAAAAATCTTAATAGTTAACTCATGCCTGCTTATCAGTAACACGTTATACTTAAATTATATTGATAAATTAATGTAAGTCAATACAAAATTTAAATTTTAATTAATTATCTTTTCTTTAACACTCTCACAATTACAACAATAACTATAACAAGCGCAAATAAATATACTAAATACATCATATTTGAACTTGATGAGCTATTATCACTTGTATTTTCATTAGTTTCATCTAAATCTAAATCTTCACTTGCTTCTTCTTCAACTACTTCTTGTTCAATTAAAACATAAGTAGAGAAGCAATCAGTTTCAATAGTAATTGTTTTATCATTATTATCAAGATCTAATAACATAGTAACTTCATCATTATGAAGTCTTAACATAGCATATTTTTTATTAGTATCGTAGCCATCTGGGATATCAATTGTAATTCTAATTTTTTCATCTAATTTTTCAATGTATGTATTTCCATTTGCATCAATTGATTCAAAATAAATATCATAACTTGAAATTATATTAAAGTTTTCTTCATTATTAGAAATAAATGCATTGATAATTTCTTTATCATTTTCATTTGTATCTAAGTCTTGATTAATAATCGTTAATTTAATATTTGAATAATCTTTAAAGATGTATTCTAATTCTTCATTATCAATATTAAATTCAATGTCTGATTCAATTTCAATATTTAATTTATCTTCTACTACATTTTCTTCATTAATATCTTCTTTTACTTCATCTTTTTCTACTTCATCAACAGTTGGTTCATTAACGTTATTGTCAGCTAAGATATACTTCATAACTGCATCATTTAACATCTTATAAGCCTCATCAATCAAATCTTGTGAAGAACTAGAATCATTTAAGATATTTTTAGCATTTTCAATAGCTGTACTTAATTCATTTTTTGCACTTGTAACTTTATTATATGAACTGTTATTTAAAGTGTTTATAGCATCATTAATTTTTTGACTTAAGTTAGTTGTATTAACACTTAAATTTGGTGAATTAATAAATGTATCGATAGCTTGCTTTAAATGTGAACTTGCTAAATCAACTTCAACTTGTGTTGCTTCTTTATTATTAAATACTGCTAATGCATTGCTAATAGCTGTGTTTAATGCATTAATTGCACTTTGCTCTTTTTTGTACTCATCACTATTTAAAGCTGTTGTAGCATTATTAATCAAATCTTTTAATGCACTATTATCTAACGCAATATTATCACTATTGATATAATTATCAATTGCTGTATTTAATGCACTAATAGCATTATCTACTTCACTTTGATTAGTAGCATTATTTAAAATGTCTATAGCATTATTAATTGCAGTACTTAAAGTATTTTCTGTAGCTTGTGGTTTTTGTGAAGCTAAACTTGTTAAAGTATTTTTTGCAGTTTCAATTTTAGTTTCAAGTGCTTCAAATTCAATTACTTCATTTGATTCAATAAATGTAGTGATTGAATTTGTTAAAGCAGCTAATGCATTATCAACTTCACTTTGTGTTGCATCAGCATCATTCAACACATTTGTTGCATTTGTTATTGTTTGATTTAAGGCATCAATTGCACTTTGTTCTTTATTATATTCACTACTATTTAATGTTGCTTTAGCTTCTTCAATTTTAGCTGTTAGATCATCTTTAATGACAACATCTTTAGAATTAATATATGTTGTAATAGACGCTGCTAATATTGCAGTAGCACTGTCTACTTCACTTTGAAGTGCATCTTCATTATTTAAGACATTGGTTGCGTTTGTTATTGCTTGATTTAAGCCATCAACTGCACTTTGTTCTTTATGATAGTCTTCACTATTTAAAACATTGATTGCCTCATCAATCTTTGTTGTTAATTCTTCTTTATAAACCACATCTTTTGATGATATATATGCATTAATAGCATTTGTTAATGTTTCTTTAGCATTAATAATTTCTTCATCAGTTGAATCAGGATTTTCTAAAATACTTACAGCCGTATTAATTGCAGCATCTAAAGTATCTTTAGCACTTTGTGTTTTATCATACAGATCATTATTTAATGTGTCTTTTGCATTTTCAATAACATTAGCTAATTCACTATCAATTAAATCTGTTGAATTAATATATGTATTTACTGCTAGTATCAATGTAGCTAAAGCATCATCAACTTCACTTTGTAAAGCATCAGCATTATTAAAGACATTTGTTGCATTTGTTATTGCTAAAATAAAATCATTTTTTGCACTTTCTTCTTTACTAATATCAGGATTATTTAAAATTTCTGTCGCCTCATTTATCTTGTCATTTAAAGCTTCTTTTCGTACTACATCTTTTGATTCAATATACGTAGTAATCGCACTTGTTAAAGCTTCTAAAGCACTATCAACATCACTTTGTAAAGCATCAACATTATCTAAGACATTTGTTGCATTTGTTATTGCTAGATTAAATGCATCTTTAGCACTTTGCTCTTTATCATAATCTGTACTGTTTAAAGTATTAGTTGCTTCAGTTATTTTATCTCTTAATTCTTCTTTATGTACAACATCTTTTGATTCAATATATGTTGTAATAGCATTTGATAAATTAATGACCATTTCATCAACATTAGCTTGAGTTGCATCATCATTGTTTAAAATATCTGTTGCATTAGCTATTACTAAAGATAAAGCATCTTTAGCACTTTGTTCTTTATCATATGTAATATTATTTAAAGTTTCTTTAGCTTTATTGATTTCATCAATTAGTACATTTTTAAATGCTGCATCTTTTGAATCAATAAATGTACTGATTGAACCTGTTAACGTAATTACAGCATTATCTACTTCACTTTGTGTAGAATTAGGATTATTTAATACATCTCTAGCATTATTTATTTCTACTTTAAATGCTTCTTTGGCTGCATTAGTTTTATTATAATCACTGCTATTTAATGTTGTCGTTGCCTCATCTATTTTATTAATAAGTTGATCTAAATCAATAGATTCACCAATATCATGATAAAAATTAAGCATTGTGCCTGTTAAACTACCATCGTTAGTTCTTGTTACGCTAAATTTAACAAATTGAACTTCTGTTGGAGTATCAATTTCAAAAGCTTTTATTGATGTATTATTTTCTAAATTTTCAACTCTATATAATTCAAAATATGTTTCACCTTCAACACTACCATAGATTACCATATCTAATATACGTCCAATATTACCACCATATGGTACATACTCTATTGCTGATAATTTTATCGGAGAATCAAATGAATATACTATTTCTTTATCACCTGCAACTGTAGAATAAAAATTAGTACCATTATATCCATCAATCATGTTTAAACCTGATTTATTTTCATTATATGGAGCAGTTGAACTAACAAGATTAATATTATTTATTGTAAGATATTTACGATTATCTGGTTGATTATCTAATGTAAATATATATTGAGTAGGATCACCTGCTAGTGTTACACCATCTGCTTTTAATCTAATATCAATGCTCACATCACCTATAAATCTTGTATCTTCTAATATATCTGTCCATTCACCATTTACTTCATCATACCATTCTAATGGTAAATCAGTTTTATAAACTCTATTTTCTAAATCATTAGCATGCATATTAGAAAGTATTGGAGCTTTTAATATATCAATTGTAAAGATATTCTCAGGATTATAATTAACACCAATGATATGAACTAATATATCTAATTCTACACTCACTTTAGCAATTTCTTCTTGTGATAATTCTATTTGATTAGATTCAACTTGCGTCCATGTTTTACCACCATCTAATGAATAATCCCAAACTACATCATTAGTACCAAAGACATCTTCAGATAATATAATTGTATTTTCTAAATCACCACTAAATGAGAATGTAGCAATATCATTATTAGTATTACCCAATAGATAATTAGCTGTTTGAGTAATCATATTATAATCTAATGAATCTTCAATAGTTGCATTTAAATCATTATTTAAATTTTGCTCTAACATCAAATTAAATCTAGTTAAGTTTAATGCATCACCATCTAAACGTGGTTTGATTATATTAAATAAATCAAACATTGGTAATGGTGCATTATTTAAAGCAGTTGATAATTTAGTTAAGTGTTCTATTAATTCATCATTTGTTTTATCCATATCATTAGCATACAGTTTAGTCAATTTTAGCCATGCATCATAATCTCTTGAATTTAATTCAATCGCTTTTTTATATATAGTTTCTAATGATTCATTATTATCACTATATGTTTTTTCTAACAATAATACCATTTGTGAACTTGTATATGTATCAAAATTATTAATTGCTTCTTGTGACAGTGCTAAGTATGATGCATTATATCCAGTAGCTGATGAATCATCACCCCATGTTAAAGGCATTCTAATATAGAACTTATCAGCTTTAGCTGTTGGTCCACCATCTCCTGTAGTAGCCCAATTTGATATTGCATTACCAATATTACCCCAATACATTAAATCATTATCATCATCATATGAAGAATAAATATAAGCTAAATGTCCTGGTTGACTTACAGCATTTGAAGGAACTCCAAGTGCATTCCAAATATCAGCTCCAACTTTAGAAATCCCCCAACAAATACCAGCTTCATTAAAAATAACATAATGTTTTGGACTCTCACTTACAAGATTATCTAGACCAAATGATGATAAATTGTATTTTGCATCAAACATTGGATAGTTATCTGGATCTGCATAATATTCATCGTTATATTTAAAACCATATGAATAATCCATATATGTATATGGGTTTCTTCTACTTTCTAATGAATTATTCCATTTTGGATGATTTGTTTTTGCTAAATCACTTTCAATATACCAGTTTAACCATTCTAAAGAAGCATCATCCATATGAGCACTAACAACATAACGCATTTCTTCAACTTCTAAATTTTCAAACATTAAATTACTTTGAATAAAGTTTTCTTCCTCATCTTGATACCCTAATAGATTGTTTTCATATAACTTTTTAAAAACACTATATCTTTCTACAGGATCTGATGTTGATGGATGATTACTATCCCCTACTTTTGCATCTACCGTATCCCATGCTGTCCAAAATCTAACAGGAGTTGCATAAGCTTTACCTATTGAGAAAAACATTGTACGATACACATCACCTAATACATTGCCATGTTCAGTAATTGTAGTTAGTTCTAAATCTGATTTATAAACATCATATAATTCTTTTAAAACTGATAATTCATTTTGATAATTATTATAATCTGGTGTTCCTCCCATTGTGTAAGTATATAAGTTAGTATAATCATTATATAACCATTTTAAAAAGTTTGAATGTGATTCACTAAGTACAGCAAACTTCATCAAATAATCATAACTTACATTATTAACAAATTCTCTTTGCATTAGTAACATTTGATAATCTTCATTCATATCAAACATTGATGAAGCTTTAATAGCAGTGTCTAATTCTTCAACAGTTTTAATAAATTCAGGTTCACTTACTTGTCTTGTCAAATAATCATTTACCATACTAAAAGATTTAGGAAATGGTAGATTATCCATTGATGTATCAACCATATTAAAATTATCTTCAGTTAAATTTAGTGTATCTTTAAAGAATGTTTCATTAATATTAGCTGTATCTTCGCTAGCTAGCCAACTATAATCTTGTTTTACTAATGCACTATCAGCCCATTCAATTACATTGGTACCACTAATATTTCCTGTACCTATAATTCTTTTTGATTCTGCATTATTAGTACTTGTCGGAGCAATAAATACATTAGTTAAAGTAAGTAGATTTTCTCCATTTGAATGTCCTTGTAATCCACCTTTTGCAGTTGTTCCACCTGTTGGTACAAAGTTTGGAGCAATAATACTATTTGATATATTTAAAAAACCATTATTACGGCCTACAAAACCACCAACTGACCAACCATTTCCTGTAACCTCAGCAGTAATAGTAACATTACTAATGTTATTTGTACCATTAGTATATCCTACAAAGCCGCCAACAAATTGATGTCCAATAATTGTAGTATTACTTACACTTGAATTAGTGATTGTCGAATCAGTAATGTTACCTATAAAACCACCAAGACCATTACCGCTTGTAGAATATGCATTTGAATCTATAATATGCACATTATTTATAATAGATGTTGTAGCACTATTAGCTAATAAACCATTTACATTATTGTTATTTATATTTACATTATCTAATATTAAATTTTCTACTATTGCATTATTTAAGTTATTAAATATGGGACTGTTAATATTTTTTATCGCATAGTTATTACCATTTATAGTCCCTGTAAAATCACTTAAAACATATGCTACTTCTTTTGTAGTATATTCTAAAAAATCTAAATCTTTTATAATAGATATATTAGCATCAGGATTATACTTAATTGTATCTATTAGTTCATAGATATCATCAATCTCAATAGTATCCTCACTTGCATATAATTGCACACTAAACATGCATAACATTAAAATCGTTAATATAATATTCTTAAACTTATTCTTCATAATATAGTCAATCTCCTAAAAATCATTTTATACAGATGTAACTTTATCACAAATAAAACTTTATGTCTACATACTTAAGTGGATTTATATACTTTTTTAGACAAGCATAAAAGATTATTAACTTTTTATTATATTATCATTAATTTTATAGTTATTACTTTACTGAATTAGCATCTATCATAAATCTCACTTATCTTGATTATCTAGAAAATAAAAGCACTGTCTTTAATAATTTGACTATCTCAGCTGTCATAGCATTAAAGTCATCATAATTATTTATATCTTGTATTTGTTCTAGATTTAAAAAAATCTAATTAATTATATTAAAAAAATCGCAATCAGATTTATTGATTGCGATTTACTTTTATTTTAAAACTAACATTTCACTTAATGTAGTAATATCATTAATTTCTTTATCAGCTAGTTCTTTTAAAGTTTGTTTTTGTGCTTCTATTTCTGTTTTGTAGATTGCAATTTCACTAGAATAATCTTGGTTTTCTAAACCATACTTTAACATTAAACTTCTAGTTGCTTCTTCAACTTGTGCTTTAACAAAGCCTTTATCAGTTCCCCAATATAGATTATCTTGGTTATCTTCACCCCAAATCATTTCATTTTGAATATCGATTACACCTTCAGAGAAATACATTGCATACCATTCAAAGACATTATTTACTTGCCATACGTATTCATCTGTTGCGACATCACCTTGTCCATCTTCTAATAATGTAACAATTTCTTCCATTAATTCAATATTAATTTGTGGACCTTCATGTGGTACGATTGGTTTTTCATACATTAGACTTAATAATTCGCTTTGAGCAAATTTAAATGCTGCAAGATTTTGTGCAGTTAATTGCTTACCTTCTTGCCATAAAGCACTCATAGCTTCTTCATCACCATTTAAAAGTGCAATATCATAATCAGTGTTTACTTGATTTATTTTTTCATTCATTAATTCAGCATTAGCTTTTAATGTATCTAAAGCTTCATTATATATTTGAATATCTACACCAGCATTTGCCATAGTTTCTTCTGAAATACTTGCAAAAATACGATCATATTGTGCGCTAAAGTCTAATTCTAAAGCTGGACGTGAATCTATATACATGGCTATAGCTCCATAGTATTCAAGATTAAACTTCATAACCTCTTCATTATATGTTTCATAAGTATCATAGTTAGAATGATAATAATCTACCATGAAATCTGAACCTGACTTTACATCATCGGCAGTAACTGTTCCATTAACCATTGAAGGAATACCTGCAATATGATATGAAAAGTCATCAGAATATGTATAAGTTGGTGTTCCATCAGTATTAACACCATCAGGGAATGCTGCACTTGGATCTGGTGTGAATTCATATGTATTTGTAAAGTATTCAACCATTGAATATAACTCAGGTGCTGTTGCTGTTCTTGTGCTTGAGCCAAATGCATAAGCAGGTAATTCAAAGTTAATGAATGCTAATGTTTTATCAGTCCATTCTGGATGTACATTATTAACCATTTCCCATGCTCCAACAGTCCAGTCAAATTGAGTACCAATTGAACCCCACTCTTCAGCACCATGCATTACAAAGACGATGTCATTTTCTGGAACAAATCCTGAATCAATCATCCCTTTAGCCATCGCTAATACTAACCCAATTGCAACACTATCATCTTGAAAGCCACTAAAATACATATCATAGTGTGCTCCCACAACAATTTGATTTTCACTACTTTTTCCTGGAATTTTACCAATTACATTATAAGTAGTTCCACCCTCTTCTACAACATTATCTACTACTAAAGTTGCCGTTGTTGGTCCTGCAGCTATTTTTTCTTGAATCTCTAAAGAATCATTTACACTAATACTTAGTGTAGGAATACTTAATGGTGCACAAATATCTTGTAAATTTAATGCATCCCCAGATATTTGTGAATAGCCACCTACATTAGCCGCTAAAATAGCTGCTGCACCTTGAAGTTCTGCTTCAAGCATTGGATATGTAATCCACCAATTCTCTCTTTGATTTATATCAATTAATACTATTTTTCCTGTAGCATCAATGTTCTCATAATCCCACATTGTACCATCATTTAAAAAGATAATTTCACTTGTTATGCCATCAATATCTGTACCATTAGTTGCATAAGAAGCTACATTATATTCTTTGCCATCAATTGTTAAGCTTGCGCCATTAGATTGCCATTTATCAGCATCTGCAGCAATTTTCTCAACATCTTCAAGACCCATATCTTGCATCACTTCAAATAAATAATCTGCCGCTTTATGCTCAGCATCACTTCCTGAAGTTCTACTTCCTAAATCGTTATTTAGTAATTCAGGGTTTGTTGATAATTCCATTGCAATATCATATCCAAACTCTGGATTAACAGCATCAATATAGTTTTGATACTCATCTTTTGCTGCATTATTTGTAGTTGTTTCCTCACTTTTACAACCAATTAAAGATAAAAATAATGAACCCACTACAATTAGTGATAATAATTTTTTCATTTTGTCCTCCTAAAAACAATTTATAAATTAAAATTCATAAAAAAAACACAGATACACTGTGTTACAAGGCTTTTTGCCTTATTGTCATTATCGAGTCTATATAACAAAAAATGTTTTTACTACTCTTATTGACCAAACAATAGTGCTTAAATAAATACATATTTATTTGGTATAAAGTTTATTAAACTTTATAAATCAATAAGATGGCAACTGCCACCATATTATGGTTCGGCATTGACCGGCTGTCCGTTGGCCTTAGCTAATTGGTCATTTTTCGAAAATATTTTCACTCCCTTTTAGGGACAGGATAAATAATAACATACATAAATTATGAATACAATACATAAAGATACTTTTTATAACAAAAAGAGTAAATTCAATCAATATAAATGAGTATCTTTACTCTTTTAATTTATCTATATAATCTCTTTAATATCATTAATATTTTTCTTTTTTTTATTTTTAACAATTATTATTAACTGAATAAACTCTTTTATTAAATTTAGTAATAAATATACTACAATAATCATCATCCTTTGAACTACACCATCTTTTATTAGTACTTCACTTCTAGTTTGAAATAATTCTATATATATCACAACCATAAATACTACTGAAAATATTATAGAGAAAATTGAACTTCGTATATAATATTTCTTATAACTTGTTAAAAATAAACCTTTTAATAATCCACAAATCAAAAAATAATACACAGATATTATTATTAATATAAATGATTGTGTGAAATAATCTGCCCACATATATGATTCATTAGCCATAATATTAATAAATATCAATATAAGCATAAATATAAAACTTTGATAACCTAATTTATTACGAATAGCTAATTGCTCTTCACTAAATTTAATCTTAAGCATAATTATTCCTCCTTAATTTAATCATCTTCTATCAAAATTATAACATTATTATATTTATATCTATCTTTTACAATCTAAAAGCGATTAAATATAATATGAATTATTAATTTATTAAGTTCATGCTAAAATATGAATATAGACAATACAAAGGAGTTAAAATCATGAAAATAAAAGTCACCTATGATTATTTTATATCAATTATTTTATGTTTCATTTTAGAAACTTTATTGCTATATTTTTTATTAAAATACTTTAATATAGTCCATTTTTCTTCTTCTAATGCTAGTAATACATTATATTTTATAGCAGAACTATTATTTATTTTATATTTATGTTATCAAGCATATAAAGAAAATAAAAATACTATAATTAGTTTAAAACAACAAACAATAGCTAAAATATTAATAATATCAATCTGCTTATTGATCACATTATTTTTAGTTACTTATGCATTACAAAATTCAATTATTGTTGTCGGTATTTTTTTAATCATTATTTTAATAATGTATCTATTGAGCGTTATTTCCATATCTTATATATATTCTAAGATTCAAAAGATCACCTGAGTATTTATATATAATAATTTTAAACAATATTAAAAAACTAGAAATGAGTTATTTTCCATTTCTAGTTTTTTTAAGTTTACTATTTTAATGTTGTTTTTAAATATGATGCCGTTAAATTTGCAGCATGCTCTGTAAATTCTAATTCATCAGAATAGATACCAAATCCATGATTTCCACCTTCTAATTCAACAAGTTCAACAGCACTAGAATTCACTGTTGCCTCAACAAATGTAGTAATTGCATCTAATGAAATAATCTCATCATTTGTTGGTCTAACAATAAATATTGGAGCTGTTATTTGACTTGCAACATCAATTGGATTATATTTTTCCATATCACTAAACCATTTGCTAGAAAGTGTTTGATCAAAGCCATATATAGCAGTATATGTTACTTGTCCATTTTCATGAGCATTATCTGCTAGTGCTTTAAAAGATGTTTCATCAGTTTGAGTAAATGAATACATATCTTCAGCATTATTTGCAACAGCTGGTGACCATAGTACTACTGCTTTATAAAAATCATCATTAGCAGCACTTAAAGTAGCAGCTCTACCACCCATACTATAACCACCTACTGCAATTAAATCTTTATTAATTCCATCAAGAGTTAGTAAATACTCTTTTGTTGAATTCATATCAGCTAAAATGTTTTCCATGTTGTTATCTAAGATAAAATCTTCTGTACTTTCACCACATCCTGGATGATCAAATATAATAACTGCAATACCATTTTTCGCAATAGTATTAGTAAGGATTTCTAATTCTTCTTTAAATCCACCATGTCCATGGGTAAAGACAATTGCTGGTACATCTTCATCAGTTACAGGCATAGTCACATTAGCATAGATTGTTGTACCTCTTACACTTTCATAAGTATGAGCTGTAGTCTCATATTCATAACTTTCTACTTCCAAAATTGATTCTTCATTTTTTACTGAATCTTCTACTACTTCTTTTTCTTCTTCCACCTGTGTTGTAGTACATGACACTAACATTGTCATTGTTAAAGCAATTAATAATAATTTTTTCATAATATCCCCCTTTTTCGAAATAAATTATAACATATCAATAATAAATTTCTTATTTTAATTATGAAAACATTAAAGATTTAATAATAATAATATATCATCAAAAATAAATATCCAAATAATGATAACTAAGATAAGAATAATAAAAACACGATATGGATATGTTCTATTTATCATCATTTCTTCAGGTTTATTAGGATTTATAAAGATAGAACTTATGCCTCCTATTTTATAATTCTGTACAAAATCGCGTACACTTAGTTCGTTATTAACATCGAATCGGTCTTTATATTCTATACCATTATATTTATAGATAAAACATGGTTGATAAGACTTTACGCCATGTTTTGATCTATTCTCATGATAATGCGTACATATTGCATCATCTATTTTAACTGAACATTTAGCAATATAATAATAATTACCTACTATTGATAATATTGAGCCTGATGTTATTCCATACATAAGTACAACTAATCCTAACTGTTGTCCTATTACGGTGCACAATACGGATAAAACCGTACATAAATATGCATTGATAATAATTAAATTTGTAATTATTCCATTATTATAATATTTTTTATTTAATTGTGTTCTTATACCTATAGCTAAAGATATACCAGCAATTAATAAACAACCTACTATTGAATCTTCCATTTTCTATCTCCCCTTTTTTCATTTTTATGAAACTTTAAACATATAACTAAGTTTTAGTACATCTAAATTACAATTAAGCTTTACTATATATATAATCATTTAAAAACTTAAATTATAAAATATTAAGTAATTAAATGATTTTGACTATTAAATTATATTACAAACAAACACATAAAAACACTATAAACTAACACTCTTGTACGATATATGGTATATTAATCATATATATAAGTGCATAATTAATTTTCAATAACTAAAATTCATAAATTCTAGATTTAAAAGATAAAACAATAATAGACATTACATATACAATAACAATTATCTCAATTTAAACATTAACTTATATCATTATATATAATTGATTACATATAAAAATCTACTATAATAATGGACTTCGTGATAGGATATCTATCACGTTAATTAAACACTTAGTAAATCGACTAATTCCTATGTAATCTACCTAAAATAGTCAAAATAGCAATGTCATCAAATTTTTTGCATTTTTTTACATTTCATTTTTTTAAGAAAAAACCTTCATAAACCACTGCAAACACTGACGATTATAGACGTGTCATCACTAATATTGTCTCGAGGTGGCTTAATGCAACGATTATAGTATCAAGCATACGTATTGTTTCTTTGTCGATACAACACAATATCTGTTACATAATATTAATTTAATTGCATTAATCACTCATTTACTTTAATTTTATATCTTAGTGTTTCATATACTAAGATGTCAACATCATGCTATACGATTAATCTAATTAAATATTCAATAACTTTTTGACTAATATCATATCTTAATATCAACTCAGAAAATGTTATTCCCATTATCCTTAAATTATATATTTCCATTTTAGTTCTCTTGATAATTTTACATATAAAAACGAACCTCCTAATAATTGGGTATCCAACTTTTGGGGTCCGTTTCACAGTATAAATTCTATTAGTGACTTTGAGTTATTTACAACAATATCTTTTTGTTATTTCGAATTTCTGATATCTATTTTTTATTCCTTTTTACAAAATAGAAAACAGTTCCACCTATTATTGCAGTTATCAATCCTGCGAATATTAAATTCATTCCACTTTCTTCTTCAGTAGGTATAACTTCATCAGTTGTAGGTTCTGTAGATGCTTCAGAATCTGTTGACTCACTCGTATCTTCAGTGTTTGGAGTTTCTGTAGCAACTTCATCTTCTGTAGTTTCTGTTGTGTTATCAGTAGTTTCTTTTTCTACATCAACATTAGTATTTTCATTATCTCCTTCAACGTTAATAACAAATGTATCAGTCAGTCCTGCATATTTTACAGTGATAGTTTGTGTACCTACTTGATTACTATTAAATCCTGATACTGTTAATTCATTAGGTTGTACAGAGTATATACTTCCATCTTCATATACAGCATTCACTTTGATACCATTTAGATTAATTGCTTGACCTTCTCCATATAAAACTTTAGATGGTTTATTTACTATTTCTAAACTAGACAATGAGACAACACTTCCCCCTGGTTGAGTTGTAGGTAGTGTTGGTGATGGTGTAGCTGTTGGTAAAGGTGTAGTTGTTGGAATTGGTGACGGTGTTGTGGTTGGGGTTGGTGATGGTGTTGTAGTTGGAGTTGGTGGATTTATAACTTTAATATCCAAAACTACATTTTCATCAGGCATTGTAAATGTATAAACATTTACATCAGCCGTAGGAGTAAGTGAAATACTACTTGGTATATTAGAGTCACTTAAGTTATGACCTGTATTAAGTTTTATTGTTACAATCTCACCTACACCTACTTTAGAGAAGTTTGTTGTAGTACCAGCATGTACAGAAGTAATTTCCGCTCCATTTACATTTAGTGTATGATACTTATTAATAACTGTAGTTCCAATATCTGCTTTAGGAAACGTGTCATAAATAGCATTTGATAGATATACAATATTCGGATTAGGTAGATTAGTTATTCCATCTTTATTTCCTGTAAGATTAGAATTTATATAGATTGATTCTAGATTAAGAAATCTAAAAGCACTATCACCAATATCTTCTAAACTTGTTGCATTGCTTAAATCAATACTAGCTAGTCGTGTATTAGCGAAAGCATTACTTCCAATACTTTTTAAGTTAGTTGAATTACTTAAATCAATGTAAATTAATTGAGTTCCTTCAAATGCTCCATCTCCAATACTTATTAAATTTGTTGCATCACTTAAATCAACACTTTCTAATTTTGTTCCAAAAAAAGCCAAATATCCAATACTTTCTAAACTAGGTGCTCCTCCTAATTCAATACTAGTTAAATTTGTATCAGCAAATACTTCGTTACCAATACTTTTTAAACTTGTAGCTCCACTTAAATCAACACCTTCTAATTTAGTGCTCATAAATGCATCATTTCCAATACTTTCTAAACTAGGGGCTCCTCCTAAATCAATGCTAGTTAAATTTGTCCCTTTAAATGCTCTGTTCCCAATACTTTTTAACCTTGTAGCTTCACTTAAATCAACACTTTCTAATTTAGTGCTCCTAAATGCAGAATCTCCAATACTTTCTAAACTAGGGGCTCCTCCTAAATCAATGCTAGTTAAATTTGTATCAGCAAATGCATCGCTTCCAATACTTTCTAAACTTGTAGCATTGCTTAAATCAATTCTAGCTAGTTGTGTGTTAGCAAAAGCATATCTTCCAATACTTATTAAATTTGTTGCATCACTTAAATCAATGCTAGTTAAATTTGTATCAGCAAAAGCATATTCTCCAATACTTTCTAAACTTGTAGCATTGCTTAAATCAATTCTAGCTAGTTGTGTGTTAGCAAAAGCATATTCTCCAATACTTATTAAATTTGTTGCATCACTTAAATCAATGTTAACTAATGGAGTTCCTCTAAATGCATAACTTCCAATACTTTTTAAACTAGGGGCTCCTCCTAAATCAATGCTAGTTAAATCTGTATCATAAAATGCTTTTTCCCCAATACTTCTTAAGTTAGTTGCGTTACTTAAGTCAACACTCTCTAATTCACTGTTCATAAATGCTCTATCTCCAATATTTTTTAAATTAGTCGCATTACTTAAGTCAATTCTAGCTAGGAATGTGAAAGCAAATGCTCCATCCCCTATACTCTCTAAACTAGGGGCTCCACCAAAATCAACACTAGTTAAACTTGTCAATAAAAATGCATCTTTTCCAATACTTTCTAACCCTGTAGCATCACTTAAGTCCAAATGTAAAAAGTGTGAGTATCTAAATGCTTCTTGCCAAATTTCAGTTATTGTATATGTGTATCCATTATTTGATACTTTTTCTGGTATCGTAAGAATCCCTCCCGCTACACTACTTTCTTTAGAAACGATTGCTACTGTTCCAGTATTAGTATCCGAGTCTTCAGTTAAAACTCTAAAAAGTAAAGTATAAGCCGATTCAACATTTTCGCTATTTGTATACACAACTACAGCTGGAAAATCTTCACCAACTTCCGCAGATACTTCATTAAAATTTGATTGAACTGAAAGAAACAGTACAAATAGTATCAAAATACCTTTAAATAGGTTTGTTATTAATTTTTTCATTTTTATCTCCCTTGTAGTAAATTATAACACTTTATTTCATTTTCAATCAACAAAAACATCATTATTGGCTACATAAATTAATATATATTATTTTTTATGAACATGCACAAAAATTTTATAAACTTTGTTTAAGTATTCTACTATTCTATTCTTGAATTTTGAATTTATTAATTGGGTTTCTTTCAATTATAAAAAATTTACGAAAATACATTGTATGCAATATCTTTATCTTTTAGTGCTACCAAACGATGTTTAGATGTTAATCATCGACAAACATTCTTCATTATCGACGAAGCGTTACATGATATTTTATCAATTTAGTTCATTAAGAATTTTCTTATACATTTGTTGGATTATAAAGCTCCAAATGATTAAAGTTTATCGATATAAGATTATAAAGATTGAACATATATATTTTTTCTAAATAAAAATACTTAAATATCTTTGCTTTTAACAAAATCATAAATCAATAAAACTAAAATAACACTTAATATACCATAACTAAAAAATATTAATTCTACTTTTAAAAATACTGCTAAAAAAGAAAGCAATAAAGATGATAAAGGCATAGCACAAGTGATTAAAGAATTTAATACTGATAATACTCTTTCTAAATAGTCTTGTTTAACACTCTTCATAAATTAAGTTGATAAAACTACACTTATCATAACCTCCAATAATTATAAATGATAATAAGTATGATGATAAATCAATAAATACAAATGTAACTTAAACTCATAATTTATCTATTAACTGATTATTTGAAATATCTATAAAAAAAGAACATATATCTAATTCAGTAAATGATATCTTTTCACAACAATGTTTCGTAGAATTCGCTGAAGCATTTATGAAAAAGTATTCATAGAAAATATTGTTATCTTTTAATATAAATTAGTTTGATGTTTTTGCTAATATATCAAATTAATTTATATGGTTTAGATGCAATTATATTTTGTGAAAAGTTGATTTATTTGTCATCACTAGTTAATGTGAAAAGCCACGCAGTTAATATCTACGTGGCTTTTCACTATGATTCACTAATTATTTTATGATAAATCTTTGATGTAAAGTAATACATTAATAAATATATTATGAAGAATACAATAATTACACCGATAGTACATTTCATAAATAAATCTGTGTTAGTTAAATTAAATACTCTTAGCATCTGAATTATTGAATTATATGCAAAAAATAAGTGTATTACAGCTGTAATGATAGGTATTAAAAATACAAAGATGATTTGTCTATTAATACTTCTTTTAATCATCTCTTTACTCATTCCTATTTTTTCCATAGTTTTATAATTATCTCTATCTTCATATCCTTCCACTACTTGCTTATAATAGAGAATTAATAATACATAAAATAACATTAGTAAACCAAGGAAAATACCAACAAATAATAAGCCTCCATATATCGAATAAAAGTCTTTAACATTATCTGCTTTAATTATATATTCAATTGAATATACATCACTTATATTTTCATTAACTACATTATATAATGCATCAAAATCGATCTCCTTTACTGAATTAAAATAAATACTATTCTTTAAAGAATAGTTTTCACTATTCTGATGAAAGCTTATAAATTCTTGGTTATTCATAACGATGACTTGAATGTTTGAATATACAGCATATTCATCTAACATTGTTATAAGAGATGGATTAGTTTTTACAATATCATATGTTTTATTTAGTAAGTTAAATTCATTACTTTCTATTTCATTAGCTAATAGTATTTCATTATCTTTTAAAACTAATTCATTGTTTGTTATGGCTTCATATCCACTAACATTCATTAAAACATATAAGGTAATATCATCACTATTTGGTTCTTCGATCGATGATCCACCATCTTCATTTTCCTCATAAAAAATAAACTCATTGAATTTTGAACCAAAGAAATAAAAATGTGTATAGTACTTTATATCTTCTATTTCATTAAATTCACTATTTACATTTTCAATGACAAAATCAATTTTATCATCAATCATATCTTCACTAACAATATCAATTTTATAATCATGAGAATATCTGAAATTTAAAATATCATTAATACCTAAATACATACTTACAGTAGTTGATAAAGCAATAATAATTCCAGTAGATAATATACAAATAAGTGTTAAAGCTCCAACATTTTTACTAATTCGATGCATAAGTCCTGAAACTGCAGTAAAATTTTCTGGTCGATAATAAAATTTTTTATTAAACCTTAAGGCTTTTAACACTGTGCTTCCAAGTACTGAAAATAAACAAAATGTAGCTACTGATACTAAAATAATAGCTAAAGCATATTTATCCATTTCAAAAATAATATTTTTAAAACTAAGTGCTATTGTATATCCACTTATCAATAGTATTACACCAATAATTAATAAAATATAGTTTGATTTAAAAGTTTTATCGGAAATTTTACTGCTTTTTAGTAAGTTTACAATTTTAGTGTTATATACAACAATAATGTTATAAATAGATAATAATAAGAAGATGAAACAATAGAATAAAAATGTATATACAACAGCTAAAAAGTTTACTTCAAACTCATAATGCAAATCAAACTTTATAACACTATAAAGTGTAAAGATTAATATTCTTGAAAAAAGAATACCCAATAATAAACCTAAAATAATTGATGCAATAAAAATAAATGCATTTTCAATTAATATAATCATACTAATATGTCTTTTTTGAAGTCCTAAAATATTATATAGTCCAAACTCTTTTTTTCTTCTTTTTAATAGAAATCCATTAGTATAAAACAAAAATGCACTTGAAAATACTCCTAGTAAAAAAACACAAACTCCAAAGATTGCAGATAGAGTACCACTACCTGTTGTATCACTAAAAGCAATATTAATACAATTATAAAATAATAAAACTGATATTGCCGATGCTAGAGTGAATGGCAATATGGTTTTTGAATTATTCTTTAAATTTGCAATAGCAAATTTAAAATAATGAGGTCTATTCATATCTTATTCACCTCCATTTTGAATGGCTATAAGTGAATCAGAAATCTTCTCATAAAATTGTTGTTGGCTATGATTTCCTTTATAGATTTGATGAAATATAATTCCATCTTTAATAAATAAAACACGATTTGCAATAGATGCACATTTAACACTATGAGTGACCATAATAATTGTTTGTCCATCTTTATTAATATTAATAAACTCTAATAATAAAGTATCAGTAGATTTTGAATCAAGAGCTCCTGTTGGCTCATCTGCTAATAGTAGTTTCGGATTAGTGATAACAGCTCTTGCTACAGCTACTCTTTGTTTTTCTCCTCCTGATATTTCATGAGGATATTTTTTTAATAAACTTGTTATTTTAAGTTTGCTTGTAATATTATTTAATCTATCCTTTATTTCATTTTTATCTTTTCTAGATAGTACAAGTGGTAATATAATATTTTCTTCGACATTTAATGTATCAAGTAAGTTAAAATCTTGAAACACAAACCCAAGACTTTCTCTTCTGTATTTGGCAAGATCACTTTCTTTTAATGAAGAAAAATTGTTATTATCTACTAATACTTCACCATGTGTTTTATTATCAAGTCCTGCTAGTATATTAAGTAAAGTTGTTTTACCAGAACCTGATTCTCCCATAATAGCAATAAATTCACCATTATCTACTGTAAAGCTCACATCTTTTAAAGCTTCAACACTATTTTTTAAAAGCTTAGCGTTGTACGTTTTTTTTAAATTAGATACTTTTAATATTTCCATAATAATTCTCCTTTTTAGTTATGAATTAATTATAAGCTTATAGTAAAAGTGTTACCTTAGCCTTAAACAAAAGTAACCTTACATTTTTGTAAGGTTAATCTAATATTCTATCTTCTTGTCTTAGATCTATAAAGAAACTTGTATTAATACCTTTATTTGATATTACAGATATCTTAAAGCCTAATAAATCAAGAGTTCCTTTACATAAAAACAATCCAAGTCCACTTGATTTATCATCAACTCTTCCTGAGTATCCTGTATATCCTTTATCAAATATTCTTGGAATATCACATTCTTCAATACCTATTCCTTTATCAGTTATTTCAATAACATTATTTTTTAAACTAATTATAATTTCATCATTTTCACTATATTTTGTAGCATTAGAAATAATTTGACTAATAGCAAATTTTAAATGTTTTTCATCTGATTTTAAATAATAATCATCTATAGATAATATAGGTCTTAAATTTTTAGCAAGAAATATTGCAGTAAAGTTTTTTAAAACATCACTAATTACATCTTTTAAATTGATTTCTTTTATAACAAGATCATTATGACTTTCATGTAACCTTAAATATCCTAATATCATATCTGAATATTGTTGAATTTTTATAAGTTCTGATTTCATAATACTATTATTTGGTGTGTCTTTAATTAATAATGATAATGCAAATATTGGTGTTTTAATTTGATGAACCCATGTAGTATAAAAATCTGACATTTCTTTCATACTTTTAGTATTATTTAGATATTCTTGATTATAAAGTTTTTCCCATTGTTTTATGATTTCTATATATAACAATTCAATTTCATCATTATTATGTACTAATTTGTTTGTTTTTAAAAAGATGTTTTCATTAATTTGTTTTAGTACTTTAACTTTTTTTATGTAATAATAGTAATCAATTATAAAATAAACTAAAAAGAAAAAAGATGAAATTATAAAGGCATAAACTATTGAATCAATTGCAATGTTTTCACTAATAAAAACTAATAAGAAAATAATTGTAGTACAGATAATAACACCAAATAAATGTAGTTTTTTTAGAATATATTTTTTATTCATTTACAACATACCCTAAACTCTTTCGTGTCTCAATAAAATTAATAATTCCGATATCATTTAATTTCTTTCTAAGCCTTGTTATGTTTACAGTTAAAGTATTATCATCAATAAAAATATTTGTGTTCCAAAGTCTATTCATTATTTCATCTCTCGATACTATCTTTGATTTATTAATCATTAGCGTTTTAAGAATTATAAATTCATTTTTGCTTAATTCTATACTATTTTCATTATAAGAGCATAAAGCATTTTCAGTATTTAGTATAACACCTTTTATATTAAGTTGTGTTTCATCATTATTAAAGTCATAACTACGTCTAATTGTAGCTTGAACCTTTGCACTAAGTACATCTAAATCAAATGGTTTAGCAATAAAATCATCGCCTCCCATACTCATTGCTAAAACAATATTCATACTCTCATTTGCTGATGAAATAAAAATGATTGGTAGTTTTGATACTTTACGTATATCTTCACATATGCTATATCCATTCTTAAATGGTAATGTTATATCTAATAACACTAAATGTGGTGAAAACTCATTAAAAGACTCCATAACTTTACTAAAATCTTGAATACATAATACATCATAGCCCCATAAGCTTAAATGTTCATTAATTGCTTCTGCAATAATTCTATCATCTTCAATAATTAATATTTTCTTCATAAATTTTCCCCTATATATAATATTTAAAATTAATCATTATTTATAATTTTATCATAATCTATACTTTTAGTATAATTTCTTCTTGATATATTAAAAAACATCATATACCTACTTAAGTTATATGATGTTCTTTCGCAAACAGGCTCAGTAGAATTCACTGCAGCTTTTATGGACATTAAAATATCAAAATTAACATTGTATGTCAAACATTGTCTATATACAATCAATATTAAATATGGATTTAAGGCAATTCATCAAAAGGAACAGGTTTTGCAAAATAATAGCCTTGAGAATATGATATTTCATATTTATTTAAAATATTTTGAATATCTACATTTTCAACAAATTCAGCGACAGCTTTTGCTTCTAATTTTTTAGTTAAGTATTGAATTGTATCAAGAACCATAATTGATTTACTATTATTAGCAACCTGACTTACAATACTACCATCTATTTTTATATAATCTGGCTCTAATTGCATTACTGTTGTAAATGTTGAATATCCTGAACCAAAATCATCAATAGCAATTTTACAACCTAGGCTTTTGATTTCATTTACAAACTCAAAGAAATTATCTAGTTGTTTAAAATCATCACTCTCTAATAGTTCTACAATAACTCTCTCTGGCTTATTAAAATTAGATAAAGCATTAATAAACCATTCCCTAAATGTTGATGATTCAATATCATTTACTGATATATTTATTGATACTTGTTCATCTCTATCCTTAAAGTCATGTAAAACTTGTTCAATCATTAATCTACTGATATGCGTATATAATTTATATTTTTGAGATATATCAATAAATGCATATGGAGAATATACTTTATCATCTAAGTCAATTATTCTCATTAGAGCTTCATATTTATCAATTTTATTTGTTTGATTATTATGTATACCTTGATAATATGGAACAACTAATTTATTTTCTATTGCTCTATTAAGTAAATCTAAGGCTCTTAATTCTTCATTACTAACATCATAATCTTGTGATGATGTACTACTAATAAAGAATGTTTCCATTTTATCAGAATTTGAAAATAAATACTTCATACCCTCTTCTACAGGATTTTCTTGATTTAATACTACTACAAAGCGACTTACACTTGTAATGTCATGGCATCGAGATTTGGCATATCCATATTGTTTATGAAGCTCTTTACAATACTCAATAAAATCCATATTACTTACATAATCAAGACATGAAATAACAATACATTTATAGTTAAATGCATACATCCTTGATAGTTTATATACTGGATTATCTTTATATATTTCTCCAATTTCATTTATCATTTCAACACATGATAAGTTATATGCTTCTTGTCCAGCAAATGCAACTGTAGCATCAGCTGTTTGAATTTCTACTAAACAAACTTTATTCATTTTAAAAGTATCATTATCTACTCGATATTGTAGCATGTTTGGCATATTAAAATCAGGATCTTTATAGTAGCTTTCAATGCTTCCACCACGACGATATTTTTCTAGTTTTTCAGCATATTTAGCTCCACTTTTTGTAGTTTGTGATTGTTTTTCAATGGCTTTTAAAATAAAGTCTAAATCAGTTTCTACAAGTTCTATTTGTTCTAATGTTTTTAAATTTGGTATTGCATATACTTCACTTTCAGCAATGCATTGTAGAACACATGCACCTTGATGATATTCATTTCTTCCATTTTGATAGACTAATTCACCCATCATGAACATTCCTGAGACATCAAATTGTTCAAATGGTGATAATGCCCATTTAGCTACGTTTGATAAATACATTCTAAGTACAACACAAGAATAAGCAAATACTAATTCAATAGGTGCACTATATGTTGCAGAAATAAGTTCATAAGTAGCATTCATAGCTGCAATTGGTGTTACATACCCTACTTTAAATTTTTCTTTAACCATTAAATTAGCATGATATGCAGATAAACTATTTTCTTTACTATCATAACTATTATAAAATCCTGTACCATCATGTTCTAACAATAAAGGAAACCTTGTTAAGTAATCATTATTTAATTGTTCAAAGGTTGTATCAAAATCAGTTTGAGTAGTAACAAAATCATAATGTGCTACATTATCTTTATTTAAATTAAGATAATTAAGCATCCAATCTCCTGCTGGTTCATTATCTATTTCTTTGATGAAATGTCCATCAACTTTTGTTATTTCATGAATATCATCGTTTAATTTATCATGTGGTGTAAATGCTTGTGTGAAATGATATTCTTCTTCAGCTGTAGCTGCAAAAATAAACATCTCTTCATCATAAACACCATTTTCATCAAACAAATAACTATCGCCATAGAAATGAGACATTTCTCCAGCCATCCCACCTGCAAGTTTCATTTGAGGTGTTAATTTATCAAATTCACGTACAAATTTAAATCCATCCCAAAATTTATTACTAAATAATAAATTAATTGTTGTTTTTGTACTTCCAATTTCCATACTAATGTCATGTACTTGTTTAGCAATTGTTTCAATATTTTTATCTATAAAAGGTAGTTTTCTAACACTTAATATTAACTTAGTATATTGTTCTACCACAATTAATGTAGCATCATCAACTGCTTCTCCATTATGAATAACACTTACTGAAGATGTTGCTCCAACAATCATTCCATTCGGTAATATTTCTTTAATTTGTTTTGCTAAAGCTAAAGCATTATCTCTTGAACTTTTAGCAGTTACAATTCTTACAAGTAATGGAGCATAAAAATCTATTTTATTTTCATTTAATTTATTTATAAATGATTCTTTACCATCATATATATGTGATACTTTCTTCATAATAACCTCCAATAGATTACTTACAAAAATAGTACTTTACAAATCGTTGTATATCATTAATAAAACATGATCACAACATGAGCAAAGTATTATATAACTATATCTTAAAAACTTCTTTTAATCTGTTGTAAATAATCAACTTACACAGTATAGCATAGCTTATATTACATTTTCAATATGAGATAAGTGAACATAAAGTGAAGGTTTTACTTATCATTAATTATCAATATTAATCTTATAATTTACTTTAGAACATTCTTCAGTTAATAAAGTTAATTCTTCAAAATCTTGTGTAAGATCTATCATTTCATGTTTAAATTTTTGTACCTTTAAAGATCTTGTAAAACTTGGTGACTCATTGAATAATTGTTTAGCTTTTTCAAGTTCAAAAATTGTCTTATTATTTTCTATAGAATTATTGATAAATAATTCTAATTTAGCTATTGTTTCTTCAATGGTGTTTGTAGTCTTGTTAAACTGGTCAATATAATGATTTAGTCTTTTATCATTTGATGTACTTAATATAAGTTTATTATTATTTATGCTATAAATTAGATTAGATAAACGCTCTTTAATGATAACTATATCATTATTATTAATATTATTAGCTGCATTCATTGATGTAAATGTAGTCAAGATATTTTTCGGTTCATTTATCTTAATTTTAGCTAATGATTCGACAATAAGTAGTCTTTCTTTTTCTGCTTGTTTAATTTTCATTGCTTTTTTGTTATTTAATGTAATACCTACCACAATAATATAAGATCCTAAATATACTGCATATAGCATCATATAGCTACTACTAAATAAATTGATATTATAGTAAGTAATAAATGGCATTGTGATAAATAAGACACTCCATATAATAAGTGGCAATGAGATAAGCGTTAACCATTTGTTTTCTTTTATAAAATAATTCATTTATTTCCTCCTTTTTATTTTAATATTCTTTTTATTTCTTCATATAATTCACTTAATCTACTATCAATTTCTTCATTAGATAATACTTCTCTTTGTTTCTTCATTTTTGTGTATTTTGATGGTGATAAAGTGTAATCATTTCGTTTTAAATCACTAACACTACAAGTATAAGAAATACCTTTAAAGGTTTGTTTTTCATTAACTATACTTACAATTTTACTTATAGCATCATTTGATAATTCATTTTGTGATTTTTTATCTTTAACGATAAAATCATAATGTTCATTATTACTTGCATCTATAAAGGTAACGTTATCACTAATACGATTTTTCTCTAAGATAATTAAGTTAATATCTGCATTAGTACCATAATATAATGGTGGTAATGTAATAACACTACTTAAATAATTATTTACTATTAATTCTCTAAAACTTTTTTCAACTACTGTTGATGAAAATAAGATATTAGATGATATAGCAATTATTGCAATACCCGTTTCTTTAAGTTTCTTTATTGCACTAAGTGCAATAAAGACTTCTAGATTACAATTTTTTTCAGGCAAATTAAATTCTTTTAACAAGTTAGATTTATTTAAATCAAAATCTTTTACTTTAATACCAAGTGGTGGATATGCTACTACTTTATCAAAGTAGTTTTCATATTCATCACTATTTGTAGCATCTTCATTGTATAGTTTAAAATTAGACTTTTCTGAAATAATTAATAACATGATACCCATTGTGGCAATAGATCTATCTATTTCATAACCTATAAGTTCATTACTATCATTAGTTATTTCTAATGATGATAATCCTAAACCATAAGTTAAATCTATTAAGCTTTCATGATCTTTTAAACCTAATAATTCTTTAGTTAATAATGATATTGAATTACTTGATATTTCATCACCTACTATTCTTGAAAAGCTTGATGCATGTTCTAATAAAATCATTTTTAATGAATCCATAACAGCATCACTTTCATTAACAAATGATTCAACTTTTAATTTTTCAATGATATTAACTTTATTATTAAAATCTAGAACTTTAAAGTAAGTATTAGAGAAATCACTTAAAGCACCATTTGCCATATTATATTGATTTTCTATCATATAATTTAAATCATTTATAATATCTTTTTCTAATAATCCTTTATCAAACATTCTTTGAGCATTTAAGAATGTTTCAAAGGATTCATTATTTAAATCAATCTTTTTATTATCTATAATATATTTTAAAAATATAATATAGATTAAGATTCTATTACAATCTTCATATGCAAAATTACCTCTTAATGCATCCATACATTTCCATAGTACTTCATCAAATTTAGTGTTCATTATTCTTCACCTCTAAGCATATTTTCAAGTTTCATTTTTTCTAACTTAATTACTTCATTAAACAAAGCTTCTTTTCTTTTAATAGAGTCAGATTTACCTACTATAATAGATTGAGCAATAATAGTAGGTACATCTAGTGTTATCTTTTCTATTAAGCCTTTAGTTAATAAAGGAACACTTGCACCTGATGTTAACTCTAATACTTGTTCTTTATATAATTCAGAGTTAATAAATGTAAGTATAAAGTTTGGACTAATTTCATCTTTTTGAATATTCCTTAAAATAATACAAAATGATGTAACTAATAAACCTTCATCATCTTTATTAATATATGCTGCCTCATATGGTTGAGATAACTTTAAGACAATGTCACCTTCTTTAGTTAATTTCTTTTCATCTGGCATTGTTTTAATTTTTAGACTTGTTAGTGAACTGTGATCAATTACACCATTTGTAATAGCTTTGGGAGCTAGTATTTTAATTTCACCAAATTCAAAATCATCACGTTTAGCCTCAACTCTATTAATAATCTGACCACCAATTAAATTACCTATTCCTTTAATATTTGTGTGCATTCAACCCCCCTTTATTTGATATATGTTTTTATGTTCATTTATGAGTGTTATTATACTAATAATAAAAGTTATGTCAATAGATCAGACATAACTTTTGATGATATATGTTTTTGTGTACAAAATGATATTGCTTTTATTTTTTTATCATTCACCCGTTCGTTTATGTAATTTATATTAAAACACAAATTTTATTCTACCTGACTTAGTAAATATTTTAGCTGTTGATTAAATTTTGTCTATTTATATTTTATCTGTAGCAGTTTTCGATAAAAAAGTACTATTTTATATTAATAGGTACTTATTAATAAGCAAATAATTCATAGTAAAAAAAGAAGATAATGATTTTAGATTATCCTCTCTTTAATACATATTTTTTTCTTTCAACTACTATAAAGTTTTAAAGTTATTATTTTCAAGTTCAATTATTTTTTTCAAATTTTTATCTAATTCCAATTTAATATCTTTTTTAGCATCTGCAACATCTTCATATCCCCTATAATCACAAACATCATATTTTATTAAAACTTTCCATTTCCAATTAACTTTATTATTTTTACATTTTAATTTTTTAATTATTTTTTCAAACTTATTATTTGCTTCATCCGTACTTAAGCTACCTTTGCTGATCGCAAGTTGTAAATATATTGAAAAACCATCATTATATATTTCATAAAAATAATGATTTTTCGTATCCCACCCACTTGTTTTTGTTGATGATTGAGGAATTTTCTCATCAAGTATATATGATGTAAATCTAATATGCTCATTATTAGAACAACCTTCATTTAAGTTAAAACGACTATTAAATAAATCACATCTTTTCAAATAATCTAAAATAAATGTTTTATATTCTTCTCTATGATCTGGCTTATATTCATAAATTAAATCCAAAGCTTTTGAATGATCATTATAAATCTTTTGACAAATATCTATTAATTCTTTATTTTCCAAAACATTATACCTCACTATTTCTATGTAATTTTTTAAAAAATAATAAACTTCAACTGATATTATTTCATTATCTTTTATTGCTTCATCAATTATATTAACCAGTTTTTCATAAGAAAATTTTTTCCAATTTTCACCATCACTTGGTTCATCATTTCTTGCTGTTAAGTAAATGTAGTATTTATTAAAGTCTTTATAACTATTTTCAACAATCCCTTTGTAATAGTTTAATTGATCACCATGTTCATATGAACAAACTTTATTTTCAATGCATATAACAACTTTATTCTTTGTTGAAACTAGCAAAATATCTATATTATACTTTTCTCTATATACCTTAAAATCATTTAAATCTATAGATAATAACTTAATACTTGATTCAACATCTAAGTGACTAGCAATATTTTTAACTAGACCTAATAAAATCTTTTCATTTAATCCATGATTTTCATTTGGGTCTAACAACCATGCAATAGTATTACTATGTCTGATTTCAGTCTTTGCTATTTTTAGCACATCAAATATGTTAAATCTATTTGTATGTTCATATATTTTATTTAAACAATCGATATTAGCTAAAAAATTATGTAGACCCTTTACATGTGAAGAATTTGATTCGCTCATATATGATCTCCTTTTAACCTTAATTACATACATTACTTATTTCACTATATTATTATATCATATTCATAAAATTATTTTTTATTCTCGCTAATCACCTTATAGTCTTATTTAAAAATGAAGCATCTTTTCCCATCTTAATTAAATATTCTATATATTCATAAACTATTTCTTTATCAACACCATCTTTTATCAAAGATAGAGCAATGTATGAATATTCAGTAGATAAGTTAGTTTCAAAAATTCCACTATCATCTGTATTAATACTTACATGTAAGTTATTAATTGTATTATCTGCATTAGGTAGTTTATAATTATTAAGTTTGTATACTGTTAAATCACTATACTTGTCAATAAATGATATTTTCTTATTTGATGATGGATTGATTTCTATTGAGATACCAATGTTATGTACTCTTTTAATCATATATTTTTGAACATTTTTAACTGCATTAATATAGAAATCTTCAACATTTATAGAAAGAGAAGTTTTACCTGTATTATATAAGTCTTCATTATAATGATATAATCCCAATAATTTATGGGCAAGCTTATTTTTAAAAGCTTCATTATGATTAGAATTGTTGAAATTATAGATATGGTCTTTCTCACACATAAATACAGGTTGATTTTCAGAACATATGTTATTATCTAAATACTTTGGATCATTTCCTCTTAGCGCATAGCTATCTCTATAATCTGTAATTAATGGAAGACTTTCTAAAGTATTTACAAATAATTTTGAAGCATATTTAATAAATTCTTGTTCTAATTTGAAACATAAATTTGCTTCACCTAAAGCACAATTTATTTTATGTAAAAACACAAGATCATCTACATGGCTTTCTAATGTTGTATTAATTAGATTTCTTTTAGTAGAAAAGTATTTATCAGGATCTAACCCAAGGCTTAAAGCATGCCCTAACCTATCACCAGATTTGAAATTAAAAAATTCAATTAAATCATCTATTGCTCTTAACCCACTTGCTAAAGTTAAAAATTCTTCACCTACATGATATGTAAAACCTAAATCATATTTACTGGAAGTATTTGCTCTATGTTTCCTAAATATAGGTGCTAATACTTCAGGTGGACAATCTATTTCAACATTTGCAGCATCTATACCGACAACTTTAATATCAGATTTATATCCACTTTCAAAATACTGATCAAGACCTACTGCAGCTTTTTTAATTCTACCCCTTAAATTTGAATGTCTACAACCATTATTTGTAAATTTTTCACTCATCTTTATATAATGTATTATAATTCCAATTTTGATTTTCTTTAAACACTTATTTCTTCTTAAATACTTTTTGTAAACTTTCTCATTTACTTTTTCTAGTTCCTTTATTTTTTTAATTAGTCCTGTTTTATCTTTTGGAGCTATTCTTACTTCTATAGCTAAAACAACACCTTCACTATAATATTTTTCTAATACAGATTCTAATAAAAGCTTATCTTCTTTTTTATCCATGAAATCACTTTTAATCATTTCACAATCTTTAAACTTACTAAATCCCATACCAATATTATCTTGAACAAAAATGAACTTTAACTCACTTAATTCTGCTAGATATATGTTTAATAGATTTTTGTCGAAATTATTTAATTGACCATTATTAAAACATTTAAATATTTCTATTAAAAAGTTTCTCTCTTTTTTATTAACTTCTTGACTATCTCCATATTGTTTTTTAAAGTATTCTTTCGATAAATCATATAATATTGTAAGCTTATCTAAGTCCTGATACATGTAAAATCTATAATTATTCTTTAATATTCTACTAATTTCAAAATGGTATTCTTTCTTTTTACCTAATATTATCCATATTAGATATAACCTTATACATTTGATTTTATCAATCCTTAAATAATTTTCATTAGCGTATTTAGCTAATTTTATATTTTTACTAATTTTCCTTTTTATATAATTAAAAGGCTTTGAACAAACTAGTATATCCCAGTTAATTTCCCATGAATATCCAGAACCATTTAAATGCATATGGTTTTCATATAAGCCAGTTTTAAGAATATTATATAATCTTTCATTGTCATGTTCTATAACTGTTTCACAGTTTAAACCATTACTATTTTGTAAAAATGCAGCTTGAAAAATATTACTATCTATTTTAGTGATAAATCCATTCCATTCAAATAAATCATCAAATTTAACTTTGAGCCTATTTGATTCAACTAGTAATATTTCATTAGCATAAAGCATAATTATATATAGTGGATTCAAATTATTATACTTATGCTTAATTTCATCTTTAACTTTTTCAACTAATATATTTACTTCTTCATAATTATAGTTATTTGGATATATTTTTAAATATGCATAAATAATATCCCTAACAAAATCAGTATTATTTAAACTATAATCTACTTTTAAATCCTTTTCTATTGTGTTACTATCGAGAATTTTACTAAATAATTCTCGATATATAACTCTTATTATTCTATCAACATTTTGCATATTAGTTATCAATTTTATAAATTTCTTTAAATACAGATTTATATTTTTCCTTTATTTCAATTGATAGTTTTTTTCCTGATGCATTTAAAACAGCGTTGATTTCATCTAATATTAAAATTTGATTTCTGTATTTTTTACTGTTCAATTTTTGAGTTTCTAGCTTAATAAACGATAATAAATCATGTTTATTTTTAATTTTATCAATATTGTTTACAATCCTCTTTAGCTGTATATTTTCTTGTTTAATAAAATTATACAGACTATCCGATATTTCTCTATACTTATTATTGTCTGTTGTTTCATTATTTGAGCTTATATTTAAATAAAAATTTTCATAATTTATACTACTAGTAAATATCTCACTTGATAAATTACCTAACCTTCTATCTTTTGCTTTCGAATTTTCTTCATCACCAAGTCTTTCTCCATTAAATAATTTGTCAATATTTTTTATGATTATGTTAATTATATTCGTTTCGTCATTAGTGAAATAGTTTTGTGATATAAATACGTCTATATCAAATAACGATGTTAAAACATAATTTAGTTTCATTTCTTGATTAGATAATAATTTAGCCTTTGACTCTTCTAAATAGCTTCTTCTTCCAATAAATCCAAAGAAGTCATATTCATAACTTCTACCATTTTCAAACTCAATATAATCTGATGAAAATATTTTG
The DNA here is from genome assembly GCA_964371715.1 of uncultured Erysipelotrichaceae bacterium. Lineage (GTDB taxonomy): Bacteria > Bacillota_I > Bacilli_A > Erysipelotrichales > Erysipelotrichaceae > CAYJNO01. Next base: position 37,854 of record CAYJNO010000004.1, on the reverse strand, counting down.
CGATATCTAAATGCAGAAATCCTTTTCGAGTTTCTTGGATTTACCAATCTTGAATTTCTATTAGCAAAGATATCATCATCTGCTTTTGCTACACTGTAAGTCAATTCTTGCCTTGCACCTCTGTTAACTAACCCTAATGCTGTTACTTGGTTATATACACAATTTTTATAGAAATTTTCAAATACTTCATTTTTGTTTCCATTATCATATCTTATATTTCTACTAATGTTGATCATGATCCCATCCATCCAATAATTCGGAATTACATAAGAGTTTAAGATTGTTAAGTATGAATCTAAAAATACTTCCCCATCCTCTTCAGAATCACTACATATCCAATTAACATAATTTTTTGAGAGTTCCATTGAATATAATATTTTTATAATATATATAAAATAATAATTTTGATCTTCTTTTGATAAGTCTTTATATACCTCTAATGCGATATAAACATCAGCTAAAGTAACATTAAATGGTTGAACTAATCTCAAGTCTAATAATTGTCCAAAATATGGACTAGCAATGTAATTTTCACTTGAATCAATCATACTCTTATATAATAAGTAATTTTTCATATCCACATTGCAATTAGACCATTCATTTATTATTGTTATTTGTGCACTAGTTAATCTATTCTTATAGTTTTCTTGCATATATATTTTAAATAGCTCTATATTGAATAGAATACTTTTAGATGCCACTTTAATATCATCTTTTGATTTGCAGTTTACAACCTCCATTTTTTCAAATATTAAATTAAAAAGTTCTAGATATCCTCTAAGATTAGTAGGTAATAAGCTCATATTTCTTTCTCTTGCATCTATCGCATTAAGATTTATTCTCAATTGATTATTTAAGATAACTAATACACCTTCTTTTAGCGGTAAATCATCATTTAAACCATATAATTTTAAATATTCTTTTAACTCACTCTTACTACTATCACTAATACCTACCAATAAATCTAAAACTGTAAATTTATCTGATATTGAAAGATTTGGCATATAAATTCTTGATGAAGGTGGTGAGAATTTATCTATATATTTTGTAGATTGAGCTATTATCTCATTTGTATCAATCATTTTATTTCTAATTAGATCATCATTTTCTTTTATTAAATATTCACTCATTGCATTTTGTAGCTGTATATCTCTATAAGCTAAAACAACAATCACATTATTCATTAAATATTTTCTAATATCCTCTAAAAAATTGACTATTCTACTATTACCTACTAAATCTAAGTCATCAATAATAATTGCAATTTGTTTATAGTGTTTGTTATTAGTAGCATTAATATAATCTCTAAACATATCAAGTAACTCTTTTAATAATTCAGAGAAATTACTTCTTTTATCATAATCATCTAACACATAATCAGTATCATTACTTTCGATAAAATCTTCACGACATCTTCTAATGTTATTTAAAACTTGTAGAATTGATTTTATTCTATTATATAGATGAATTTTTTGACATTCTGCACTTTCCCCTCTAAATGTATTTTTATTACGTTTAACTATAGAGTGAATGTGTGCTAATGTTAGCTCTAGTATATTTAACTTATCATCAAACACACCTGGGTCTATTGGACCAATAGTATAAACATCATTACTTTCTAATTTAGATTTTGCACTTAAAAGTAAAGATGATTTACCTGCTCCTCTTTCTCCAATTACACTAATTACTTTGTTTATATTCTTGTCTCCAGAATTCATTATTTCTTTACAAATTTTATCAACTTGATTTATTTGTTCATTAAATAAGTAATTAGAATCACCTATTTTATCTACTTCTATTTCTATTGCTCTTTTTGTTAATTCCCATTTAAATGATACTGTTTTATCCATATTATCCTCCCTCAGTATTTAACATTTAATAAAACTTTCACAACATATGCCATCAAATTTTACCACATTGTATATAAAGATACAATTTAAATCGAAATATATAATTATGTTTGTTTATTCCTTTTTAAAAAACAAAAATATAATTTAAAATATGTCAAAACTATTACCCAAATACTATTCTAATTGTTACATGTATCGTGGTAAGGATTTTAAGTATATTTCTATAAAGTTGTTTTTTTGTAACAAAAAAATGATATATAAAGTAAAGGTATTCCTCTTTATTAATATCACTTTTCATTTTTTTAGTGTGTGGCCTGTAATAAATTAGTAATTATTGACAAGATTTAATTTTTTTTAATTGTCATAATGTTATCCGTCCAAAGCTCGCACTGACTGATAACACTTAGAACTGCATCATCCATTCCTTCTGGTGGATATCTATGTTTTTTTAAAAGTCTTTTAACAAGTTTTCTCATGCTAGCTCTTGCTGTTTCTTTCTTTTGCCAATCAATAGAACGATTTTTTCTAAGCAGTTCTGTTAGCTCTTTTGTAAGAGAAACAAGTTCATCATTCTCATAAAAATCCTTTATTGCTTGTGGCTTTGTGAGTGCATCATAGAAAGCAAGTTCATCTGGTGTAAGTCCTAGTTTATCACCCTCAGCATTTGCTTCTGCTAAATCTTTAGCTAGTTTTAAAAGCTCCTGTATAACTTCTTCATTTGTTAGCATACCATTCAAATATTTATTCATTGCCATTTGTATCATATCAGAAAATTTTTCGCTTTTAACTACATTAGTTCTTCTGTAAATTGACACTTGCTCGGCTATAAGTTTTTTCAAAAGCTCTACTGCTAAATTCTTCTCTTTCATATTTGCAATTTCTTCTAAGAACTTAGGGTCAAATAGCGAAAATTCATTTTGCACATCAGAGAATAAATTTATTACACCCTCGTTTTGAATTGAATGTTTCAATAGCTCATTTATTCGCTCATTAACTTCGGGTAGTGTGAATTTCTTTCCACCTCCACCAATAGTAAGTCTGATAAGCATTGTTCTAACAGCTTCAAAATAAGCTGCTTCAAACCTTGTGTGTTCATCAACTAAAGAACTACAAAGGGATAATGCTTGTTTAAGTAGCAAGGCTTCTTTGATATATTTATTTTGTGATTTTTCTTTTTCTTCTAAATCTGTTTCAAGTACAGATTTTCCAAGTAAGAAGTTTACACCACCACTGATAGTTTTTGCTTTTTCAAGGTCAGTTCCCGTCATAAAGTTTTGATAATTAAACCCATGCAAGAAGTCACGACAAACAGATAACTTCTCTTTGAATTTAGGGAATGCCATTTTAGAAATATCTGTATCGCCAAAGTTTGCTTTATCTCGTTTAGTGTATTCATTCATCGCACTACGAAGTGCAGAAGCTATACCTACATAGTCAACAACTAAACCACCTTCTTTTTCCTTAAACACACGATTTACACGAGCGATTGCTTGCATTAAATTGTGTCCTATCATCGGCTTGTAAACATACATTGTAGCAAGTGATGGAACATCAAAACCAGTAAGCCACATATCAACGACAATAGCGATTTTCATATGAGAATTATTGTCCTTAAACTTTCTTGCCAGTTCATCTTTATGCGCCTTATTTCCAATAACCTCTCGCCATTCTTCGGGGTCATTATTGCCCTGCGTCATTACAACACCAACAGTTTCTCCCCAAGTAGGGCGAAGTTCTAGTATCTTTTTATAAATCTTCATTGCAATAGATCGAGAGTACGCAACTATCATTGCTTTACCAGTAAGTAAGTTTTGTCTATTCTTTTCATAGTGGTCTAAAATATCTCCGACAAGCGAGTCTATTGTTTCATCAGCACCCAAAATTACTTCAAGTTTTCCTAGTTCTTTTTTGCTTTTATCAATAACATATTCGTCAGCATTTTCAGCCATAATTTCATACTCATTATCTATCATAGCAAGAGTATCAATATCTAGTTTAAGATGAATAACCCTGCTTTCATAATAAACTGGCTTTGTCGCTCCATCTTCAACGGCTTGTGTCATATCATAAACATCTATGTAATCGCCGAACACTTCACGAGTGCTACGGTCTTTTGATGAAATAGGAGTGCCAGTGAAGCCAATGTATGTAGCATTTGGTAAGCTATCACGAATAATTCTAGCAGCACCAATTTTAGTTTTTACTGTAAGTTCGCCATCTTTATATTCTTTGATTTCTACCTTTTCAGAAAGTCCATATTGTCCTCTATGTGCTTCATCAGCCATAACAATAATATTTCTTCTATCAGATAAAGGCACATCATTTTCTTCAAACTTTTGCATAGTTGTGAAAATAATTCCGTTAGCTTGTCTACCTGCTAAAAGTTCTTTTAAATGTGGTCTACTATCAGCTTGAACTGGTGTTTGTCTTAGAAAGTCTCTACACCTTGAAAACTGCCCATACAGTTGGTCATCTAAATCATTTCTATCCGTAATAACTACGATTGTAGGAGAATTTAGTTTCTCTTGTAGCAAGTGAGCATAGAAAACCATTGACAGTGATTTACCACTACCTTGCGTATGCCAAAACACACCACCTTTACCATCGGTTTCAGTAGCTTGCATTGCTTTTTCCACAGCTTTTTTAACTGCAAAATATTGATGATATCCTGCGAGTATCTTAAAAGTTTTCTCGCCATCAGCATTAAAACAGATAAAGTTTTTCAGAATATCTATAAACCTATTCTTTTCAAAAATACCTTCAAAGAAAGTGTCAAATTGTGCATACTGGGTGTTTTCATAGTTTCCATCTGTTGTTTTCCATTCCATAAATCTATCTTCGCCACTGGTAATTGTTCCTGCTTTAGAGGTCGTTAAGTCGCTCATAACCAAGACTGCGTTATAATAAAACATAGATGGTATCTCGTACATATAATTTCTTAGTTGTCTATATGCTTCTGACACATCAGTTTCTTCTCTTGATGGAGATTTAAGCTCTATCATTACAAGTGGCAAACCATTTACAAAAAGTAGTACATCAGGTCTTTTTTCTGAATTTTCAATACATGTCCATTGATTAGCTACTGTAAAATCGTTATTGTTTATATTTTGATAATCTATAAGATAAACAATAGCATTTCTTTCTTCGCCTTTTTCAAAATACCTAACTGAGACACCATTTTGCAAGTAGTCCATAAACACAATATTCTTTTGAGTTAGTGTACCACTCTCAAAGTTTTTCAGCTTATAAATAGCTTCGTTGATAGCATCTTGTGGTAGTTTCTTGTTTATTCGAGCAAGGCAAGAAACAAGCATATCTTCATACAAAGGACTGCTGTAATCACGAGGTAATTCTGGTGCATATATATGGTTGTATCCAAATTGATTTTGGAATAAATCTATTATTGCATTTTCATAGTTAGCTTCAGTGTATGCCATTGCATCAGCTCCTTTCAAATTTAATATTTAACTTTTATTATTGGATTTATTTTTTCAAAAGCATCTTTGTTTTCATGTTTTTTATAAAAACCTTCTGCACATCTGTGAATCCAAAAACATAGTTGTGCAACATCTTGTTGTATTGTGTAAGTTTTAGTCCCGTTTTGGTCAATGAATATTGTGCTACAACCACCACCATAAACGCTAGGGTGAGTTTTATTTGAAATTATCAACTCAAAATTTTCAATTCCATCAAATTGTTCTACTTCGCCTGCGTGTAAATAAGAACATCTAAGTTTGTAACATCTTTCGCCATTAAATTTTAATGCTTCGTCGTGGTCATTGGGGTAGTTGTTAGCTGTAATGTGCTTATCATACCACTTTATATATCGTTGTTTGGTAGACTTTATAGTAGGAAACTCTACTTTCCCACATATATCGGGTAATGTTAAAGATAAAGCCAGTGCAGATAAATATACTTCATTTTCTAAGGCATTTTCTATATCCCGAATAATATCTAAAAACATAATTCCTCCTATAAACGATAATTTAGTGGCTTAAACCTCTACTTTTGATACATCTATTTCGCCACTCATAAGTTTTGGTAGTAGTGTGTCACGAAGCTGAGATAATCTGCCAATTTCTTCTTTGTTAGATTTAATCTTCAAGAAGAATGGCTTTATCAAGTCATTAAACTTATTCATCACACTTAATTCAGGTATCAAGGCTTCTATGGACTTTAGGTTTCCTTGACTAATTTTAGGCTGAACTGCACCTGTCACAACTGATTTGACGGGTGTTTGCTTAAATAGCAAATATAAACTCTCAACAGTAAAACCATTTTTACCAGTGAGAATGTGTGCGTGGTTATTTACCCAAAACTTGCCCCAAACATATTGGAGAATAGGATAGCCTTGACTATCCACTACTGTTCCATCTTCACCCAACAACAAATAAGTGCCATCGAAGATATAGTTATCAACATAGTCCATGAGTGAAGCTGCACCATAATAGGGATATAACTTATTTGTCATTTTATCTCGAACAGCACCCGACAAAGGCACTCGTTTTGCATCATGCAGTTCAATGACATCGCCAACAGTGCCGACATTCCAATCAGCAGGAATAACACCACCAAAAGGCTCAAAGTCAACAAACCACGATTTAAAAATTGCCTGTGCTTGCTTTTCTAAATTATCGTTTATCTTATTATTAAGTTCGATTTTATCGTCGATTGATGATAGTATTTTTGCTATCTGCTTTTGGGTTTCTATAGGTGGGAGAAATAATTTTATTTCTTGGATATTCTTTATTGGTAATTTTGCTTGAACAGCTCCAACAGTTCCTTTTTTTATTTCTTCCTGCCCTATATTTGATGAAAGAAAATAATATAAAAAATTTTCATCTATGTTTTTTCTGTTAATGAGTTTTACACAGTTTTCAGTTAAATTTGCCTCATTTAAACTTTCTCCGATTTTTGCCACTAAACCTATGCTACCAACAATAGAAATAATGATATCATTAACATTAACAATGTATTTGCTTATCTTAGTATGGATATCTTCTGTTATATACTCAAATGAACGGTCTAATTCTAAATGCTTAGTAGTCTTTATATCTTTAATTTTAATATAGGGGTGTGCTGAAGTTTTTGATGTTAACACTTCACCTTTCGGCAGTCTTTTTCCACCTTTAACATCACAAACTTCCCCTAATTTAACCTGTTTCCAATTAGATTTCATATCCGAGCGTCCTCAAGTTCTTCTTAATCTCGTTTTCTAAATCGTGGGACTTTGCAAAAAGCTCCGACAATTCACTTGTCAACCTTTTCATTTTATCATCGAATGGTTCTCCATCATCTTCTTGTTCCTCAATCCCAACATATCGACCAGGAGTTAATATAAAATCCTGCTTTTCAATTTCAGATGTTTTCGTAACAGCACAAAACCCTTTTACATCTTCTAAACTTCCGTCTACAAAAGCATTGTATGTATCAGCAATTTTGGCAATATCATCATCGGTCATTTCACGAAGTTTACGAGTAACCATAGTACCCATTTTTCGTGCATCTATAAATAAAGTTTTGCCAGTTTGTCGCTTGTTTTTCGCTAAAAACCAAAGGGATACTGGTATCTGTGTTGAGTAAAATAGCTGTGTAGGCATTGCGATAATACATTCTACAAGGTCAGCATTTATGATGTTTTTACGAATTTCTCCCTCTCCACCAGTTTGTGATGAAAGCGAGCCATTCGCAAGTACCATACCAATTTTTCCGTTTGGTGCTAAGTGGTGTATCATGTGTTGTAGCCAAGCAAAGTTTGCGTTTCCGTTTGGTGGTGTACCATATTGCCAACGTACATCATCGGTAAGCTTATCAGCTCCCCAGTTAGAAATATTAAAAGGTGGATTAGCTAAAATATAATCAGCTTTTAATTGTGGGTGTAAGTCATTGAAGAAAGTATCCGCATGATTTTTCCCCAGATCTGCTTCAATTCCTCGAATAGCAAGATTCATTTGTGCCATTTTCCAAGTTGTAGGGTTGCTATCTTGTCCATAAACAGAAATATTTCCGATGTTTCCACCATGATTTTCAATAAATTTTGCTGATTGAACAAACATACCACCACTACCACAAGCAGGGTCATAAACTCTACCGTTGTATGGTTGTAGCACTTCAACTAACGTCTTAACCACACAGGCAGGTGTATAGAATTCACCTGCATTTTTACCTTCTTGTGATGCAAAGTTAGATAGACAGTATTCATAAGCACGACCTAAAATATCTTTACTGTTACCATGCTCTATCATTTTAATATTTGTAAAAAGGTCTACAACTTCACCTAATCGTCTTTTATCAAGTTCGGGTCTTGCAAAGTTTTTCGGCAAAATATCTTTAAGTCTTTTATTTTCTTTTTCAATAGCTCTCATAGCTTCATCGATAACTGTACCAATTTCAGCTGTATGAGCGGAACTCGCAATTACCGACCAACGAGATGTGTTGGGAACAAAGAATATACCCTCTGATGTATATTCATCCATATCTTCCTCGAAACCATCGCCCTCAGCTACAAGTTCGTTATATTTTGCTTCAAATCTGTCTGATATGTATTTTAAAAATATTAGTCCAAGTATAACTGATTTATATTCTGAAGCATCTAAGTTTCCACGCAAGGAATCGGCTGCTTCCCAAAGTTGTTTTTCAAACCCTATACTTGATGAATTGATTTCTGACATTATTTATTCCTCCTATAACATTTTTCTTAATTAATCAAAAAATATCTTTTAATTTAATTATTAAGTTTCAACATCTAACTCTTAGACAAAGTTGCAATACAATTAATTTTAAATTTTTTATTTCTGTAAAATTGACTTTATAACAAACATAAAATTATAAATGTATTATCTTTAATTAAATCTAATATCATGAAAATATTATATCATATGCTATTTAACAATAATAATCTTTATTGATTCTTAACATTTTTATGTATGAAATTAAAAAAATTTTTATGTTTATTATTTATAGTAAATCACTTAAATGTAATGATATATTCAAATAATTGCTAATAATCCAATTTTTATCATTAACTACAATAATAAAGGCATCGTATAAATCAATTAGCTGTCTTACTCTCATACTCACTTAGTGTAACTTTATTATCTAGCTTCCATTCTTTTTGCCCATTAATATGTCCACCTATAACAAATGCACCTGCATAAGATGGACTTTTGAATAATACATCTTCTTGTAATATATTATTACTATCTATATTCACTGTTTTTCTCATTAATTTTATTTTTTCTGGTATTGAAATTGAATCTGTTGGATTAATTAATGAACCTTTTAATACTACATATCCTTCACTAGTAATACGCATTATTCCATTTACTGTTATACCACTTCTAGTAATTTTTCTATTCAAATAAAAATTAACGGTATTCTCTTTGTTTTCAATAGTACTATCATTACTTCTATCAATAACAGGTATAAACACAGGATAACCAAGTGTACCTAGCATTATAGTTGCATATTCTATAAATTCTTCTAATTCAGATTCTTTTTCTTCAGTAACATTACCCCTTGATGGTTCATTTTTATTTTTTACTGAATATCTACCAGCATCTTTTGCTAAATTATAAAATCTATTCTCTAAATATGTTATTTCAGTTGATCCAAAAATATTTTGTGTAGTTGTAAAAACAACTGCATCATTACTCCAATAATCTTTACTTTCATCTTTATTATGTTCAAATAATCTTGTTATTACACCATCTTTATTTTTTCTTGCTGATGCTTGTCCAATATATACCGATGGTTTACTTTCATCTTCAGATTCACCAAACAAAAAATATACACTACTATTTTTAAGTTCTTCTCTTGTTTTTACATTTTCTATTTCACTTCTTGGTATTTTTAATGCAGTACCAATCCAATTTGACATTGTACATTTAATAACTCCTGTTGGAGTACCATTAAGTAAAAATAAATTTACACTTTTTCCTCTTTTCACCATAAATTCTCCTTATAATTGTGTTTTACTAAAAGGACTTAAATTAATAAATAATTCGTCATCTACAAAATCATCAATTTCATTTTTTAAGATATCTAATAATTCTTCTTGTCTTGGTTGTCCAAGTGTTAATCTATATAATGATAATACTTCTATTAATCTATTGTATTTACCTATGTCTCCACTTAATGGATACATAGGAACTATTCTTTCAATCTTTTCTGCTTCCTTATCTAAATTAGGTAAATACCAATATGGTACAAGATCTGATTTGTTTCCTTTTTCATGTATCATTGCTTTTTCAAACATTTCTTCCCATGTATTTTCATATCCATATTTTCTTGCGATGTTTCTTCTAACTGCAAGTGATTTAAATCTATTTATTCTACCTTCTCTTTGTTCCAAATCAATTGGATTAGATGGTAAATTCCAATGTACTATTTTTCTAGAATAATTATGAAAGTCTAAACCTTCTTGACCAATTGAAGTAGTTGATAAAACAAATGGTCTAAATGGTGAATTAAATGATTTTCTTATCATTTCTGTTCTTTGTACATTTTCATCACTTATTTTAGTATTAAAATATCCTACAGCAAAATGAGTTCTCATACGTGCTTTTTCTTCATTATTCATAAAAGATTCTTTAGTTTCAATTTGTAAGGATGCAGTATCTGAAAAACTATCTATCATTGCTTTAGCAAGCTTTTCACCATCTTCATTTAATATATGAGCATATTCATCAAGTGTTGCTTGTAGATTTCCATCTACACAATATTTAATGACATTTTCATAATAAAAATGATCTTCTTTTTTACCATATAATAAATCTATTATGGCTGAACTTTCTGCTTTATTAAACATACTAACAAATATCTTTTTTGATAACTCTTTTGCAATATCTAAATCATAATTAAATAATCTTAATGCACAACTTGCAGGAGATCCAATTGCTATATCAACAAGTATATCTATAATACCATCTGGTATAGCATCAATATTTACATTTTGTTCATCATCTAAAAGTTTCATGATATCTATTACATGTTTTGCACTAATTGCACCACCTACATTTAATGTATGTTTTATTTTAATTTCTTCTATTTTATTAGCTACTAATATAGCTAATTCTTTTCTAATAACTTTAATATCTTTATTGAAGTGTTCTTTTGGTACATATAATCTAGATAAAAACTCACATGGATGACATATGATATCTTCTGTTTCATTTTTTAATCTCGATATACCATATCTTCGCTCTTCTTTACTAGCAAAGTATCCTCTACCACGTTTTGATTTAGTACTATTATATAATTTACCAATTGTTAAACGTTCAGCTTCATAAGAAATTAATGTAGAAATCATTCTAGGAACCATTTCCCAACTAGAAAAAACTAAGACTTTTGAAGCAGTTTTATTTTTATCAAATGTACTGTTTGTTGAATAATAAAATTTAGATGGTGGTATCCATAATAAGTTTTCTATTCCATGATTATTTTTAAAAATTAAATCTTTTAAATTATCTAATCTTGCATTATTAGATGCTATATTACTATAGCTTTGAATATTATTTTTACTAATTAATAAATACTTAGATGATGTTTTATTTATTGATGCTAAATCATATTTTTGTTTGTAGTCAAAAATTTGATTTTTTAATTTATATTTATCCATAAAACTTATTAAATATGGACATGATTTAATATAATCTATTGGTACATTTTTATATCTTGTATTTGAAGAGTTTTGACATATTTCATCAATAACACTTTGCATATATGAATATGATAAAATATCACCCTCTGTTATATCTATCTCACATGCTCCACTATCATCTATAACACCAGTACTAATTCTTTCTGTTCGACATATTCCATTATATAATGCAGATTCTGCTTTATTTTTATTAGCTATAAGTACACTTAGTTTATCAGTATTAAATTCACATAATGAACTTGAGTATTCTTTCCATATAGTTTTAAAGTTGTTTAATATATTTGCATCATGAAACAAAAATTGCATTAGTTCCATAAACTCATTGTAATGGTCTGTATTAGTATCCTCACTTATTTCAGCTAATGTAGAAAATGGTTTATATGGTGTAGCAGATAGTAAAAGAACTTTTATTTGGTCATTATGAAGGAATTTACTAGATAGCATACCTTGTTCATTTTCTGCACTTTCTGAACTTATCAAATCTTTAAAACGTTGAAATTCATCCATAATAACAAGATCTGGTTCTAATTTATCAAGACTTATTTCAGCAAATATTTTACGAAGTTCATTTATTATACCTCTACTTTTATTTAATCTAATTTCTTGAGGTAATGTTAAAACATTTAAAAAATCTGAGAAAAAATCATGATAAATAACTAATCTTTTAGATAGTTCATCATTTATATTATTAAGATAATTACTTCCATTTTCATCACATTTTAAAACTAACATTTCATATCTATCAACAAAATAATTCCAATCTTTTTCAGCTTTATATGCCATAAATACTTTAAGATTTTCTAATTCATTTGATAATATATCTAATCTTTTTAAATGAGCATACATTAATGCTCTTTCATTTTGGCTACCACATCCTGCTATCATCGTAAATGATGTTGCTGGTGTCATTGGTATTAACTGTTCATATTCATGATCTTTACCTGCATTTTGATATATTTTTAAATGTTGCATAGAAAGTCTACTTTCTGATACATCTACTAAATCATTAATACCTAGCTTTTTAGCATTTTGATTAGCTATATTTATATTAGAACAAACATATATAACCTTAAAATGATCATCATTTTTATCTGTTTTATGCCAGTGTGATACTTGTTTTATTACATCACTTGCTATTATTGTTTTTCCAAGACCTACTTCATCTGCTAGTAAGACTCTATTTTGTCCACTTTTAAAGAGCTCTGTTATACGATTAGCTGTGGCCTTTTGAAAATCTTTAGGTATCATATTCTTAATCATTTAGATTTCCTCCTAATTGCAATGCTAAATTTATCATACATAGCTTTAAACTCTTCAGTTACAACTTCATCATCTAATTTCTCAATTAAGTTTGATATTTCTTTTAATTGTTTAGGATTTTTATGCGCTACTTTAAGCATTTTTTCATATAAGCCATCTATGATAATTTTTTGTTTTAAATTATCATTTGATACATTCATATTTAGATGTTCAAATTCAGCTATTGTTGAAGGATAATCTTCTGATAACATTAGTGAAATATACATTAAAAATTTATTTTTAGTATTAATTATCCCTTTATAAATTGCATTATCCCTTTCAATAACCGGAATACCCTTAGTACTAATTTTAACAATAATCTTTTTATCTTTAACTGTTAATATATAAAATTCACTAAGCTCTTTTAATAATAATCCATTCATTATAGTCTCATGCTCTAAGTTATTTAATAAATCTTTTCTATGTAATGGAGCAATTTTAACAGGTAGTTCAAACTCTATCTTTTTAGTAGCAATCACTAAATCATACACTCCATTATTTTCTATAACTTGTGCAGACTTTAATGAATAAACAGCATCTTTTAATACTTTATCGATAATAATGTCATTATTACCTTTTTCTTCTTTTATTGGTAATGTTTCAATTCTTTCAAATGGTGAGTACTCATCAGGTATCCAATCTTTGAATATAGTTTTAAAGCCAATTGTATTATGTTTAATTTTAAGTTTTAATAAAAATTCAATATTATTATTAAATGCATTATATGATGCATTAGCAGATCCAATATATAAATAACTACCATGAGGAGTTGCTGTAAAATATAGTTTAGCATGTATATCTTGCTTAATACCATATTCATTATCAGTCAACACTTCTTTTGTTACATATACTCCAAGGCCATTTTTTAATGATAGTTTTTCCAAAATATTATTTGTTATAGAACTCTTTCTAGTTATAAGTGCTCTATCATATGAACTATTAGTTATTTCATCAATAATATCATCACTCAAAAATGGAGAAACGATAAAAACTGCAGTATTTTTATCAAACAACTTCGTATTATGCTTATTATAATTTTCAATACCTAATGGTAAAAATTCATAATCTTCAAATGGATGAATTGTTTCAAAAGCTTCTACTTTTAAAATATCTTCTGCAAGCATTAATATTTTATTTCTTTTATCATAATTATCACCCTTAATATATTTAACTACTTCTTTTAACATATCAGATAATGGTTGATTTTTAGAAGAAATATTAGATTTAACTTCACCTTTCATTGCTACAGAAAAATCAATACTTTTATCAAATGTAAGATTTCTACTTAATACAATTAGCTTAATATATGCTTCTCCTAAATCATTAACATATTTTATAAACCATAATTTAGGATGAAAATTTTTCTTATTTGGTAATTTAACTTCAAAAACACTGTTTTCTAATAGAGAATATACACTATTTATATTTTGTGGCATCGCTATACTTCCACCATTACAAAAAACAGCTATTTTATCACTACTTTTTCTAATAGCTTCAAGTAAATAAAACGGACTTTTCATTAATTCATCAGCATTATCGGCTAATAAACCTAAAGATACTGGTACACTAAGTAATGCTTCTAGATCTAAAGAATATGTCATACCAACTGCAAATTCTAGCTTATATCCTACATCTGGTTCTAAAAGTTCTGTGTAATTTAATCTATCATTAGCTGTATCAAACATTTTCTTCTCCTAATCCTATTAGAATATCATTAATGATATTCTTAGCTGATCTAAACCTATAATCTAATTTAAAGTTATGAATTGGTCTATCACTATCATATCTAAACTCTGTAGGTTTACATAATTTAGAACGATTACCTTTTACAGCTTTTTCTCTAGCTATAATTAGCTCATCTATTGCATCAGTATCATCTTTAATTAATGCTTCATAAAACCTGTTACAAAATGCAAAAACTTGATTATTTGCTTTTACCTTTATTAAAATATTCTCTAAATCTAGATTTTCTAATTGAAGATTATTTCTCCAAGCTTCATATTTTTCCATCATTGCTTCATCTTTGTAATCTGAATATATAATGTTATATCTAATATGAGCTCCTACAATAAAGTCTGAAAACCCTTTAGCAAGCAAAAAATCTTCACGAATTTTTTCGGGAAGTATATCAATAGAAATATCATCTAATGTATTTACATTAATGTTATTTTTTATTATAAAAGCTAATAAAGTATCTTTTGAAAGTTTAGCGGTTAATATTTTATCTTTTAAGTATTCTGCTTCTTTTTTTGTAAGTGTAATTTTAATATCATTATCAATATTGTAATCTAAACCAATTGGAGAAAATACAACTCGATTATTATTACTTGCACTACTATCATCAAAGCTATCTTTATCAGCTACTAAATTGCTTAGAATTTCACTTTTGTTTTTAGCATTAGTGTAACATAAATCACAAGCAGCACTAATTGATAGATTTGAACCTTTTAATATCTCATATGTTCTTAGTCCATTCCAATAAATTGAAGATGGTTTATTTTTTACTGCTCTTTTATGTCTTATAGCAGTACTTCCAATTATTCCAACTACATCTTCTTCAGAATTATTAATTAATGTATGGACCAGTTTTGCTTCTTTATCATGTATAAAATTTAATAACTCTTTTCCACTATCAAACTTTTGTTTTGAAGCTAAATTAAAAAGATATGGAATGATAACTAAATATTTTGCTCTAGTTTGTAGCGTTGAAATACCAGGGAATAATATATCAGCAAAGGCATCTCTAATCGTTCCTATACCAAGTTCATCAATTGCATTTTGTTCTCCTAAAAGACTTAAAGTAGCAAGTACTTTATTTCTTTCATCTTTTGAATAATCTATAAATCCTAGTTGCATGTTTTTCTCCAAAATTAATTTTATTATTTATCTAAGTAAATATATTCTCCGTCAGTTATTAATTCAAATTGTTGATTATATAATTTGTTTATATTGTTTATACTATTTGAAAAAATTAATGTTGTTGTAGATTGTAAACTTACAAATCCACCTAGATTTTTTCTAGTTCTCACAACTCTATCTCTTTTTATTTTTTCACTTTTCTCAATTAGATTTTCATCAATAGTTTTTTCACCAAGTACTGGTATTTTCTCAATTGTTTTACCTAATAATTTAGTTGCACCAGAAAAACCTTTATTAAACTTATTTTCTATAGAATCGTTAGAATATGATTCTATTTGATTGTAACAATCTGTATATAAATAACGGTAATTATGCTAATAAGTTACTATTTTTTTTGAAATTTCATCTAAGAATGATTTGTTATAATTTTCTAATAGTAATACATCAATATATGATGAGAACGAAAACAAATAAACTGCTAATTGATAATCTTTAAAGTAGTCTTGAATTTTAATTAATTGCTTTTTTATTTCTGTATCAGTAACAATAAATAATTTTTTATTTGTACTTTTAATAATTAATTCTCTATAGAAAAGTATTTGTTGTTCAGCTTCATGTTTAATATCTAATACCTTAGTATGATTACTTTTTTTATACATATCATCATTAAAGTTTTACTTGTAGTTAGCCGTTATTCCTACTATTTTATTTAGCTGTAAATTTTATTAATCATTTTAAAAATCGTCTATTGTAATTATAGATAAATCACTTTTACTTGGATTTTCAATATTTATAACTCTTTTTGCATGATTCATTATTAAATCATCATATATATTCCTAATAATGCGAGCATTTGCAAAATTTTCACATTTATTTTGCATTAATTCCTCTAATTTTATATTCATCTTTATTTTTGCATCATTATCTAACTTATAATCATTTTCATTGCACATTTTATCTAGTATTTTTTCTAGTTCTAATACATCATAATCATCAAATTCAATAAATGAATTAAATCTAGATTTAAGACCAGGATTAGATTCAAAAAATTTATTCATTGGTAAAGTATATCCAGCAACTATAACAACCAAATCATCTCTATAATCTTCTAAAGCCTTTGTTAATTCTGTTAAGCATTCTTTTCCATAAGAGTCACTATGATCATTTTCAGTTATACTATATGCTTCATCAATAAAAAGTACTCCACCTTTTGCTTTTTCAATAACAGATTTTACTTTAAGTGCAGTCTGTCCTTGATAACCGGCAATTAAATCAGTCCTAGATACCTCAGTGAAATGCCCTTTTGATAAAAGACCAATTTGCTTATACATTCTACCTACTATCCTTGCAACAGTAGTTTTACCTGTACCTGGATTACCTACAAATGATAAATGTAATGTACTTTTATTATCTTTTAAACCACTAGCTATGCGTAGTTGACGTATTTTTTGATACGTTACTAAATCATAAACTTTTGATTTTACTTTCTCTAATCCTATTAAGCTTTCTAAATCTTTTAATAATTCATCTAAGCTCTTTTCATTATCAAAATTTTTTTTACATTCACTTATTTGTAAAATCCTTAAAAATCCTAAATATTTCATGAGACTATCATTAAGTGCTAACGCCAATTGTTTAGTATTAGAGTTATAACTTTTAGAGGAATTTATCTCTGAAATTTTCTTAAGTAACTTAATGATATATGTATCATCTTTTTTATCGACTATATTTGATGCAACTTTTGTGATTTCACCATATCCGTTACATAAAGCATCTAATTTAGATGCTAAATCTAAAAATGTTTTTTTGTAATTTTCATTCATTATAAAACTCCTGTGAAGTGTAAAATTATTATTAATATAGCAACACTAAATGAAATACCCGAAAATATGTTAGATAGCAATATTTTTTTATTTATAAGATCATAATTAATTAATTTTACATTTTTACTTTCAATTGTAAGTTTTGTGATTTCTTCATCTTTTAACTTATTAATATTTTTTAAGTCTTCTAATTCATTTTTCATTAATTCTAACTCACTATTTATTTTATCAATATTTTCTAGGTTTTCTACTTTATCTATTTTTTCCTTAAAAGTGCTCAATATTTTTAAGGTTTCAGTCTGGATTTCAATAGTTTTTTTGATATCACTACTATTTTTCAATGCCTCTTTAGCAGCTGTTTTTGCTTGTGAACTTGCAAGCTCTGCTGCTTTAATAGATGTAAAAATTCCATCTATATATTCTTTATCAAGGGTATCAAATGCAACATAAACTTTACCTAATTCTTTGTAAAAATCAATCATATAATCACTTATGTTTTCTAGGTACTTTTGAATCTCATTTGTTAAATCATTTATATCGTTACCTGTAATTTTATAATCAAAAATCCCAAAATGTCCAGTCTTAGTTTTAAAACTTTTTAGTTGTATATCATCTGGAACTTCTTCAGAAAATTTTTTTAAATCGCTTATTGTTTTTTCAAAATTATGTTTTTTTAAACTTAACATATCTTTTACTTTTAATTCATCTTCATTATTCATTTTTCACCTCTGTAAATATCATTTTTTATGAATATTATAAAATAATTTTTATAATAAAAATTATACATCGTTATTTAAGATAAACTTTTTAAAATCTCATTAATATTATTAAGTTGATCTTCATTATCACTTAGCTGTGTGTCCTCTATAAAACTTGTATCATTTAAATCATTTAAAATATCATTAATACTCTCTATTGTGTTTACATGTCTTTGACTTATATTGTTATAGCTATTTGATATTGCATTATCTCGTCTAATTTTTTCACTTTTAATTATTAATTTTTGAGTTTTTAATATTTCATTATTTTTTATAATTTGCTGATTTACTAGTTCATCCTTTTGCTTTTTTGAAATCAATCTATCTATCAGATTTATAACAATTGCCCCAACTACACCGGATACAATCGCAGATAGTAAAAGGCCTAATAAACTTGCTATACTCCCCAAAAAAGGAATTTCAAATGCAAAAATAGGAATTGTTATTAAACCTTTCTCTATTACTTCCCCCAATAATACTGCACTAGTAGCACTTAATCCTAATGTCACAATTTTTCCAACTTCAAGTATACGTATCTCAAATGGCAGTTTTTTACTTTCAGGGCTGTTTAAATATTTAATAGAATTAGAGATAGATGCATAACCTTGTTTTAATACTGTTAGTAATTTAGTTAAAGTTGAAGCAAGAGGGCCTAAAATAGCTTGTGCAATAGTGGAAGTTGCAGTCTTTCCTGAATTGAGCATATGAGTCTTTAGCTTTTCAACGAATGAGGAAATCGCTAACTTTAAATATTCAATTAATGATTTTACATTCTTAGAGGTTGTTTGAATCCAAGATAAAAACTTTTGGAAAATCTCCTTTACTAACTCTGATAAAAGTTGAAGGACAACAGCTCTTAGCACATTTCCACTAATTCTAAATGCCTCTTCTTTTTGAGATTTTTTGCCTGCATTAATAGACTTCTTTTTTGCTTCTTCTTTTCTTTTATCTAACTCTTTTCTAGCTTTTTCATCTTTTTTTCTTAATTTTTTCTCATCTGATTCAGTAATATTAAAAATTTCTTTTGGTTTTTGTCCATTTTTATTCTCGTTATCAAGCCATTCTTTAGTAGATTTATCACCTTTTGAACGATTCATTTTTGCATCAATTTCATTAAGGTTTACTTCACTATTTGCAAACTTCAGTAATTCTTCTTGAGTCATATATAGATTTAGTTCAGGGTTTCTAATTATCTCTCCAGCTGAAACAACATGATCCATATCTGTACCTTTCACTCTATTACCTTGAGGTCTTCCTTTATCAAATATCTTTCTTACACCTTTTGATAATGTGGCTTCCGTATTTCCACTTCTTGTCTCATGATTAACTATATTTCCATTAATATCTTTTTTAAAATTTTTCTCCCATTTCTTATGAATTTCCTCATAATTACAACTAGTGTTATGTGTAGCAAATTTTTTATTATTAAAATTCTCTACATTTTGTATATGAGCATCTTTGCTCAAATCAAGTTTAAGCCCTCTATTTTCTTTAATAAAATCTTCCCCAGCTACAGCTGCTATTTGATTTATAAACTGCTCCCATATTGATTCACTAATTGTTGATATTAAGCTATCTGGACTCCCTACTTTTTCAATATTTTCTTTTAAATTCACAAAATCACCTTTATGTGTATCTAATTCTTTATAAAGATTTTCTTCTAGTTCTTCATAGTTAAATCCTGATATATCATCACTTTGTAGTAACTCCATTTTTGCATTTGACATATTTGTATCTCCTTTCACAAATATTAATCCGATATAACTTATTTAATATACCTAGTATACTTATCATGTTTACCATAACACTTATCTATAGGATATTTTAATTTATTCTTTTCTATTTTATTCATTATTATTTCTTTTGGATCTAACTCTAATTTATTACATAACATCAAACAATAATTCATAACATCAGCTATTTCTTCTTGTACTTTATCAATATCAGCATCATTACTCCATTGATAACACTCTAATAACTCAGATGCTTCTATTGCTACAGACTTTGCTAGATTTTCAGGTGTATGAAATTTATCCCAATCTCTATCACTTGCAAAAGCCTTTAATTCTTCAAGTATATCTTTCATTATATGTCCCTCTTTTACTACATTTATTCTATCAAATATCAATAATATAAACAATTGAATAAAATTAATCTTATTTAAAAAAACAAGATTATATCAGACAATAAATCTGATATAACCTTGTTTTATTTTACTCTTCAATTTGTGATTGCTTTTTATATTTTGTTACGTTAATTTGATATAGGAACATCGGTATAGCTGCAAAAATTAGAAATACTACAATAAATAAAAATTCAATAGTAAATACATTTTGATGTTGATAATATAGCATAAAAGCAAGAAATACTAATAAACCAATAATTGATACCCACATATTTCTAAGACTACTATAATAGTTTACTCTATCATCTAAAGTAGTATGTAGTTTAAATGGTTTAGAATCATTTAACTTTTCAACTATCATTAATTCTTTATTAAATGTTGTGACATTAGTTGCAATCTGACCTGAACCTTTAGCGTATGGACGCCATCTTACTTTACCGATTGAATAATTTAAATTAATATTTTTATAAAATGTCTTATAACCCATATCATCTAAAAAGTCTTTATAATCTTTTGCTTCATTACTATTTTTATCAGCGATAAAGTCTACTACATATTGATACTTTGCTGGCTCACACTTTTCAAAACTAAATGAAAACTTACTAGTTTTTACAAGCCTATAACCCTGATTGGCAATCTTGTTTAAGAATTTTTCTTGTGAATCTAAAAAAGCTCCAAAAAATCTGTAATATGTTTTCATTTTACATACCTCCTACAATTTTATTTGCTGTAAACAACAAGCTTTCAAGTCTAATAATTTCAAGATTAACGATATTTTTTCCTTGATTTGTAATAAGATATTCTTTTTTGCGACCTTTACCATCATCTGTTGGAGTAATCCAACCTTTTTCTTGTAAAGTATTTAATGCACCATATAATGAACCAGCTCCTAAAATAAGTCTTCCATTAGTTTGCCTTTCAACAAATTGCATTATACTATATCCATGTTTTGCTTCATACAAGGATAATAGAATAAAAAATGTAACTTCTGTTAGTGCTCCACTTTTTGCATTATCTCGCATATCTAACCTCCAAACTATTACACTTACTGTAATAGTAATATATCACTAAACGTAATAGTTAGCTATTATAATACACTATATAATTTAATTTAAATTTTACTTACAATAATCTTAATCTATCTTTTTAAAGATGTTGTATATTCTGTATATAATCACAAATATGTTTTTTAGTCTAAATTTTTATATTATTGATATAAATAGTTATTGGCATAATTCAATGTTCTATATCACATTAAATTATGCAAGCATTTATAAATTCTTCAATAGCATATATTTCACTAACATCTTCTATAATAAAAAATCCTAATTTAACTATTACATTTTATAAAATTTAAAGTAT
Source organism: uncultured Erysipelotrichaceae bacterium (assembly GCA_964371715.1). GTDB lineage: Bacteria > Bacillota_I > Bacilli_A > Erysipelotrichales > Erysipelotrichaceae > CAYJNO01. The sequence continues at coordinate 16,117 of CAYJNO010000004.1, read as the reverse complement.
TACTTCATTTTTATTAGCATTATTTTTAAATTTGAATCAGCACCATAATCATAATGAATGTGAGGTTCTATATTATAATAGTTTTACACAAATATAAGGAAATATAAATAATTATTACAATATCTTGAAATCTGCAAGCAGCGTTTGATATAATTAAGCATAGAAAATTTTTGTTAATCTTTACATGATATCTTTCGTATTAATGTGATGATTGATTATATAGTAGGATGTGATTAAAATGTAAACATTAAAAGTATTTAATTGTAATATGGAGCTTACACTTGATATTATAGGAGGCAAATGGAAACCAATATTAATTTATCATATAGGAAATCAAAAAAGAGTTCGTTATGGAGAATTAAAACGATTAATACCAAGTATTAGTGAAAGAGTTCTTTCAAGAGAACTTCGTGAACTTGAAGAAAATGGAATCATATTACGAGAAGAGTTCAGAGAAAAAATATTACGTGTAGAGTATTCTTTATTACCTATTGGTGAAGATGTACTACCATTACTTAACTCATTAACTAAGTGGGGAAATAAATATAATATAATTCATAACTATGCTAAAGTAGTTTGTGAAACAGAATAATTTATCCACAAATAATAAGAAAAGGAAATCAACCATGAAAACATTATCATTAGTAGCTATTGTAAAATCAAAACCAGAACAAAAAGAATTTGTTAAATCAGAAATTCTTAAATTAATCCCTATTACAAGAAAAGAAAAAGGCTGTAATTATTACAATCTTTTTGAAGACAACAAAGATAGTTCCCGCTTTGTTTTAGAGGAAAACTGGGATACTTATGAAGATTGGCAGGCTCATATGAATAACACTCATATGCAAAACTATTCAGAAGCTACAAAAGATGCAGTTGAATGCTGGGAGCTAATAGAATTAACACAAGTAGATTAATATATATAACGAACCCCATAAATTGGACTTCCAATTTATATGAGGTTCGTTTTTTATAGGGAATATTGAGTACATTAACCCAATTACTGTAGACGGACAAAATTGTCTGTACGGATAAAAATATCTATAATTGTTTTAAAAAAATAGTTTGATATTATTAATACATAATCAAATAACTGAAAGAAAGAGGTAAATATTATGACAGGAAAAGAAATGATTAAAAACAGAAGAAGTATTAGAAAATATAAAGATGAAATCATAAGTAGAGAAGTACTAACAGAACTTATGGAAACAGTTAAATTCACACAATCTTGGGCTAACTTCCAAGTAGCAAGATATACATTTATTCAAAATCCAGAAACACTTGATAAACTAATGAATGATGGTGTTAATGGTTTTGCCTATAACATAAACACACTTAAAGAAGCAAAAAATGCATTAGTGTTAAGTTTTGTTAAAGGGAAAAGTGGTAAACTTGATCCAGATGGTGATGACTATGCTACTAAATCTGCTAATGTATGGGAAGTTTTTGATGCAGGTATTGCTTGTCAAACTTTCTGTCTTGCAGCTCATGAAATGGGAATAGGAACTTGTGTTATGGGAGTTATTGCAGCAGAAGAAATTAAAAAAATTGCAGATCTTCCAGAAGATGAAACAGTGGCAGCATTAATTACTTTTGGATACCCTAATGAAGAAGTGACTTCAACTACAAGAAAAGAAGTTTCTGAACTAGTTCGCTTTAAATAAAACCCAAACTACGATGCCTATCCTTTTGGATAGGCATTAATTTAAATATAATTTATAAAGGAGTAAATATGCACTATACAGGAGAAGTCTATCGTCATCCTATGGAAGGATACACACCATTATTAGAAGTTACAATAGGTTGTTCACATAATAAATGTTCATTCTGTACAATGTACAGAAAAACACCATTTAAAATGTCCCCAATTGAACATATTAAAGAAGATTTAGCTGAGCTTAAATCTTATGGTGGTAAAATAGAGAGAATATATTTAGTTAATGCTGACCCATTTGTACTTTCAACTGATAAATTAATTACAATAGGAAATTTAATTCACGAATATCTTCCTGAAATAAAAACTATAACTTGCTATGCATCAATAAAAAATATCATGAATAAATCTGTCGATGATTTAAAAAAACTAAGAGCACTAGGTTTTAATCAGCTTCATATAGGTCTTGAAACAGCTTATGATCCTGCACTTAAAATGATGAATAAAGGATTTACTAACAAAGATGCCTATGAGCAGTTAGGAAAATTAAAAGAGGCAAACTTTGAATACGATGCATTGTTAATGCTTGGTGTTGCTGGAAAAAATGCAGGGATTAAAAATACAGAAGCAACTATTAAACTACTAAGTACATATAAACCATATATGGTGTCAATTATGCCAACATCAGTAACACCTGGAAGTGAACTTGAGGCATTTTGTGATAGTGGCGAATATGAAGAGCTAACAGAACTTGATATGTTAAGAGAAGAAATTGAATTTTTAAAAGCTCTTGATGTAGATGATAGTTGTTATTTTTTCGCAAGCCATAATTTCAATTTAGTACCAGTTAGTGGAATTATGAAAGAAAAAGATAAAATGATTACTCATTTAGAAAATTCAATAAATTCTATTAGTCCTAAAATTTTAAATAGTACAAAACCCCGTGGTAATATTTAGCATTATATTATTAAAAAATTGCTTATAACAATATTAGTGTCAAATCACAAAAAAAGAATTACAAAAAAAGCTGTGTCAGTTATGACACAACTTTTTTTTTGCTTTAGATAAACAATCCATTACATATATGGTTTATTTTTCCTATAAGCAATATTATTGATTATCTAATTCTTTAATTAATTCTTTTATTTCGTTTTTATTAATGTATTTACTATAGTTTAATCCTTTATCAGTAAGATATTAATATTATTATGTATATATAATAGAATGAAAGATTTAATCATAACAGTTTTATTAATAAGTATTAAATGTTTACAAAAAAACTTGATACTTATAAATTAAAATGTAAAAAAGAGATAACAATATAGCAATTCGTTATTCAAAGTTAAATATAACTATACTATATAATCTATTAAAAACATATCTTGATGTATACTAAAAAACAGCTAACAAAAACATAAAAAATAATTTATTAATTTTTAGTATTATATTTATGCATTTATACCATTGAATAATCATATCTCTATAATGTATTATTATATAGCTGTATTATTATTGCTTAATTAATACATATTTTGAAAGAGGGAAAAATAAAAATAATAAAAAAGATACTTTTATATCTCAAGAAGATATTATGAAAATGTTAGATGCATGTTATTCTAAAGCTATAAATGGAATTCCTATGATCAGTCAGCCAATCGAAGAATTAGCTGATGAATATTTAACTAAATATCCAGATAAAGAAAAAGCGATTAAAGCAATGCTTAATAATCAAATTATGAAGTGCACTACTTCAGGATTTATTACAGGTTTTGGAGGATTTATTACTATGCCTGTAACTATACCAGCTAATCTAAGTAGTGTCATCTACGTCCAAATGAGAATGATTGCATGTTGTGCATATATTTCAGGACATGAGTTAAAAAGTGATCAAACACAAACATTTGTATATGCTTGTTTAGCAGGTGTATCAATTAATACTATTGTTAAAAATGCAGGGATAAGATTTGGAGTTAAATTTGCTCAAGCTATGGTAAATAAAATACCAGGTAAAGTTTTGACTAGCATTAATCAGAAAGTTGGCTTTAGATTTGTTACAAAAGCTGGAACAAAAGGAATTGTTAACTTAGGTAAAGCCGTTCCATTTGTTGGTGCAATCGTTGGTGGTGGCTTAGATTTTGCTGAAACTAAAATCATTGCAAATCGTGCATACAAATGGTTTGTAGATGGAGATATTTCATCAACCGATGATAATGAAGAAATTATTATCGATGCAGATTTTGTAGAATAGATACTAAATTTATCATATCTTTATACTTATTAATCTTCCTCATTACTTTTTATAATAAAGTTTTTTACTTCTTCTAAAAACATCTTTAGATGAGTAAGTTGTATTGTATGATTAGAGCCTTTAATTATATTAAAGTCTTTAATAGTTGTTATAAGATTATCAACGAGATAATCTATATCTTTAATAGTAATGATTAAATCAGTTTTTAATCCTTCTTTTAAAGCTATATTAGCTCTTAAATTCATTAATATATCTTTTAACTTTTGAGGATTATAATTTATATCAAATCTTATTAAATTATTATTTGAACTAGTATTTAACTCATCATCATTCACATCATCTTCTATATATTCTTTTATTACTTCAATAAAACGTGAGGCATATCTTCTTGCTTTTAATTCACCTACTCCATTAACACTTTTAAACATTTCAAAAGTGGTTGGTTCTTTTTTAGCCATATCTTGTAATGTTCTATTATTAAATACAATATATGCTGGCATGTTTTCTTCACTTGCAATTTCATTTCTTAATTGTTTTAAAATTCCATATAGTTCTTGATAGTTTTCATTTAATATTGGTGTATATGAATGTTTTATAGATGTTTTTTCAATTGGAATATTTAAATCAAAGCTATCAAGTTTTGAAATATTTGAACACTTATTTGTCAATTGAAGTATTGGATATTCACCACTTGTTTGTTGAATATAATTTTCGAATATTAATTTTTCAATTATTGTATTTAAACGTTTTATACTAGATGAAGTAGTATTATATATTGCAAGATTTTGAAAATTATTATTTATTATCTTTTGATTTTTACTTCCTTTAATAATATCTATTATCATTGTTTTGCCAAATCTATTTGATGTTAGTGCGATACAATTTAAAATACACTTAACATCATCAATAACATTAATTGTTTCAAATTTAGTATTACAGTTATAACATGATCCACAATATGAATCAGATTTATCATTAAAGTAATCTAAAATATATTTTCTTAAACAATTATCACTAGTTGCATAAAAAGTCATTAATTTTAAACGTTCTAAATCATTTTCTCTTATAACTTCAAGTTCTTCGTCACTTATTTCTTTTTTTCTCTCAGAATTATTGATTAACCACTTTTGTGTTACAACATCACTTGGACTATAAAATAAGATACATTCAGCATTACTGCCATCTCTTCCTGCTCTACCTGCTTCTTGATAATAACTTTCGATATCTTTTGGCATATTATAGTGTACTACATAATTAACATTAGATTTATCAATACCCATACCAAAGGCATTTGTGGCTACCATTATTTTTACTTTATCATAGATGAAAGATTCTTGACTTTTCTTTCTATCATCTTGATCCATTCCACCATGATACATACCTACTGACATTTGTTTTAGTAATAATGTTTCAAATACTATTTCTGTATCTTTTCTTGTAGAACAAAAGATAATTCCACTGTCATCTTCTTTATTACTTAAATATTTTAAAAGCTCTAACATTTTATTATCAGGTTTTCTAACTTCAAAATATAAATTAGGTCTATTAAAACCTGTAATTAGAGTATAAGGATTATTTAAATTTAAACACTTTATAATATCATCTTTTACATTTTGTGTGGCAGTAGCTGTAAAAGCCGATATTATAGGTCTTTTATTAAATAAACTTATAAACTTTGGTATATCTAAATAACTTGGCCTAAAGTCTTGCCCCCAATGAGATATACAATGTGCTTCATCAACACTAATCATTGCAATATCTAAATATTTTATAATATCTAACATACTATTTGTTAATAATCTTTCAGGTGCGACATATATTACTTTATAGATACCATTTTTAGCATTTTCTACCACTTTAGAAATTTGTGTATTAGTTAATGATGAATTAATATATGCTGCTCTAATACCTATTTGATTTAATGATTTAACTTGATCTTGCATTAATGAAATTAATGGAGATATTACTAAAGTAATACCTTTAAACATAATAGCAGGTATTTGGAAACATAATGATTTACCACCACCTGTAGGCATTATACCTAAAACATCATTACCAGAAATTATTTGAGAAATCAGTCTATCTTGTCCTTCTCTAAAGCTAGTATATCCAAAGTATTTATTTAATACATTTAAAGCAATATCTATTTTATCCATATTTTTCTCCATTAAATTCAACTAATATATTATAGCAAAAAAAATAATTATATTATTGATTGATTTTAATTACTTAATGAAATAAGATCACTATTAAAATCAGTCATAAATTTAGCATAATAAAGTTTACAACAACTACAAAAACTAAAGTTAATATACTCATTAATAACCCACCTTTAAACATTTTTTGGATTTAATCCATAAACTACTGTAATTATATGACCACTTATTGGTAAAAAAAGACTAGATATTAAATCCTAGTCCTTCAAGTTCAAATAATAGAAAATATGCTGTAGTAGTATTAATATCAGTATTCTCAATGTCCATTACTTTTAAGAATAGTTCATGATACATATCCGTTATTTCGATCTCAATACTATTTATTTCTGTTGTTAATTTTTCTTTAAATGGATCTTCATGATTCCAAGTCGAATAAGCCATAGCAGCATAATCATTATCTATTATCTTATTATAATTATCTCTATTTATTGCATTTTCTATACTTTCTTTAATGCTTAGTCCTGTTTCATTAACTAAGTTCATTACCATATCTTGTAAATTAGTATTAGTTAATTCGATATTTAGTTTTTTCATTTTTACCTCTTACAATTCTATTCGAATGCTCCCTTATATTTTTTTCTTGTTAGAACTCTTTCATTCTTATTGGCTAAACTATGTGCTCTTGCCATAAGTAAGATTTGTCTTCCTTTTTCACTTCGAGTATAAATAGCTTCAAGTTTACCAAGTTTTTTGCTCATGAGCTTAGCTAATAATGTAGCATCATCTTTTCTTTTTGCTAAGATTTCAGGTACTGCTAAAAAGCTCTTACTTTTTTTAAATAAAGAATTAGAATGTATTACATATCTTTGATTATCAATTGGTGAATACATTTCTTTAATACATGTTGCAAATAGTGCTTTATCACTATAAGAGCCACCTGATAGATACACAGCATAACTTAACTCTTCTTTTAAATGAATAACCTTACATCCACTTGTTGATACTAAATTAAGTTCTATTAAGCATTTTAATAAAGCATCTGCAGTTGTTTTTAAGCGGTTTAATGGACTAGCGTACTCAATTAATCTAATAATTAAAATAATGAAAGTAGATATTACAACAAATACTAATACTAAATTTATTACATCACTAGCTGAATTTAATATACTTAAATTTACTTTAAGTCCATTATATCCAACAATAAACACAATTTGTATAAATAAAGCTGCCATCAAATCACTAATAATAAATACTGGTATATTTTTCTTATCTACTAGACTCTCTTCTACTACTTCCATTTTTTCACTAATAGTTAATGCTTTATACCATCTATCTTTTAGTGATAAACGATCTTTACTTATTTTTAAAGATTCTTTATTAGCTTTTTTAATATTTGTTTTAGTTAATGGATTTTTAATGTTAGTAAAACGCATCATTCCATTTTCAATTGTGTCTTGTGTATAATGAAGTCCAATAAAGTTATTCATTCTACGCGTCAATAAATCTATATCTTCATTAGTTGATCCATCAAGTGGAGTATTCATATCTAATGAAGAAACACAGGCTAAATGCCATATATTACTTGTTTTATTTTCATCTTTTGCATATGTTCTTATTGCACGACCTCGCATTTGATTACTTAACATAAAACTACCAACATAGCTTGCTAAAATAAGAGTATTAACACATGGTGAATCCCATCCTTCACCAAGCAAAGATTTAGTTCCAATTAATGCTTGAATATAACCTTCTTCAAATAACTGTGTTAGAGCTTTTGTTAGAAATTGACGATTAGATCCTGCTTCAACTTTAACATAACTTAAATCATTTAATTCTCCAATTTGTTTAAAAGAAATATTATCATTTTGAACAATTTGAGTTAAACGATCTTTTGCTTTATTTGGAATAATAGCTAAACTACCACATAAAACTCCTAATGGAATATCAATATTTTTATTAAGACATTCTCTTCTTAGTGATTCAAATAATGGAACTACAGCTAAATCATCTACTTCTTCATCTAATTTATTAATAGCTTGTTCCATTTCTTTTTTGATATAATCACATAATATTAATAATCTTGTTTTTTCTTTTAATACTGAATATTCATGAAAAGTAATTGTTTTTATACTTTCACATTTACTAATTGAGCGTACTAAATCTTTTTTTACAATTGTGTTTACATCTAAGATTACTTTCTTTTTAATAAATAAATTCTTTGACTTTAAATCATGAATAATATTATCTTTTAACTTAAGTGTACTTTCATCACTTATTGTTTCATCATCAATGAAGTTTTGAAGTAATATCTCCATCCATTTAGCTGACATACCAATCATTTTCTTATAGCCAAGTATATTTTTATACTTTCTTGAAACTTTATATCCTTTCGCATGCTGATAAATTAATAAAGATGATAAATGTGCAGGATTATCTAATAAGATTTCTAAATCATTACTTTTTAATAAGCTATGATTTAAACAATAGTTTTCTAAATCTTTATCATTCATTAATACATCGATATATTCATCAATCGATTTTTTTATTTCTTTGATTTTTTTCTCTTCACTACGTGTCGGAAAACTAAAATAAATATAATCTTGATGAGGACATAGATTATCTTCCTTCACAAGTTCTGGTACAATTATCTCTTCATCAATCTCACCACATAAATTGATATAACGCTTCCATAAGTTATAATCACTATCATATGGTGGTGTTGCTGTTAATGAAATAAGATAATTGGGATTAAGCGTTTCTTTTAATGTTTCTAATGACTTCCACCATTCATTTCTTAAATGATGACATTCATCAAGCACTATTGTTTCAATACCTTGTTTTTTTATGCTCGAAAATAAATCAAAATCTTTAAAGTCGTACACTTCATCATCAGTTTCTTCATTAATTTGATTGATTGAACAAAAGATTGCTTGATATGTGGCGACAGTTATTACTTTAGCATCTTTTAAATCTCTTGATACAATATCATCTATAAAAAAACCTTCTTTCAAAAAGGCCTTTTCAATACGTTGGAACCATTGTTCTTTAATTGTAAGTGTAGGTACTAATATTAATGTTGGCTTATTAATCATTGCTAAAATTTCAATACCTAAAGTTGTTTTTCCAGATCCTGGTGCAGCTACTACATGTAGTAAGCCATCCTCCATTACTTTATCATACCTATTTATTATTCTTTGTTGATAATCACGCCATTCTCCTTTAAACTTCAACAAATCTCTTATCATATATATCCCCTTTTTTAGATGTAATTATATCATTCTCAAATATCATAGTCTATATTTGAGAATGCATGTTTTATAGTGTTAATTTTGTTAATGAGTATACAATTAATTACAATATATTTTTCTTAAAGAATCCATAAGATTATATACTCTTTCATCTTTAATTTTATAAATAATAGTTTGTGCTTTTTTTTCATAATCTAAAATTCCATTAGCCTTTAGAATAGCTAAATGTTGTGAAATTCCTGATTGTGTTATTGGAAGTATCTCAAGTAAACTTGAGACACTTTTTGGTTCTTTAGCTAACTCACATAGTATTAATAATCTATTTTCATTTGCTAAAACTTTTAATAAATTTGATACTTCTTTGGCTTTTTCTTTCATATCATCCATAGTTTAACCTCTATTTTTTTAATTTACAGATACTTTGTGTCATTGTTCCCATTGGACAATAAACACAAAAACCTCTAGGTTTATATAATAACATAGTTATCATACCAATAATTGTCGAAGTTAGCATTACACTATAAAAACCAAAAGCAAATTGAGTAATCCAACTATTAATAGCACTTGGATTTGCAAAGGACCAAGGTACATTAAATGACCAAAGTATTGTAAGAACTTCATTAACACTTGTAGTATTTGCAAAGACTAAATACGTTGTAAATATCATATTTAAAAACATAATCATAAAAAAAGTCAGAAATCCATATCTAAAATATGGCGATACCATAAATCTTGGAAGTGGTTTATTACGTGATAATTTAGATCCTAAAACATTAAATAATTGACCTCTACCACAATATTTATGACAATAGTGTTTATTACCCGAAATAGTTGCTATTGCTAAAGGTGTTAGAAAAAATATCATTCCAAACCAGGCAAATAATATATTAAAAAATCCTAATATAAAATAACTTATTTCAACAATCCATAGATAATCATTCCATCTTTTCTTTTTCATTTTTACACCTCTCTTTTAACAATATCAATAATCGATGCTGGACATACTTTTGAGCATTTACCACAACCAACACATTTATTAATATCTACAATAGCTTTAATACCATTGTTTATTTCTATTGCCCCAAAAGGACACACCTTAATACAAGTACCACAAGCAACACAAAGATTACTTATTTTTGCTATATTTTTGCTTTTCAATTCCTTTACCTCCAGTATATTAGTAATTACTAATATACTGGATTTTGAAACACTCTTCAAGTAATATACTAAAAAATCTAAATCAAGTTATAAGTTTGATTTAGATTTTTGTATTATTTAATTAGTTTTAAAAGATATTCTAAGGCATCAGCAACGCCATTTTCTTTTTCTAACTCTTCTTTAAATGCAATAGCTTTATTAATAATATTTATATCTTCAATATCTTGTAGCATTTTAGTAAATATTTTAGAGTTTAACAATCTAAACTTTACTTGTTTTAAAGCAACTCCACTTTCATACATTCTCTTAGCCCAAAATGGTTGATCTACTGCAAATGGAAATATTATTTGTGGTTTTCCTGCAATTAAAGCGGCAGCAGTTGTCCCTACACCACCATGATGAATAACAGCCTTAGCTTTATCAAATAATAAACTATGAGGTTCACTATTAGTTATCATAATTCGATTATTTGATGTAAAATCAATTGAACTATTACCGACTAATAATATTGCTTTATTGTTAGTTTTTTCTAAAGATTCCTCTAAAATTTCTATAAATTTTTGAGGTTTTTTTAAAGGCATACTACTAAATGTTACAACAATTGGATTAGGATTTTCACTTATAAAATCTTGAGTTTTTTTAGACAATGTTGCATTTGTATCTAAAAAGAAAAAACCACTTAAATAAACATTATTATTCCAACTAGTTACATCTTCAAATAAAGCTTTACTTATTGGATAAACAATTGGTATTTTTTTATCATCTTGATAATAAGCATATGCTCCAGCTTTTCTTGATTTTAAATTTAAAGTATGGCTTCTAAATTCATTAATGATTTTTATATAATTTGAATCACTTTTTTTATTAACACTATAAGTTAATTTATTTAAAAATGAACCATAGCTTTTATTATTTGAAATAACTATATTAGCAAACTCTTTAATTGGCTCAATCATTGGAATTAATGCCATATTAACACATGGAATATTTAACTTTTCAGCAATATCAACTGCTACTAAAACTTTTGGATGATATACAATTATATCAGCATCTAATGAAGCATTATAAAATTCTATAAATGATTTTTGATAACCTGGATTAATTACTTCTTTCGCTAATTTTAAAGCAGAGCTAATATTCATTAAAGGATTTTCTAATACCTTTTTACCAATATCTGTTTTAGCAATTTCCATATAATCTAATGAAGCTTTTTGATATTCTACCCCTTCTTTTTCAATCATTTCTTTAAAACTTAAACTTGTACAAATTATTGCTTGATGTCCTTGTTCGATAATATATTTTGCTAAGGCTATATAAGGTTGTACATCGCCTCTTGTACCTAATGTTAAAAAACAGACTCTCATATAAATTCCTTTCTAAAAAAGTTAGTAATTTTTTAAATTCAATGTACCACTATAAAAATACACTGTCAATACATTAAGTATCAACAGTGTATTTTACTTTAATTATTAATGTAGACTAGTATTAGCATCTTCATCATTATAAGTTGATATTTTATCAACTAAATTACTACATGCATTACTTAACCCTGTTATATTTGCTTCAATATTATTTTTACGATATTTAAATACAACTTTATCAATAGCATCAACTGCTGATTCATCTAGTACTTTAGCTTCGCTAAAGTTTAGATAAACTATATCACTATCAAGATTATAATCAAATGATTCAATAAAACTTGTAGTAGATGCGAAAAATAATACTCCTGAAATATTATATGTATTATTAGTTGATTTATTACATTTAAAAACATTAATAAATGACATTTTACTAGCAAAAAATAAGGCACTTAATATTGTACCAGCTAAAACTCCAAAAGCTAAATTATGAGTTACTAATACTACAATAACAGTAGTTAACATAACTAATGTATCACTAAATGGTACAGCTTTAATACGTTTAATTGAGTTAAAATTAAACGTATTAAATGATATTACAACCATTACTGATGCTAAAGCAACAACTGGTATTTGTACTACAAATTGATTTAATAAGATGATTGCACATAACATATAAACACCAGCTAATAAAGTTGATAATCGACCTCTACCACCATATGTTTGATTAGTTATAGTTTGACCAATCATCCCACAACCAGCAATGCCACCAAAAAATCCAGCTGCGATATTTGCTAAACCTTGACCTATACATTCACGATTTTTATTACTTGATGTATTAGTCATATCATCGACTAGTTGAGCTGTTAATAATGATTCAACTATACCTACTAAAGCAACAGAGACAGCATAAGGTAAGATAATACTTAATGTTTCCACATTGAATAATACTTGTGGTATATGGAAAGAAACAAATGAACTTGATACTTCCCCCATATCACCTAATGTTTTAACATCAATCTTAAAAATATAGACAATTAAAGAAATTATAATTATCGCAATAATTGGTGATGGAATAGCTTTAGTTAATTTAGGTAAACCATAAATTATTACTATACCTATTAACCCTAAAACGATTAAGATATATGAACCTTGAAAATGACTAATTTGTGATTGAAACATTAAAATACCTAATGCATTAACAAATCCTATCATTACAGGTTTTGGTATAAACTTCATAAGATTACCAATCTTAAAAACTCCTAATATTATTTGAATAATACCTGTTAATATTGTTGCTGCAAATAAATATTCTATACCATGAGTTTGTACAAGACTTGCTAAAACAAGGGCAGTAGCACCAGCTGCTGCTGAAATCAAACCTGTCCTTCCTCCAAATATTGCTGTGATTATAGATATCATAAATGATGCAAATACACCAACCATTGGATCTACACCAGCTACAATTGAAAAACCAATTGCTTCAGGTATTAAAGCCATACAAACAACTATCGCAGCTAAGATATCAGCTTTCGCATTAGAAAACCATTCTTCTTTTAAATTATTAAACATAAACTCCCTCTCTCTATATAAACATGACAAGGAATGATTATAACAAGCTATAGAATACTATGTCAATAAAAAAAGATAATACATGAGTGCATTACCTTTGGCTATTTACTAAAAAATACAAGAATCAAATCTAGATATCTATATTAAAATATTCCATATATTAAATAATCAGCTATATACCTAAATTCTTTTACTTATTCTTGTTATAATTAGATATATTTGCAAGTAAAACAGCAAATAAACAACACACTAATACAATAGATGTTGAATCAAAGTTTGATATAACTAAATTTAGTATAGTTATTATAAAGCCAACTATCGATAATATTAATCCTGTAATAACAGATTTATTCATAATAATATCACTTCTTTATCCTAAATCATTTACTTTTAGATACTCAACAATCTCTATATCAGCAGGTATCCATTCTACTGTATCTAATTCATCAATTTTTAGCCATTTCGCTTCACTATGATCAATTAATTTAATATCATAGTTATCAATTGTACTTAAATAATTATGCATCACTAAATGAAAATTTGGATAGGTATATTCTATAGTTAATAAATACTTTAATATAGTTAATTCTGTCTCCAATTCTTCTTTAATTTCTCTTATTAATGCATCTTCTTTTGATTCATTAGCTTCAATCTTACCACCTGGAAATTCAAATAAACCTTCAAAATCTCCTTTATTTCTTTTTGTAACTAAAATTTTATCATCTTTTTTTATTATTGCTGCTACAACTTCTATTGTTTTCATATATCTTTTACCTCTACTATATAATCATATAAATCTTCTTTTACTGGTGTATGTAATCCATAAATTAATCTAACAGCTGATTTATTAGTATTTTTCATCATAAATTCTTCAGGTGTTTCAAGAATATTAATTTTACCTAAATAATAGAACTCTTTAGATGTTTTATCATCTTTATTTTTTCTAACAAATAAATGCATATTTACATTCAACTCTTTCGCATTCATCACAACTCTTACATCTTCTGAGTTTAATGTTCTTCCAGATTTTGAAATAGCAATTAATTTACGGTTAGATATAAATTCATCTTCATAAGCTATTGTCGCACTGATGTCTTCATGTTTATCATAATTTATAAAAACTGGATAAGTTTTTGTTTTCTTATCATATTTATATCCACCAATATTTAAGGCAACTTCTGCCTTTTCCCACTCTAACAGCCTACATACATCTTCATAGGTATATTTTTCATATAATACAAAATTAGTATCTGTGTAGTGTTTGTTATATCTTATATTATATAAATATAAAGTATATTCTATTATTTCTTCTAGCATTTTTCTAAAATTATAATCACTTAATTGTAAATTGAATTCTTCACTAATAGTCCATTCATTATTTTTTATATCAATCAAAATACTTTTATCAAATGTACTTTTACCAGTACCTGTTATAAAATTATTAGTCATAATATTTTCTACATTAATGATTGTATTATCATTAACAATGATATAATACTCATCTTCTAATATTTTAATCCATGTTTCTTTAATATTAGAGTTATTTTTTAATAATAGATCTAATAAGATAATTTCATGTACTCTTTTACCATTTGCAATTTTAGTTGATATAAACTCTAAGATATTAGTTTGAATTGGATTAAAAACAACGTTATAATCTTTTTCTGTTTTCAGTAAAAGATTATGGTATGTTTTTAATGCTTTATTATCAAAAACACGTCCTAAGTCTAATTCTTCATATTTAATAAAATCTATCATTCTTGGTATTTTACCAAGCTTATTTCTAAATTGATTATACGCTTCAACAATTAACGTAGTGGAATTAAATTTAGCATTGTCAATTGATTTAAAAATACGCTGCTTTGATATTTCATCAAAATTAATACTTGATGCACCAGGTATTACTCTACTACCTTCAGCTACATACATTCTTATATTATCTTTATTGTATGAACGATCACCTGATAATGCAATTGGTATCATAAAGTTATTATCATAATTACCAATGAAATCTAATATTGTAACAAACTCTTTATCTTGATATTTTCTAAGTCCTCGACCTAATTGTTGGACAAAGATTATTGGTGATTTAGTTGGTCTTAACATTATTACTTGATTTATCTCAGGGATATCTACACCCTCATTAAAAATATCTATCGTTAAAATATAGTCTAGATAATCACTTCTATTTTCATCAACTAATCTTTCAATAGCTTCTTCTCGATAACTTTGAGTATCACTACCACTTAATGCTAATGTTTGATATCCATATATATTTAATTGTTTAGACAGTTCTTGGGCTTCTAAAATATTTCGACAAAACATTAACCCTTTTACTTTATCACCAGAATAGCCATATAGCTCTATTTTTTCAACAATATGTTTTACCCTATCAGTACTTACTAATTTTGAAAACTCTGTCTTATCATCGATATTTTCATCGTTTATTTGTAAATCAGATATCCCAAAATAATGAAATGGACATAGTAAATCATTTTTTAAAGCTTCTTTTAATCTTATCTCTTTTATAATGTTATTATTAAATGTTTTATATACATCAAAATCATCACTTCTTTCAGGTGATGCACTCATTCCTAATAAGAAATTAGGTTTAAAATATTTTATTATTTTTTGATAACTATTTGCGCCAATACGATGTGACTCATCTATTATGATAAAATCAAATTCATCTTTTGAAAACCTAGAATAAATATGTTCTTTTG
>CAYJNO010000003.1:0-93528 GCA_964371715.1 uncultured Erysipelotrichaceae bacterium | reverse complement strand
GCGATTTTTACTGCTGGTTATATGGAAGATAAAAGTAATAAAAAAGAATAAAAATTAATTTATTCTTTTAAAGTCTATTTCTGATGTAATAACAGATATAAAGATGATACTGCCACCAATTACTAAAGATGCTGTTAAAGTATCAAGTCCTAATAATACAGCGAATATGCTTCCAAATAAGCCTTCAGTACATAAGATGATTGCAGCTTTAGATGGTGAAGTATATTGTTGTGCTTTTGTTTGCATATAATAACAAAAGCAACTTGAGAATATAGCTAGATATAAAGTATATGGAATAGCTTTAATAGCAATATTTACATCAATGTTTTTTGTATCAAAGGCTAATAAACAAATTAAGGCAAGAATACCTGCGATGCTTAGTTGTAAAAATGTTAATTGTTTACTATCATGATTTTTTGCATATATTCCAAGATAAGCAATATGTACTGCAAAGCATAATGCCGATAATAACATTAATATGTCACCAATATTAAGTGAGGTAGATTGTGCAGGATTAACACTTAGAATTGATGTACCAAGTAAAGCTGTAAAACCTAAGATAAAGAATTTTAATTGTGGACTTTTTTTAGTAAATATCCAAACGACAAATGGAACCATAACTACATTTGTGGCAGTAATAAATGAACTATTTGATACACTTGTCATTGATTGACCAAATGTCTGTAAGAAAAAGCCAAAGAATAATAGTAATCCAGCAATGCATCCAACTTTTAATGTTTCCTTACTAATACTTTTTAAATGTTTTGACCATACAATTTTTAGGACAATACTTGCAAAGATAAAACGCATTGATAATATCATTAAGGTACTAGCTCCTGTTTTAATTGCATATTCTGTTGCAATAAATCCACTACCCCATACAATTGCAGTTATTATTAAAGCAATATCTGCACTTCTTTCATTTCTAATCATAGTAAATCTCCTCAATTATTTAAATATAATAGTACAATTGTAGCATAGTAGCACTATTGATGACTAATAAAAAAAACAATTGCATTGCAATTGTTCTCATACTATTTAATGGGGCGACCGAGGGGAATCGAACCCCCGAATGTCAGAGCCACAATCTGATGTGTTAACCACTTCACCACGACCGCCATAGCTATATTAATATACAACAGAATTTGAGACTTGTAAATAGTATTTTTAAAAAAAATTAAAATATTTTTTTAATTTCTATTTTTTTATAATCCACAATAAATTATGTATAACAAAAACGGAATAATAATAAGTTAGTATTTATTTATTGATGATTTTGATTATGCTATGTTAAAATTTTTAATATAGTAAAAATTAGAAATAGGTAAGAAAATGTTAAAACTGAATGTAAATAATCAAAAATTTAATGTAGATATTGAACATAAGAATATAAAAAATATCTATTTAAGAGTTATTGATCACGAAAACCTTAAAGTTACGTGTCATCCAATGGTTGATGAGATAACAATCATAAAATTTATTAACCAGAAAGCTAAATGGATTAGTTCAACTGTTGTGAAAAAAGATGAATATCAAAAAAAGAATAAAGTTGGTATTTTTGATGGACATATATTTTACTTAGATAAACTTTATAAATTAACAATTAAAAGAAGTAATTTTAGTGATTATAAAATTAATAATAATGAATTGATTATATATATTAATACTAAAGTGGAAATAGATTTGAATATAGTTGAACACCAAGAATTTATTTTAAAGATTTTCTATAAATTAATTAGTAAATCAATGATGAAAATTATTAACGATTTAAGAGATAGATTGGATTTAATAATTAGTGATTATAATTTAGATAAACCAAGTATTAATGTAAAAGAGTTAAAAGGAAAGTGGGGTTTTTGTGTGCCTCAAAAAAATAAAATTACGCTTAATACTAAATTGATACATTATAATATTGGATTTATTAATGAAGTACTATGGCATGAATATTGTCATTTAGTAGTTCCTAATCATTCAAAAAGGTTTTATCAACTTTTCGAAGCTCATATTTCAAATAAGTAATTTAATATTTTATAAAAGATTTGATATAATAGATAATATATAGAAAAGAGGGTGACAAAATGAAAAAATCATATTATTTTAACAGAAATGTTGTTTTATTAAACTACACTAATGAATATCCGACCACTTTTGGTGCACTAATTGAAACTAAATCATTTAATTCTTTTTTAAATTTATTTTTAGTAGATTTAAAAGTGAATAATGAAGAGTTATATCAATGGTTAATTAGAGTATTAGAAGAAAATATAGTTGAAGATATAAAAAAGCTTTTGAAAATGTTGTTAGTGTTAGATATAAATGAAATACAACATGAAAGTTTAAACAATCGAGGTTACTTATTACAAATAGTTGAAAGCGCATATGATTTTTGGCGTAAAAAAGAACGTTTTTCATTAGTTGCTGCAAAAAATCAACAAGGTTTACAATTAGCAAACTTTATTGATGCTGATATGAAGTTTAATCAGTTGATTTTATCTTTTTATCGTAATTTAGAAGAAAAACTGCAAGGTTATAGAAATAAGGTATATCGCCAATTGCATGCGGGGACAAATGCTTCTATTTTACTAACAAAATATGATATTAAATTACCTAAAGGCTATGAAGCTTTAGAGGATATATCGAATATAAATACTATGATGTTAAGAACTCCTTTAATTTTTCATCCAAAATCAAATAAAAGGGTAGGTACATTTGTAAAAACAGCAAAACATTTAATTGATGAATTTGTAAAAGTAGAAGATGAGTATTTATGCTATCCTGCAAAAGTAGGTGAATTAACAATTTTAATCTATTTCCATATCGATTTTATGACAAGTGTAGTTGGGTTAAGTAATTTATTTGAGATTGCTACAAAAGATGAATGTGAGAAAAATAAAATAGACGGAATCTTAATATTTGGTAATCAAGATGAATTAAATGAAACTGTATATGAATATGATGTAATAAATGATTTATGGGTAGGTAAAGTTTCTTATAATGAGGTTATCGAATATTTTGGTTATTTAAAGAAAATGACATTAACTTTATTTAACCTTGCAATGCTTAAGAAAAACAAGTTACCAATCCATGGAGCAATGATAAATGTTTACTTTAAAGATGGAAGTAAAAAAGGTATTGTCTTAATGGGTGATAGTGGAGCTGGTAAATCAGAGACGATAGAAGCATTGAGTTATGTTGGTAAAGATAAAATAGTAAAACAAGAAATTATTTTTGATGATATGGGTGTTATGTATATCCATGATGGAAAAGTTTATGCAAGTGGAAGTGAAATAGGTGCTTTTGTTAGATTAGACGACTTAGAAAAAGGTAGTGCATATAAAGATATGGATAGATCAATTTTCTTTAATCCAGAATCACATAATGCAAGAGTTGTAATCCCAACAACCGCACATTCAATTGTTGTACAAGATCATAAAGTTGATTGTTTTATGTATGCTAATAATTATGATGACAATTATGGATTAAAACTTTTTGAAGACATAGACTTTGCAAAAGAAGTATTTAAAGAAGGAAAACGATTTGCGATTGGTACAACACAAGAAAAAGGCTTAAGTAAAACTTTCTTTGCAAACCCATTTGGTTTAATGCAATCTCAAGAAGAGTGCACTCCATTAATTGATGAAATTTTTGATAATTTATATCAATCTAAAATTAAAGTTGGAGAAATTTATTCAAGATTGGGAATCGAAACTAAAGATGATGGTTTAGAAAAAGCAGCAATAGCATTATTAGAAATAATTGAGGAGTAAAATGATAATTGATTCACTAGAAAATAAAAGAATTAAAAATTATTTAAAATTGCAACAAAAAAAATATCGCGACTTAGAAAAGATGTTTATTATTGAAGAAAGACATTTAATAGAAGAAGCAATAAAAGCAAATTCACTTAATACTTTGGTTGTTGTTGAAGATTATAATAATGACATAGAGTTTAATAATTTATTAAACGTGTCAAGAAAAGTAATGAATAAGCTAAGTCAGAATAAGTCAGACGTTAACTATATTGGTATTTGTAATAAAATTGAAATAGAACCAAAGGAATATTTAAGAATCCTAATGTTAGATAATATTGGAGATCCTGCAAATATGGGTGCAATTATTAGAAATGCTGTATGTTTTGGATATGATCAAATTATATTATCGAATGATTGTGTTGATATATATCATGAGAAAAGTATTAGAGCATCACAAGGTGCAATGTTTAAAATAAGTATTATTAAAAGAGATTTAATAAGTGAAATAAAATCACTACAAAAGGAAGGATTTATGGTTGTAGGGACTGCTCTAAATAAGTCTGTAAACATCAATGAATTATCTACTGTTGAAAAAATGTGTTTTATTATGGGGAATGAAGGAAATGGGATAAAAGATGAAATCTTAAACCTTACAGATCAAAATGTAATTATACCCATAAAAGATTTTGATTCATTAAATGTTGCGGTAGCTTCAGGGATAATTCTATACAATTTTGGAAAAACAAAATGAAAAAAATAGTAATTGGAATTCATGGTTTTGGTGTTGCTAGAAGTAATGAATGGCTTAGGCTAAAACAAGAGTTTAAAGAAAAAAATATTGATTTTGTATGTCCTGATTTATTTGAAACTACTGATGACTTTGAGTGGGAGACTTGGATTTATAGAGCTCAAAAAGTTGTAGAAGGTTATATAGAAAAAGGTTACATCGTAGATTTAGTTGGTTTTTCTATGGGAGGTGTGATATCGGCCTTTCTTGCTAGTTTTTTAAAAATTGATAAATTAATATTGATTGCACCATCTTATTATTACTTTAATTTAGAATCAATTTTAAGGTTGGTTGATAAAATAAAAAATCTTGATGATGATGAGAGAATAAATTATATCAAGGATGAAAAACTAAATATGGATTATGCAAAATCATTTACTGAACTTGTAAAAAAATTAAAACCTGCGATTTCTTTAGTTGAAAATTCAACATTGATAATAGCTGGGTCAAATGATGAAATAGTTCCGATAAAATCATTTAAATATGCCTACAATACTTTAAAGAGTGAAGATAAAATATTAATGATATTAGAAGATGGTGTACATGAATTGCATGTGGATGGAAAATTAGCTAGTATGGTAGTTAAATTAATTAGCAATTATATATTAGGTTTATTTTGATTTTGAATATTAGGTGAATATGCTTGCAAAAAATTAAAAGATTAGATAAAATGCATTAAGACAATTATTTAATTGTCGGGAGGAATTAAAATGAAAAAATTATTAGTATTATTATTAGCAGGAGCTTTATTAGCTGGATGTTCATCAACAAGTACACCAGAAGCTACAGAAACTCCAGCAGTTACAGCTACACCTGAGGTAACAGCAGCTCCAGAAACTACAGAAACACCTGAAACACCTGAAGTTAGTGCGTTACAAGCTACTATTGGTGAAATAGTTAGTGCAGATGAAACTTTACAACAAGCACAATTACAAGCCGATAGCGCTGTTTTAGAACAATTATTCTATTTAGATAGCACTGCTTTAGAAAATATCGCTGATTATGCAGTATATTCACCATTTATGAATACAGCAGCTACTGAAGTTATTGTTTTAGAAGCAGTTGAAGGACAAGTAAGTGTTGCTGAAGAAGTTATCGAAAAACGTTTAGTAGATTTAGATGCAAACTGGTCAACATATTTACCTGATCAATATGAATTAGTTAAAAATGCTACAGTAATTACCGAAGGTAACTATGTAATTATGGTTGTATCACATGATTCAGCTGCAGTTGCAGAAACAATCGTATCTTCATTAACTACAGAAAAATAAATATAAAAAGATGAGTAAAATCATCTTTTTTATTTTATGAAAAAATAGTTGATATTAAATCCTTAATGATATATAATATCATTAAGGATAGAAGGTAATGATTGACTATTGAAAATTAGATATCAAATAAGATATAATATCACTTGATAAAAAGAGGAAAGTATATGAAAAGACAAACAATACAGAAAACATTGGTATTAGAGATGATAAAGAAATTAAAAGGACATAGAAGTGCAGATGAAATTTATGATGCTTTAGTTCTTGACCATCCGACAATAAGTCGTGCTACTGTTTACAGACAATTAAATAGTCTAGTAGAGGATAAAGAAATTAGTAAAGTTTCAATGTGCGGTAAGGCAGATTTATTTGACCACTTGAATAACAAACATTATCATTGTCAATGTAATGTATGTAACACCATATATGATGTAGAATTTGAATATCTAAATAATTTAGAAGAAAAAATAAAAAATAAGAATGATTTTGAGTTTGATAGTCATGAAATTATGTTTAGAGGTATCTGTCCTAAGTGTAAAAAATAAAGGAGAAATATATGAAAAGCACTACATCATTTGATTTACAATATGCACATCGTTTTTATGGTTTTCAAGGGGAAGCACAATATCTTCATGGACACTCAGGGATTCTAACGATAGAAGTTGATGGAGAAATTAACAAAGGAGTTAACATGGTTTATCCATGTAATGAAATTAAAAAAGTCGCATGGGAAGTTTTGCAAAATTTTGACCACGCATTAGTTTTAAGAGAAGATGATCCAATGTTACCAGCTATTTTAAAAGTTTATGAAGATCAAGGAATAAAAGATGGTCATCCAAATAATATTATGAAAGGACCTGCTTTTAAAACAGATCTTGCTACAGCATATCCAGATTGTCGTTTAGTTGTGACTAAGGAAACAATGACAGTTGAAGGTATGATTAAAATTGTTTATGATTTATTAAAAGATAAATTGAACATTACAAAAATTGTCTTCAGCAGTGGTGTAAACCAAGCATATGAAGAATATAGTAAAGATACAAACGTTAGTGTATGTCCGCTATGTGGAGTTACATTAGAAGAAGATGGCAATTGCCCGAAATGTAGTTATAAAAAATAAAATAAAGCACTCAAATTGAGTGCTTTATTTTATTTTAGAAACCTATAAATGTAACAAACATATCCCAATAATATAAAAGATTATTTCTTTTAACATTTTCTTTGCTTATTAAATCGATAGTAGTAATGTAGTTACCATCAATAATAACATCACCTTTTGCAACTACAGTATTTTCAAATACTGGAGCTTGAATATGTGTTTTATCTTGAATGGCAATTATTATTTCATTATAATCGTTTGGTATCACTTTTGATAAATCCTCTTTTGGATACAAAGTTATTTCATTATTAAACATTTTATATTCAACTTCATGTAAACCAACTTCAACATCTTTATCTACTAGTTGAACTCTTTCGAAATTATCGAAATAGTATTGGTAAACATTTATGGCATCTTGCACATGATTAGGGTGGGCAGTAACATCTGCCATTGCAGTAATAAACATTAGGTTGATGTTTCCATCAGATGCAATAGAAGCAAGTGTTAATCCTGCTTTACCAGTATAACCGGTTTTACCACCTAAAATATTATGGTCTTCATCCAGCGCATTTGCAAACCTTAAAGCTGTGCTTGTGAATAATAAACCATTTTCTGCAGTATATGTTTCAGTAGTGAAGATTTCATAAAATTTTTCATTTTGTAAAGCATAATCAAGCATAATAGCTAAATCACTTAATGTTGTATAGTGGTTATCATCATGTAAACCTGTGGTATTAGCGAAGTTTGTATTATTCATACCTAATTCTTGAGCTTTAATATTCATTAATTCAACAAATTCACTCTCACTACCACTAACATGATGAGCTATACATCTTGTAGCTTCGGCACCTGATGGTAAAAATAAACCATATAAACAATCTTCTATACTTACTTCTTCATTTAAGCTATAACCAGCCATTGAGGCATTTGCTTCATATAACCCGGAAAAAATTTCACTATCTAGGACAACTCTTGCATTATAATCTTCAATATTTTCAATACCTACTAATAAAGACATTGCTTTAGTGATTGATGCTGGATATATTAAATCATTTGAATCTTTTGATAATAGTACTTCTTTGGAATCTACATCTATCAACAAATAGTAATCAGAATTGATATCTTCCTCTACTTCCTCTGCATATAAAAAACTAAATGTCGATAAACATAATAAAATAAATAATATAATTTTTCTCATAACTAAAACCTTTCGATTAATTATATCAATTTATCAATAATTTACAAATCTAAAACACAGTTGTTGAATTGTTTTTAACTTTATGATTAAATAACAAAAGAGGTAAATTATGGATGTAAATAAAGTATTAAATGAGTTGAAAGAATATAGTGAGGATAACACTAAAAAAATATATTTAACTCATGAAATTGAACAAGAAATATATGGAGTGAAAATTGCTAATATAAAAAAACTCGCAAAAAAATATAATAAAAATAGTGAGCTTGCCAAAGCATTGTATAATACTAATATTTATGAAGCAATGTATCTTGCAGGACTAATTATTGATTCAAAAGATATAGATGAAAAAATACTCGAAGATTGGATAATTAAATCTAAAAACTATATTTTATCTGAATTTGTTGTAAGTAGTGTTGCCATGGTATCAAATTATAAATATCAAACTTTGATGAAATGGTTAAACAGTGATATTGAGTATGTTAAAGCAGCTGGCTATAGTTTATATAGTGCAATTATAAGTGAAGTAAAAGATGAGGATTTAGATTTAAATGCAATTGAAATTATCTTATCTGATATTAAAGAAAACATTCACAGTGAAAAACAAAGAGTAAGATATCAAATGAATAACTTTGTGATAAGTGTTGGTATATGCATTGAACCATTAAGTGAGAAAGCTATAGATATTGCAAATGAAATAGGCGATATAGAATTTAAAATGAACAATAATAGTTGTAAAGCCCCAAATGCATTAGCATATATAAATAAAGTAATTATCACAAAACATGCATTAAAAAAACGAAAGTATAAAAGATGTTAAATAACAGATTGAAATTATTAAAAATAATTGACTATCACATAGTAATATGATAGCATTACTATGTTGTCGCTTTTTTATATTGCTACAACCGCTCATATTAGGTTATAAGAGTTATCATAACCACCTATGTTGGCGAGTCTTAATAATAGAAAAAGGAGGAATATCATGTACGCAATTATCGAAACAGGTGGAAAACAAATTCATGTTACTGAAGGACAAGAAATTTTTGTTGAAAAACTAAATGTTGAAGCTGGAGCTGAGGTAGTGTTTGATAAAGTTGTTTTAGTTAATAATAAAACTACTAAAATCGGAGCACCTTATGTTGCTGGAGCTAGTGTTACTTGTGTTGTTGAAAAACAAGGAAAAGACAAAAAAATCACTATCTTCAAATATAAAGCTAAAAAAGCTTCTACAAGAAGAAAACAAGGTCACCGTCAACCATATACTAAATTAGTTGTTAAAACTATCTCAGCTTAATTATGATTAAAATCCTAATTAAGGGAGAAGAAGGTAATATTAATTACCTAAAAATTAGTGGACATGCTAACTTTGCTGAAAAAGGTAAAGATTTAGTATGTGCAGGTGTATCTGCAATAAGTATAGGATTACTTAATGCACTAGATTATTATCATAAAGAAATTGATGTAACCATTAATGAAGGGTTAATTGAGTTAAATATTATTGATTATAAAGATCAAGATACTCAGTTAATACTTAATACAGTTATAATTCAATTACAAACAATTAAAGAAAATTATTCTAATTATATTAGAATTGAAAAGGAGGTATAAACCATGAAATACATTTTAGACTTACAGTTATTCGCTTCGAAAAAAGGGGTAGGGTCAACTAGAAATGGTCGTGATTCTCATTCAAAAAGATTAGGTTCAAAGAAATCTGATGGAGAATTTGCAACTTCGGGTTCAATTTTATACCGTCAGCGTGGAACAAAAATTCATCCAGGTACTAACGTTGGGCGTGGTGGAGATGATACATTATTTGCACTTATTGATGGTACAGTTAAATTTGAACGCTTAGGAAAAAACAAGAAAAAAGTATCTGTTTATCCTGTTGCTTAATTAAATTCCCGAAAGGGAATTTTTTGTTATTTTGCATAGAAGGAGGTAAAATATGTTTATCGACAAAGTTAAGATTAAACTAAAAGCTGGTGATGGTGGTAGTGGAATTGTTGCCTTTAGAAGAGAAAAGTATGTACCACTTGGTGGTCCTGCTGGAGGCGATGGAGGTAAAGGTGGTTCAATCATCTTTAAAACAGATTCTAACAAGTCTACATTACTAGATTTAAAATATAATCGTTTAATAAAAGCTGAACCAGGTGGACTTGGTAAAGTAAAAAAAATGCATGGAGCTGATGGTGATGATGTAATTGTTCAAGTTCCTGTTGGTACTATTGTTAAAGATGCAGAAACTGGAAAAGTAATTGCAGACTTAAATAAACTACCACAAGAATTTACAGTTGCTAAAGGTGGACGCGGTGGACGCGGAAACTGGCATTTTGCTTCAGGTAGAAATAGTGCTCCTGAATATTGTGAGCAAGGTGAACCAGGCGATTCATTAGAAATTGAGGTAGAATTAAAATTATTAGCAGATGTAGGGCTTGTAGGGTTTCCATCTGTTGGAAAATCTACATTATTATCAGTAGTTTCTAAAGCAAGACCTGAGATTGCAGATTATCATTTTACAACGTTAAAACCAAATCTTGGTGTAGTCGGTGTAAATGATGGTAGGTCATTTGTAATGGCTGATTTACCAGGATTAATCCAAGGTGCATCTTTAGGTAAAGGTCTTGGACATCAATTTTTAAAGCATATTGAAAGATGTCGTGTTATTATGCATGTTGTTGATATGGGTGCAGTTGATGGTAGAGATCCTGTAGAAGATTATCGTGTTATTAGAGATGAATTAGGTACATATCAAATGCGTTTATTAGAAAGACCAGAAGTTGTTATTGCTAATAAAATGGATATGGATGAAGCTAAAGATAATCTTGCTAGATTTAAAGAAGCGTACCCAGAAATTAAAGTATTTGAAGCAGTTACTTTAATCAATGAAGGACTACAAGATGCTTTATATTACACAGCTGACTTATTATTAAAAACTCCAGAGTTTCCATTATTCAATGAAGAAAATGAAGATGAAGGTGTATTATATAAGTTTGAAACTGAAAAAGAAAAATTCGTTGTTGTCAATGAAGGTAATGGAAGATATAGACTTGAAGGTGAAAAAATTGAACGTATGTTTGCAATGGTTAACTTACGTAATGAAGAAAGTGCACTTATGTTTGCAAATCAATTAAGAAAAATCGGTGTTGATGATGCCTTAAGAGCAAAAGGTTGTAAAGATGGAGACACAGTTTATATTCAAGATTATGGCTTTGAATTCATTGATAGCTAATAATAATTATTAAATTAATAAAACAATATTATACCAGTAGAATGGAAATAATATTGTTTTTTTATTATTTAACATTTAGTGATTATTCTAAAGAGCCAAAATATAATAATATTATAAAAAAGTGGCAAAACACTTATTTTATTAAATTGAATAAAAAAAAGTAATAAATAAACCATCGTAGTTATATGTAGTAAAAACCATAAAATTTTAGTCAAATGACAATTAGTTAAAATCGATATTTAAGTTACTTGAATATTAGTCAAAAACTCATTATATTGAATAATTATTGATATTTAATACTTATAAATATCTATTTTTATTTATAAAAATTGGCATATATTATGTTATTATAAAAGGGGTGAAAAAAATGATAGCTTTTATAAAAGGAAAAGTACATAGTATAGCATTAGATCATATAATTATGGATTGTAATAATGTTGGATACCATATTTATTTTGCAAGTGCAGAAAAAATTAGAATAAATGAAGAACTAACTATCTATACATATCAACATGTAAGAGAAGATGAAATAAGCTTATTTGGCTTTTTAGCTAATGAAGAAAAAGCTTTTTTTATGAAACTAATATCTGTTAAGGGAGTCGGACCAAAGACAGCAATGAATATTCTAGGATTTAGTAATTATCAAAATATTATTACAGCAATAGAAGAAAATAATTTAGCATTTATTAAATCACTTCCAGGAATTGGTACAAAATCAGCGTCACAAATTATTTTAGATTTAAAAGGAAAATTAGTAACTGCTGATAATAATCAAGTAGCTAGTAAAGATTACTTGGACGCTTTAGAAGGGTTGAAAAGCTTAGGCTATAAAGCAGCAGAACTTACATTTTTAAATAAAATGTTTAAAGAAAATCCAAAATCGAGTACTGATGAATACTTAAAGTATGGTTTAAAATTATTAAATGATAAAAAAAGAGGTAATTAGATGAATGATGTATTAGATGTTAATAAACATTTAAATGATGATGAACTTGCTCTAAGGCCAGAAAAAATATCTGAGTATATAGGACAAGAAGACTTAAAAGAGAATATCAATATTTTTGTTAAGGCTGCCTTAAGAAGGAATGAAACATTAGATCATGTTTTATTATATGGTCCACCAGGACTTGGTAAAACAACTTTAGCTTTTATTTTAGCTAATGAGATGAATGGTAACATCAAAACAGCAAGTGGTCCTAGTATTGAAAGAACTGGTGATTTAGCCGCAATATTGTCATCACTTGAAGCTGGAGATGTATTGTTTATTGATGAAATACATCGTATGCCAAAAGTTGTTGAAGAAGTCTTATATCCTGCAATGGAAGATTTTTACTTAGATGTTGTTGTTGGTAAGGATGCTTCAGTTAGATCGATAAGACTTGATTTACCACCATTTACGTTAGTTGGAGCAACAACAAGAGCTGGTGATTTAAGTGCACCTTTAAGAGATAGATTTGGAATAATATCAAAACTACAATATTATTCATTTGAAGAATTAAAACTAATAGTAAAAAGAACTTCAAAAGTATTGGGAGTAGAAATTGATGAAAATGCAGTAAATGAAGTAGCAAAAAGATCAAGAGGAACTCCTAGAATAGCTAATAGATTATTAAGAAGAGTTAGAGATTTTGCGGAAGTATTAAATGATGGCCACATAACTTTAGATATTGCAAATATGGCACTGAATAAACTTAAGGTAGATGAATTAGGCTTAGATGAAGTAGATATCAGATATCTTAGAGGTATTATCGAAAGGTTTAAAGGTGGACCTGTTGGTTTAGAATCTTTAGCAAGTGCAATTAGTGAAGAACCAATGACATTAGAAGATGTTTATGAACCATATTTAATTCAAATAGGGTTTGTAAATAGAACACCAAGAGGAAGAGAAGTAACAAAGAAAGCATATGAACATTTAAAAATAAATTTTCATGACAAATTAGATTTATAGGGTATATTAAGATGAATATTAAAGAATTAATTAGTGTAATGAAAAAAAATAAACTTGTAAATATACAACAAGTTGAATTTAATTGCGGTGATAGTATTGCCAATATAAAAGATGAAATTAAATATTGTTATATTATAGAGAGTGGTGAAATAGATATTTATTACTTAAATCAAAATAATAAGTTATATTTGCACCATAATAATGTAGAATCTAAATTTATAGGTATAGTTGAACTTCTATCATTTCATGATAAATATGGTTCAACATATAAGGCAGTCAATAAGTGCAATGCATATAAAATTGAGAAAAATGAAATGAAAAAATTTATCAAAGAGTCGAATGAACTAAAAGATTTTATTTTAAATTATTGGGCTACATATTTTTATAATATATCAACATATTCTCAAAGATACAATAGTAATCAAAACAGGCATAAATTTATTAGCTATATGTTAAATGTAGCTCAATATGATGAAGAAAGTGACTTGTATTATCTTGATTTAAAACGTGAAGAAATTGCAGAAGTTTTGTCATGCTCAAGCAGAACTTTGTATCGTGCAGTTAATATCCTAATTGATAAGGAATTAATCAGAAAATCTGGAACGACAATTTACTATACATCAACACAACTTTATTCTTTAAAAAATGAAATAAAATAAACTTTAGAAACATGTATATATTAATATATATGTTTTTTTTAATATTTGAATAAAATAATACATGTGTTATCATTATAGGATAGGAGATAAATATGAATAAATTATTAGAAATTAGAGCTGAAATAAATGCAATAGATAAAGAGATGAAAGAATTATTTTTAAAGCGTATGGAAATTGTTAAAGGTGTTGCAGAATATAAGATTAAAAATAATTTACCAGTTTTAGATGAATCAAGAGAAGTTAGCATGATTGAAAATTTAATGAATGATGTTAATCCAGAAATGCAAGAATATTATTTAGAGTTTTTAAAAAATAATATTAAAATTTCTAGAGATATGCAACAAAAATTAATTGATGAAAATAAATAATTTATTAAACAATTATTTAAGTTAATTTTATATTTCTTAATAGGTAAGATTGTGGTAAAATTTAGTTTGCTGTGAAAATTTTTTATCTATTAGGAGGTTGTCTAATGAAAAAAGCAGAAGTAAATATGGTAGTTAGCAATAGTGTATTAGCACTTGATTTATATAATAGAATATTCGAATTAGAATATTATGAAAAAACAAATTTAAAACTTGGAAATAATGAAGCTTTCTTTTCAATAAATGGTTTACATTTTCATATGTATGATGAAAATCTTGAGTATGGATTAGTTGCACCATTTGTAAATGAAGAATCATCATGTTGGTTTAATATCACTGTAGATAATATAGAAGATATATTCAATAAGGCTAACAAGTATCATTGTAAAATTACAATGCCCATTACATATATTGAGACCCATAAAGTTTATAATGGTATGTTTAAAGATCATTTCGGTTATTCATGGTTAATACATCAAGCTTCAAAATAAAATGAAGGAGCAAATAATATGATATCAAATATAATAACAATATTATTATTTTTATATAGTGTGGTAATTACTACAAAGTATCTTAGTTTAAAAAGTAAAGTTAATCCTAAAAAAGAAAAGATAAATGAAAAAGATATCTTAATCTTACATAATCCTAAAGTTAATAATAAAGTAGATTCAGAAGCGATAGTTCATACGATTCCTCATATTCCAAGTGAAAAGAAGAAGATTGAGGATATAAAAAACATTAAGTTTACAATGGTTTTAGGAGTAATCTTAATAATGAGTGCAATTTTAATTTTTTCAACTAGTACATGGACTATATTGCCTAATTTTATAAAAGTATGTATTGTTTTATTTGGTTCATTTATTTGTTTATATTTATCTAATAATTATTATGATAAGTTAAGGTTTGCAAGTATTACATTTTATACATTAGCTATTATTGCATTTACAGGCTTTATTTTAAGTGTGGGTTACTTTAAACTCTTTGGTAGTTTATTTAGCTTAGATAATGGTTATATTGTGCAATTTGTAATGTCAATCGCTATGTTAGGTGGTTTTCATTTTGGTAATATTAGATATCAAAACACTTTATTTATTAAACTTAATCAAGTTATTCAATACTTAAGTATTTATTTTTTATCAGAAACGATATTTGATGATCAGTTTATAAGTATGCTATTAGTTTTAGGATATGGACTATATCTTTTAACTATAAAGATAATAAAACAATCTAATAAATATTCTACAGTATTACATTCTCTTTTATTATTAATTTTTACTACAATTTTTTATCAAAAATTTTTAATTAATATTATTGATTATAATATAATTTGCATTTTCAATTTTTGTTTTTATTATTTTAGTGCTCGTTTATTTAAAGTTGATTTATGTGATAAATATAATTTAATACTATTCACTTATGTACTATTTATTTATAATAGTGCTAATGATTATGATTTAGTTAATATTATTTATGGTATTATAAACTTTATAATGTTTTATTACTTAGTTAATCGTTATCATGAATCTAGACTTAAGTTTATTCACTTGATATTTAATTCATATTTATCAATAATTATTATTACAAATATAATTAGTTTTTTAACATTAGAATTTGAAATTGGAATGTATGTTTATAGTGTTGTTTTTGGATTATTGCTGTTATTCACTTATAAGATTAGAAATGAGTTTACACGTATTGCTGAAAAGATCTATTTGTTTTTATTTATAGTAATTAATTTATATTATATTGTAAGCATTGGTATCGATGCTTTAACATTAATTAGTTTATACATAGCCATAGTAATACTTTGTTTATATCAAAGATATATTATTGTAAGAATATTATTAATGATATTAATATCATCAATTATTTCATTTACATTATATGTTTTAAATATGCCGTTATCTATTGGGTTATTAGGGTTGATTGCTCAATTATTAAGCTTTGCATGGATCTTTATACCTGATAAGTTTAAATATAGTAAACATTATAAACTTTATGCAAATTTTATACCATATATAATCTTTGCATTTACTTCTTTTAATCTCATTTTTACAAGTTTACCAATAGAATATTATTTTACTATTATTATATTTAATATTTTTTATGTATTTACAGGTAAGCAGGCATATGGCTTAATTAATTTAATTACAATTCCATTGATACTAGACTATTTAAGTACATACCATTATTTAGCAAGTAATCAACTGCAATATATAAATATTGGTTTAATAATATTAATGATGGCTCTTGGAAGAATTTATAGTAAAAGTATAATTACTACAAAACCATTCACTTTTAATGCATTTACTATTTTATCTATATTTTCATTAATGCAATATAAAAATACAACAATTATATGGAATACTGTAGTCTATGAACCATTATTTCAGTTTTTAGTATTATTAACTATCGCACTTTATTTCTTGCAGTATTATAAAAGACAAAATCATATATTAGATATAATTAGCGTAATAGGGACAACAATATTTTTATACCTTGCATGGAATGCACAATTATTTGTTGATATTAGCTATGATTACATCCATGAATATCAAATGATTGGAATTGCAGTTATAGTTATCTTAGCTGCAAGATCTTTAAACTTTAAACAAGTTACTTATCCTTTATCATTAATTTCTATTGTGTATTATACATTCTTTACAATTATCAATGACCACTTTATTAGTAATCTAACTTTAGGTATACTATTAATATTTATAATTTATTATGGATTAAAAATAAAAGAGTTTAAATGGCTAATATTAGGCGTTGTAGCACTATTTATGGAAGTTGTTGTATTAACAAAGAATTTTTGGTTAAGTATCTCTTGGTGGGTATATTTGTTAATTGCTGGCGCATTTCTAATTTACATCGCGATAAATCAAGAAAATCATCGTTTAAATTCACAAAAAATCAAAGATAACTTTAAATTTTGGAAGAAATAAGATAAATATGTAATTATAAACAAATAAAAGGATACCACTATGAATTACTTCTCAAGAAGGTACAATTCATATGATATCCTTTTAATTTATGAAGATAATTTTTACATCATAAATATTATTCTCGGTATTAATATCGATAATACCTAAATCTTTGTTTAGTAGTTCAACAATACTTTTTAGTCCAATACCATGATTATTATTATCTTTTTTTGTAGAAATTGGAATACCATTCTCTAAGTATAATACACCATCATATTTATTCACTATTTGCAGATAAAGATTTTCATTTTGCATTTTTATTTTAATTATTATTTCATCCTTATTATGTTTAATACAAGCTTCAATTGAATTCTCAATTAAATTACCTAATACTACAGCTAAGATATCATTACTTATATTAAATTTTAAAGGGGAATCTATTACTAATTTTACATTGATATTATAAAGCTTTGCTCTATTAATTTGCTGATTCAATATTAAGTCTAGTAAATGATTATTAGTATAATATTCAAATCCGAATTCAAAAGCTTCATCAAATAGTTGATTATAATTTTCAATTAAAGTATCAAAATCATTTATACTATTGACAAGTACAGCTAATAATTTATGTTTAAGATTATGTTTTATTTTGCTTAAGTCATCAATGTTATTTTTTAATTCATTATACTTAAGTAAATTATTATTTAAATCTTTTTTTAATATAATTTCTTTATACTTAAGTTCTGTATAATGAACACTATCATTATACTTTTCAAATAATATAAAGAATAGTAATACAAAGCTAAAAATAAAGATAATAATTAATATTTTTTCTTTATTTGTTGCACTTACAATTAAATTTGTTAAATAATAAGTACTTATAAATATTAGACACATTAAGAATATTATAGTAATAGAATTTACAGTATTAAACTTTGTTAATGAAAGGGTAGTTTTATTATATTTTAGCCTATATATTTGATACACTTTAATTATTAAATAAGGAAATAATTTATAAATTATATATAGAATTATTATGGTAATGTTGTAAGGATTAATATTAGCTAATGTATCACTTGAGAAAATGTGTATTAAAATAAAGATGATTTTTTCATATAATGCATATAATACAATGATGATAACAGTAACTACGATACGATTTAAAATGGTAGTTTTATAGCGATACGTAAAAATAAAACAGGCTGTGATTAAAATCGTAATTATTACACTATTAAAGTATGCATTAAAATATGAGAATGTACTAAGTATAACAGTTATAATACTTATAACTTTAAATATCATAGAATTTTTTTGATCTTTATTAGCAAAAAAAGTGTCAATATATACATTTAATGTTTTAATATAAAATAAATTAATTCCAAAGATAACCAAGCAATAAATCAATTGATTAATGCTACTAGTCATTATTTTCACCTTTTGAATTAAGATATTTTAATATTTTATTTGTAGTTTCCTCTTTATATATTCGACTAAGTGGAATCTCTATATTTAGATATTTAATTTTAATTGTAGTTTTAGATGTAAAAGATAAGTATTTGATATTTACTAAAAATGAGCGATGGGGCTTTATAAAAAGTTCACTATCTTTTAGTTTTTCATAAGCTTCCTTTATTGTTCCTCGATACGTAATAATTTCATCTTTAGTATAAATATTAATATGATGACCAATACTTTCTAAAAATAAGATTTCGTTTATATGAATAAAAGCTGTACCACCATTCTTTGGGAATGAGAAGCTATAATTTATGTATTTAAGCATAATTTTATAAGCTTTTTGTAATATATTGCCTAACTTTTCGATATCTATTGGCTTTTCTAAAAATCCAATTACATTCTCCCTAAATAAGTCTTTAATACGATCACTAGTACTTGACATAAATATTATTAGTTCGTTTTGTGGATCTAACAGTTCTAAAGTTTTAATACCATCTATATCATTCATAATAATATCCATGAATATAATTTCAAAACGTTGTCTATTAGCAAGTAACTCTTCACCTGAACTAAACTTAACGATTGTAAAGGTAGTATTTAATCTTACAGATAGTTCAACTAATAGCTTTTCTAGTCTATCTCTATCTGCTTTATCATCATCACATATACAAATTTTAATCATTTTTCCCTCTTCAAAATACAATTTAGTCTAACATTCTATAGATTTTATGTAAAGTGTTTTTTGAGCAATAAATCACAAATAACGATGACAATATTGCTATTAATGTAGTAATTATACCTAGTATTTGAATAAATGTACCTTTGTATTCAACTATTATAGTAAAGTTATCTAAAGTGATATCATGTACTCTAACTAAACCAGTATTGTAATCTTGAGTTATGGCTACAAATTGTTTATTATTATCTTCATCAATGATATATGCTTCATAGCCTTCATAATAAGTTAATGGAAGTAAAAAGCTATCATTGTGATTATTAGCTATTGATATTGTAGTTGTAGTATACTCTTTTTCAACATCACATGAAATATTTGATAAGGAATCATCTAATGCGCATTGATCAATATTACGATAATCGATTGAAGGCCATGGTAAATAATCGCCGCCAGCTAGTTCAACACGCATATAAGTTGCTGAATAATATGGATCAATTAAAGTTCCATCTAATAAAGATTCATATTTAAGTTCAAATGGTAGTGGGAAAGGTCGATCTTCTATTTTTGTTAATAAATATCCAGTATTAAAGATTACTAGAGTTAATGTTGTTGCAAATATTATCTTATTAAATTTAAATAATTTGTTTAATGCATAACAACTTGGTATAACAAGTAAGATAGTTGCTAAAGTCATAAAACGCCATGGGAATTGAATTACACCTAAATAATCTAGTAAAAACCATGGAGTAATATTTGTGGATAATAAAACACATATATAACCTAAAATCATACTATGTAAAACAAAACTATTTTTATTTTTTTCAAAAAAATAAATTAATGGTAATAATAGTAATGCTAGTCCTGGTGTTAATACCATTTTAGAAATATTATCGTTAGTAGAGCTAAAACCAAAGACAAAATCATTTCTAAATAATTGGTCAAAATCTAAGGCATGTGATATCAAGTCAGAACTACCACCATAATAGTGGACGATCATTTCATGACTTGATAATTGTTCTAACATTCCAAAAATATAAAAAGCACTAAATAATGCAGTCAAGATTCCCGAAATCACTAATATTATAAAATACTTTTTATGTTGAATTAACTTTTGATGATTTATAATCATAAAAAAGATTATTAATAAAAAACATAAAAAAAATGTAATATTATGAGTTAATATTAAAAAAGTCATACCAATGGTCAAATAATAAATAGCCTTTTTAGGTTTAATTTGGTAAAAGAGATAATAAATTCCTAATAATACTAGTGGTAAAAAGGCTAAAGCCATAACTTCGCCAATTGCCCCTCTAACATAAATATCAGTTAGGCGATATGTACTAAAAATATATATAAATGCTCCAAAATAAGCTAAATATTTATTGTTTGAAATTTTATCAATTAATGTACATGTGAAATAGGCAGACAAAAATGAAAATACGATTAATAAAGAAACATAACTAAAAACAATGCTATCTGTTAAAATATAGATTAAAGAAAAAGGTAATAATAAGATATCAGAATAGAAAATAGGGCTTCCATATCCAAAACCACCATTCTTAAAAGGATATATTTTAGGTAAAAAATCAAAATTTAAAATACTTTGACTATAACCTTCAATTCGACTTAAATGAAAGAATGTATCGTGTTCTGCACTAATTCCTCCCATTAAAAAGTAAGGTATTACACAAATAATACTGATAAACAGTGATATTAGAATAAAGTCATAATTTAGTTTTATTTTTTTCATACAAGCACCTCTTTAATATTTTAGCATAAATAAAATTATTAAGTTATAATATAAATGCGAGGTATATATGAATTACGATGTAAAAACAGTAGATGAATACTTTAATAAGCTTGAAATGGGTTGGCGCAAAGATATTGTGGTTGAATTACATGAATATATTACTAATTATGATGATAAAATTGAAGTAACTATTGAATATAAAATGTTAGCATATAAAAAAAATGACAAGACAATACTATATATAAATGCTCAAAAAAATTATGTTAGTATCTATAGTTATTTTGATAAAGTAGATAAGGATAGAAATATATTAGTAGGGTATAGCCAAAGTAAGGGTTGTATTAGAGTAAAAAAGAAAATAGGAATAAATGCAGAATTAATTAAATATCTTAATTTAATTATTCAAGCATATTAGGAGAATGAAATGAAAATAATAGCTTTTGAGGTTAAAGGTTTTGAATTAGAATATTTTAAGGTACATGATTTAGAGATAACATTAATATATGAAGAATTAACAATTAATAATATCAATCTTACAAAAGGATATGACGCCATAACAATATTAGGACAAAGTTTAATAACGAAAGAAATATTAGATATTTTAGCAGAAAATAAAGTTAGATTTATCGCAACAAGAACAATAGGTTATGACCATATTGATGTTGAATATGCAAAAACATTAAATATCCGTGTTAGTAGAAGTTTTTATGAGCCACATGGAGTAGCTGATTATACTATTATGTTGCTTTTAATGTGTTTAAGACATTATAAACAAGCTATGTTCAGAGGAAATGTAAATGATTATTCACTAAATGGTTTACAAGGAAGAGAAATTAGAAGTTTAAAGATCGGTATTATAGGTACTGGTAATATAGGTGCACAAGTAATTAAAAACTTATCTGGTTTTGGTTGTGAAATTTATGCTTATGATCCATATCCTAATGAGAGTTTAAATTCTATAGTAAATTATTATGATATTGAGTACATATACGAAAATGCAGATGTTATTAGTTTACATTTACCACTATTAAAGGAAACTAAACACTTCATTAATGCAAAATCACTAAGTAAGATGAAGGATGGAGTTATCTTAATTAATTGTGCAAGAGGTGAGTTAATTAATACGGAAGATATAATAGAAGCAATTGAAAATAAAAAGATTGGGGCATTAGGTTTAGATGTAATTGAAAATGAACATGGAATCTATCACAAAGACCGTAGATCTGATATTTTAGAAAATAGAGAAATGGCATATTTAAGACAGTTTCCTAATGTAGTAATGACTCAACACATTGCTTTTTTCACTAAGGAAGCAAGTAAAATGATGGTTAATACAGCAATAGAGGCATTAGTAGCTTTTAATGATAATAAAGAATTTAGATTTGAAGTTTAAGAAATAAGGAGGTTAAAATGATAGATAAAATATATTTATGCATTGATTTAAAATCATTTTATGCCTCTGTAGAATGTATTGAAAGAAAATTAGATCCACTAAAAACATTTTTAGTAGTTGCCGATAATTCAAGAACAGATAAAACAATTTGTCTAGCATCAACTCCAGCACTAAAACAATTTAAGATAGGTGGTAGAAGTCGATTGTTTGAGGTTAAACAAAAGATTAAAGAAGTTAATCATAAACGTTTAATTGATAATCAATTTTATCCATTAAAAAATAATACATATGATTTAGATGAGCTTTTAAACAATAAAGATTGTGCACTTGATGTTATAATCGCTAAACCACAAATGGCTTTGTACATTCAATATAGTGCTAAAGTGTATGAATGTTATTTGAAATATTTTTCTAAAGATGATATTTATACTTATTCTATTGATGAGGTCTTTATTGATATCAGTAAATATTTAAAACATTATAACTTATCACCTTATGATTTGGCTAAAAAAGTTATAAATGATGTCTTTGAAACTGTTAAAGTAACAGCAACATGTGGAATAGGTACAAACACTTACTTAGCTAAAGTTGCAATGGATGTACTTGCCAAAAAGATTGAACCTGATGCTAATGGAGATCGTATAGCTATTTTAAATGAAATAAGTTATCGAGAATTACTATGGACTCATAAACCATTAACAGATTTTTGGCGCGTTGGTAAAGGTTATTCTAAAAAACTTGAGCAGTTAAATCTTTATACAATGGGTGATATAGCAATGTACTCATTAAAATATGAAGAAAAATTATATAAGCTATTTGGTGTTAATGCAGAATTGTTAATTGATCATGCATGGGGTTATGAAATTTGTACTATTGAGGATATTAAAGGCTATAAACCCTCAGCAAAAACATTAACAAGTGGGCAAGTTCTACATAGTCCTTATAATTTTGAAAGTGCAAAGATTGTAGTAGCAGAAATGGCCGAGTCATTAAGCTTACAATTGGTAGAAAAAGGTCTTTTGACTTCACAAATAGTATTGAGTGTTGGCTATGATATTGAAAATATAACAGATGGTTTTAATGGTGAAATAGTATTGGATCCATATGGCCGTAAAATACCAAAGCAAGCACATAAAAGCATTAATTTATCATGTTATACTTCATCAACTAAAGAGATTGTTGGTAAAACAATAGAGTTGTATGATTTAATTTGCAACAAAGAATATTTAGTGAGACGACTAAATATGGTTGCAAATAATGTAAAAAAAGAGAATGAAGTAGATAAAAATCTATTGGCAGAACAATTATCAATATTTGATGAAATTAAGACTGAAGAAAAAATAGATGAAAAAAAAATAGACAGAGAAAAAAATAGTCAACTAGCAATTATTAATATTAAGAATAAATATGGGAAAAATGCTATTTTGAAATTATCTAATTTAGTTGATGGTTCAACAGCAATTGAAAGAAATAGTCAAATTGGAGGTCATAAAGAATGAATGATGAATATCAATCAATTATGTATCTTAAGTATGAAAAATCAAAACGATATCCTCATATGACAGTACAAAATAGGGCGGCACAATTTCAACCATTTGCAGCTCTAATAACTCATGCTGATGTAATAAATGAGACTTCAAGGTATGTTGATACAATGATAGAACTTAGTGATGATGAGATAAATAGTATTAATGATGTTTTGATGAATATTGATAATAGTGCAATATATTCAATTACATACTTTTTTAAAGATACGTTGAAAAACGGAGGAATCTACAAAACAATCAGTAATCAAATCAAAAAAATTGATCTAGATAATAATGAAATTATCTTTACAGACAAAAGCAAAATTAAAATTAGTAACTTATTAAAAATATCTAAAATAGACTTGTAAAAATCATTTCATAGTAATAATATGAAATGATTTTTATTTATACACTATGATAAAATTATAGTAGATAATACGGGAGAAAATTATGAATAAGGCTAATCTGCTAGAATATGTAATTAACAATGAAATTAAAGCAAATGAGGGTTCAATTAAGCCTATTATTGAATTTTTAGATGAAGTTTTAACATGTGTGTTTTTCATTAATGAAAGTTACGAAATAATTGCTTTTAATAAATTAGTATTAACTGTTTTTAATGCACGAAATATAGAAGAAGTTAGAAGAAATTTTATTGAGTATATGCCAGATAAACAATGTATTACAGGGGAATATTCTTATGAATACTTTAAATGTAAAATAGATGATACATTAAATTACGGTGTTCAAAATTTTAATTGGTGTACTATAATAAATGGGGATGATGTAATAAGTAAGGTAGTATCTTTACCACTTGAATTAAAAGTAGATAATCAAAAAGTTGTTGTTGTAATGTATGAAAATCTTATAAACACATTAAATATTCAAATACAAGTTAATAAAAATGTTGACCAATTGAAAAAAATTATGGATGTTAATCCATTATGTGTTAATTTATGGGATAGCGATTTCAACAATATTTTTTGTAATAAGAAAGCTGTAGAACTATTTGATTTAAATGATGAGCAAGAATACTTAGACCGTTTTTTTGAATTGTCACCAAAATTTCAACCTGATAATAAATTAAGTTCTAAATCAGCAGTTGAATTTATTAAAGAAGCTAAAGAAAAAGGTCATGTAGTATTTTATTGGATGCATTGTCGATTAAATGGTGATGAAATACCTTGTGAAATAACATTATCAAAAATTGACTTAAAAGATAAATATGGAAATAATTATATTGCAGGATTTACAAGAGATTTAAGTAATGAATTTGTTGGATTAAATAAAGATGGTTTTAGTCAAAGTTATTTTGTAAATTTGATATCAGATAAACTACTTTTGGATGTTTTATCAAAGCTATCAACCGAATGGTTTTTTATGTTTGATTTAAGAACAAGAAAAATAAAGTTTTTTGGTGAAGGCTCAAAAATAGTTAATATAGATACCAGCGTAGATTATGATTTTGAAACTCTAGATAATGTGATTGATATAGTAAGCGATCATGATATGTTCGATAAAAATATTGATAGATTTGTTAATGGTGAGATAAATGAATTTGAAGCTAAAATAAAATGTAAAGATGAAAAAGTTAGATATTTTAAAATAGTAGGTAATTATGGATATGATAAAGATAATAATCCAATTTTTTTGATTGGAAAAGTAGTAGATATACACAATCAAAAGATTGTGGAAATTAAAGCTACGACTGATCCTTTAACCGGTTGCTATAATAGAGCGACATGTGAAGCATTAATAACAGAATCAATTTATGAAAATCCTGATTCAGCGCATGCCTTTTTTATCATTGATATAGATAATTTTAAAGCAGTAAATGATAATCTTGGACACTATGTTGGAGATTTAGCCTTAAAAGAAGTAGCTAATAACTTAAAGGATAACTTTAGATCTAATGATATTATTGCTCGTATTGGTGGAGATGAATTTGTCCTATTTACAACAAATACGATTGAAAGAAAAGATATAGAAAAAAAAGCTATTAAAATATTAGAGATATTTTCCAAAGAATTCATTGGGGATAACACAAATTATGAAATATCTGGAAGTGTTGGAATCGCAACTTATCCAGATCATGGCTACAATTATGATGAATTATATAAATCTGCCGATAAGGCAATGTATAAAGCAAAAAATGCAGGAAAGAACCGTTATTATTTTTATGGGGACAATGAAAATCTTATAGAAAGTATTGAAACTAGTATTAATGATGGACGAGTTGAAAATAGGGCTTATGGTCTAGAATTGCTTACCAAAATAAATGAAATATTCTATGAAAGTAAAAAAAGTGAACTCTTTAATAATTTATTAAAATATATCTTAGAGCAAATAAAAGCAAAACAAATTTACATTTTAAAAGAAGATGAAATAAAGAAAAGTTATTTTTATGAACATTTATATGAAACTGAAGTGATTTCTAATAATGAAAAAAATATTCCAGTTAATTATTTAAATTCTTTAATCGATTATAAAGTATCTAAAGATATAATATGTTGTGGTGATACAAATTTAATTAAGGATAAAGTAATAAATGAAATGTTTAAAGTGCAAAATATAGGTTCAGTAATTAATATCTTAGTAGAATGTAATGATGAAAATTATATAGTTGGAGCAAATTATCAAGAGCATTCATTAAATTGTTACAGCAATCAAATCAATACATTGCTATTTTTATCAAAGTTACTACTAATTTATTTAAAGGGGATTGAAAATGGAAAAATTCAATAAAATATATGAAGAAATAATTGATAATTTAGATGATTATATTTATATTGTTAATAATGATACATTTGAAGTTATTTATATTAATGACAATATGCTAAAACTTATCGATATAAATGAAAAAAATGATATCTATAATAAAAAGTGTTATGAATTAATTTATAATCTAGACAATAAGTGTGAAACTTGTAAAGACTTATGTAAAAATAATAAAGAAGTTGGATACTTTGAAGTTTATTCCAAAAAATTCGATATGTATCTTTCAATAAAAAATCAAATAATGGCTATAGATAATCAAAATTATCGTGTAGAAATTGCAAAAAACATTACAGAAAGTCAAAAAATGATTAATGAAATTGCTAAGCAATATAATGAACAAGTAGTGTTAAATGAATGTGTAGAAACGCTTATTATCAACAAAGATAATGATAGTGCAATTAAAAGTTTACTTTCATTACTAATGAGCTTTTTTAAAGCGGATAGAGCTTTTATATTTGAATCTGATCATAATACAAACTTAGCAAAAAACACATATGAGGTATGTAGTGATTCAATCAAAGAACACTCACATCTTTGGCAAAATTTTGATTTAAATCAATATCCAAGCTGGTTAACAAGGTTTTTGAATAATGAATATGTTTATACAGATATTGAAACATCAAGAAACTTTAAAGAAAAGCAAATTCTAGTTGATACAGGTGTCAGCTGCTCACTAATGGCGCCATTAATTACAGAGGATAATCATTTAATTGGTTTTGTTGGAGTTGATGAACCTAGAATAAATATTGAAGCAACTAAGGTTTTAATGTCAATTTGCAGGTTTATTATTGATGGCTTACATAAAAAAGAGATGCTAAATAACCTTCATCAATTAAGTTATTATGATGCATTAACTGGCTTAAAAAATCGACACAGTTATAACTTAAGTATTAATGATTATGAAACTAATACTCCAAATACACTTGGTGTAATTTATATAAGTATTAAAGGGCTAAAAAATATAAATGAAACATTAGGTTATCGAAAAGGTGATGATACTATAATTAAACTTTGTGAAATAATAATGAATATTTTTGATGATTCATGTTATCGAATCGATGGTAATGAGTTTGTAATTTTGGATATTTATAGTAATGAAGAATTATTCGAAGATAAAATAGTTATACTTAAAAATGATGCAAAAAAACATAATATTAAAATTTCTATTGGATATACATTTAACCGTAATTATAAGAGTACTAAACGTTTCAATCTAATTGATAATAAAAATAATAAAAGTTATTCAGAAAAACAACAATTGAAAAGTGAAAAATATAACTCTATATTGTCATTAAACTTAAAAAAAGAAATTGAAAATGATCGATTCGTAGTTTATTTACAACCACAATTTGAACTGGAGACATTAAAATTATGTGGAGCAGAAGCATTAATTAGAAAAACTGATTCAAAAGGAAATATTATTTTTCCTTTAGATTTTATACCTTTTTATGAAAAAGAAGGTATAATTGGGGCGATAGATAAATTTGTATTTGTTAAGGTTTGTGAATTAATAAAAAAATGGGAATATTATAACTTAGGTAATGATATGAAAATAGCAATTAATTTTTCTAGAGTTACAATTAATGAAAAGGGTTTAGTAAAATATCTAAAAAAAATCTGTGAAGATTTAAATGTTGACCCTAGTTACATTATGATTGAGATAACAGAAACTTCAGGTGCAATAGATGAATATACATTGTCGTTGATAATTAAAGAATTCAAAGAAAATGGATTTAATTTTTCATTAGATGATTTTGGAGTAGGTTTTTCAAACTTGAGTACTATAGCTACTGCAGAATTTTGTGAACTAAAAATAGATAAAAGCTTAATAAATG
The DNA here is from genome assembly GCA_964371715.1 of uncultured Erysipelotrichaceae bacterium. Lineage (GTDB taxonomy): Bacteria > Bacillota_I > Bacilli_A > Erysipelotrichales > Erysipelotrichaceae > CAYJNO01. The sequence goes on along the minus strand of CAYJNO010000003.1, from coordinate 64,880 downwards.
ATATATCTAGAAGTCATAAGTCAAAAATTTTAGCAAAATCAGCAATCGATTTATGCAATAATTTATCTAATATTGAATCACTAGCCGAAGGTATTGAAACAAAAGAGCAATTGAGTACATTAAAAGAATTAAAGTGCACTAAAGGGCAAGGGTACTTTTTTGATAAACCATTAGCAATTGATGCATTTACTAAAAAATATATCATAAAATAAAAAATCATATTTTATTCATATGATTTTTTTTATTAGGAATATATAGCTATATTAGTAATAATTAAATAGAAGATATTAATATCTCCTTATTAACTTTACTCTTTGTTTATTGTATAATATATAAGTATGATAAAATTTAAGATATTTTAAGGAGAAAATAAATGAATTTACCTAATAAACTTACCGTGTTTAGAATAATACTGGTTCCTATATTAATTGCTTTATGGTTATTTCCATATGCTGAGCTATCAATTAATATGGGATATATAGATATTGGCCATATATCATTGCCAATAAAAAACATAGTTGTTGTCTTTATTTTCATTATCGCAAGTATCACTGACTTTGTTGATGGTTATATTGCAAGAAGAGATAATATTATGACAACATTTGGAAAATTTGCTGATCCAATTGCTGATAAATTATTAGTAAATACAATGCTAATATTATTAGCTGATAGTGGATATATCCATGTTTTAGTAGTTATTTTAATGATTTTAAGAGATACATTAGTAGATGGAATGAGAATGATTGCTGCAAGTAGCGGTGTAGTAGTTTCAGCAGGTTATCTTGGAAAACTAAAAACAGTTAGTCAAATGGTTTTAATTATCTTTGCTTTATTAGGTAATTTACCATTTGAATTGTATTCGTTACCAATTACAGATTTTATAATGTGGTTTGCAACATTTGTTTCATTAGCTAGTGGTATATCTTACTTTATACAGCTAAAAGATTATATTTTTGAAAGTAAATAGGAGACATTTATGAGTGAAAACAAAGAAAAAATGCTTGATGATGTAATTAAACAAATTGAAAAACAATATGGTAAAGGTTCTATAATGAAACTTGGAGATCGTGCTAATGTAGATGTTGATACTATAGGGTCAGGATCTTTATCAATTGACTATGCTTTAGGAATTGGTGGATATCCAAAAGGTAGAATTATTGAGGTTTATGGACCAGAATCAAGTGGTAAAACAACAATTGCCTTACATGCAATTGCTTCATGTCAAAAAGAAGGTGGAAAAGCTGCTTTTATTGATGCTGAGAATGCTATTGACCCAATGTATGCTAAAGCATTAGGGGTAAATATTGAAGATTTATTATTATCACAACCAGATTCTGGAGAGCAAGCTTTAGAAATTTGTGAAGTATTGATTAGAAGTGGAGCAATTGACTTAATTGTAATTGACTCGGTTGCCGCATTAGTACCTCAAGCAGAATTAGATGGTGAAATGTCAGATTCAAATATTGGATTACAAGCTCGTTTAATGTCAAAAGCCATGAGAAAATTAGCGGGTGTTATGAATAAGAGTAATTGCACAGCCATTTTTATCAACCAACTTAGAGAAAAAGTAGGTATTATGTTTGGTAATCCTGAAGTAACACCAGGAGGTAGAGCTTTGAAATTCTATAGTTCTATTAGAATAGATGTTCGTAAAGGCGAAGCTTTAAAAAATGGTACTGATATTATTGGTAATAAAGTTAATGTTAAAATAGTAAAAAATAAGGTTGCACCACCATTTAAAGTTGCCGCATTAGAAATTATGTACGGAGAAGGTATCTCACATATTTCTGAGCTGATAACACTTGGAGTTGAATATGATATTATCCAAAAAAGTGGAGCATGGTTTTCATATAATGGTGAAAAAATTGGTCAAGGTAGAGAAGCAGTGCGTTCATTTATTTTAGCTAACCCTGAAGTTGATGAAGAAATAACTTTAAAAATTAAAAATCGTTTATTTAATAAAGAAGAAATAGAAGCATAACTATAACTAACCTTTTTAAGGTTAGTTATTTTTTAAAGAGGAGAATGTATGGAATTAAATAAAGTGTTAGAAGAAGTTATAAGTGATAATCTTATAAAAATCGTAATATCAAATCCAAGAAATAAAGATAATAAATATAAAAAAATAATTATTAAACCAATTTTAGTTAAAGAAAATATTGTTTTTCAATTTGAAAAATTTACGATAACACAAGCTTTTCATAGTAACTTAAATCAAGATGAAGCTAAAGATAATATTATAAATTTGCTAACTAATGATTTTAAACAAGCTGATATATTTTCTAATGGCTATGATTATAGTATTAAAATATCTAAGAAAAATAAAATTTTGATCAATCGTAAAAAAAATGACTTAGAAAAAATAGTAGTTAAAAAACAAAACAAAGAAAAAAGTTACTTATTAAAAGAAGGTTTATTTATCGAGCCGTTATATGATTTAAATATTATTAATCAAGATGGAAAAATAAATAAAGCAATGTATGATAAATTTAAGCAAATTAATCGTTACTTAGAAATGATTGAAGATTCAATAAAAGATAACTATAAATCACTTAATATAATTGATTTTGGCTGTGGTAAAAGCTATCTTACGTTTGTTTTATATTATTACTTAGTGCATATAAAAAAAATAGATGTACATATGATTGGGCTTGATTTAAAAGAAGATGTTATTAATAACTGTAACAAAATTGCAGATAAATATGGTTATAAAAATTTAAAATTTGAAGTTGGTAATATTGATGGATATAATGCTACATTTGATGTTGATATGGTAATTAGTCTTCATGCATGTGATACAGCAAGTGATCATGCTATTTATAATGCTATTAAATGGAATTCTAAAATGATATTTTCAGTACCTTGTTGTCAACATGAAATTAATGGGCAGATTAAGAGTGATAGATTACCTCTATTAACAAAATATGGGTTGCTAAAAGAAAGATTTAGTTCTATCTTAACAGATGAAATGCGTGCTAATTTAATTAAAGCACAAGGCTATAAAGTTCAAATACTTGAATTTATTGATCTATCACATTCACCAAAAAATATTCTAATACGCGCAATCAAGAATGAAAAAATAAAAGATAGTGAAATTAATAGTGCTAAAAAAGAAGTCGAAGATATAATAAATGAATACAATTTAGATTTCACACTTTATAATTTATTATATAAAAATTAATAGAGTATAGTTATACTTGGGTGTAACTTCACATATAAATTTTTTAGAAAATAATATAAATTAATAATTAATTTATAAAATGAAATAAAATTGTAAAATTTATGAATAGAAATACTTGAAATTTTTTTAATTTTGTAGTATTAGCTAGAAAAAAATCCGCATCTATGCTATGATATGTACAAGTAAACCTTACTTATTAGTGAATTTAACTAAGTTGATTTTTAGTTAAATAGGAGAAGATTATGAAGAAGATAGAGCTAAGAAGTCTTGAGGGAATTAAAAAAGAGTTGAAGGATGTTACAATTTTGACTCATATTACTGTTACTGATGATTTAGAAGATAAATACGTTATAATGGGTGTGGAAGAATATGAGAAATTAAAACGTGATGCTAAATGTTATGAGTATACTATTGACGAAGATATTTCAATGTCAGAAAAGTATGATTCACTTCATTTAAATCTTAATCAAGATGAAGTAAAAAAATTAAGAAAAACGTTATTAAAAAAATAATTATAAATGGCTAGTTTTAATATGCTAACCATTTTTTATTTGCTCATAAAATTAAATATGTGTATAATCGTAATAGATAGATGATAATTAAATGGTCATCAAAGGAGGGAGATTTATGGAGTATATTACACTAATAGGTGTGCTAATCATCATCGTTGGTTTCATTATGAAGATTGATGTTTTAGCGGTAGTTTTAATTTCAGGAATAGTGACAGGGCTAGTTGCTGGAATTGATTTTTTAGAAATTTTAAGTATTTTAGGTGAGTCTTTTGTAAGGAATAGATTAATGTCTATATTCTTAATTATGTTTCCTGTAATTGCAATTATTGAAAGATATGGTTTAAAAGAAAGAGCTGCAGTTTTAATTGGTAATATAAAAAATGCATCTGCAGGTAAAGTGTTATCTTTATATATGGTAATTCGTTCATTAGCTGCTGCATTTAATGTACGAATTGGTGGTCATGTACAATTTATTAGACCATTAATATTACCGATGGCACAAGGATCAGCTAAAGCTAGTAAAGGTGATGAATTAACAGATAAAGAAGATGAAGCGATTCGTGGTAATAGTGCTGCAATTGAAAACTTTGGTAACTTTTTTGCCCAAAACTGTTTTCCTGCAGCAAGTGGTGTAGTATTGATTCAAGGTACTCTTGCAGCACTTGGATATGAAGTAACATTACAATCGATTTCTACAGCTGCAATTCCAGTAGCAGTTATTGTAGTGATATTAAGTTGTGTTCAAGTATTTATGCTTGATATGAAAATTAAAGGGGGTAAAAAATAATGGGAGACTTTTTAACATATATTGCCCCAGAGTTGATTTATACATTATGTGGGCTTGTAAGTTTAGACTGTGCATTTAGAGCACTAAAGAATGAAGAAGCAAAATATGGAACATTTATATTTTGGGCAATATTAGGAGTTATATATATATTTGGAAAACTTATTCCATCTGAAATAACTGGTGGACTTTTATTAGTTATGGGTGCATTAACTATTACAAAGCAAGTAAAAATTGGTAAATTTAATGAAACTACACAACAAGAAAGATTAGCTAATAATAGTGAAATTAAAAGTGCAATCTTTATTCCTGCAATTTTAATTGGAGCATTAGCATTTGTTTTCTCATTAGTTAAATATACAATAATAGTTGATGGTATAGAAACACTAAGAGGACTTGATGGTGCTGTAATGGTTGGTGGTGCATGTATTATTGCCTTAATTGTTGCATGTATTTTATGTAGACCAAAAGCTAAAGAAACAAGAGAAGATTCTAGTAAATTATTAATGACAGTTGGGGCTACAAGTTTGTTACCTCAATTATTAGGTGCACTGGGGACACTATTTTCAGCTGCTGGTGTTGGCGATGTTATATCATCGATTATTTCTAATATTGTACCTGATGGAAATATTGTAATTGGAGTAATTGTTTATTGTCTTGGTATGGCAATCTTCACAATGATTATGGGTAATGGATTTGCAGCATTTTCAGTTATTACAGCAGGTATTGGTGTTCCTTTTGTAATCATGCAAGGTGGAGATCCGTCAATTGTTGGAGCTTTAGGGATGACTGCAGGATTTTGTGGAACTCTATTAACACCAATGGCCGCCAACTTTAACATCGTACCAGCTGCAGTATTAGAAACTCGAGATAAATGGACAGTTATTAAAACACAATTACCTATGGCAATTATTATCTTAACAATTCATATTATATTAATGCTTACTTTAGCATTCTAGGAGGAAAAATGAAAATATTAGTAACAGGATTTGATCCCTTTGGTGGAGAAAAAATTAATCCAGCAATTGAATCGGTAAAATGCTTACCAGAACAAATAATGGATGCAGAAATTATAAAACTTGAAATACCAACAGTATGTCATAAATCATTAAAGGTAATTGATGAAGCAATCGCATTACATAATCCTGATGTAATTTTATCAATTGGTCAAGCTGGTGGTAGAGTAGATTTATCGGTTGAAAGAATTGGTATCAATATTGATGATTGTCGAATACCTGATAATGAAGGTAATCAAATTATAGATGAACCTGTATATAAAGATGGTCCTGCAGCGTATTTTGTAAATATTCCAATTAAAGCAATGGTTGCTCATATGTTGGCCAATAAGGTACCGGCATCTATTTCAAATACAGCAGGTACATTTGTTTGTAATCATGTAACTTATGGTGTAAGACACTTGATTGAAACAAAATATCCAAATAAAAAAAGTGGCTTTATTCATATTCCATTTTTACCAGAGCAAGTTATTGATAAAAGAAATATGCCATCAATGAATTTAGATATGATTACTAGAGGTTTAATACACGCTATTGAAGCAATTATTCAAAATGATAAAGATATAAAAATTGAAGGTGGTTCAACTCATTAATAATTAAAATAAAAACACAGAAAATTTCTAAAATTATCTGTGTTTTTATTTATGTAAACTAATAATATTTAATTTAATTAAAGTTAAATTGTCTTCTTAATATAAAAGCTTGATAATACAGGATATCTTATTGTATTTAAAGTCAAAATATTATATGATATAGAAGAGTTTAAAACTCTATTAATGGAAAAAAAGGAGGGTATTATGGATGGATCTATAGTATTTCTTCCGTTATTAACAGGTATTGCTGGTTTAGTAATAGGAGCATTAGCTATCATATTAATGAATAAAGCAGGTTTAAATCGAGAAAAAGAAAAAGTAAGATTATTAGTGGAAGAAGCAGATATTAAAGCAAAAAACACAATAAAACAAGCAATTTTAGATGGTAAAACACAAGTTTATGAACTAAAACTACAAGCAGAAAAAGAATTTAAAGATCGTAAAAAAGAGTTATCAGAAAATGAAAATAAATTGCTACGTAGAGAAGATTCTCTAAATTTTAGAGATGAAACAATTACAAAAAAAGAAAAAAATCTCGAAGATAAATTAACAAAAATTTCAGATAAACAAACTATACTTGATAATATGGAAGCAGAATTACAAGAAAAGATTGATGGGCAACTAGCAATCTTAGAGAAAATTGCATTATTAACACAAGATGAAGCAAAAAAAGAGATAATGGCACTTGTTGAAAAAAGAATGGAAAAAGATATTTCTTTATATATTCGTGAACAAGAAGAAAAAGCAGAAGAGATTTGTGTTGCTAAATCACAAAACATTATTGCTTTAGCTATTCAAAGATATTCAAATGAAGAAGTTATTGAGCGTTGTGTATCAGTAGTTACATTGCCTAATGAAGAAATGAAGGGTCGTGTAATTGGTAGAGAAGGACGTAACATTAAAGCTATTGAACAAGCTACTGGTGTAGATTTAATTATCGATGACACACCAGATATTATTACAGTATCATGTTTTGATCCAATTAGAAGAGAGGTTGCAAGATTATCACTTGAAACATTATTAAAAGATGGTAGAATTCAACCAGGAAGAATTGAAGATGTTGTTAACAAAGTAAAAAAACAAATTGGAGAACAAATTGTTAAAGCTGGTGAAGAAGCATGCTTTAAATTAGGAATTGGAAAAATTGATAAAGAATTAGTTAGATTAATCGGTAGATTGAAATATCGTTATAGCTATGGACAAAATTGTCTACAACACAGCATTGAAGTAGCAAGTTTTGCAGGAATAATGGCTGCAGAATTAGGCTTAAATCAAGTTATAGCTAAAAGAGCAGGATTATTGCACGACATTGGTAAAGCCATCGATTTTGAAATGGATGGAACTCATGTAGAACTTGGTGCAAAAATTGCTAAAAAATATGGTGAAAATGAGATTGTTATTGATGGTATTTTATCTCACCATGGTGAAGTAGAACCAAAACATTTAATTTCAAATTTAGTTGCAGCAGCAGACACTTTGAGTGCTGGAAGACCGGGAGCTAGATATGAAGGAATTGAAAATTATATTAATCGTCTAGAACAACTTGAAAGTATTGGAAACAGCTTTAATGGAGTTGAGAAAACTTATGCAATCCAAGCTGGTAGAGAAATTAGAGTATTAGTAAAACCTGAAGTAGTAAATGATGAAAAATGTCATTTAATAGCTAGAAACATCAAAGATCAAATTGAAGCAACAATGCAATACCCAGGACACATTAAAGTAACAGTGATCAGAGAAACTAGAGTAAACGAGTTAGCAAAATAATGCGAATATTGTTTATAGGAGATATTGTAGGATCTAGTGGTAGAGAAATAGTAGTTGAAAAACTACCTTTATTAAAAGAAAAATACCAACCAGACTTTACAATTGCAAATGCTGAAAATAGTGCACATGGTAAGGGTATAACTAAAAAGATATATAATCAATTAACTAATGCAGGTATTGATTGTATAACATTAGGAAACCATGCATTTTCAAAAGAGATAGTAATCAATTATATTGATGAATTAGAAAATCTTATCAGACCAATTAACTTAATGCCATTTAATATTGGTCAAAATTATAAAGTATTCAATATCTTAGATAAACAAATATGTATATGTAATATTATGGGGGAAGTCTATATGGATCGTGTAGGCTTTTCTCCGTTTAAAGCAATGGATGATATATTAGAGACTGTAAAGGCGGATTATTATTTTGTTGATTTACATGCTGAAACAACAGCTGAAAAAATTACATTTGCCTATTTTTATCAAGATAAAATATCTGGTGTATTTGGTACACATACTCATGTTCAAACAAATGATGAAAGAATAATTAATAATTTAGCTTTCATAAGTGATGTTGGAATGTGTGGAGTTTATGAAAGTGTACTTGGACGTGATATTGAAGAAGTAATAAGTAATATGGTTTATAAAGAAAAAACAAAATACGAAGTAGCAAGTGGCGAAGCAATGCTTAGTGCCTTATTCGTAGAGTACGATGATAGTAGTAAAAAACCAATAAAAATAGAAAAAATTCGAATTAGACCAAACAATTAGTGTTGTCATTAGATTTTAATATGCTATAATTAAATACGTCTAAGGAGGAAATTTCATGCCTGTAAGAATTGAAAAAGAAGTTTGTATTGGTTGTGGTGCATGCGTAGGAGTATGTCCAGTTGCAGCTCTATCTATGGATGGAGATGGTAAAGCTATCGTTGATGATGCTTTATGTATCGACTGTGGTGCTTGCGTAGGAACTTGTCCAGTATCAGCTATTTCACAATAAACCAAGCACTGCTTGGTTTTTTTATTTGAAAGGATATAAAAAATGAAAAATAATGAATTTAAATTACCTTCTATGACTTTAGCAAGACATCGAAGTAAAGATGAAATAAAAATAGAAAAAGAAATATTTGAAATACCAAATGAAGCAAAAAATATTGGTGAAAACAAATATTATTATATTAAAACATATGGCTGTCAAGCTAATGTACGTGATTCAGAAACACTATCTGGAATCTTAGAAAGCTTAGGCTATAAAGCTACTGAAAACGAAGAAGAAACTGATTTTTTAATCTTTAATACCTGTGCAATAAGAAAAAATGCTGAAGATCGTGTTATCGGAGAAATTGGTCATGCGAAAAGATTAAAAGTAAAAAAACCTAATATGCTTTTTGCTCTTTGTGGTTGTATGGCTCAAGAAGAAGATGTGGTGAATGAGTTATTAAAAACACATCGTCATGTTGATTTAATATTTGGAACACATAATTTACATAACTTACCTAAACTTTTAGTAGATGTAGTAAACGATAAAAAAAGAGTTGTTGAAGTATTTTCAAAAGAGGGTGAAGTCATTGAAAATTTACCAGTTAAAAGATTTGGTAAATATAAAGCATGGGTTAATATAATGTATGGTTGTGATAAGTTTTGTACTTATTGTATAGTCCCATATACAAGAGGTAAGGAACGTTCACGTTTAATTGAAGATATAATTGAGGAAGTAAATACTTTAAAACAAGAAGGCTTTAAAGAAGTTACTTTACTTGGTCAAAATGTTAATGCTTATGGAAAAGATTTAAATCTTGATTATAATTTTTCTACGCTTTTAGAAGCTGTTGCTGCTAGTGGAATTGAGAGAATTAGATTTTCTACTTCACATCCATGGGACTTTACTCATGAAATGGTTGATATTATCGCAAAACATGAAAATATTATGCCAGCAATTCATTTACCTGTTCAATCTGGAAATGATGATGTATTAAAATTAATGGGAAGAAGATATACAAATAAGCAATATCGCGAATTATATGATAAAATAATAAATACGATACCAAATGCAACTTTCTCAACTGATATTATTGTTGGCTTCCCAAATGAAACAGAAGAACAATTCCAAGAAACACTTGATTTAGTAGATTATTGTAAATATGATAGTGCATTTACATTCATTTATTCACCAAGAGAAGGAACCCCAGCAGCACGTATGGAAGATAATATTAGTGAAGAAGTTAAAAATGAAAGATTACAGCGTTTAAATAAAAAAATTGCAGAATATGGCAGTCATAATAATATTAAATACCAAGATAGAATTTTAAAAGTATTAGTAGATGGTGTAAGTAAGAAAAATGAAAAAACATTTAGCGGCTATAGTGAAGAAAACAAATTAGTTAACTTTAGTGGTAATAATGTAAAAGAAGGCGATATTGTAAGTGTAAAAATTACAGAATGTAGAAGCTTTTCATTAAATGGTATTATGGTTGAATAATACAATAAGGAGGATTTATGAGCCAAGTTAAGATATTTGGATTAGGCGGATTAGATGAAATCGGCAAAAATATGTATATAGTGGAAGTAGATGAAAATATCTTTGTAGTAGAAGTTGGGCTAAAATATCCTAACCCTAAAGAACAATTAGGGGTTGAGATAATATTACCTGATTTTAAATACTTAATTGATAATAAAGAAAGAGTAAAAGGTATATTTATTACCCATGCTCATGATGATGTAATGGGAGGCATTCCTCATCTTTTAAAAGTTGTAAATGCTCCTATCTATACAACTGCTCTAACAGCACAAATAATTAAAAGATTAATAAAAAAAGAAAAAATCAAAAATGTAAATATTAATGTTGTGAAAAGATGTCACCGCTTTAAAGTAGCTAATATTAAAGTTGAGACATTTGCGTTAACACAATCAATACCTGATGGATTTGGTTTAGCAATTCATACAGATCAAGGTAGTGTTGTTGTAGCTAGTGAATATTTAATAGACTATGATATCAGAAATGAGTTTTTCTCAAGTGATATCAGTAAGATAGCCGAAATTGGTAAAAATGGTGTTTTAGCTTTCTTATGTGAATCAACAGGTTCGACAACATCAGGGTATACTGCACCAAGACATAAAGTAACGCCAATTATCGAAGGAAATATTGAAAATAGTGATGGTCGAGTTTTTGTAACGGTTTATAAACAAAATATCTATCGCTTATTTGAAATTATTGAGATAGCTAATAAATTAAATAAAAAGATTTATTTCTATGATAATAGTCAATATGAATTATTAGAAATGATAAGTAAACTTGGATATTATAAATTAAATCAATCGATGTTTATCACAAAACAAGAATTTGCAAAAGAAGAATCTGATGCAATATGTATTGTGTCTGGAACTGGTACAAGAGTCTTTAAAAGAATGCATAGAATTGCATTAAGAGAAGATGATCTAATTCAATTAAAAGAAAATGATGTTGTAATTATGGTATCTCCACCATCATTTGAATCAGAAATTGAAGCAACTAACATGGAAAATGATCTTTATAAAGAAGGTGTAAAAGTTGTAAATGTATCGGCTAAAGAAATATTACAAATGCGTGCATCAATTGAAGATATTAAAATGATGATTTATTTATTAAAACCAAAATACTATATTCCAATTAATGGAGAATATCGTCATTTATTAGCTAATGCAAATATTGCAGTTGATATGGAATATACACCAGATAAAGTTGTAGTAATTGATAATGGCCAAATTATTGTACTAAATGATGGGCATTTAAGAAGTGCAAAAGACTTTATTGAGCTTGAAGAAATGTTGATTGATGGAAATGAAAAACTTGATGTTGGTGGAATGGTCTTAAAAGATAGAGAAACTTTATCGACTGATGGTGTTATAGTTGTTGGTATTGTAATTAATTTTAAAACAAAAGAACTTGTTGGCGGAGCGGATGTTCAATCAAGAGGAGTAATATATTTAAAAGATGCTGATTATATTGTAAAAGCATTAGGAGAGATTTTAATAAATGCAGTTGATGAGGCGGTTAAAGCGAATACATATGAAAATATGAAAGTAAGAATGGATGCTAAGTCAAAAATGAGTCGCTATATGTTAAAAGAAACAGGCAAAAGACCTATGATATTACCTGCAATTGTTGAAATCAACCTAGATTAAGAGGTAATATGGCAAAAGCTAAAGCGAAAAAGAAAAATGATGATAAGTTAGTTAATATTCTAATAGCAATTGGTATTATTTGTTTAACAGGACTTGCAGCATTTAATTTAGGTATAGTTGGTAATTTTATTAGATATTTAATGCTATTATTATTTGGAGACGTATTTATTGCGCCAATGATATGTATTATATTGATTTGCTTATTTTCAATATTTAGTAGTGTTAAAACAAAATTAACACCTAAGAAGATTAGTGGTTATATCATGCTAAATGTTGCAATAATATTATTCTTCTCAATTCCATTTGGTAATAGTGAAGCCGCTGTAGGTTTTGATTCAATTATGGCTTATTTTAAAGAAATACCTACTATTACAGGTGGTTATTTTGATAATGTTAATGTTGAGTTTGATGGCGGTATTATTGGTGTATTATTATATGCAGTATCTTCAACACTATTTGCAAAAGAGGGAAGTATAGTATTAGCTATATTATTATTTGTTGGAGCTATGTTACTATTGATTTCAATTCAAACCTATCAGAAAATGTATCATGTTTCTTCTCGTAAAGTTGCAAATATGAAGGAACAAAATGAAATTAAAAAAGCTGAAAGAAAACTACAAGAAATAAAAGATGCTGAAGAAGAATTAAAAAATATTGAAAAAGAGAAAGCATTAGTTAAACAAGAAGCATATGCTTCAATTGGAGAAAATAAACCAAGTACAAATAGTAATAAATCATCTGGTGTATTTATTGATGTGCATAAAGTTGCAGTCGATACAGTAAGTAGTGAAGTTAATGAAGTAGAAAATATAGAAGAAGTAACAGTAAATAATAATACAAATAAAGAAATTAAAGTTGTTACAAAAAACTATGACTTCAAAACATATAAACTACCGAATACAAGTTTATTAGATCCTAGAAGTACTGTAAGTAAATCAGGAGCAAATGAAGCATCAGCGAAGATTAAAGGTGCTAAATTAATAGAAATATTAGGTAATTTTGGAATTAATTCGAATTTGATTGCTACTCATATTGGGCCATCAGTTACTAAATTTGAATTAAAACCTGATAGTAGTGTTAAAGTAAGTAAAATTAATAATATTCAAGATAATATTAAAATGGAATTAGCAGCAAAAGATATAAGAATAGAAGCACCAATTTCAGGAAGAAATGCAGTTGGAGTAGAAATTCCTAATGTAGAATCGATTGCAGTTAAAATGAAAGATATTTTTGATAAGATACCAGCAAATAAAGTTAATAATAAATTATTATTAGTTTTAGGTAAAGACTTATTAGGGGAGCCAGTATATTGTGAGTTAAATAAAATGCCTCACTTATTAATAGCTGGAGCAACAGGTTCAGGTAAATCTGTATGTATGAACTCAATTATTATGTCTATCTTATTAAGAACAAAACCTGATGAAGTTAAATTATTATTAATAGACCCTAAAAAGGTTGAATTTACTCCATATCATCAAATCCCTCATTTAATGGGTCCTGTAATATCAGATGCAAATGAAGCAAGCAATGCTTTAAAAGTAGTGGTAAATATGATGGATGAAAGATTTGATTTATTTGCTAAAGCTGGAGTAAGAAATATTGAGGCATATAATGAAAAACGAAAAGATTATCCTGAAGAAAATTTAAAAGTAATGCCATATGTAGTTGTTATCATTGATGAATTAGCAGACTTAATGGCAATAGCTGGTAAGGATGTTGAAATGAGTATTCAAAGAATTACCCAGCTTGCAAGGGCAAGTGGTATTCATTTAATTGTAGCAACACAAAGACCATCAACTGATGTTATTACAGGGATAATTAAATCTAATATACCTTCAAGAATTGCTTTCTCTGTAGCTAGTGGTATTGATTCTAGAACGATACTTGATAGTATAGGTGCAGAAAGATTACTTGGTAATGGAGACATGTTATACTTACCAATTGGTGAACCTGGAGCAATTAGATGTCAGGGTGTTTATGTAACAGATAATGAAGTTAAAAGAGTAACAGATTTTGTTAAAACACAAGGACTACCATTCTATGAAGATGCATTTATTAGACTTGAAGGAATAACATCAAATGAAGATACAGCAGTAATGTCATCTTCAGAAGATCCTTTATATGATGAAATTAAATCCTATATTATAGAACAACAAAAAGCTAGTACATCTTTAATCCAAAGAAGATTTGGTATTGGATATAATAGGGCTGCTAGAATGATTGATCTACTTGAAGAACGAGGTATAATTGGACCAGTAAATGGTTCAAAACCACGTGATGTTTATATAAAAAAAGAAGATAGTAACATCTAAAAATAACAATAAATTAACACTTTTATTCTTTCTTATAGTAAATTATATTATTGTAAGAAATGCTTAAAAGTGTTTTTATATTTCTAATTTTTGTGTAAAGGAATTTGCTTATTAAATTTTCTAACTAAAAAAAATTTATAATTAATATCAAAATATTGATTAAAATAACAATAATTTATAAAAAAAATGCAAAATTTTTTTATAAATTATTGGTAAATTTTTTCAAGTAAATTTAATACTGCTATATTACATATAAAGCGCTTTCATATACACTATTACACTTGAGTAATAAAGTTGTATACTTTTATACAAATTTGAAGAAATTTTGTATAAAAATTGGGTTTGCAATTAAATTTATATTTTTGTAAAATTACTTAGTCTTAAATTTAAAAATATAAATTTAGTGCCAACAAAGGAGAAAAGTATAATGATATCTGATAATTTTATGAGAATATTTTTTAAAAAGTTTTTGTTAAGCTTTTTAATTTTAGCTTTATTGCTAACACAATTTCAAAGTAATATATTAGCTGAAGATTTAAGTTCAAAAGCAAATACTACAGAAGAAACGACTAGTCAAAAAGAAGGTGAAAATGAACAAGATATATTTGCATCTTATTTTGGACTAATGCCAAAAACAATGGAAGGAAATGATTCAAGAGTTTTATTCTATGTTAACTTTTATGATGACAATAATAGTTTAATCATTGAAAATGTTCCATTTTATACAGGTGGAGGAGTAGTATATCCTTTAGTAGATTTAGATGGTAATCCTACACCAAGCTTAAATCCAAATCATAGATATTGGTCTTATTCATTAGATAGTAATGAAAAGGCAGATTTAGATTTAGTAAATGTTGAGTATAGTGATGAAGAACTAACTGTTGAACCATTTGTTGTTAAAGAGGTAAATCTTTATGCAGTAAATATTAGTGATGAAGCATCGATCGATTATACTATTAAATATCAATATGCTGATGGTACAGTAGCATATCCAACATATCACGTAACATTATTAGAATCAGAAACTAAAGAAGTAGTTTCTCCGGCAATTATAGGTGCAATAGCTGATATTAATACTGTTACATTAAGTAAAGATACAGTAACTGAAACTATTGTAACTTATACAGTAAGTACAACTAAAGAAGCTTCATATGTTGTTGAACATCATTTCGAAGGATTAGATGGAAACTTTGTTGCTGATGAAAGCTTAACTGAGACTTTTGTAGGTAATACAAATGAATTAACAAGTGCAACATCTAAAGAAGTTGAAGGTTTTCTAGCTGATCAATCTATTAAACAAGCAATTATTAATGAAGATGGTAGTACAAAAATTATTATTGAGTACTCAAGAAATTCATACTTTGTTATTTTTAATACAGGCGGTGGTGAATATATTCCTCCAATGCATATAAAATATGGAGCTAATGTTTCTTTACCAACAACAGCATCAAGAGATGGTTATGTGTTTGATGGTTTTGACACAACAATCACAACAATGCCAGCTCATGATGTAAATGTAAATGCAAAATGGGTTGCTAAAGATACTACATATAAAGTTGTAGTTTGGGTTGAAGATCCAAATGCATTACAAAGTGTAGCTTTAAATACAGATGAAGTTGAATTATATGATACTACAAACTACAACTTTCATAGTTCATTTGAATTAAATGCAAAGACAGGTGATATTATTACAGATATCGATAAAGCATTATTACCTGTAATAAAAGAGGAATTTGAAGATAAAGGAATATATGAAACCTATGCAAATTATAGTTGGGACGACACACAAAAAACTGAAATAGTAATAGCTGGTGATGGTTCTACTACAGTAAATGTTTATTATACTTTAAAAGTATATACATTAAGATTTTATGGTGATACTAAAAACACATTCAACTTTAATGGGAAAACCTATTATTATTGGGGTGGTGGAGAATATACACTAAGAGCAAAATTAGGACAAAATATAACTGATATTTATCCTCAACCATCTAAAGTTACTGTAAGTAGTGGAAAAACAGTTAGTGGTTGGAGAATTGATGCATTAGATGGTGTTGAATACACGAATGTATCGTCAAGACATATCTTTACGATAGACTTAATCTCTAAAGATGGAAATGCTAAATTAATATATGGTAATTATGATAAAAATATATACAATGCATATTTTGAAGCTACAGATGAAGAGATAGCCAATGATGAAGTAATAAAAGTCAATCATAATGGAAATCTATATGTTTTAAGTGATGCGTATAGTGAAATCATTCATCAACAAAGTTCATGGGGTATCTATCCTAAAGTTATTGAAGGTCTAAATTATGTTGATAAAAATACAGCTGGTAATGTGTTTAGTGTCTATTATGATCGTATTGAATATGATATCGTTCATCACAATGGAACTGAAATACTAACTGATTTAACTTACACAGGTAGCTTTGGAGAAAGCTTAAAAGAACCAACTGTGATAACAAAAGATGGATATACATTTGATGGTTGGTATTATGATGAGTATTTCAACCAAAAAGTAGATTTCACAAATGATTTAATAGAACATGCAACCGATGGAGAATTAATGGTATTCGCTAAATGGACACCAATAGTTCATCAAGTAACATTAAGTGCAAATGGGGGAACATTATTAAATACAATATCTTCAATTAATGAAAATACAATTACTTTAGACATACTTCATATGGAAAAAGTTGGTGAATTAGAAGATTATATAATTTCAAGACCAGGCTATATCTTTGCTGGTTGGTATAATGATTTAAATGATAATAACATTATGGATGATGGTGAAGCATTTAGTTTAAATTCTAATATAATTGAAGATGTAACTATAAAAGCTAATTGGATTCCAACACCAAATATTTCTTATACTGTAATTCATCAATTTGCAGGAGATGATGCTTCAAATATAACACTTGAACAAGTTGTTAATGGTCAAACTATTGACTCTGAAGTAACTGTAAGTGCTTTAACTTCTAATGAATTAATTAGTAAAGGATGGAGTGCTGGATATTACATCAGTGATAAGCCTACTCAAACAATTACAATTTCAGAAAAAGATAATATTGTGATATTTACATATTCAAAACCAATTGAAAAAGTATATACATATCAAGTTCAATATTTATATAATGGTGAAATAATTTCAGAGACTGAAACATTCATAACTAAATCTCCCGAAATTTCAATAATTGGTAAAAATGTTACTGGTTATGAATTAATGGGTGATGATGTAATATATGTAGAATTAAAAGATTCTGAAAATGTAATTATATTTAATTATGATAAAACTGATACTGAAGGAACAATTACTATTATTGTAAAAGATCCTGAAGGTAACATTATTGATACAGTAATTGTTGATACTCTAACAGAAGGCACTACGATATCTCCTAATGATTTAAAAGATATCATTGAAAGTGATCTTGAAGTTAGTGAATATCTTAAAGATAATAATTTAAACTTAGATAACTTAAGTACAGATAAAGAATACGTAACAAATGATACAGTATTTGAAATAACAGCTGAATATTCAGGTGTTAATATTGAATACTATGATTATCAAGGAAATTTATTAACCACAATCAAAGAAGAATTAGGTGCAAAACCAAGTTATACAACAATAAACAGTGAAGGTACTAATTTCTTATATTGGTCAAATGAAGCTAATGGAACAACAAATGTTGATTCAATTAGTAAAGATACTTTAAAATTATATGAGGTTGTAGAACATAAAGTAGAGTTTGAAGTTGAAGGAATTATTAAAAAAGATGGTTTTGTAATTCATAATGAAAATTCATTTGCAGCAGGATTTGAACCAACTAAAGAAAATAATGATTTCTTAGGCTGGCAAGTAGCTGGTGATACAACACTATATGTTGATGAAACAATCTTAACTTATACAATTACAGGTCCAACAAAATTTGTAGCTGTATTTAAAGAACATCCAATTATTTCATACTTTAACTTTGATGGTAAACTATTAGATGAAAAACATGAGATAGTTGGAAATGCACCTTCAATGAAAACAGTTGATTATGAAACTGAGGGAACACAATTCATCAAATGGGTTGATAAAGATGGAAATGATGTTGAGTTAATTTCAAAAGATATAACTGAATTATATGCAGTAGTTTCTCATGATGTAAACTTCTATTCAAATTCAGAGTTATTTAATACAACTGAAATTGTAAGAAATAATACTGTTGAATTACCAACAACTCTACCAACATTAGAAGATCACAGATTTATGGGGTGGTCTACATATGAAAATGGTGCAGTATTATCAAATGAAGAAATCAGTAAATTAGTTGTAACAGGTGAAATGAATTTCTATGCAATTTATATTGAAGAAATTAAAGTAACATATTATGACTATACAGGATTTGTTCATTTAGAAAACAATGTAGAATTATTAGGTGATAAACCTGCAATTTCTACACTTACATATCCAACAGATGCAACATTATTTGTTAAATGGGTTGATGAAAGTGGAAATGATGTAGATGTTATTACTAAAGATACTACAAAATTATATGCAGTAGTAACTCATAAAGTAGACTTTATTTATGAAACAACAACACTTAGTTCTGAAGCTTATTTACATGATTCAAATCTTGTAATATTAGAAAATATAAATGAACTTGTGAAGGAAGATAGAAGATTTATGGGATGGTCATCAACTTTAGGTGGTGAAGTTTTAGAAAAATTACCAACAACAGTTACAGAACCATTAACATATTATGCAGTATATGTTAATTATGAGTTAAATATTGAAGCTACTAATACAGAAGATAATGTAGTTACAAAAGTATATGATGGTAAATTATTAACTTTTGATGGAATATTTGATGCAAATAATGAATTAGGGGAAAGCTTAACTGGTGTCGAGTATAAATATTATGCTGATGCTGAAATGACAATTGAAATTACTGATTTAACTTCATTTGGTATTACAAATGTAGGAACTGTAAATATCTATGTTAAAGGTACAAAACCTGGACATAATGATGCTCATTTAACTATCACATTAGAAATTATAGCAAGACATGTAACGATTAATGTGCCAAACTTAACAATTAATCAAGGAAATACAATTTCTGATTCATTATTAAGTCAATTATTAGAAAGTAGTATTGCAAACATTACAACTTATGCTGAAGGTAATGCATTAATCAATGAAGATGACCTTGGTGAAATTAATGTTGTAATTAATGGATTAAATAATAACTTAATTCGAAATAATATCGATATTATTGGTTTAGCATTTACTACAGAAGCAGGTATTGTACCTGTTGTAAATAGTGTAGAATATGGAACTATTAATTCAAATTATTTAGTTACTGTTAACTTTGGTGATGTAAATGTAGTTAGTGCTCCTGTTATTACAAATCCTGTAACTACACCAGTACCAACTGCTACACCAATTCCAACAGTTAATCCAACAATTATTCCAACTGTAGTACCAACTATTACGCCTACAGTTGTGCCAACACCAGATGTTGAAGATGATTTAGCTATTGAAGATAATCAAACACCAGAAACTGGTGATAATAACGATGAAAATATTACTGATGAAAATACACCAGAAACAATTTTCGCAAAAGGCACTTGGTCTTTAGTTAACTTAATATTAGCGATTATTTCTCTAGTATCAGCAATATTTGTCATTGGTAGATTTAATAAATCAAAAGATGAAAATGAATATGAAGTTACAGATAGTAAAAAACATTATGTATTATTAAATGTTATTTCTGCAGTAGTAATGATTGTTATATTTGTTTTAACACAAGATTTAACTTTAAAAATGGTATTAGTTGATATGTGGACTATTGTGATGATTATTATTGCAATCGCTCAAGCTATATTTTTCTATAATACTGAAAAAAAATATGAAGAAGTAGATCAAGCATAATTTAAAAAAGATGGGAAACCATCTTTTTTACTATTAAGAGAAGAATAAAAATGATAGAATATAATAGTATGAAGAGGTATTAATAATGAGAGATTTAAGCGTTAAACTTATTGAAGAAAGTATTTATAATACTATTGGTAAGATTGCATTTGAATATCCAAATGATATAAAAAAAGCACTTATTAAAAGTAAAAAACAAGAAAAAGCTTTAGCACTAGAAGTCATAGATACACTTATAGAAAATGAAAAAATTTCCTATGATAAAAGAATACCTTTATGTCAAGATACAGGGATGGCAATTATTCACTTAAAAATAGGGCAGGAAGTTCATTTTGTAGATGGTAATTTAAAGGATGCAATTAATCTAGGAGTGAAAAGAGCATATAGTGATTTTTACCTAAGAAACAGTGTTGTTGATGATCCAATATTTTTAAGAAAAAATACATTAAGTAATACACCAGCAATTATAAATTATGAAATAGTTGATGGAGAAAATGTAAAGATTGATATTGCACTAAAAGGATTTGGATCTGAAAATATGTCACGAATTAAAATGTTGAAACCTGCCGATGGAGTTAATGGAGTAAAAGACTTTATTATTGAAACTTGTAAACTTGCAGGACCAAATGCATGCCCTCCAATTGTTGTAGGAGTAGGTATTGGTGGTACATTTGAAAAAGCTGCATTACTTGCTAAGCAAGCTTTGTTTCGAAAAATTGATTTAGATAATGAAAATAATAAATATCAAGCATTAGAACAAGAATGTCTTGATGAAATAAATCGCTTAAATATTGGACCAGCAGGTTTAAAAGGGAAAACTACTGCTTTAGGAGTTAATATTGAATATTATCCAACACATATTGCTGGACTTCCAGTTGCTGTAAATATTAGTTGTCATGCTACAAGACATAGTGAGGTAATAATCTAATGAAAATATTAAATTTACCATGTACTAAAGAAGATTTGAAAGCTTTAAAAGTCAATGATAAAGTATTATTGAATGGCTATATTTATACAGCAAGAGATGCAGCACATCAAAGGTTAGTGAGTACGATTGAAAATGGTGAAAAACTTCCGCTTGATTTGAATAATGCAGCAATATATTATGTAGGACCAACAAAAACACCACCAGGTCAACATATAGGATCTGCAGGACCTACTACAGCAACAAGAATGGATAAGTATACACCATCAATTTTAAATGAAGGTGTTAATATTCTAATAGGTAAAGGAAAAAGAAGTGTTGAAGTTAAAGATGCTTTAAAAAAACATCAAGGAGTTTATCTTATTGCAATTGGAGGAGCAGGAGCAATTTTATCTAATGCTGTTGTTGAAAATGAATTAATTGCGTATGAAGATTTAGATAGTGAAGCAATTAGAAAATTAAAAGTTAAAGATTTTCCTGTATTTGTTGGAATTGATCTTGACGGTAATGATATCTATGAGGAGGAATAGAAATGAATTTAAGAGATGAAGCTTTAAAAATGCATTTAGAATCAAAAGGTAAGTTAGAAGTTAAATTAAAAGTAGCATGTGAAAATGCTCAGGATTTATCTTTAGCTTATTCACCAGGTGTCGCAGAACCTTGTAAAGAGATTGCAAAAAATCCTGATGATTCTTTTATTTATACAGGTAGAGGAAATACAGTAGCGGTAATAACTGATGGAACAGCTGTATTAGGTTTAGGTGATATTGGTCCTGAAGCTGCCTTACCAGTAATGGAAGGTAAATCATTATTATTAAAGAAATTTGGTAATGTAGATGCTTATCCAATTTGTTTAGATACTAAAGATCCAAAAGAAATTATAAGTATATGTAAAGCTTTAGCACCAGGACTTGGTGGTATTAATCTAGAAGATATTAGTTCACCAAGATGTGTTGAAATCGAAAGAACATTAATTGAAGAGTTAAATATTCCTGTATTCCATGATGATCAACATGGAACGGCTATTGTTACATTAGCAGGTCTTATCAATTCATTAAAGTTAACTGGAAAAAAAGCAGAAGAGTGCAAAGTTATTGTTAGTGGAACAGGCGCTGCAGGAAGTTCAATTATCAAAATGATTTATAATTATGGTTTTACAAATATTCTAGCATTTGACCGTAAAGGTGCGCTTAGAAAATCACAATTTGATACATATGATTTTGTAAAACAGGAATTATGTGAATATGTAAATAAAGAAGATTTAGATATTTCATTTAAAGATTCATTTGTTAATGCTGACATCTTTATTGGTGTAAGTAGTGCTGATATTGTAAGTAAAGAAATGATTTCATCTATGAATGAAAAAAGTATAGTTATGGCTATGGCTAATCCGAATCCTGAAATACCATATGACGATGCTATTGAAGCTGGAGCATATATTGTAGGTACAGGAAGAAGTGATTATCCTAACCAAATTAATAATATTTTGGCATTCCCTGGTATCTTTAGAGGTGCATTAGATGCTAATGCAACTAAAATTGATGAAGCTGCTAAAACAGCAGCAAGTATCGCAATTGCTTCATTAGTAAGCGATGATGAATTAAGTCCAACATATGTTGTGCCATCACCATTTAATATGGAAGTTGCTAATGTTGTAGCAAAAGCAGTTAAAGAATCATGTATCAAAAATAATAATATTAGAAAAATATAAGATAATAAAAAGCTGTTGAATTTTAATTTCAACAGCTTTTATATTACTATCGTATTTGTTGCACCATTTTCTATAGCTAATTTTTGTAATTCTTGTGCCATTTCTAGAGTAGTACTTTCATTTGATAAAAATTTAAGATTTTCTTCTAAAACACCATAAGGGCGATATCTTAGTAGTTTATATGTTGTCTTATCTTTGATAATTTTTGATACATTATCGACAGTTATAATATTTTGTTGATGGTGAACAGGTAATACCACTGTTCTTACTTCTTGAAGTTTATTTTGGGATAATAGATAATTTAAATTCTTTATTACAATATTATTTGGTTGAAAAACTAATGTTTGATGAAATTCATTATCAAAAGCTTTAATGTCTAGCATTACACCATCACATACCTCTAATAAGTCTAAATGATTTTCGAAATTATAATAGCCATTACTATCAATAAGACATGTTAGATTAAGTTTTTTAACTTCTTTAAATAGTTCTAGAAGGAATGTATGGTGCACCATGCATTCACCACCACTTACAGTTATCCCTTTAATAAATGCTTTTTGACGCTTTATTAGTTCGACTATTTCTTCAACACTCATCATAGTTATCTTAGGTGATGCTTTATGTTTACAAACTTTGATACATGTATCGCAATCAACACACAATGATTTATTCCATACAACTTTATTTTTTTCTACACTTAAAGCATTTGTCGGACATGTTTTAGTGCATTCCATGCAATGAATACAATAATTTATGGTTTCAGGATTGTGGCAATACAAACAATTAAATGGACAAGATTGGAAAAAGATGGTCATGCGATTTCCAGGACCATCTACATTTGAAAATTTAATTATTTTGTTAACAGGAGCTAACATTATTTATGTACTCTGCGACTTAGTGCATTAGCATTATCTCTTGCACCTTGACCAAATACAGATACTTGATTTAAAGATTGGTTATTGGCATCAAGTTTATTAAGCTCACTCTTTTTAACTAAATAACCTGTAACTCTTACTACATCACAACTATCTAAATAGCCACTGAAATAACGTGTGTTATTTTCAAAAGCACCTTTGATAATATCTAATAATGCTTCAGGAGTGTTTAACCAAGTTTCTTCAAATTTATAAATATCTCCAACACCTGTTTTAAAGTATTTATGGAATCTTGTACTATGAAGTACTTGTTCAACTACTTCTGGTTCATATCCAATAGGGATTCTAGAGCCTGGTGAATTTTCCATACCATCTGTATCTATACCTACTTGAGCATGTAAACGATACTTATGATTAAATGCTTTAGCATATTTAGCATCATGATTATCGACAATACTTTCTAAAGTATCCATAATTTTTTCAGCTAAAGTATTTGCTTCTTCATTAAAACCATATCCTTCATTTGGATTTTCAATATTTAATAATGTATTAGCACATTCAGCTAAACCTACTAGACCAAACATTCCAGTAAATTTATCTAATTCTAGTAATCCTTCTGTTACTAAGAAATTAGATTTGAAAAATGAAGTTTCTTCTACTAAGAATTCAATTTTTTGATCCATAAACTCTAACATTAATGTTGAATATTTTGGTAGAATATTTTCAATAAAATCAGCAGGTGATTTAGCAAGTTTTGCAAGTGAAGCTAACTTTAATCTTGGTAATGTAAATCCACCACCACCAATCTCAAGACCGTTATAACATGATGCAATTGCATAGTTGTTATTCCAATCTTTATTATACATTTTGCTATTTGCAAAAGATGGTTTAGATGTTTTAAGCATGCAACTAACAGCTCTAGTAGCAAATTCATCACTTGTGATATCTGCATCATATTTTAATGTTAAATTTGGAATGGCTAATTGCATTTCTTCAGTTAACTCTAAGATTAAACGTCCTGTTGTTGTATCTTTTGGACCAATATTTGCATGGACAAATGAATCACTTAATGTTCTATCAATATTTAATAAGAACAAAGATAATACTTTTTTTGCAAATGCTTTATCTTCTTTTAAAACAAACTCTTCTAGTAAATCGTCAAAATCTCCTAAATAAACGGGATAGTTTGTAACTGATGGTACATGCTTATATAAAATTAATAAATGATTTACAGCTTCCATTAAATCTTTTGGTGGATCTAATTGTAAAAACTTAGAACCATTTTTAATGAATTTTTTGAAATCAACAATTATATATCTAGGACGATATAAAGCATTTCCTTCATTTAAATCACAAATTACTCCATCAGCTTTAGCTTGTAGTAATTCTGGGTTATAATTTATAGTGTGATCATAGCTTTCAGCAAGCTTTGTCATCAACATTAATTGTTGTTGATATGTTATTCCTTCATCTTGAATAATCTTTAAAAAATCGCTCATTGTTTACCTCCTACAACTTACAAGCTTATCTTATGTTTTTTTAATACTTTTGTCAATTTTTTAGTCATAATTTATAATATATAGCAACTATGTTATGTGAAAATGTTTTCACATTGACAAATCATCTTAATTAATTTATGATTTTAATGTAATAAATTATAAAGAAAGAGGAAAAATTAAAATGAACAAATTATTCAAAGTATTGTTAATGTCATTATTAACACTTTCTCTAGTTGCTTGTAGTTCAAACGAAAGTTCAACTACAGAACCAACTAAAGAACCAACAACTACAGAGTCAACAACTACTGAAGAACCTACAACTGGTGATGATGGTTGCACGGTTAAAGTTGGGTTAGTAACTGATACAGGTGGAGTTGATGACAAATCATTTAATCAATCTGCTTGGGAAGGTTTAGTAAGATATGCTGAAGAAAATGGATTCTCTACTGAAGCTGGAGAATGCATTAACTACTTACAATCAACAAGTGATGCAGATTATATTCCTAACTTATCAAATTTTGCTGATCAAGGTTATGATTTAGTAATCGCAGTTGGATATTTATTCGAAGATGCAATTAATGAAGTTGCTCCTTTATATCCTGATACTAACTTCTTATTTATTGACTCAGTTTCTGATCATTCAAACGTTATGAGTGCTGTTTATGCAGCTGAACAAGGTTCTTTCTTAGTTGGTGTTGCAGCAGGACTTGAAGCTAAAGCTAATGGATCAAATGCAGTTGGATTTGTTGGTGGTATGGAAGGACCATTAATCGGTTCATTCCAAGCAGGATTTGAACAAGGTGTATTAGCAGCAAACCCTGAGGCTACAATCTATGTTGAATATGCTGATTCATTCTCTGATGATGCTAAAGGACAACAATTAGCAGCTAAATTATATGATGCTGGTGTAACAGTAATCTATCAAGCAGCTGGTGGTGCTGGAAATGGTGTTATTAAAGAAGCAAAAGAACGTGGAGATGTTTGGGTAGTTGGTGTTGATAAAGACCAATTCGAAGATGGTGTATTAGATAGTGGAGAATCAGTAATTTTAACTTCAATGATTAAAAGAGTTGACTCATCTTCATTTGCAGCTGCAACAGCTGTATTAGATGGTACATTTGTTGGGGAAACAGTTGTATTTGATTTAACTAATGAAGGTGTTGGTGCTGAATTAACGGCAGGACGTAACTTATCAGATGAAACAATTGCTACAATTCAAGATTATGCAGCTCAAATTGGTGATGGTACAATCGTAGTTGAAAGTACTCCTACAATTGCAAAAGGTTCATCAAATAAATAATTGAAACTTTTTAAAGCTATAGACACTATTGTTTATAGCTTTTTTTTGTTATTTACTTTTAAGATTATAAAAAAATATGTATAATTAATTTATATGTAGTTAATGACTACTAGCAAGGAGTTTATATGGAATACGCTATAGAGATGCTAAACATCACTAAAGATTTTCCTGGTATTCGAGCTAATGATAATGTAACACTACAAGTAAAAAAAGGTAGTATACACGCATTGTTGGGGGAGAATGGAGCAGGGAAGTCAACATTAATGTCTATTTTATTTGGTTTGTATCAACCAACCAAAGGAATAATAAAAGTTGATGGAAAAGAAGTAAAGATTACAAACCCTAACATTGCCAATGAATTGGGTATTGGTATGGTGCATCAACATTTTAAGTTAGTGCATAATTTTACAGTTACTGAAAATATTATATTAGGATCAGAGCCAACAAAAGGTTTTTTTAGACTTGATACAAAAGAAACTAGTAAAAAAATTAAAGAATTAAGTAAAGAGTATGGATTAGAAGTTGATCCAGACTCAAAAATTGAAGATATAACAGTTGGGATGCAACAACGTGTTGAAATTTTAAAAATGCTTTATAAAGATGCGAAAATTATGATATTTGATGAACCAACTGCTGTATTAACTCCACAAGAAATTGCCGAGTTAATGCAAATAATGAAAAAACTTGTACAACAAGGGAAAACAATCATTTTAATTACGCATAAATTAAAAGAAATTAAAGAAGTTGCTGATACATGTACTGTTTTAAGAAAAGGTGCATATATTGGAGATGTTTTAGTTAAAGATACATCAGAAAAAGAAATGGCAGAACTAATGGTTGGTAGAAGTGTTGAGTTTGTTGTAAATAAACCAGAGCAAGAAGCAACAAAAGTCGTTTTAGATGTAAAAAATTTAACTGTTAAATCAACAAGAAAAACAGATGCAGTAAAAAAATTAAGTTTACAAGTAAAAGCAGGAGAAATTTTAGGTATTGCTGGTATTGATGGAAATGGTCAATCTGAATTAATCTATGCTCTTACAGGACTTATTCCTACTGCAGGTGGAAGTATTCTATTAAATGAAAAAGATATCACAAAATATCCAATAAAAAAACGTTATCAAGCAGGAATGGGTCATATTCCAGAAGATAGACATAAACATGGTTTAATTTTAGATTTTAAATTAGAAGAAAATTTTATCATTCATGCTTATAACGAAAAACCATTCGCAAAAAATGGTGTTTTAGTAAATAATGAAATTGAAAAATATGCAGATACATTAATTGAAGAGTTCGATGTAAGAAGTTCACAAGGTAAAAATACGATTTCAAGAACAATGTCTGGTGGTAATCAACAAAAAGCTATTATCGCAAGAGAAATTGATCGTAGTCCTGAACTTTTAATTGTAGTTCAACCAACAAGAGGTCTTGATGTTGGTGCAATTGAATATATTCATAGTCGTATAGTTGAAGAAAGAAATAATGGTAAAGCAGTATTATTAGTTTCTTATGAATTAGATGAAGTTATATCTTTAAGTGATCGTATTGCTGTTATGTATAGTGGTGGTATTATCGGAACTGTTAAAGCTAGTGAAACCAATGAAAAAGAACTAGGTTTAATGATGGCTGGATCATTAGCTAAGGAGGGTAATTAAAAATGAATTTTACTAAGAGAGAGAAAATTATCATTCCTTTAATTGCTGTCTTTTTAGGGATTTTAATCGGAGTTACAATTTTATTATTTAGTGGCAAAGATATTGGTTTATTATTTGCTGGATTATTAAAAGGAATTACAGGTATTGATTTAGTTAATGGACTTCCATTAAATTTAAGATATCCTGGTGAATTATTAGTATCAGCAATGCCGATTATCTTAACTGGTTTATCAATTGGTTTTGCATATCGTACAGGTATGTTTAATATTGGAGCAGAAGGCCAAGTTATTATGGGTGCTTTAGTATCATGTAGTGTAGCTATTTTAGTTCCTATGCCAAACTTTGTTGCGGCTGTTGTCTGTATTATTGCTGGTGGAATTGCTGGAGCATTATGGGCATTTATACCAGGTATATTAAAGGTTAAGTTTAATATTTCTGAAGTTGTAACTGGTATTATGTTAAACTACACAGCATTATATAGTGCGAATTACTTCTTAAAAGCATTACCAGAGTCAACAGCAACAAGAACAGTAGATATCCCATTAAATACTGATTTAGGACATGAAGTTTTAAAATCATTAACTAATAATAGTAGATTACACTGGGGCTTTATCGTTGTAATTATCTGTGTTATCGCTTATTGGTTTATAATTGAAAAAACAAGTTTTGGTTATTCTTTAAGAGCTACAGGACTTAATAAAGATGGAGCTAAATATGCAGGTATTAAAGTTAATAAAAGCATTATCTTATCAATTATGATTTCAGGTTTATTAGCAGGTATTGCAGGAGCAATAGTAGTTCAGGGAACATTTGGTTATGGAAGAGTTATGGTACATATGGACAACTATGGTTTTGATGGAATAGCAGTTGCACTTGTTGGTGGAGCAAATGCTATAGGTATTCTATTATCAGGTTTATTATTTGCCTTATTAGAAGTTACTCAACCATTATTGCAAATTTATGGTATACCAAAAGAAATCGGTGATATCATTTCAAGTTCAATTATTTATCTTGTAGCAATACAATATATTATTAAAGTAATGCTTGATAAATTTAAAGATCGAAAAACTAAAGGAGGTACAGCATAATGGAATTATTAATTTCAATGACTCCTTCTATATTATTAGTTGCAGCACCGATTATTATCTGTGCGCTAGGAGGTATTTTCTCTGAACGTTCAGGTGTTGTAAATATTGCCTTAGAAGGTATGATGATGATAGGTGGTTTTACAGGAGCAACTATTACGGTACTATTAGAAACTAATGAAGTATTTGGCGCATATTCTGGCTGGATATCATTAATATTTGCAGTAATAGCAGGTGGTGTTTATGCACTTTTATTAGCTGTAGCTACAATTAATTTTAAAGCTGATGGTACAATAGCAGGTACTGCTATCAATTTATTGGCAGGTGGTATTACAATTTATCTAGCACAAATTATTTTTGGACAACAAAGAACAGAATCTTTTACAACAGGAATCTCAAGAGTTAAAGAAGTACCAATTTTATCAGAAATACCAATAATTGGTGATATGTTCTTCACTAATGTATATCCAACAATTTATATCGCAATTATTCTTGTATTTGTAGCACATTTTGTAATTTTTAAAACACCATTTGGTTTAAGACTTAGATCTTGTGGAGAAAATCCACAAGCAAGTGCTTCGATGGGAATTGATGTATATAAAATGCGATATATTGGAGTAATTTTATCAGGATGCTTTGCAGGACTTGCAGGTGCAATCATGGTTCTTACATCTGGTGTACAATTTACAATTGCTTCAATACACGGTGTTGGATTTATATCTATTGCTGCTGTAATTTTTGGTAAATGGAATCCTTATGGAGTTTTAGGAGCAGGACTATTCTTTGGGTTCTCTTCAACAATTGGAATCTATGCAAGTGGAATTCCAGTATTAAACTTAATTCCATCAGAATTCTATTCAACTATTCCATATGTCTTAACAATAGTTGCGCTAATAATATTTAGTGGTAAAGCTGTTGGACCAAAGGCAGCAGGAGAAGTTTACGATTCAGGAAAAAGATAAATTTATAATAAAGGCTTCAAATAAGTAATTTTGAAGCTTTTATATTATAATGAACATAGAATATTAAAAATAGAAATGAGGTAGGTTATATGAAGACTTATGCATTATGCGAAGGAATCAATCTACATCTTATTCGATCTAATAAATATAAGGATTTTTCCATTTATTTTAATTTTTATAACTATATAAATGCTAAAAGTCGTGTACAAAGAGCATTGTTGACACATATTATTGGTAATCGTTCAAAGCTGTACGATGATAAAGTAAAAATGACTAGAGAAAAAGATTTATTTTATGGTGCAGTTATTGGACTTGGGAATATGACTATAAGCAACGGTCATATTTTTCAATTAAATGGAAAAATATTGAATGAAAGATTTACAAAAGAGACGTACTTAAAAGAGTTTTTAGAGTTCTTAAATGAAATATTAAAAAATGCCATATTAGATGATGAGAGTTTAAAAGAAGCAAAGAAAAATTTGGTTGACAGTTCAAAAAGAAAAAAAGACAATCAAATGATAAGTGCAACATCAAGAGTATATGAGATTTATGGTGCTAATTCATATTTAAAAGAATTAGCAATAATGGAAGCTGAGAATATAGAAAATCAAACTTTAAAAGATGTAGAAAAAGCATATGATGATTTATTAAACGAAGATAATTTAGATATTTTTGTTTTTGGAGATTTTGAAGAAGACAAAATAGTAGATTTAATTAAAGATGTATTTAGATTTAAAGAAAGAAAGTTTATTACCCATAGTTTTAACACTTTAAATATTAATTTAAAAGAACATGAGGTTGTTGAAACTAAAAGAATTAAACAAGCAACGCTTGTAATGTTATTTAAAACAAATATTAAAAAGAATACGAAGATGTTTTTAGCTTTAAAAGTTGCTAATGCATTATTTGGGATGGTACCTTCAAGTTTATTATTCCAAGAAGTTAGAGAAAAAAATAGTTTATGTTATTCAATTAATTCTTCAATACTTGGAGAAGAAGGAATAATGTTAGTTAGAACATCGATTGATCAAAAAAATAGTGATTTAGTAATTAAGCTGATTAAAGAACAATTTGAGAATATAAAAAATGGTAACTTTGATGAATCTAGATTAAAAGAAAGTACAAAATTGTATACAAATATGATTAAAGGTATTAATGATGATATCTTACATACAATGAATTATGAATATACAAAATACTTAGATAAAAGAACTGGCAATATAGAGAGTGATATTATCGATTTATTAGATGTTAGCAAAGATGAAGTAATAGCTGCTTTTAATCAAATTGAACTACAATTAACATACCTCTTAAAAAACGAAGGAGGTGTAAATGATGAAGAAAATTTATAATGAACATTTTGATGAAACATACTTTACACATACATTAGATAATGGTTTAGAGCTTGTTATATTTTATAAACCAGAATTTACTACAAGTGCCTTTGCTTTTGGAACTAATTTTGGAGCATTAAAATTAAAGCAAATTATTAACGGTAAAGAAATTAACTACCATGCAGGTGCTGCACATTTTCTTGAACATAAATTATTTGAAGGTGATACTCATGATATCATGTTAGAGTTTAATGCTTTAGGTGCTAATGTAAATGCATATACAAGCTATGACTCGACTGTTTATTACTTCACTATCACTGATAAAAATATTGAGGCTCCATTAAATCTATTATTAGATTTTGTGCAAGACTTAAATATTAGTGAAGAATCAGTTGAGAAAGAAAAAGGTATAATTGTTCAGGAATTGAAAATGTATATGGAAATGAGCAATGTAAGATTATTGTTTGAAACATATAAAGCAATGTATAAAACTCATCCATTAAAACATGACATTGGTGGCAGTATTGATGATGTAATGAAAATTACTAAACAAGAATTGGAAGAGTGTTATCGTTATAACTATCATCCAACAAACATGAAACTTGTGATGGCTACAGGATATGATCCTGAAAAATTAGTAGAAATTGTTGAGAAAAATCAAAGTAGAAAGACTTTTGATCCACCATTCAATCCAGTTAATATTATAGAAGAATCTCAAAAGAATGTTGTAAAAAAAGAAGTAATTGAGCATTTAGATGTTTTACAAAATAAACTTGCCTATGGTATTAAATTAGAAAGCAATTGTACAGATCTAAAAAGTTGTGTTAAGCAAGAATGGGCACTACAAATTTTATTTGAAACTCATTTTTCAAGTATTAATCCTGAATATCAAAATTGGATTGATGAAAATAAAATATCAGATTTTTTTGGATTTGAAGTAGATAGTGGAATTAACTATATGCATGCAATATTCTATAATGAACATGAAGATATGAATGAGTTTAAAAAGTTCATTGAAAATGAATTACTAAAACTAAAAACTAATGATATTGATGCATCTTTAATTGAGCAAATACAAAAAAGATTTTATGGGCTTGCATTTGGTGCATTTAATGAAACTGAAAATATTGTATCTAATCATTTAAAACATTTATTAAATGGTTTAGAATACTTTGATGTCGTAGATATCATAATGGAAATTGATAAAGATTATATCGTTGAATTATATAAAAACTTAGATATTTCAAATAATACAATTGTAAAAATATGTAATAATTAGGTATTAGTGACTATTATCATAAATAATAGTCACTTTTTTAGTAAATTTTTGAGTAAAAATAATATTCACATTTCTTTAGTTTGATTGATTTTTTTTTGGAATTTTATTAAAATTAATATAGTAGAAAAATTAATAATTTGAGGGATGAAAAATATGATAAAAATATTATTGTGCGATGATAATATCGATATTATCAAAACTGTGAGAAATTTTATAAAGGAATATGATAAAAAACATGAATTTAAAATAGTTGAATTTTCATCTGGTGATAACGTTATTTTTGAATATGAAGATAAAATCGATGAGATTGACTTAATTATCATGGATATAGAAATGCCAGGCAGAAATGGAATAGAGACAATGATCAAAATGCGTGAATATGGATATAAAGGGGAACTTCTTTATTTATCTAGCATTAAGGATTATGTATTCGAATCATTTGATACAAGACCTTTAAACTATATGCTTAAAGATAATCTAACACAAAATGAAATTAATGATAATTTAGATAAAGCAATAAAACTTATTAGTAATAATAAAAAAGAAATGATAGTTTTAGGTCCGATTTCTAATCAAATTAAAGTAAACTTAAATCATATTGTTTTTATTGAATCAAGCAATAGAAAAATCATCTTAAATATGATTGAAGACGATTTTATTGAAGTTTATATGCGTTTAGAAGATATCATTAGTATGATTACAAATGAAATGTTTATCAGAATACATAAATCATATGTTGTTAATTTTGAATATGTTAAAAGTATAAAAAGAAATGAACTAACACTGACAAATGGTCAAGTATTAATAATTGGACGAACATATTTGAATGATGTTAAAGATAAATTTTCTGAAATTTTAAGTAATAACTTTATCATGGGTAATTAGGATGAATTGGTATTTTACTTTTGTAACATACGGTTTAATTTATTTCTATATTTTCTTTTTGGTAATATATGCAGATTTAATTTTGGGATTTAAAGAATATATAAGCAAGAGATTTGCGGTATTCTCTTATGGAATGATAGGAGTATTATTATTTGCTGTAGCCTTAGAATATAATATCCAATTAACCTTTGCTGTCTTTATGGTTTATATAATGATATTCTTTATGCTAAGAATATCCTGTAAAGGTGATTTATTAGCACATTTATTTTTATCTGGCACAGTTATTTTGTTTGTTAGTGCTTTGTTTGGAACTTCATCAACGATTATTTCGTGGATTTATGGTGTGGAGTTATTAGATGTAGTTATAATATACGTTTATAATTATCAAGCCTTTGTAATTACCTTTATTGTCGCAATCTTTTTTGTAATATATTTTTCATATTTTATGAATTTATCAAAAATGAAACTTGTATTAAAAAATAAAAAACAATTATATCTATTAAACATTGTTCAATTACTTTTAATTGTGATTATGATTATAAGTTATGAAATTTTTTTCCTATATGTTGATTTTGTTGGGTATACAATTTACTTTTTTATACAATGTATTTTAATTATGTTAGCTTTCTTAACTTTATTTTCTTATGTAATTAGATACTGCGTTTTAGAAGAATATGAAATTGGATATCGTGTTTATGAAAAGCAATTAATAAAACAGGTTGAATCATATAATACGCAAATGCAATATGTAAAAAACTTAAGAAAATTTAAACATGACTTTAAACACTTTCAACGACTAGTACATACTATAGCTCATAGTGATGATCCTAAAAAAATTGACAAGATTTTAGATGAATTAAATGTAACATTAGAAAATGTTACATCAACATTTGTTGAATATTCTAATGATACTTTCTTACAATCAATCCTTACACATGCAGCAAATGTTTGTCAATCTAGAGGGGTTATATTTGAAGCAACAGTTATTGTTCCAGACAACTTAAATTTTACAGAGTTAGAATTAACAAGGGTTATGTCAAATGTTGTAGATAATGCTTTAGAAGCAACTGCAATAACAAAAATATCTTCATATATTAAAATTAATTCAGCAATTTTACCAAACTGGTATACAATTTCTTGTGTAAATAATTTCGATGGTTTTATTATGTATCAAAATGATGAAATTGTAACTAGAAAAATTGAAAAGAATTCGCATGGTTTTGGATTAAAAAATATACATGAAATTATTGAATCAAAAGGTGGATTTGTAAAAATCAACGTAGATAAAGAAAATAATGAATTTCAAATTAATCTACATATTCCAATTGACAAATAACTATTAAATTAGTATTTTAAGCAAATATCCTCATAAGATATTTGCTTTTTTTATATATTATATGCAAATATGCACTTTTGTAACTGTGTATGTTTTTTGACATAATTAATTTATTAAATAACAAAAGGAGAAATATATGCTAAATCAAATTGTATTAGTAGGTAAGGTAAAAGAATTACCGGTAATCAAAGAAACAAGCGGAGGAACAAAACTGGCAACTATGTTAATTGAAGTTGATCGTAGTTTCAAAAACTCGATTGGAGAAATTGACACTGATGAGTTTCAAGTTACACTTTGGCGTGGAATTGCTGAGGAGTGTGAAATGGTATGTAAGATTGGAAGCTTAATTGGAGTTAAAGGTCGTCTTCAAGCAAATAATTTTGCGAAAGAAGAATCAATTTTTTATAAGAGTGAAATTGTAGCTGAAAAAATTTCATTTTTAAATTAAAAGATAAAAAGTCCTAATGGTGAAGTGAACCCACTTTATAGGACTTTTTATCTTTTATACTAACTTGAAAAAATAGGTATAAAATGATAATATTAGTTCATGGTAGCGTTAAATTATTAGCTAACTATATTCGATTGATAAAATAATATATAGAATGTTATTACTAAAATTAGTAATTGAGGAATAAGATGAAATTTAAACAAGGTTTATTATATGTACTAAGTGTTATTGGAGTGTTTATTTTTATTTATCTATTAGAAAACTTATTTATTGGTTATCTTTTAGATTATTTTTTTGATAATACTTATATTAATACATTTGTAATGTGTTTTTTAAATGTTTTTATTAATCCTATTATCTGTTATTGCATAGTTGAAGATGTAAAATCGATTAACACACCATGGCACATTAAAAATGAATTTGATGAGGTAGATTAATGAAGATAGTAATGATAGCTGGTGGGACAGCAGGACATATATTTCCAGCTTTGGCACTTGCCGATAAATTTAAAGAAGAAAATGATGAAGTATTATTTTTTGGTTCTAAGTATAGAATGGAAAAAGATGTTATCCCTCAAAGCGAATATGAATTTATTGGGTTAGATATTAAATCATTTGCTGGTAATATTATAAATAAATTTTCTGCATTATTTAAATTAATTAATGTATATTTTTATAGTAGAAAATACTTAAAAAAGAATAAAATAGATTTAGTTGTCGGATTTGGAAACTATATTACTGTTCCAACACTGTTAGCGGCTAAACATTTAAAAATTAAAACGATGATTCATGAACAAAATGCATATCCTGGAAAAGCAAATATATTTTTAAGCACGAAGGTAAACTATGCAATTGGTTCATATAATAATAATTTAAATTTTTTTAATACAAATAATACTTATGTTTTTGGTAATCCACAAGCATATAAAGCAACTCTTTTTCAAAGAGATGATGAAATGATAAAAGCTTATGGATTAGACCCTTCAAAGAAGCTTGTAGTTGCATTTATGGGTTCTTTAGGTTCTAGTACAATGTGCGATATAATGTATGATGTATTAAAAGAAATGAATGATGAGAACATTCAATTTATTTTTGCGACAGGAAGAGCTCATTATAATTCTTTTAAAGAAAAGTTTAATGATACAAATAATGTTAAAATCGTTGAAAAAATAGATGGTGCAAAAATGTTAGCTAATGCTGATTTAGCAATTACTAGAGCTGGTGCAACTACAATTTGTGAACTAGCAGCATTAAAGATTCCTGCAATTTTAGTCCCAAGCCCTTATGTTCCAGATAATGGACAATATTTAAATGCAATTGAATTAAAAAATAAAAATGCATGTATCTTAGTTAAAGAGAAAGATATTAAAGTAGAGGAATTAATATCTTTAATTAATGAAACAATAAATGATGATAGAATACTAAATGAAATGAAGAATAATTTAGATGAATTTGCAAATATTGATGCAAGTGATAAAATTATTGATTTAGTAAAAAGAGGTTAATATGAATGATATTGAAAGATTAAAACAATATGCAGAAATAGAAGAAAATGTTGCATTGAAAACATTGACGACATTAAAAATTGGTGGAATAGCAAAGTATGTATGCTATCCATACAATCAATTAGGTTTATCATTATTATTAAGATATTTAAAAGTTAATAATATTGATTATAAATTCTTAGGTAAAGGCAGTAATGTATTATGTGGTGATAATTTCTTTGATGGAGCCATTATAAAACTTGATAGACATATGAATTCGTTTTACGTTGAAGAAAATGGTGAAGTTATTGTAGAAGCTGGTTGTTCAATTATTTCTTTGGCCTATGAAATGGCAAAGATGGGTTTATCAGGTCTTGAATTTGCTAGTGGAATACCTGCTACAATTGGTGGAACAATCTTTATGAATGCTGGTGCTTATAAGCATGATATGAGTGAAATAGTACAAAGTGTTTTAATTTTTGATAATAATGATTATCGATGGTTAAGTAAAGAAGAACTAGGATTTAGTTATCGTAAATCTGTTTTTCAAAAAAGAAAAGATTATATTATTGTTGCAGCAAAAATTAAATTAGTTAAAAAAAATGCTGAAGAAATTAAAACATTAATTCAGGAAAGAAGAGATAGAAGAGTAAGTTCTCAACCACTAAATTTACCAAGTGCTGGTAGTGTATTCAGAAATAATGAAACGAAACAAGCTTGGCAATATATTGATGAGCTAAAACTGCGTGGTTTTAAAATAGGTGGAGCAACTATCAGTACTAAACATGCAAACTTCATTGTAAATGAAAAAAATGCAACAGCTAAAGATTTTATTGGACTTGTAAATTTGGTAAAAGATTTAGTTAAGGAAAATTATCAAGAAGAGTTACATACAGAAGTGGAGTATTTCAATTGTCAATAAAAGATAAGTTTAACAGTGATGAATATTCAATCGAAAATAATCCAGTAGTTAACAAAAGAAAAATGGTAAAAGCTCAATATCGTTTCTTGAATATTAAAAAGAAGCTATTTGTATTAGGGATTTTTATTAGTTTAGTAATTGTTATACTAATGTATTTTTATAATCCAAATACAAATGTTAGAGTTGTCCATTTTGATAATAATACATTTTTAAAAGATGAATATTTATTAGAACTTAGTGAAATAACTACTGATAGTAAATATTTACTTGTTTTTAATCATGTAGTAGAGCAAAATCTATTAGCAAGTCCTTTCATTAAAGATGTCATCGTAACTCATGATATTTATAATTCTATCATTGTAGATGTAGAAGAATATAACGTGTTAGCATACCAATATAATGATGAACCAAAACTTATTATTGAAGATGGTTCAACAATTTTAATGGATGAAAGTACAGCACATTTAATATCATATGTGCCAATTATTTTTGGCGGGTATACTAAAGAAATGTTAGTTAATTTAGCTAATGCTTTAAATAAACTTGATCGTCATATTATTGAAAATATTGCAGAAATTCATAATCATCAAGAAGAATATGATCCAAATATGTTAAGAATTGTTATGCGAGATGGACGTAATATCTATACTTCACTAATAGCAATAGAAACAGTTAATGTATATTATGATATTATCAATGATTTAACACCTGAAAATAAATGTCTTTATACTGTTGAATTAACTAGTAATATCTATTCAAGTGCATGTCCATGGGAACTTGTAGAGAATGATGAAAATATTGAAGAAGATGAAGGAAGTATAGATGAAGAGTAATTTATACATGGATGTGTATAGCAAGTGGCAAAATAATAGAAAAAGTGCTATGATTGAAGTGAAATATAGTGTAAATTTGAAATTATATAAAATTTTGATATAATTACCAAAGTACTTTAAGGAGGTATAAAATGGTTGTTTCTAAAAATACAGCATTAGGAAATATTAATATAACAAAAGAGGCTTTAGCAACTTTAGTTGGTGGAGTAGTAAGTGAATGTTATGGTGTAGTTGGGATGGCTAGTTGTAATATTTTCAAAGATGGTATAGCTGAATTATTAAAACATGATAATTATTCAAAAGGTGTTAATGTAAAAAACATTAATGATAAATTATCAATAGATGTATATATTGTGGTAGGATATGGAGTTAAAGTTTCAGAAGTAGTAATTGAAGTCCAAAAGAAAATTAAGTATGTAACTGAAAACACATTACAATGCGAAATAGATGAATGTAATATCTATGTTCAAGGCATTAAGGAATTAGGGTAGGATATAAATAATGAATGTTATTAATGGAATAAAGTTTAAAGAGATGTTAGAAAGTGGTGCTGCTAATTTAAGCAATAACTTTCAAAAAATTGATGCATTAAATGTTTTTCCAGTACCAGATGGTGATACTGGAACAAACATGTCTTTAACATTTACAAGTGGTGTAAATGATGCATTAAAAATTGAAGGTGATAAAATTAATGAAGTAGCAAAAAAATTATCTAAAGGATTATTAATGGGAGCACGTGGTAACTCAGGTGTTATTTTATCTCAAATTTTTAGAGGTTTTTATCAAGGTCTTGAAAATATTGAGGAAGCAAATGCCGCTAATTTAGCAAATGCTTTTGAAAATGGTACAAAAATAGCTTATAAAGCTGTTATGAGACCGGTTGAAGGTACAATACTAACAGTAATTAGAGAAGCAAGTTGGTATGCAAAAAAATATACAGATTTACATCCAGAAATTACAATTGATGAATACTTAGATAAATTAGTAGCTGAAGCTAAAGCGTCATTGGATCATACACCAGAACTATTACCAGTATTAAAAGAAGTTGGAGTAGTTGATAGTGGTGGGGCTGGTTTATTGCTTATTTTAGAAGGTTTTAAAGCAGCAATTGATGGTAATCCAATTGTTAAATCAAAAGAATCGGAAAGTGTTACTGTAGAAAACAATCTACAAACAGGTGAAAATCAAGAATTTGGATATTGTACAGAGTTTTTAATTAAGTTAGAAGATTCTAAAATAGCTAAATTTGAAGAAAATAAATTAAAAACTCAATTAGAAAAAATTGGTAATTCAATTGTTGTAGTACAGGATGAAGAAATTGTAAAAGTTCATGTTCATACATTAACTCCAGGTGATGCATTAAACTTAGGACAAAGATATGGTGAATTCTTAAAACTAAAAATTGAAAACATGCAAGAACAACATGAGCATATTGCAAATAGTCCTGAAGTTGTAAGTGAACCTAAAGAATATGGTTTAATTACTGTTGCTGCAGGTGATGGGCTTGTAAATTTATTTAAAGAATATCGTGCTGATATTGTAATTAGTGGTGGGCAAACAATGAATCCTTCAACTGAAGATTTTGTTGATGCAATTAAATCGTTAAATGCAAAAAATATTTTTATTTTACCAAACAACTCAAATATCGTTTTAGCTGCTAAACAAGCAAAAGATATTATGGAAGACTTAAATATTACAGTTATTGAATCAAAAACATTAGCTCAAGGTTTATCGGCTTGTATTATGTTTAATCCAGAAGATACACTAGAAAATAATATTAATGAAATGACAGATGCGATAACTCGTGTTAAAACAGGACAAATAACATATGCAATTAAAGATACAACATTTGATGGCTTAGAGATTAAAAATGGTGATTATATGGCTATTTTAGAAAAATCAATTGTAGTAGCTAATAATGATAAGCAAACTGTATTAAAGGGCTTATTAGATCAAATAATCGCAGATGAAGATTTAGAATTATTAACTATCGTTAAGGGTGAAGATGGTACTGAAGAAGATTTAAACTTTATTACAAACTATGTTGAAGAAAATAGTTCGTTAGAAATCGAAGTTTTTGAAGGAAAT
Organism: uncultured Erysipelotrichaceae bacterium; assembly: GCA_964371715.1. GTDB lineage: Bacteria > Bacillota_I > Bacilli_A > Erysipelotrichales > Erysipelotrichaceae > CAYJNO01. Next base: position 24,012 of record CAYJNO010000003.1, on the reverse strand, counting down.
CAACCAGTTTATAGTTTTATATTTGGAGCAGAATAAGCTTGTATTTATACAAGCTTTTTTTAAAGGTGAAAAATGAAAGAAAAAGTATTAGTTAGTGCTTGTCTATTAGGTGAAAAATGTCGTTATGATGGCAATGATAACTTAGTAAATGGTATTTCTTTATTACAAGAAAAATATGAATTAATTAGTATATGTCCTGAAGTATTAGGTGGATTATCAATACCACGTATACCATGTGAAATAAAAGATGAAAAAGTAATTGGTAAAAATGGACAAGACTATACTAAAAATTTTGAAATAGGGGCAAATATTGCTTTAGAAATAGTAGATAAGTATAAAATAAGGTTTGCAGTTTTAAAATCAAATAGTCCATCATGTGGTCATTTAAGAATTTATAATGGTGATTTCAATAAAACATTAATTGATGGTAATGGAATATTTTCTAAATTATTAATTAAGCAAAAAATACTTATATTTAATGAAAATAATTATAAGAATTTACTCTAAATATAGTATAATTTTATTATGTGCAAAAAAGAAAAACAGTTAAAACTAACTGAAAAACAAACAGAAACGATTAATAAACTTGGAGTTTTTGATCCACTTGATATGCTTAACTATTATCCTAGTAGATATCAAGAAATTACAAGTAAACCGTACTTAGACTTTGAAATTAATGATTTTGTTATCTTTAAAGGTCTTATTACTTCTAAAGTTACTACATTTAGAAGTGGATTTAATAAAAGTATGACAAGGTTTAATGTTCGCTATGATGATCACAATATTCAAGTTATTATTTTTAATATGCCATGGACTAAAGGTTTAAAGGAAAATGTTGAAGTTATTATTAAAGGACAATTTAATAAGGATCGAAACATTATCTTAAAATCATATAGTTTTAATGATGACGATTTAAAAGATGAAATTAATGTTATATATCCATTGAAGGAAAAGATAACCAATAAAGCAGTTAATGCTATTATAAAAAAAGTATATTTACATCAAATTAATAGTTTACATGATGATATTCCAAACATATACTTAGAGAAATATCGTTTATTAAATCGTAAAGATGCACTAAGATGTTTACACTTCCCACGAAATATTCAAGAAACAAAACTTGCAATTAGGACCTTAAAATATGAAGAATTTTTAAAGTTTAGTATTGCTTTATTATTACATAAAAATCAAATGATTTACGAAGGTGAAGTAAGCGGTAAATTTTTCGATAATCAGAGAATTGAACAATTTATTAAAAGTTTACCATTTACTTTAACTGAAGATCAGATTAGTTGTACTAATGATATTATTAATGATTTAAAGGCTGATAAAGTAATGTATCGTTTAGTACAAGGGGATGTAGGTAGTGGTAAAACAATTGTTGCAGCAATTGCATTATATGCAACTTATTTAGCCAAAATGCAATCTGCATTTATGGCACCAACTGAAATTTTAGCTATACAACATTATCAAACATTAAAATCATTATTCAATGATGAGATAAATATTGTCTTACTTACTGGTAAAACAAGTAAAAAAGATCGAGATATTATTAGTAAAGATTTAAGGGAGGGTAAAATAGACATAATTGTTGGAACACATACTCTATTTCAAGACAGTGTTAATTATCACGAACTAGGACTGGTAATTACAGATGAACAACATCGATTTGGTACAAATCAAAGAAGAAAAATTAAAGAAAAAGGCCATAAAGTAGATTTTCTATTAATGAGCGCAACGCCAATTCCAAGAACACTTGCTAGTACTTTATATGCGGATATGGATATCTCAAATATTAAATCAATGCCTAATAATCGTTTAAAACCAATAACTGAAATTATAAATAATAATAGTATAACTTCAATTTCAGAACATATATTTAAAGAACTTAAAGCTAAAAGACAAATATATATTGTTTGTAATAGCATTGATAATAGTACAAATTCTAAGAATGTCATTGATATTTATAATCATTTAGTAGAATATTTTAAGGATTATAAAGTAGGCCTTTTACATGGAAAATTAAATGCTGATCTTAAAGAAGAAGTAATGCACGATTTTAGTGAGAATAAAATTAATATTTTAGTAAGCACAGTAGTAATTGAAGTTGGAGTCAATGTAGTTAATGCATCGACAATGATTATCTATGATGCACATCGATTTGGATTAAGCCAATTACATCAATTAAGAGGTAGAGTTTTAAGAGGTGCAAATCAAGGTTATTGTTATTTATTAACAACTAAAGATAAAGAAGAAAATGAACGATTAAAAGTTTTAGTAGAGACAAGTGATGGCTTTAAGATTGCTCAAGAAGATTTAATGATTAGAGGTCCTGGAGATATTCTTGGTAATCGACAAAGTGGTTTACCATCACTTATTTTAGGAAACTTAATTACAGATACAAAAATAATTGAAGCTAGTAAAGAAGATGCACTAGAAATATTAAATAATCAGGATATTAGTGAAAATATAAATTTAATAAATAAATTAAAAAATCTAAATCAAAATAATTTATCACACGTTGATTAGTTATAGTATAATAGATTAGAAATTGAGGTAGGAAATGAGTGTTGAAAAATTCTTAAATAACATAAATATAAAAGTAAATGATATTAAATTAGTTGAACAAGCATTTATTCATTCATCATATGTGAATGAACACCGTTTTTCTCGTGGTGATAATGAAAGATTAGAATTCATGGGAGATGCAGTATTACAATTTTGGATTTCTGTTAGGTTATATAAATTAAATCCTATTCTAAAAGAGGGTAAAATGACTACACTTCGAGCAAGATTAGTATGTGAAAGTTCACTTGCAAACTATGCAAGAGAATTAGAGTTATATCAATTTTTGAAACTAGGTCTTGGTGAAGAAAAAACAGGGGGGCGTCAAAGAGATTCGATATTAGCAGATATGTTTGAAGCTTTACTTGGAGCATTATATTTAGATAGTGGAATGGATAGTGTAGATATCATATTATCTAAAGTTATTGATAAACATTTAAACAATCTAGATGAAGAAATAATCGTTGATTATAAAACTAAATTACAAGAATATGTTCAAGCTGATAATCGCAAAACAGTAACATATGAATTAGTTAGTATGGTAGGACCATCTAACAATCCAGTATTTGATGTGCTTGTAAAGATAGATGATATTGTATTAGGACAAGGACAAGGGAGTAGTAAGAAAAGAGCAGAACAAAATGCTGCTAAAGCTGCATTTTTAAAAATGGTTAGATAGGAGAAAAACTATGTATCAAATTATAAATAAGCAATATTTAAATGATAATGTATTAAGATTAGATATCAAAGCTCCACTAATTGCGAAGGCTGTAAAACCTGGACAATTTGTTATTGTACAAGTAGATGAATTTGGTGAAAGAATACCTTTAACTATCGCTGATTTTGATAAAGATAATGGTATTGTTAGTGTTATTGTGCAAATTGTAGGACTAACAACAAAAAAACTAGCTAAACTAAAAGTTAATGATTTCTTATTAGTAATTGTAGGTCCACTAGGTGAACCTACACATTTTAATAATGCAAAAAAAATATTAGTAATTGGAGGAGGAGTTGGTAGTGCAATTGCTTATCCTAGTGCTAAATATTTAGCGCTGCAAGATTTAAGTGTAGATCTTGTTTGTGGTTATCGAAATAAAGATATTGTCATCTTAGAAGATGAAATGAAAAAAATAGCTAATGAGCTAATTATTTGTACTGATGATGGTTCAAATGGTAATAAAGGATATGTAACTGAATATGCTGAAAAACTATTAAGTAAAAATAATTATGATTTAGTAATTTGTATTGGTCCAATTTTAATGATGAAAGCAGTAAGTGAAATAACTAAAAAATATAATGTGAAAACAATAGTTTCATTAAACTCAATTATGATTGATGGTACAGGTATGTGTGGTGGTTGTCGTGTTAATATTGATGGTAAAGTAAAATTTGCTTGTGTAGATGGTCCAGACTTTGATGGACACTTAGTAGATTTTGACAATTTAAATCAAAGAAGTAAAACATTTAATACTTGTGAAAATGATAAGTGTCGTCTATATGAAGGTGGTAAGAACAATGTTTAATATGCAAAAAGAAAAAACTTTAATGCCAACACAAAACCCAGAAATAAGAAATAGTAACTTTGAAGAAGTAAACTATGGTTATGATTTAACACAAGCACAAAATGAAGCTAATCGTTGTTTAAACTGTAAAACAAAACCATGCGTTAGCAATTGTCCTGTTAATGTTGATATACCAAGTTTTATTAATCTAATAAAAGAAGGAAAAATAGATGAAGCATATGAAGTTATAACACAAAATAATCGTTTCCCAAGTATTTGTGGTCGAGTATGTCCACAAGAAAATCAATGTGAAAAAAAATGTGTTAGAGCAATAAAAGATGAAAGTGTTGCAATCGGAAATTTAGAACGTTTCGTCGGAGATAATGCTAAACGTAAGGTAGATTGTATTACTAGTAATAATCGCAAAGTTGCATGTATTGGAAGTGGTCCTGCATCGTTGTCGTTTGCTGTTACGATGGCAAAAGCTGGTTTTGAAGTACATATTTTTGAAGCTTTACATGAAAATGGTGGTGTATTAATTTATGGTATACCAGAATTTAGATTACCAAAAGCAATTGTAAAAAAAGAATTAGAGGCTTTAAAATCACTAAATGTAAAATTCCATAATAATGTAGTTATTGGTAAGACAATCACTTTAGATGGTTTATTTGAAGATAATTTTGAGACTATATTTATAGGTGTTGGAGCTGGAACTCCAAGATTTATGAATATACCAAATGAAGATGCCGTTGGAATTTTAAGTGCTAATGAATTTTTAACACGTATAAACCTAATGAAAGCTTACAAAGTAGAGTATGATACGCCAATTAATAAAGCTAAACATTTAGTAGTAGTTGGTGGTGGTAATGTAGCAATGGATGCAGCACGAAGTGCTAAAAGATTAGGTCAAGATGTTACTTTAATGTATCGTCGTGATATGAAACAATTACCAGCAAGACATGAAGAAATTGAACATGCTATTGAAGAGGGGATTAACTTTATGACATTAACTAATCCTGTTGAAGTATTAGTTGATGATGAATATCGCGTTAAAGGTCTAAAATGTCAAAAAATGGAACTAGTAAATGATGGTAATGAACGTCTAAGTTTCAACCCAATTGTAGGTAGTGAGTTTGAAGTTGAGACGGATGCTGTAATTATGGCTATTGGTTCACTTAGTAATACTTTGTTTACTAATACAGTAAATAATTTAAATTTAGATAAAAGATTAAACATTGTAGTTGATGAAAATTTTGAAACTAATATTCCTAATGTATATGCAGCAGGAGATATTGTGACAGGTGCTGCAACTGTAATTCAAGCAATGGGACATGGTTTATTAGCAGCCCAAAATGCTATTGAAAGATTAAAAGGAAGTAAAGATGAATAATACATTAATTGATTTGTTATTTAATTGCTTAAATAAAAATGAGTTAAGATTTTTTGAAGATAGTTCAATAGATAGAGTAAAGTATTTTAAAAGTTCAAAGTTAATAGAGATAGAAGTAACATTGAATAAATTAATACCACTAAGTATCTATGATAAAGTAAATGAGTTTTTTCAAAATGCTTATAAAAGTGATGTAAAATTAAATGTTTGTTATAAAAACAAAGAGATTGAAATTTCTTTGTTTTTAAGCTATTTTTATAGCTTTATCAGAACTAATTCTTATAAAGCTAATTTTGGAGATTGTATCCCTGTATTAGAAGATGATAAAGTAGTTTTATTTTTTGAATCAAATGCTCTATTAGATAGTGCATTAAGTGTTAAAAATGAATTTGAAGAATATCTTAGAAACTATGCAATAGAAGTTGAATTAGTATTTGATGTAAAAGAGATTAATTATTTAGCAGAAGACCGTGAATATAAAACTATCATTACTAATGAACCTAAAAAGGTAGAAAAAAATCTAAATCAACCTCGTAAGAAGGGTGAGTATTTAGCGTTAAGAATTAAAGATTTACAAACACCGATTGAACAAGTAAAGATTGAAGGTAAAATCTTTAAAATTGATAATCGTAAAACTAAATATGGAAAATATATTCAATCACTTGGTATTGTTGGTGAAAATGGTGCTTGCTATGCTAAAAGATTTGAAAGTTCAAGAAATAATGCTGAAATGATTGAAAGTACTAAAGTAAATCAATGGTATACATTCTTTGGTAACTATCAAATGGATAATTATACAAGATCAATGAATTTTACAATTGATAAGATGGAACCATTAGCACCAAAAGAGAGTGATATTGAAGATAATGAACCAATGAAAAGAGTTGAGTTTCATACCCATTCAAATCGTTCAGAGATGGATGGTGTTAGTGAGGTTGAAGAACTTGTTGAACTTGCATTTAAACTAGGACATAAAGGTCTAGCATTAACAGATCATATGGTAATTCAAGGATTTCCAAAAGCTCAAAATACAGTAAAAAGATTATTAAAAGCTAATCCTGATAAAGAGTTTAAAATGGTTTATGGTGTTGAAATGAATATGGTTGATGAAAAACAAACAATTGTTCATAATGCAACAGATGATAAACTAAAAGATATTGAATATGTCGTATTTGACGTTGAGACAACAGGTCTATCAGCAAAATATGATCATATAATTGAATTTGCAGCAACTGCAATCAAAAATGATATGGTCGTAGATACTTTAAATATGTTTATTAAACCTCCAGTTTCTATTCCAGCAAAAATAACTGCATTAACTAATATTAGAGATAGTGATGTCAAAGATGCGAAAACATTTAGTGAAGTGAAAGATGATATTTTAAACTTCTTTAAAGGTCGTGTTTTAGTCGCTCATAATGCAATGTTTGACTATGACTTTATCAATGAAGAGTTAAAAAGGTTAGATGAAGAGCCAATTACTAATCCAATTATCGATACACTTGCAATGGCAAGAAATTATATTAGAGGTAAAAGATCTTATCGTTTAGGTGTTTTAGCAAATCATTTTAAAATTGAATATCGTGATAATGCAGCCCATAGAGCTGATTATGATGTTAATATCTTGGTTAATGTTTTTCAAAGATTAAGAAATGAAGCCTACAATAATAATGTTGTAAGTTTAATTGATTTACAAAATGATCAAGATGAAAATGCATTTACAAGATTATTTAAAAATCATATTGTTGCCTTAGCTAAGAATCAAAAAGGCTTAAAAGACTTATTTAAATTAGTTTCAATATCAAATACTGATAATCTTGCAGTTTTTGGTAAAGCTAATTCTAAGAGTAGTGGGGAAGAAAATGTCGCAGAACCTCGTATTATTAGAAGTAATATAAATAAGTATCGTGAAAATATTTTAATTGGTTCAGCTTGTTTAAATGGTGAAATATTTGAACTTGCAATGAATAAAGGTGATGAAAAATTAGAAGAGTACCTAAAATTTTATGACTATATAGAAGTACAACCATTAGAAAATTATCGACCATTAGTAGAAAAATGCTTAATGGAAGATACGTCAAGATTACAATTAGTTGTTGAGAGAATTATTAAAACAGCAATTAAACTTAATTTGATGGTCATAGCTAGTGGTGATGTTCATTATGCTAAAAAAGAAGATAAAATTGCCAGAGATGTTTATATCCAATCACAAGGTATTGGTGGTTCAAGACATCCATTATATATTAGTGATTCAATTAGAAGATATAATTCAACAAACCCAGATCAACATTATCGTACAACAGATGAAATGCTTAAAGCTTTTGAATGGTTAGATGATGAGAAGTTAGCTTTTGATATAGTAATTAAAAATACAAATGCTCTGTTAAATGAATTTGAAGATGTATATCCAATTCATAATGATTTATTCCCACCAACAATTGAAGGATCTACACAAAAATTAAAAGATGTATGTTATGAAACAGCTCATCGTTTATATGGTGAAACTTTACCTGAGATTATTGTTGAAAGACTTGAAAGAGAATTAAAAAGTATTATTGGTAATGGGTATGATGTAATTTATTATATTTCACATTTATTAGTTAAAAAGAGTAATGAAGATGGGTACTTAGTAGGTTCTAGGGGATCGGTTGGTTCATCATTTGCGGCAACAATGAGTGGAATAACTGAGGTTAACCCATTACCACCACATTATTTATGTCCAAACTGTCAAAAGAGTATTTGGATCGAAGACAAAACGGTAATTAGTGGTTATGACTTAGCAGATAAAGAATGTGAATGTGGTGGTATAATGAAGGGAGAAGGACAAGATATTCCATTTGAAACCTTCTTAGGGTTTGAGGGAGATAAAGTTCCAGATATAGATTTAAATTTTTCAGGAGAATATCAAGAACATGCCCACTTATTTACACGTGAAGTATTTGGTGATCAACATGTATTTAGAGCGGGTACCATTTCCACAGTTCAAGCCAAAACAGCCTATGGTTATGTATTAGGGTATAATGAAATGATGAATATTGATGATATGTCATCAGCCTATAAAGAGTATTTATCAACTTTATGTGAAGGTGTTAAAAGAACAACAGGACAACATCCAGGTGGTATTATCGTTATACCAAGTGATAAAGATGTTTATGACTTCACACCAGTTCAATTTCCAGCTAATAATCCAGAGTCTGTTTGGAAAACAACACATTTTGACTTTCATGATATTCATGATAATGTTTTAAAACTTGATATCTTAGGACATGTAGATCCTACAGTTATGAGATTTTTACAAAATGTATCAGGAATAGATCCAACTACAATACCAATGAATGATGAAAAAGTATTATCATTATTTGGTGGTATTAGTGCTTTAAATATTGATGAAAGAAATTATAATGAAGCTACAGGTGCGTGTGGTTTACCAGAATTTGGTACTAAATTTGTTCGTAAGATGTTAGAACAAACTAAACCATCAAAGTTTAGTGAACTTGTATGTATTTCAGGGTTATCACATGGAACAGATGTATGGTTAAATAATGCTGAAGAACTTGTAAAGGCCGGTAATACATTACAACAAGTTATTGGTTGTCGTGATGATATCATGAGCGATTTAATTAAATACGGTTTAGAAAATAAAGAAGCCTTTGATATTATGGAAAGTGTACGTAAAGGAAAAGGGTTAAGACCAAATTGGATTGAATCAATGCATAAAAATAATGTACCAGAATGGTATATTGATTCATGTCAAAAAATAAAATACATGTTCCCTAAAGCACATGCTGTTGCATATGTTACAATGGCAGTAAGGGTAGCATGGTTTAAAGTATATTATCCACACTTTTATTATGCATCATACTTCTCTAAAAGATGTGATGCATATGAGATTGAAACAATGGTAAAAGATTCTGCCTCAATTGCAAAAAGAATGAGTGAATTAAATCATAAAATTCTATCAAGAGAAGCTAGTGCTAAAGAAAGTAATATTTATGGTACACTAGAGATATGCTTTGAGATGGTAAACCGTGGGTATCGCATGCTTAATATTGATATTGATCGATCTTTAGCAACAGAATTTAAGATTGATGAAAATGATCATCATAACATTATTCCACCATTTACGATTTTAGATGGACTTGGTGACAACGTTGCGATTTCAATTGTAGAAGCACGAGAAAAACAACCATTCTTATCAATAGAAGACTTAAAGAGTCGTACATTATTATCAACAACGCTGACAGATAAACTACAAGCGTTAAATTGCTTAGATCATTTAGATGAATCTAATCAAATATCGTTATTTTAAAATGAAAGAGGTATAGTCATGGCATTTGACAATTTACAAGATAAGCTTACAGGCTTTATTAGAAATATCCAAGGTAAGGGTAAATTAACAGAAAATAACATGGAAGATGCTTTAAAGCAAATTAGAATGGCTTTATTGGAATCTGATGTTAATTATCGTGTTGTTAAAGATTTATTAACGAATATTCGTGAAAAATCTTTAGGAGAAGATGTTTTAAATAGTGTAGAACCATCAGAACTTGTTATTAAAATAGTTCATGATGAAATTAAAACATTATTAGGTGAATCAAATACACCAATTAATTATCAAGATAACTTTACTACTATTATGTTAGTAGGTTTACAAGGTACTGGTAAAACAACATCATTAGCTAAGATTGCTAATATAAGTAAGAATAAAGCTAATAAAAAACCATTAATTATCGCAGCTGACTTAGTAAGACCAGCTGCAATTGAACAATTAAAAACATTAGCTAAATCAGTTAATATAGAAGTATTCTCTAAAGGGTTAGAATTAAACGCAGTAGATACAGTAACTAGTGGTATTGAATATGCGAAAGCTAATGGTTTTGATACAGTATTTATTGATACAGCAGGAAGACTTCATATTGATGAATTATTAATGAATGAACTTGTTAAGATCAAAGAAATTGCAAATCCTGATGAAATTTTATTAACTGTAGATGCAATGACAGGTCAAGATATCGTTAATGTTGCCAATACATTTAACGAGCAATTACAAGTAACAGGTCTTGTTGTAACTAAAATGGATGGAGATGCAAAAGGTGGTGGTGTCTTATCTGTTAGAGCAATGACTAATGTTCCAGTTAAATTCTCAGGTAATGGTGAAAAAATTGAAGATTTAGAACCGTTTTATCCAGAACGTTTAGCTGATCGTATTTTAGGTATGGGTGATATTGTATCATTAGTTGAAAAAGCACAAGAAAATATGGACATGAAATTAGCGGAAGAAAGTGCTAAGAAAATGTTTTCTGGTAAATTTACAATGGATGATATGTTAAAACAGTTTGAACAAGTTGAAAAAATGGGATCATTCTCATCGATTCTAAAAATGATACCTGGAATGGGTGAATTAACAAAAGAAATTAATGATGAAGAAGCATCTAAACAAATGAAGAAAACAAAAGCTATTATTCAAAGTATGACAAAACAGGAAAAAGAAGATCCATCATACTTAAGAAATTCTCATAAAAAAAGAATTGCTAGTGGAAGTGGGACAACTGTTCAAGATGTTACAAAATTAATTTCACAATTTGAAAAGAGTAAAAAGATGATGAAAGATTTAAGTAGTTTACAAAATAAATCTGGAGGTCTTTTTAATGGTATGTTTAAATAAAGAATTAAAGGAATATATTGATTTAAATATTTTGCCACAATATGATTTGTTGGATAAAGCACATAATATGAATCATATTAATGATGTAATAAATAATATATTTGAATTAGGAAAAAATTATGATGTAGATATGGATATGTTATATATTTGTGCTTGTTATCATGATTTAGGAAATGCTACTAATCGTGAATTACATCATTTAATATCAGCTGATATATTAAGAAATGATGAATATCTTAATAGTATCTATGATAAAGCAAATATTGAACTTATGGCACAAGCTATAGAAGATCATCGAGCATCAAATAAAAATGCTCCAAGATCACTATATGGTGAAATATTAAGCAGTGCGGATCGTGTTATTGATGTTGATACAATAATTATTAGAACCTATCATTATGGTGTAAATAAGTATCCTGAAATAACATATGATGAACAATTAGAAAGAATCTATACGCATATTTTAGAAAAGTATGGCGAAGGTGGATATTTAAAAGTTCCAATTATGACTAGTAAGAATCAAAATAATTTAAATAAATTACAAGCTTTAGTTAAAAATAAAGATGAATTTATGATGCACACAGTTAATATTTTAAAAAAATTAAAGAGTTAAGTAAAAATACTTGACACCTAATAATTTTATGTTATTATTAGTATTGTAATAAAAGGAGGTATATGTATTATGGCAGTTAAATTAAGATTAAAAAGAATGGGTAGCAAATTCAGACCATTCTATCGTATTGTTGCAGCTGATTCAAGATCACCAAGAGATGGTCGTGATATCGAAGTAATCGGAACTTATAATCCAACAACTTCTCCAGCAGCAGTTAAAGTAGATGCAGATTTAGCTATTAAGTGGTTAAAAAATGGTGCTCAACCATCTGATACAGTTCGTAACATTCTTTCAAAAGAAGGCGTTATGAAACGTTATCATGAAGAAAAAAACGCTAAGTAATTAATATGGTAAACTTAGAATTAATTTTATTGAACTTAGTTCAACCTTTAGTAGATGATCCTACTAGTATTTCAGTTAAACAAATGGAAAGTTTAAATGATAAAGAAATTCTATTATATGTATATGCTAAAGAAGATGATTTAGCACGTTTAATAGGGCGTAAAGGGGTTATTGCTAATGCGCTAAGACAAATGATGTTAGTTCCAGCTAAATCACACGAAAAAAGAATTTCAATTAAATTTGAAGCGTACTAGGACGAAAATTCGTCCTTTTATAGTTTAAAGAGGTAAGTTATGGAATATATAAAAATTGGACAAATTACAAAACCTTTTGGATTAAAAGGGGATGTTAAAGTATATCCTTATACAGGATTTATTGATGAAAGATTTGCAAAGAATAATACGGTTTATTTAAAAGTAGATAATGAATATTTACCTGTGATTATTGAAAAAGCTAACCTACATAAAGGTTTAGTAAATGTCAAATTTAAGGAATATAATCATATAAATGACATTGAAAAATATTCAAGAACAGATATTTATTTTGATAAATCTAAATTACATAAATTAGCAAATGGGGAATATTATATTTTTGAATTAGTAGGGTTAAAAGCATATGACCAAAATAATACATATCTTGGTGATGTAATCGAAGTTGTTGAAGGTATTGCTCACAACAATCTTAAAATATCACATGAGCCAAAACCTTTTTTAATTCCTAATATAAAACAGTTTGTAAAAAAAGTAGATTTAGAAAATAAAACAATTCATTTAGAACTAATTGAAGGTATTATATGAAAATCACAATCTTAACATTGTTTCCAGAAATGTTTAAATGTTTTGTAGATACTTCAATAATTAAGCGCGCAATTGAAAAAAAACAAGCAGAGATTAAACTAGTTGATATTAGAGACTATACACTAAGTAAACATAAAAAAGTAGATGATACTCCATTTGGAGGAGGTAGTGGTATGGTTATGAGTTTACAACCTGTTGTTGATGCAATTAAAGCAAATAGTAATGAAAATACACATATTATTTTAATGAGTGCTAAAGGGACAACTTTAAAACAAAAAAAAGTAAGAGATTTAGCTATTAAACATCAAGATATTATGATAATTTGTGGTCATTATGAAGGAATAGATGAAAGAATAACTAACTATATAAATGAAGAAATAAGTATTGGTGATTATATTATAACTGGTGGAGAACTATCAAGTATGGTATTATCAGATTCAATAATAAGAGTTTTAGATGGTGTTATTAAAGAAGATTCACATTTAGATGAATCATATGAAGATAATTTATTAGAATATCCTCATTATACAAAACCTAGTGTATATGATGGACATGAAGTACCAAGTGTTTTATTAAGTGGCCATCATGAAAATATTCGTAAGTTTAGATTATATAAAGCTTTAGAAACAACTTATCAAAGACGAAAAGATTTATTAGTTAATCGTGAATTTACAAAAGAAGAGAAAAAAATTCTAGAAGAGATAGAAGAGAAGGATAATGGAAAATATTAAATTAGTAATGGTCGATATTGATGGTACTTTATTGAATGATGAGAAAAAAATACCAGAAGCAAATATCGAAGCAATCAAAAAATTAGGTGAAAATAATATCAAATTTGGTATAGCAAGTGGGAGACCAATTTCGTCAATTAAAACAGTTATAAATGATGGTAACATTAATGATTATGTTGATTTTATTGTCGGTTCTAATGGAGCAGAAGTCTATATTCATGAAAAAGATGAAGTAATACATAATCATTTCTTAGATGTAGATACAATTAAAAATATTGAAAAGCTTTATGCTGATTTACCATGTTCAGTTTGTGTCTATGATGGTGATGATTTAGTTGTTAATAAAGAGACACCACAAGTTAGAACACAAGCATCACGTTTAAAAATTAATTTAAAAGTAGAAGATTATAGTACTTATATTACTAAAGATTTCCCAAAAGTCTTATTAGCAATGGATCCAAAAGATCAAGCTAGTGTTTATACATTTAGTTTAAACTATCCAAGTGAAAGATACCGTGTATTTCCATCTTCAAATTATTTATTAGAGGTAGTACATCCAGAGTGTTCTAAATCATTAGGTATTAAAATAATTCAAGACTTATTAAAAATTAAAGCTAATAATATTTTATGCTTTGGTGATACAACAAATGACTTAGAAATGATAAGTGATTATGTTGGAGTTTGGATGTCAAATGGAACACGTGATGTTCAAGACGTTGCGAAATATGAAACAATTACTAATAATGAAGCTGGAATTGCTTATTTCTTAAATGAAAATATATTATAAAAAAGTATTCGTCAGAATACTTTTTTATTTACCTACAACATCATTATAATTTAATGCTATTACTTTAGATTCTATTATAATGGCTTGATTAGGATTACCATTAATTAGATTAATAGTTTCATCTATTGCTTCACTACTTAAGACATTAAAGTCTTGTTTTAATGTGTAAACTTCTTGTCCAGCATAAGACATTAATTTAATACCATCATACCCACAACAACGACGATAAATATTTAATTTTCTTAATGCATTAATTGCTCCAATTGCCATTAAATCAGAAGCGCAAACAATACAATCATATTGTTCACCATGTTCAATGGTGTACTCATATGCATGTTTTTCACTAAAGTTTGCATTATAAATAACTAAATTAAACTTTAGTTCTGTTTGTAATTTTTTAATACCTTCTATTTTTAGGTTACAAACATAATTGTTTTGATCACCAGAAAGATATAATACATTATTTCCTAAATCTTCTGTGATTAATTTTTTTGCTACATTATATTGACCATCTAAATGATTAATAGAAATACTAGAAGTATAATCGTTAATAATTGGGGCATTTATAAGTGTGAAATGAAAGTTTTTTTGATTAATTAGTTCATGCATTAACAAATCATCTTTTAATAAACCATATACTACAATACCATTAATACCTTGTGCTATTAAATAAGTAGTTAATTCAATAGGATTGTAATGTTTAACACTCTCGTTAAAGATAGTTATTATCTCAATATTATGTAAATTTGCTTTTTCAAATGCTGAAGTTATATAACTTAAGTTTATTTCATCACTTGCATTATTTATATAGATATATAAGGCAATTTTTACTTTATTTTTACTAGATAAATTAGATGCATTTAGATTAGGGATATAATTTAATTCTTTTACTATTTTTAAAACTTTTTCTTTTGTTTTTGGTGATATATGCTGATAGTTTTTTAATACTTTTGTAACGGTACTTGGTGCTACATTAGCTTTTTTTGCAACATCTTTTATTGTAGTTCTCATATTTTTTCCTCATACATATATTAACAAGCTATCTTTAAAATAACAATAATTATATTGTACTTTAATTGCACTATAACTTTTTTAATGTTAACTTTTTAAAAAGGAGTAAAAGAATGAATAAAAGAGTGTTAATTACAGGTGCTTCAAGTGGAATTGGTAAAGAGTTAGCAATACTATATGCTAAAAACAACTATGATTTGATATTAGTTGCTCAAAACGTTGAAAGACTAAAACAAATTAAAGATTATATTATTCAAGAAAATGGTGTTGATGTATTAACTTATAATATGGATTTAACAATTCAATCTAATATACAAGATCTTTATAATGATTTAAAAGCTAATGACATTAAAGTTGATGGTTTAATTAATAATGCTGGATTTGGAATGGGTGGTTTATTCATTGATACGGATAATACTAAAAATATCAAAATGGTGGAGTTAAATATTATTAGTTTAATGGAATTAACACATTTATTTTTAAAAGATTTTAAAATATTAAATCAAGGATTTATTATAAATATGTCTTCAAGTGCTTCGTTAATACCAGGCCCAAGACAAGCTGTTTATTTTGCAAGTAAAGCATTTGTAACATCCTTTTCAAATGCTTTAAGTTATGAATTAAAAGATACTAATATCAAGGTATTAAATGTAATGCCAGGAGCTGTGGCAACAAATTTTGCAAAAAGTGCAAATTTAGAAAACAGTCCATTGTTTAAAAAAGGTGTAACACCTAAATTGATTGCTGAAAAAACATTTAAAGCCCAAAGTAAAAATAAAGCAAACCTATTAGTTGGTATTCCACTATTTATGCGTATTTCTTTATTGTTTAGTTCATTAATCCCTAAAAGAATTATTATGAAAGTAATTGATATCCTTCAAAGGTGAAAGTATATCAATTTACAAAATCTTACACATTTGCTAATATATTAAAGGAGGATTAAAAATGAAAAAATTATATTTTAGTTTACTTAGTTTATTGCTTATAACAGGATGTACATCTACATCAACACCAGAACCAACAGCAGAACCAACTGTTGAGCCAACAGTAATGCCAACTGAAGATACAACAGTTGCATCTACGATGGCAGGTATAGGAGGAGTTAGTGTATTTGCTCAAGCATATGGAGAAAATGCAGATATGACACCACTTATTGAAACAACATATGCAACAATTGTTATCAATGATATGGGTAAAATTGAATATGTTGATATCGATGTTTCTCAACAACAAGGTTTAGTTGATGAAAATGGAGTTGTAGTAGAAGGTTTAGATGCTTCATTAACAAAAGCTGAAAAAATGGATGACTATGGTATGGCACCAGCTTCACCAATTGGTAAAGAATGGTATGAACAAATTGATGCTTTAGAAACTTATATGATTGGTAAAACATATGATGAAGCATTAGGAGGAATTACATTAGAAGATGGTATCCCAACAAATGAAGATTTAGTAAGTTCTGTAACAATTGATATTACTAATGAATTAGCTGCAGTTGCTAAAGCATATGAAAATGCAGTTTCAATTACACCAAGTGCAATGTATAAAAATGCAAGTTATACAACAATAGCTACAAAAGATGCAACAGCTGATGCTAATGGAAATTATACAACTGAAGTTACTTATGCATTAGTAGGATTAAATGATGATGGTTCTATTAATTTTGCTCAATTTGATACTTTAAAAAATCAAATTAACTTCAAAGCTGATGGTACTTTAGATTTAGAATCAAGTGAAATCTTAGTATCTAAAAAAGACTTAATGGAAGAATATGGTATGGCAGCAGCTTCACCAATAGGTAAAGAATGGTATGAGCAAGTAGCAAGTTATGAAGAATACTTAGTAGGTAAAACTATTGAAGATGCAATAGCTGCAACTGATGAAAATGGAAAAACAACAGATGCTGATTTAATGACTTCAGCAACAATTAGTTTAACTCCATTCACAATGGTTTTAGATAAAATAGCTAATAACTAAAAAATAAAAGTGTCTTACATTGATGTAAGACACTTTTATTCATATATTAAATGTTTATTAATGTCGTTTGTAGTAATAATCTTATAGTCATCTAGTATAAATTCATTAGTATGAGTTAGTTCAGTATTATTATCTAATATCCATACTACTTCTAAATCTAAATTATATTTATCTTCAAATGCATCAATAATTTTTAATCCATCTTCAATATCAACAGTATATAAAACGGTTGATAGAATATCAGCATAGCTACTATTATTTAGTGTTATAGTAACAGAGCGATAATGATTACTTGGATAGCCACTGATTGGATCGATTATATGATGATAAAGCATAAAATCCTCAGCATAATAAGATCTTACACTATCACCGCTTGTTACAACAGCAGTTGAAGTATCAATATTAAGCTTTAATAAAGGATCACCAAAGTACTCATCAGGATTTTTTAAGCCTACAATCCATGGCTCATTGTCTCGTTTAGTATTAATTAAATGATTGCTACTACCACCAGCACTAATGATTCCGATAATATTTGATTCTTGTAATTTAGCTGCAATAATTTGAGTTGTATATCCTTTAGCAATGGCACCAACATCTAATTTAACGCATGGATTATTTATATAGACAGTATTTTCACTATCATTAATTTCAATATATTCAAATCCACTACATTTTAAAGCTTCATCGATTTCAATATCAGTTGGTAATTCACCATATATTCCATCAAAATTTTTTGCGCTACCATCATCTATATAGTCACGCCATAAACTAAATAAGTTACCGCTTGTTACATTAAAATGTCCTTCAGTCAAATCATAAAAATCTTTAGCTTCTAATAATAAATCTATTATTTCTTGTTCTACAACTATAGGAGTAATACCAGCATTTTGATTAATGGTATGTATATTGTTGATATTTTCATATGCATTAAAGCTATCAAATAGTTGATTGTAGTATGAAAATTCATCAAAAACTTCATCAGCTAAGCTATTAAAATCTTCTTCATTTTCCATATAAGCTGAAAAACTGATAAATGTATCAAATCCTGAAGTAGTAGTTCTTGCTGTATAATAATTTAAATCTAACTCTTTTGTACATCCACTTAATAATATACAAAGTAATATAATAATTAATTTTTTCATACTATTATTATAAAACAATTGGAGACAATATAATATAATAAGTGATATAATGATTAAGATCTAAAGGGGATAACAATGAAAAATACAAATACATGTCCTAAATGTCATGGTAAAGATATTTTATTTGTACCAGGCCGTAATGGAGCATATGGAGCAGGTAATAACATCCAAGTAGGACTTACGATATTATCAGCAATTTTAGTTAATAGATATGTATGTTGTAATTGTGGCTATTCAGAAGAGTGGGTAGACACGGATGATATATCAAAGTTAAAAAAGAAATACAAATAAACATTAAATAAAGTTGAAGTTGAAATATCAAAAATATTGACTTTAAACTTTAAAGAAGTATAATAATTATAGAAACGAAGAACAAGATAAGACTGTTAAGAATTCAATTGTAGAGAGATAAGTGGTTGGTGAAAACTTATTTTGAAACTTATTAGTTACTACTTGGGAGTTGTTTATGAAAATAAACCGTATAATCTGCGATAAAGATGTCTTGAGGTGATAGTTTTATACTATAACTAAGGTGGTACCGCGAAAATTAATTCGTCCTTAGATTTGAAATTTAAGGACTTTTTTATTGTCCTAAAGAAGGAGAGAAAAATGATTAATATTAAAGAACATGAAGAATTAAGTATTTTAAATCATAGTTGTGCTCATTTAATGGCACAAGCTATTAAAAGAATCTATCCACAAGCACTATTCTGGGTAGGACCTGTAATTAGTGAAGGATTCTATTATGATGTTGATTTAGGTGATACTGTAATTAAAGAAGAAGATTTACCTAAAATTGAAAAAGAAATGAAAAAACTTGCGAAAGATGGTAAAAGAATTATTCGTGAAGAACTTTCTAAAGCTGAAGCTTTAGAAATGTTTAAAGATGATCCGTATAAAGTTGATTTAATTAATAACATGGATGAAAATGAAGTAACAATTACATGTTACAAGCAAGGGGATTTTATTGACTTATGTCGTGGGCCTCATATTGAAACTGTTAAAATCTTAAAACATTTTAAATTATTAAAAGTATCTGGTGCTTATTGGAAGGGTGATGCTAAAAATAAAATGTTACAAAGAATCTATGGTATTTGCTTTGAAACTGAAGAAGCATTAAATGAACATTTATATTTATTAGAAGAAGCTAAAAAAAGAGATCATCGTAAACTTGGTAAAGAATTAGATTTATTTATGTTTAGTGAATATGGACCAGGATTACCATTCTTTTTACCAAATGGAATGGTTATTAGAAATCTTTTAGAAAATTATTGGTATGAAGAACATACTAAAGAAGGATATGAGTTTATTAAAACGCCAATCATGCTTTCAAAAGAATTATGGGAAGTATCAGGTCACTGGGCTAACTATCGTGAAAACATGTATGTAACTCAAGTTGATGATCGTGAATTTGCTATTAAACCAATGAATTGTCCAGGTGGAATGTTAGCATTTAAAAATAGCTTATATTCTTATAAAGATTTACCATTAAGAATGGGAGAACTTGGATTAGTGCACCGTCATGAAGCAAGTGGAGCATTAAGTGGTTTATTTAGAGTTAGATCATTTACTCAAGATGATGCTCATTTATTTATGAGACCAGATCAAATTGAAAGTGAAATTGTTAGATTAATTGGCTTTATTGATAGAGTATATCGTATGTTTGGATTTGATTATGAAATTGAATTAAGTACAAGACCTGAAGAGAAGTATATTGGTGAAATTGCAATTTGGGATAAATCTGAAAAAGCGCTTGAAGAAGCATGTTTAAAAGCTGGTAAAAAAGTTACAATAAATCCAGGCGATGGAGCATTCTATGGTCCAAAATTAGACTTTAAAATTAAAGATTCTTTAAATAGAGTATGGCAATGTGCAACTATTCAATTAGATATGAACTTACCAGAAAGATTTGACTTAAGTTATGTTGAACAAGATGGAACTAAACAAAGACCTGTTATGGTTCATCGTGTAATTTATGGCTCAATTGAAAGATTTATTGGTATCTTAGTAGAACATTTTGCCGGCGCATTCCCATTGTGGTTAGCACCAAATCAAATTAGTATTATTCCTGTTCATCATGAATTACACTTAGAATATGCAAGTAAGATTGAAGCATTATTACTTGAAAAAGGTGTTAGAGTAAAATTAGATGCTCGTAATGAAAAATTAGGATATCGTTTAAGAGAAGCTCAAATTAAAAAGACTCCAATTCAATTAGTTTTAGGACAAGGTGAAGTAGATAATAATACAATCACTATGAGACGTTATGGATCAAAAGATTCTTTAACTGTTTCAATTGAAGAATTTATTGAATTAGTAAGCAAAGAAATTGCTGAAAAAACAATCGTAAAATAGTATAAATGAGAGATTTAATGATTAGATTAAATCTCTCATTTTAATTTATATTGATAAAATAAATATTGTGCTATAATGATTTATGGAGGAACTTAAATGGAAAACAGTAAATTAGTAAGTATCGCAACAGAAATAAGAAAAGATGTTGTTAGAATGATTAATAACGCAAAAAGTGGACATCCAGGTGGATCATTATCAATAGCTGATATCATGAGTGTATTATATTTTGATGAAATGAATATCACGATGGATAATGTAAAGGATGTGACAAGAGATAAATTTGTATTATCAAAAGGTCATGCCTCACCAGTATTATATGGTGCCTTAAAAGCTAAAGGTTTTATCAGTGATGAAGATATCATGACATTTAGATTAATTAATTCAAATGTTCAAGGACATCCATCAAAGAAAAACACATTAGGTGTCGATATGTCAACAGGATCACTTGGACAAGGGATTTCTGTAGCTGTTGGAATGGCATTAAGTAATAAAATTCATAACTTAGATTATCGTACATATACAATCTTAGGCGATGGGGAATGCCAAGAAGGACAAGTATGGGAAGCATTAATGAGTTCAGCGCATTATAAGTTAGATAACTTATGTATTTTCTTAGATTATAATGGATTACAAATTGATGGAAACATTACAGATGTAATGAATCCTGAACCATTTAAGTCAAAATTTGAAGCATTTGGATTAAATGTTTTAGAAATTAATGGACATGATTTTGATGAAATCAAAAACAGTTTAAAACAGGCAAAAGAAACAAAAGATAAACCAACAATTATTATTGCTCATACAGTAAAAGGAAAAGGTGTATCATTCATGGAAAATAACTATGGATGGCATGGGGTAGCACCAAGTGATGAAGAACTAGTACAAGCATTAAAAGAATTGGAGGGTAAATAATGGCTAAAGTTGCGACAAGAGAAGCTTATGGTAAAACATTAGCTGAAGTAATAGTAGCAAATGATAAAGTAGTAGTATTAGATGCTGACTTATCAAAATCAACAAAAACAAGTGAAGCACAAAAAGTATGTCCAGAAAGACATTTTAATATGGGTATTGCAGAAGCAAATATGATGGGTGTAGCAGCAGGTCTTGCAACATCAGGTAATATTGTATATGCTTCAACATTTGCAATGTTTGCAGCAGGAAGAGCTTTTGAACAAATTAGAAACTCAATTGGTTATGCACATTTAAATGTAAAAGTATGTGCTACACATGCTGGAATAACAGTTGGAGAAGATGGTGCAACACACCAAACATTTGAAGACTTAGCGTTAATGAGAACAATCCCTGGAATGGTAGTGTTAAATCCAGCAGATGATATTGAAACAACACAAGTAATTAAGGCAATAGCTGAATATAATGGACCATGTTATGTAAGACTTGGAAGAAGTGCTGTAGAAACAGTAAATACAGATCCAAATTATAAATTTGAAATTGGAAAAGGATATACATTAAAACAAGGAACAAAAGTAGCTTTAGTAGCAACAGGAATCATGGTAAATGAAGCCTTAAATGCCTATGAAGCATTAAAAGCTGAAGGTGTTGAAGTAACAGTAATCAATATGCCATGTATAAAACCATTCGATGAAAAATTAATCGTAGAAGTTGCAAATACACATGATGTAATTATTACATGTGAAGAACATAGTGTAATTGGTGGACTTGGAAGTGTAGTAAGTGAAATCTTAAGTGAGAAAAAACCAACTAAAGTAGTTAAAGTAGGACAATTAGACACTTATGGTGAATCTGGAAAACCATCAGAGTTATTAGCTAAATACCAAATGGATATGGCAACAATTATTAAAAAAGTAAAAGAAAATATTTAAAGATGCTTATGCATCTTTTTTTGTGAAATTTATTTCACATTTAATTGACATATTTTTAACAATACAGTAAAATTACTTTAGTTAAAATATTAACTAATAAGGAGAATTTATGAAAAGACTATCAATGTTATTAGTATTGGCTATGGTACTTACTTTAAGTGCGTGTTCAAATACTGAATCAAATGAAGAAACAACTACTGCTACACCTACAACAGAAACAACTGCAAATGTTGAAACTTTTGGGGCAGAATATGAAATGGTAGGTACTACATCAAGTGGAGCACCAAAAAATGATACATTCATTTTTAATGGTGAAACAACTGATGGAATCATAACATCATTAGAATTTGATGTTATTAGAAATAAAGGATTAGATACTGAATATTCTAAAACTGAAATTAATGGATATGAAATGAATGTTAGTGATGTTGTAGTAGCTAAAACTGATGATGGATTTGCATTAACTGAATTTACATCTAAAGGATACTCTGAAGATTTTGCAGATGGAGGAAGACAATTTTTACAAAATGCATCTATTGAAAATTTAACAGATGAAACAACTTTTAAAGAATTAACAATTACTGATTACACAGGCACAGAATTAAGCTTAGAAGATGCTTTAATTTCTTATGCTGGTGTTGCGAAAGAAGCTGGAGTTGAATTAACAGAGGATACTTTAGTAAAAGATTTAATTACAGTTCATGGTGCACATGATGGTACAACTTTTGTTGAAGTTGATACTAGAATTTCTTTTGAAGGAATTAATGGTGGAAGAAGCTATGGAGAACAAATCCAAGCTATCGAAGATTACATCTTAGCTAACAATATGACATTAGAAGATGTATTAGTTATGTTCCAAACAGAAAATCAATCTTCAAGTGCGATTATGGATAGAGATACTGTAGCTGGTGCAACTATTACTTTCGTTGGAGATTTCCAAAGAATGATGCATTATGTTATTGATGGAGAAATCTTCCAAGGTGTAGTTAATACTACTACTAATGATGATGGTTCATATAAATTTGAAGTTGTTACTCAAGGTTATGCAGGAGAGATAGAAACTAATGTAACAATTGATGCTGAAGGTAATGTAATTGCAATTGATGTTAGAGATGCTAATGAAACTCCAACATATGGTGGTGTTTTAACAGCTGAAGGTTCTGAATTCATTGCTTCTTTATTAGAAAACCAAGCTGATTTATCAGCAGTTGATACAGTTACTGGTTCAACAGCTACAGCTAATGCTTTATTAAATGCAGTTAACTATGCTTTAGAAGCATACGCAGCTAAATAA
>CAYJNO010000002.1:54127-125202 GCA_964371715.1 uncultured Erysipelotrichaceae bacterium | reverse complement strand
TCAATCCTTAAGTTTATCCTAATTCAACTTCTCCAACAAATGGGGTTCGGTTCAGAGTAGCTTCTTTTTCATTTTTTATAATTTGAGGGAAAAGTATGTGTTTACTACATTGTTCCAGAAACAATATAACTTGCTTCATGGTTATATAATAAAGTAGAAATGTGAATATAATGTTAATAAATAATGAAATAAAAATGAAATAATAATTAAAAGTAATAAATGAAAAAAAGCCAGAGGGAGTGGCTTCTTTTTCATTGTTTATAGTTTGAGGGAAAAAGTATGTGTATGATTACATTACTTTAGAAACAATATAACTTGTTTCATGTATAAATAATAAAATAGTAATGTGAACTTTATGAAAATAAATAATGAAAAGTAAATGATTTTATTATAATATAGTTTAGAAGTAGTGGAGGATTTATGAAAATAGCAGTTATATCAGATATACATAGTAACTTATATGCACTAGAGTCAGTGATTAAAGATATTAAAAGAAATAATATCAGTGATATTTATTGTACAGGTGATTTAGTTGGTTATGGTACTAGACCTAATGAAGTAATTAAATTGATGCAAGAAAACAATGTAAAAACAATCATGGGTAATCATGATTTAGAAATGTTAAAGATTCAAGATAATAAATATGAAAACTTTGATATGAAAAAATGGACTCATAGTTTATTAACAATTGAAAGTTTAGTATATATCGCAACATTAAAAGATAGAATGGAATTTATGTTGAATGATAAAAAGGTAGCGCTAGTACATGGAAGTCCTTTAGGAATAAGTGATTACTTAAGAAAAGATGAATTGGATAAACAAATTGGAATTGCCAATGAAATGGAAAGTGACATTTTAATATTTGGTCATACTCATGATTTTTATGTAAAAGAATTTAATAATAAAATTTTAATTAATGCAGGCAGTGTTGGAAGACCAAAAGATGGAATACCAAAAGCTGGTTATATTATACTTGAAGTTGAAAATGAAATAAAAGTTGAGTATGTAAGGATAGAATATGACAAAGAAAAATTGGTAGATGAAATAAAAAAATCACCATTGCCTGATGAATATGCAAAAGTGATAATGACAGCTAAAGTTTAATTTTTAGCTAAAAAATCTTTTATCAAATTAATAAAATTATCAATATCTTCACGCGTCAAATCTTTATGAGTGACAAAACGGAAGATATTTTTATTAGACTCATTAAATTTTATATGATGTGACTTTAAGAAAACTTCTAATGGTTTAGGGTCTAAAGCGTATCTGCACCATACCAAATTAATATCTAATTGTTCTTCAAAAACTGTAAAGACACCAAGGTCAGTTAATTTTTCTGCTAGATATTTTGCATTATCATGATCTTCTTTTAAGCGATCTATCATTGATTCTAAAGATACAATTCCATAAGATGCGATAATTCCACCCTGTCTTATACCACCACCTAATATTTTACGAATTTTTCTTGCCTTATTAATTGTGTTTTGATCACCAACTAACATTGAACCAATAGGTGCACATAAGCCTTTAGATAAACAAAACATAATTGTATCTGCATATTGTGCAATTTCTTTTGCTTCAACATTTAATGATAAAGCTGCATTAAATATTCTAGCACCATCTAAATGTACTTTTAGATTATTTGTTTTTGAAACTTCATAAACTTCTTTTAAAATACTTAGTGGAACCACTCTTCCGTTGCCTAAGGCGTTCTCCATACAAACTAGTTTTGTTGTAGGATGATGAATATCTTCAGATCTAATAGCTTTTAATACGTCATTTGCATAGATAAAGTCATTTGGGTTATCTATAGTTGCACACATTAAATTAGCAATACTGGCTACACCACCAACTTCGTGAGTTAAGATATGAGAATTCTTACTTAAGATAATTTCATCACCTCTATTTGTCTGTGACAATAAAGCAATTAAATTTCCCATTGTTCCACTTGTCACAAACAAACCTGCTTCTTTACCTAATATTTCCGCAGCAAGGGCTTCAAGTTTTATTACTGTCTCATCATCTCCGTAAATATCATCACCTATTTCGGCTACTAATGATGCCTCATACATTTCTTTAGTTGGTTTTGTTACGGTATCACTTCTTAAATCTATCGTTTTCATTATTTATTCTCCTTATGATATTTAAAACAATATTGGGCGTGATGATTTAAAACACCAATTGCCTGTAAGTATGAAAAACAAGTTATCGTTTTCATAAATTTAAAACCACGTTTTTTTAAATCTTTACTAATTAAGTCTGATAAATCATTATGATTTATTAAAGGGTTATAATCTTCAATTACTTGTTGATGGTTAGTAAAGTTCCAAATATAATCTGAAAATGAATTAAATTCAGCTTTAACTCTTAAAAATGCTTGAGCATTTTTAATTGTAGAGTTTATTTTTAGCTTATTTTTGATAATACCATCATTATTGTAAAGTTCGTTCACTTTATTTTCATCATAGTTTGCGATAATATAAGGGTTAAAATTATCAAAGGCTTTTCTAAAGTTTTCACGTTTTTTTAATATAAGGTACCATGACAAACCACAATGAAAACTTTCTAAGACAAACATTTCAAATAAATAGTTGTCATCAAAAGATGGGACACCCCATTCAAAGTCATGATAATCTTGATAAATTTTATCAACATTTGTATTTGCCCATTCACATCTTATCATGATTATATTATACACAATAAAGACACCATTGTTTATTGTAAATTTAAAAATTAATTAATGATGTAGTTGCGATTTTCAAATATAGATAAAGCATTTTTGCGTTAATCATATATTTATATCTTACATAAATAAATATTATAGAGCAATATTATGTGACTTACAAATTTGAGAAATGAAGTTTTTTTTGATATAATATTTAAATAAAGTTTATTAGTTAAAGGAGGATAATTTGAATAAAGATAAAGTAAAAAACATATTAATAATTACAGAAGTAATTATTTTTGTAATTCTATTAATTTTAAATCTAGTATTCAAAATGAATATATTATTAGCATTGTTAATACAGGTAGTATCAGTGTTAGTGTTTATTGTTTATACATTGTTATTAGAACAAAACTTTGAACAATCTCGTAAAGACATAGAACAGGTAACAAGTAAGGTTAGTAACGATGCTTTAAAATATGGTGATGTTGGTTTATTAATATATGATAAAGAATATATCGTAACATGGACATCAGACTTTTTTACTGCAAGAAGCTTATCAGGTATAAAAAAGAAATTAACTGCTTGGTTTCCAGAAACAATTGAATTATTAAATGGAGAAGTATCAGAAATAAGAATAGAATTAAATGAAGATGTTTATTTAGTTTCTAAGCAAAAAGACTATCCAGCATTATTTTTTAAAGATATTACTAGTTTTGCTAATTTAGAAAAAAACTATCATAATGATTCTTTAGTTTTAGCACTAGTACATTTTGATAACTATGATGATACGATTCAATATGAAGATGAAAAAGAAAGAGCAGATATTAATACTTATATCAGAACACCTGCTATAAATTATTTTTCAAGTAAAGGTGCTGTAATTAGACAATTAAAGGCTTCAAAATATTTATTAGTATTAAATGAAAAGATATTTCAAACATTAGTAGATGATCATTTTTCAGTATTAAATCAAGTACGTAAAGCCTCAAAAAGTCGTGATGTTGCGATATCATTATCGATGAGTATTGCCCGTGGTGGTGATTCATTAACAGAACTTGAGGAAAATTGTAATGAGTTATTAGAGTTAGCATTATCTCGTGGTGGAGACCAAATAGTTATTAGAAAAAATGATGAAGATGTTAAGTTTTATGGTGGAAATCGTGAAAGCCAGGACAAAACATCTAAGGTTAGAGTTCGTGTAATGGCACATACTTTAAGAAATTTATTGGTAAAGTCTAAAACAAAAAATGTAATTATTGTCGGACATAAAGAAATGGACTCAGATTGTTTAAGTGCAGCATTAATTATGAGTAATATTGTACAGGCTTATAAAATTCCAGTATCTATTATTAGTAAAACTGGGGGGATAGAGCCACAGATTAATGAAATAATGAATATTTTTAATGAGGATTTAAAAAATAAGCATAATTTTATTACAGAGAGTGAAGCAATTAATCAATTAAAGGATGATACTTTAGTAATAATGGTAGACCATCATAATTTTGATATTTCAAATGGACAAAAAATATTAAAAGATGCGAAAAGTATAGTAATATTTGATCACCACCGTCGTCAAGTAGAACTAAAAGTTAATCCGACACTGATCTATATAGAGCCAAGCTCATCAAGTACAACAGAGTTGTTGTATGAGTTTATACCATATTTATCTAAAGATATAAGCTTTAATTCAAGTGAAGCCAATATAATGTATATAGGTATAATGATCGATACTAATCATTTTATTAATCGTACAGGTAGTAGAACTTTTGATGTTTTAAGTAAATTAAGACAAAGTGGAGCAGATCCAATATTATGTGATGAATTATTAGAAGAAAATTACGAATTATTCATGCAAAGACATGAAATAATGAAAACAGTTATTAAGTATAATGAAAATATTGCAATAGCAGCAATTGATAATAGTAAAATATATTCAAGAACTATTTTATCAATAGTTGCGAATCGCTTATTAAAGATTAAAAATATTAAAGCAGCTTTTGTTATAGCGTACATTGCAGATGATGAAGTAGCAATTAGTGCACGAAGTAAAGGTGAAATAAATGTTCAAGTAATCATGGAAAAAATGCATGGTGGTGGTCACTTAACACAAGCAGCAATGCAAAGAGAAAAAACAACAATTAATGAAGTAAATGAAGAATTAAAAGAAAAGTTAGAAATTTATTTAAGGGAGGAATTTAAAGATGAAAGTAATAATGTTAGCTGATGTAAAAAAAGTAGGTAAAAAAGATGAAATAATAGAAGTAAGTGATGGTTATGCAAGAAATTTTTTAATTGCAAAAAAATTAGCAGTTCCTGCAACATCAAGAAGCTTAGATGTTTTAAGTAAACAAGAAGATTTAAGAAAAGAAAATGATAGTAAATTAAAAGCAGAAGCAGAAGTTTTAAAAGTTGAAATTGAAAAGAAAACATTTATCTTCAGAGTAAAATGCGGAAAAGATGGAAGAGTATTTAACTCAGTATCAACTAAACAAATTCAAGAAGAATTAGCAAAACAAGGATACAAAATTGATAAAAGAAAAATTATTGATACTAGCCCAGTTGTAAGCTTAGGTTTTACTAATGTAAAAGTAGAATTATATAAAGGTGTCGTTGCAACTATTAAGGTTCAATTAGTGAGTCAATAATGAAAAAGATATTACCACACAATATTGAAGCTGAACAATCATTGCTTGGAACATTAATGTTATATAATGAAAAAGCAATGCCAATTGCAATAGATAAAGCATTGGATAGTGAAGAATTCTATTTAAATGTTCATCAAAATATCTACAAAGCAATGTATGAATTATATAGTGAAAGAAAACCCACAGATATTACAAGTGTTCAAGCTAAACTTAGTGATTTAGGCTTATTAGATAATATTGGTGGTATTGATTATTTAATAGATTTACAAGAAGCAGGGGTAACAAGTCCAAATACATCAAGATATATTGAAATAGTACAAGATAAGGCGATGGCAAGACGTTTAATTGAAACTGCAGCAATGATTGTTGAAGAAGGTTATACAGATAATGCCAATATAAATGAATTATTAGATGAAGCTGAAAAACGCTTAATGAGTGTTACAAGAGACCGTAAAGAAGCAGCAGATTTTAAATCTAGTAAAGATGTAGCTGCCCAAGTATTTGAAAAAATCCACGAATTGAAAGATAGTGGAAGTGGACTTACTGGAATTAAAACAGGTTATCAATCGCTAGATTCGATTACAAATGGATTACAAAGAGGAGATTTAATTATTCTAGCAGCTAGACCATCAGTTGGTAAAACAGCATATGCATTAAATCTTGCTTTAAAATCAGCAAAATATAATCCTGAGGGTGCAGTAGCAATATTCTCTTTAGAGATGGGTGCTGATCAATTAATTACAAGGATGTTATCAGCTGATAGTGGTGTTGATGGATCTACTTTAAAAACAGGTCAATTTAAAAATAAAGGTGAAGAAACAAGACTTAGTGATAGTGTTCAAAGAATGATGAAATTAAACTTATTTATTGATGATAGCTCAGTAATAACAACATCATTGATTCAATCAAAATGTCGTAAGTTAAAGTTAGAATATGGCCTAAATATGATATTAATTGACTATATTCAGTTAATTAGTGGAAGTGGGAAAAGCAAAGAATCAAGACAACAAGAAGTATCAGAAATTTCACGTACATTAAAACAAATTGCCAGAGAGCTTGAAGTGCCAGTAATTGGACTTTCACAGTTATCACGTGATGTTGAGAAAAGAACAGGTAATAAACCAAAGCTATCAGATTTAAGAGAATCTGGATCAATAGAACAGGATGCTGATATTGTTATGTTTTTATATCGTCCAGAATATCATGCTGAAGAAACAGAAGAACAAACTACACAGGAAGTAGAAGTTATCGTTGCGAAAAATCGTAATGGAGCAACTTGTACTTTACATATGCAGTTTGAAAAGAATATTAATGCTTTTACTGATATGTTGAAAATTTCGCAGTAATAGCATAGGAGGTTTTAAATGAAAAAATCAATTTTAATACTATCATTAGTAGTTTTAAGCTTGATCATGGTTGGGATAACAAGTGTATTTAATAGCTCAACCGAAGATTGTGTAGACTGTATAGTTTATGAAAAAACAACTATTTCCCAACAAATAGAAAGTTATACTACAGAACCTGTTGAACTTAATAAGTTATATAATGGTGCTGAATTTATCGCGTATATAACAGACTTAGATAATGTTAACAAATTATTGGATGATGTATATAACGAAAGATATGCTGAAATATTTCCTGATACAGAGGTTGGGTTGGCAGATACAATGTATATTGTAAAAGAAGAAGGTTACTTTATACCAGAAGATATTGATCAAAAGATTATTGAATATATTGATGTTAATGATAATTATTCAATTGCGACATATCGTATTGATTTTAGTACAGAAACAGGAGTTTATGCTTCGATTAATGTTTTAAACGAAGAAATATTTTTAGAAGCACAAAATCAGTTTTTAGGATTGTTTGTTAGCCAAGAAGCATTAACTGCCTTTGGAAAAAATGAAACATTACCAGAATTAGTCTCGTTTGGTTCAAGGGAACTTAGAGTAAATCTTTTACAAGATATTACAATAACAGAAACATATGCTACACCAAGTAGTGTATATACAACTGCCGCACAAATATTAGATTATTTATGTTATGGTGATAATACAACAAAAGAATACTATACTGTACAACTTGGAGATACAGTTGAAGGTGTAGGGGCCTTAAATAATTTATTAAGTGCTGAACAAATTGTAGCGATAAATTCTGATGTGTTAAAATCAACAAATCAAGTTATTGAACCAGGATTAGAGTTAAATGTTACATATTTTGAACCAGTAATTGATGTTGTAGTCACTTCGGAGTTAATTGTAAGTGAAATAATTTATCCTGGACCAACAGTATATATTGAGGATTCAACATTACCATCTGGAAGCTATGTCGTACAAACAGAATATCGAGAGGGTACACAAAATACAAAATATGAAGAAACTTGGATTAATGGGGAACTTATTGGTGCTTCTAAGATAAGTAGTGATGTTGTAGTACATCCACAAACACAAATTATTTACCGTGGAACACAAGCTGTACCATTTATTGGTTCTGGTGATTTAAGGTGGCCAGTTGATAATCCAGTTTTAACTTGTGGATGGTATTGTTATCCTGGACATACTGCACTAGACATGCAAAACAGATATGAATTATATGCAAATATATACGCAGCAGACACAGGTAAAGTTGTCGAAAACAGTTATACTCCAACTGCAGGTTATTATTTAAAAATTGACCATAATAATGGTCTAGTAACACAATACAATCACTTTAGTGAGCCTGCTTATCCACAGGTTGGAGAAGTAGTAGAAAAAGGGCAAGTAATAGGATTAATGGGTGATACGGGTGTTACTACAGGAGTGCATCTACATTTTGTAACAATAGTTGATGGAGTCAGGGTTGATCCTTGTACGATATTAGGATGTTAGAATTTTATTCAATTTGTAGTGGTTCTAAAGGTAACTGCTTTGTAATTAAAAGTCCTACAGGCAATATTGTGATTGACTGTGGTGGAACTAAAGCTCAAATTATAAATGGCTTAAAACAGCTCGATATTAATATTGAGGAAATATTAGCTGTTTTAATTACGCATAATCACTCAGATCACACTAGTCAATTAAAATTGTTTGAAAATATAGAAAAATATAGTGCATGTAATATTGGATATTATAGTTATCAATTGAAACCTTATGTTGAAATTAAAATAAATGACTTTCATATTATACCTATTCCATTATCACATGATGCTGAAAATACTTTAGGTTATATTGTTTCATACCAACAAGAAAGCCTTGTTTATATAACTGATACAGGATATTTAAAAGAGCAGTATATTGATTTAATTAAGAATGCCAATCATTATGTTATAGAGTTTAATCACGATGTGGAAATGTTAATGAATACTAAAAGACCATATTTTTTAAAACGACGTATTATTAGCGATTTAGGACATTTATGCAATGAAGATGCAGCCATAATTGTCAACAAAATAATCGGAGATAAAACTAAAACATTATGGTTAGCACATCTATCTACAGAAGCGAATACACCAGAGCTAGCAATTAATAAGTTATTTGAAATTGTCGATAGTAAATTATTGAAGGATATAGATATTAAAACTTTAAAGCAAAATGAAATTGTTGGAAAGGATTTATGATGAAAAATAGTTGGAAAATTTTAATTGTATTAATTTTGGGAATGCAATTAGTAATGTTTGTCTATTTATTTGATGAAAATAGTGAAAATGAACCTGCTAATGGTACTAATGTAACAATAAATGAAGTCAATGGATTCTCAACAGATTTTACAAATATTATTGCTGAACTTAAAACAAGTATAGTTACTATAAAAAATGAAGATAATATATTAACTGGTTATGTCTATAGCAATAATGAAAATGGGATATATATAGTGACAAGTGGAGTAGATAGTGAACAAAATATTGAAGTTATCTTTAATAATGGTGAAACAACAATTCCATTAAATGTTTATGTAGATGCAGAAAAAGATATACAGGTACTAGAGGTTGAAGTAGATTTTAATGTAAATTCACTTAAAATGGGAAATAGTAATATTTTAAAACAGGGTGAAATAGTAATTGCCTTGGGACAAAACTTAGCACTTAATCTAAATGGAGATGCTATGATTACTTATATCAATCAAAATAAAATAATATCAGAACGCAATGTAGAAGCAAGTATAAATGATAAATTTACAACAGCATACGTTGGTGGACCTATAGTTAATATGGCAGGAGAGGTTGTTGGTTTAGTTAATAGTACAACAAATAAATTTATTACTATAAATGAATTAAAGTTAGTTGTAAACAATATCCAAGATGAAAAATACTTATATAGTTTAGGACTTGAGATTATTGAAGTAGCTAATATTCAAACTTATCAAAAAGCTTACTTAGATTTAGATTTAAATAATACTAGTGGGCTTTATATAATTTCAATTGATGCTTTAAATCCATTAAATGTTTTAATTCAACCAAAAGAGATTATTACAAAAATAAATGATACAACTATTAATACTGTATATGATTATCAAGCAATGTTATATCAAGCTGTGCCAGGAACAATATGGCAAATTGAATTAAGCAAAGATAATGAAAGTAGAATTGTAGAAGTGATATTTAATGATTAAAATAATAAGTGTTGGGAAAATAAAAGATAAAGCATTAAAAAGCTTAATTGATGATTATGTAAAAAGAATAGGTCCATTTAGTAGTATAGAGTTAATTGAAGTAAAAGATTTTAATACTAAAGATGAAGAAAACGAGTCATTAATTAAAATTGTAAAAGAAAAAGAAGCTGAACTTATATTAAGTAAAATAAAAGACACTGATTTTGTATGTTTAATGGATTTACATGGTAAAGAATATGACTCATTACAATTTTCTAAATCTTTAGAGAACAAACAAATGATCAGCAAAAACATTGTATATGTTATTGCAGGTTCATATGGTTATGGTGAAAGTGTATATAAAAGAGCAAATGAAAAAATATGCTTATCAAAGTTAACATTTCCACATCAAATTGTAAGATTACTACTTGTGGAGCAAATTTATCGTGCCTATAAAATCATAAATAATCACTCATATCACAAATGATGATAATAAATGCTTGTAAGACTTAACTAAATAAAGTAAAATTAATATGTAAAAAGGAGGTTTAGTATGAAACAAGTATCTGTAGTAGTTGTAGATCCAGTTGGATTACATGCTCGTCCAGCAACTGTTGCTGTTAATGCAGCAAGCAAATTCAAATCTGAGGTTAAAGTAGCTTTTAAAGGTCGTTCAGTAAATATGAAGTCTATCATGGGAGTTATGTCACTTGGTATTCCTACTCAATCTGAAATTGTAATTAGCTGTGAAGGCGAAGATGAAGATTTAGCTATTCAAACAATCGAAGATGTGTTAAGAGCACAAAAAGTAATCGGATAATTAATAATTTATTGTTAATAAAAATAAAAACACTATTAAGTGTTTTTTTTTGTATACATGATGTGTATTTATGCACAAAAAGTATAAAATCTTGTATTGACACAATACCTATTTAATGGTATTGTTATGAAGTAATTATTCACACTATTTAGAATAATTGGTCATGGAGGATGTTATGAGTACTGGAAAAGTAAAATGGTTTAATGCAGAGAAAGGATTTGGATTCATCACTAGTGATGCTGGGCAAGATGTATTTGTACATTACACAGCTATCAATTCTGATGGTTACAAAACTTTAGAAGAAGGTCAAGCTGTACAATTCGAAGTTGTAAACGGTGAACGTGGACCTCAAGCTACGAACGTAGCTGCTGTTTAATTTAAACGCACAAAAGACGAGAATAACTCGTCTTTTTTTTTTACCTATAAAATCAATTAAATCAGATGGTTATTTCGTAACATTTAACATCACACTTTTCGTCAGAATCGTATTTAGCATTAATTTGTTCAACGCCAGTAAATTTCATACCACATTTTTCCATAACTTTACCAGAGCTTATATTATCAACATGATGCTTAGCAATGATTTTTGTAAATCCTTCATTAAATAAATATTCAAGAATATGTTTTAACACTTCTGTTAAAATACCTTTATTCCAGTATTTGTTTGCTAAAAGATAGCCCATTTCCGCAGTTTTATTATCATCATATAAACCAACTACATCAATCATACCAATTGCTTCATCATTATCTTTAAATGTTATTATCCATCGATATTTAAAGTTTTGATTAATAAACATTTCAACAAGTTTTTTTGTCTCGTCAATATTTTTATGAGGATGCCAACGACAATATTTTGCTACTCTTTCATCATATGTCCAATTATTATACATTGCATGATAATCATTTAATTTAATACTTCTTAAAGTCAACCTCTCTGTTAATATTTTATTCATTTTTCCCCCTTTATAGTTTAATTATCTTCTATTAGATATTCTTTAAACATCCCTTTAGCAATAACTAATCCAATTGTACTACAAATACACATTGCTATTATTATAAATAAATGCATAGTTGAATTTGGTGTGCTAAAATCAAAATTAGTTACTAGGATTGCACAAATAATAAAATTTATTGGAAACAAAATTACATTTTCTATAATGTTTTTTAATAAAGCTTTTTTACGAACTAGCATATATATTATACTTAATATTATAATAATAATGAGACATAAACTACAATACATTCCAATAATTAATCTATCAAGAATAAAGAAGCCACTGTCTTCAAATTGATTATTTGAGCCATAAACTATAACTGATGGCTCATTTGGTGAAGAATAAAATAATAAATCAACATTTGTACCAATTTTAAATCGGTTATCCCCGTTGATAATTTTGCCATTAAAATAGTAATTATATATCTGCAATGTATAAGCATTATCATCCGAAAGCTCATTAATATGAGGATTAATATTAATACCTGATACTGGTTGATCAAGTTCAACCCATAACTCATTATTAACCTCTTCAAACTTCATTTGTATTTCATTTTTTGATATAAAGTTTTTTTCAAGTAAATTTGATAAAACAAGTAAGAACAAGCAAATACACATTAAAAATACTACGCCCATGCTTTTTAATGTTCTTATTCTTAATTTTTTGTTGATTTTATTTATAACATTTTTATTTGATACATTTAAATCAATTTCATCTTCTTTAGTTAAAATTATTTTACAATCTTCACATTCTGTTAAATGTTTTTCAACAAACTCAATACTTTCTTTACTTAAAAGTTTTTCTTTATATAATGGTAATAAATCTTCTACTATCTTACATTCTTTCATCTTTGCTAACTTCCTTTCTAATCATATCTTTTGCACGATAATACGTCACACAAGCCCAGTTACTAGTTTTATTAAAAATTTTACCAATTTCCGTAAATGAATAGCCCTTAAATATTCTTAATTTTGCTACTTTACCATAGGGGTCTTTCAAATTAGAAATTGTGGTATGTATTTTTTCAGCAATTTGCTTGTTTGTAATAATCTGTATAATATCAACTTCAAAACCAGAAAGTTCTTCATTTAGTTCAATTGTTAAATTATGTTTTTTTAAATAAGTGAAATATTGATTTTTGGCAATTTGACACATCCATACTCTTATATCACAGTCACCTTTAAACTTATTAATATTTTTAATTACCTTTATAAAAGTGTCTGCTGTAATATCTTCACTTAATTCTTTGTCTTTACAAAGTGAAAAAACATATAAATATACAGACTTAAAATATTCATTATATAGTTGTTCTATATCATACATAATTTTCCTCCTTCATACATAAGACTGTTTTTTTAAGTAAAATATTACAAATTTTAAAATTTTTTTTATTATTATTTTCGAGTATAACATATCAATCTTTATAAATCTTTAAATAGAATAATAAAAGCAAACCTATATATAATTTAGGTTTGCTTTTATTGGTAATACAAATCATCATGGGATAAATATAATTCCATGTAACTTATTTGCTAGATTTTTAAAGATAAATTATTATTTTTGTTAACTTTCTTTAGAAATCAGTATTATCTACTGCAAAATGAGATTTTGGATACATACATAATGGACACATTCCAGGAGCTTTTTCTCCAATATGTTTATGTCCACAGATTTCACATATCCAAGTTACATTTTCTTCCTTCACAAATACTGCATCATTTTTTACATCCTTTAATAATGCAAGATAACGTTTTTCATGAGCTTCCTCAATTTTTGCTACCATTTCCATTTGAATAGCAATTTTCGTAAAACCTTCTTCTCTAGCAACAGCTGCCATTTCAGGATACATTATATTATGTTCATAATTTTCACCGTCAGCTCCCATTTGTAATGCTTCATCAATTGTTGGCATTTGATCGTCATGCATAGCTTTAAACCATAATTTAGCATGTTCTTGTTCATTTCTAGCTGTTTCTAAGAAATATCTTGCTATCTCTTCCATACCATTTGCTTTAGCAATCTCAGCGAAATAAGTGTATTTATTTCTTGCCATACTCTCTCCTGCAAAAGCAGCTTCCAAATTCTTAAATGTCTTAGACTCTTTTAAATTCATAGTTTTCTCCTTTTTGAATTTCATATAATTATTATAAAAAATTATATTTAAATTTTGTATTAATATTATTATGATAATTCACAACTTTAGTTTTAAACTATAAAATAACAATTATGAGTAAAAGAATAAATGCAGTGCATTATTCATACATCATAATAAAATAATAAGTTGTAGCATCCTAGTTTGTTAGCTTAAAAATATTTACTGTACTTAAATTTGACAATGAGTATTTATTTATCATATAATGAAAGCGTTAACAAACAAAAAGGAGGAAGTTTTAGAACATGAAAAAATTATTAAGCTTATTTCTTACCGGTGCATTAGTATTCAGTTTAGCAGGTTGTACAAGCAATGAAACAACTGAGCCAACAGAAACTGAAGATACTAGTGCAACAACTGATGCAGGAACTACTGAAACAGTAGTTATTGGTGCAAACATCTACTCTGGATCAGACAACTTTATGAATGGGGTAGTAAAGCCTGCATTAGAAGCAGCAGCTGTTGAAGCTGGTGCAGAAATTACAATTGCCGATTCTCAAGGTGACCAAGCAACATTAAATAATCAAATCGATACATTCATCACTCAAGGTGTTGATGTATTAGCTATTAACTTAGTTGACCCTGCAGCAGCAGGAGAGGTTATTGGTAAAGCACAAGCAGCAGATATTCCATTAATTTTATTCAACAAAGAACCAACTGATGGATCTATTACATCATATGATAAAGTATGGTATGTAGGTACAAACTCTGCAGAATCTGGAATCATTCAAGGTGAAATGATGGCTGCTGATATCCAAGCAAATCCTGAATGGGATAAAAATGGAGATGGAGTAATTCAATATGTAATGCTTAAAGGTGAAGCTGGACATCCAGATGCTGAAGCAAGAACTGAATACTCAGTAAAAACAATCGAAGAAGCTGGAATTGAAGTTGAAGAGTTAGCGTTACAACCATCAAGTACATGGTCTACAGCTGATGGTGAAGCTAATATGAGTGGATGGATTACACAATTTGGTGATT
This sequence comes from uncultured Erysipelotrichaceae bacterium, assembly GCA_964371715.1. GTDB lineage: Bacteria > Bacillota_I > Bacilli_A > Erysipelotrichales > Erysipelotrichaceae > CAYJNO01. Next base: position 110,375 of record CAYJNO010000002.1, on the reverse strand, counting down.
CAATTGAACTTGTAATTGCAAATAACGATGGTATGGCATTTGGAGCTCAAGCAGCTATGGAAAAAGCAAACGTATCAATCCCATTATATGGTGTTGACGCATTAGCTGAAGCATTAACAATGATTGAAGCTGGTACAATGAATGGTACAGTATTAAATGATGGTGTAAATCAAGCTGTAGCAACAATTGAATTAGCTGTTAATGCAGCAAATGGAAATGATGTAGTTGAAGGTACAAATTGGGTTATCGAAAGTGATGAAACAAAAGCAGTACGTGTACCATATGTAGGTGTAACAATCGACAACGTAGCAGATTTCAAATAATTAAAATTACTTAAATTATTGGAGTATGTTATATACTCCAATAATTTTTTATACATGAGGTGAAAATTAATGGCTAGTGAATACTTATTAGAAATTAAAAACGTACATAAATCATTTAGTGGGGTTAAAGTATTAAAAGGTGTAAACCTAAATGTAAGACCTGGAACTGTTCATTCATTGATGGGAGAAAATGGAGCTGGTAAATCTACGCTAATGAAATGTATGTTTGGGATTTATTTCCAAGATGCAGGACAATTCTTTTTAAACGGAAAAGAATTTAACTTTGATGATCCAAAGCATGCTTTAGAAAATGGAGTGTCGATGGTTCATCAAGAACTTAATCAAATATTACAAATGACAGTTAGTGATAATATCTGGCTTGGAAGATATCCAAAAAAAGGTATGGTCATTGATGAAAAAATAAAATATGAAGAAACAAAAAAACTTTTTGATGAAATTGGCGTTGATGTTGATCCAAACGCTAAATTATATGATTTGAGTGTAAGTAAAAGACAAATGATCGAAATTGCTAAAGCGATTAGCTATGATGCTAAAATAATTGTATTAGATGAACCTACTAGTTCATTAACTGAAAAAGAGGTTGAAACACTATATCGTATAATTAGGAATTTAAAAGCCAAGGGGTGTGGCATCATTTATATCTCACATAAAATGGATGAAATATTTGAGATTAGTGATGAGGTTACAGTACTAAGAGATGGTGAATATGTAGGTACAGAAAAAATAGAAGACTTAGACTTAGATAAAATAGTTGCGATGATGGTAGGAAGAGGACTTGATAATCGATTCCCGCCAGTAACTAATGTGCCAAAAGAAACGTTCTTAAGAATTGAAAATTTAACAACAGCTTATGAACCTAGAATTAAAGATATTAATTTAGAAGTAAAAAAAGGTGAAATACTAGGACTATATGGTTTAGTAGGGGCTGGTAGATCAGAACTTTTAGAATCATTATTTGGAATTAGAACTTTAGAATCTGGAAAAATATATCTAGATGATAAATTGTTAGATAATTCAACACCATTAAAAGCAAGAAAAAATAAATTTGCTTTATTAACTGAAGAAAGAAGAGCGACTGGAATATTTCCGGTTGCAGATATAAAGTTTAATGCATGTAGTGCTAATTTCCACAATTATATTGAAAACTACAGATTAAATGATTCAAAAATGGTTAATGATACTGAAGAACAAATCAAAAATATGAAAATCAAAACTAATGGTCAAAAAGCCTTGATATCTGAACTTAGTGGAGGTAATCAACAAAAAGTAATTATAGGGAAATGGTTATTAACAAATCCTGACATCTTATTACTTGATGAACCAACAAGAGGGATTGATGTGGGTGCTAAGTATGAAATATATCAATTAATGATTGATCTTGCAAATCAGGGTAAATCAATAATTATGGTAAGTTCAGAAATGCCAGAATTAATGGGATGTACAAATAGAATAGCAGTAATGAGTTCAGGTAAAATATCTGGAATTGTTGATTCTTCAAAGACAAATCAAGAAGAAATCTTCAATTTAGCTGCTAAATATTTATAGGAGAAAAGTATGAATTTTAATTTAAAAAATATAAAAAGAGAAGATGTTGTTAAATTTTTAATTGATAATGGTATCTACCTAGTAATGGGTGCTTTAATCTTAACAGTAATTATTATGGAACCTGGATTTTTATCAGTTCCAGTATTTATTAATATTTTATCGCAATCAAGTGTTAAATTAATACTTGCCTTAGGTGTTGGGGGAATTATCGTATTACAAGGTACGGATTTATCACTTGGACGTATTGCAGGTTTCGCAACTGTAATTGCTGCGTCATTACTACAAGCAATTGATGCAACAAACAAGTTTTATCCTGATTTATTTTTAAATACAATGCCATCGTTTGTAAGGTTATTATTTACATTAGTGATTTGTATTATAGTATGTGCTATTATTACAGCTATAAATGGATTCATTACAGCAAAATTTGATGTGCATCCATTTGTTGTTACTTTAGGGACAAGTTTAGTAATCTATGGTACAAATACATTCTATTATAACTATGGTGGTGGACAGCCTATTGGTAGTCATGATCAAGCTTATAAAGATTTAGTTAATGGAAATATATTAAACTTTAAAGATATGGGGATAATGCAAGGAACTCCTTTAGAGGACTTCTTTATTCCACATTTAGTAATTATTGCTGCTATTGTTTCAGCTATTGTTTATTTCATATGGAATAAAACAGTATTTGGTAAAAATATGTATGCAGTAGGAGGAAACCCAGAAGCTGCTAAAGTTAGTGGAATTAACGTATTAAAAGTATTTGTACAAGTTAATGTTATGGCTGGTATTTTATATGGATTAGCAGGTTTTTTAGAAGCTGCACGAATTGGTTCAGCAAATAACTCAACAGGACTTGGCTATGAATTAGATGCTATTGCAGCCTGTGTAATTGGTGGTATTAGTTTCTCAGGTGGTGTTGGTAATGTTAAATCAGCAGTAGTTGGGGTATTAATGTTCCAAATACTTGCTTATGGAATGTTATTCTTAGGTTTAGGTATTGAAGTTCAAAACATCATAAAAGGTGCAGTTATTGTTGCGGCAGTAGCTTTAGATAGAAGAAAATATATCAAACAAAGATAAAGATAATAATATGGACCTCAAACTTGGTTAAACCAAAATATGAGGTCTATTTTTATGGAGGAAGACATGAAGAAGATATTAGAAAATCCAAGTATTGTTTCAAAAAATTTAATAAAGCCTTATTCAACAATGTATAAGGCTAAAACTTTAGAAAGTGCATTAAAGTTTAAGCAAGAGTATCGTACCTACTTAACAGACTTCAAAGTAGAAAAATATACGGACTACAACATTGATCCATTAACAGAGTTTGAAGGTGTTAATATCGATGTTCCATCTTGTTTAGAGTTAAGAGGGTTATCGATTGCTCAATATGTTAATCAACAATATCCTTTTGATGGTTTAGAAGATATTGTGCCACCAATGATGCCTGAAAAAAATGAAATTTTTATCTATGAGACAAGATTTAATTATCAAAAATCAAACACTACTTACTTAGTATTTGATGGAGTATTAAGTAGCTATGAATGTTATTTAAATGGAGAATTTGTTGGATTTAAGACAGATTCATTTACTAAAGGAAGCTTTGATATAACTGATAAATTAATTGATGGCGAAAATATCTTAAGGGTTAAAGTAGTTAAGTTTTCAACATGGCTAGAAGATCAAGATTTCTATCGTTTATCTGGTATCTTTAGACCAGTGTATTTAGAAACTTATGAAAAGACATTTTTAAAAGATTTTGTCTTAGAATATAAACTGATAAATTATGCTGAGGCAGATATTGATATTAAATATGAAGTTAGTGAAGATGATAAAGTAATTTTTCATCTATATGATTATGATGATAATCTAATAATTAAAACAGCTAATAATAAATTTAAGATCCCAGTAGCATTATGGTCGGCAGAAGTTCCTAACTTATATAAGTTAATTATTGAAGTTGGTAATGAATTTACTAGTAAACAAATAGGCTTTAGAGAATTTAAATTAGATGAATATCTGAAGATAAATGGAAAAAGAATAGAGATTAAAGGTGTTAATCGTCATGAGTTTTCTAACATTAATGGTTTTAGTGTAACATATGAGGAAACATTAAAAGATATAATTAATATTAAAAATTCAAATATGAATGCTATAAGAACAAGTCACTATCCAAATGCTGAATATTTTTATAAGCTATGTGATGAATATGGTTTATACGTAATGGATGAAACTAACTTGGAAACTCATGGTACATGGCAACAAAGTGATGGCATGAAGCTTAGAGATATGACAATACCAAATGATAAAGAAGAATACTTAGCACCATTATTATTTAGAATAGATAATATGTATTATCGAGATCGTAATAATGTATCAATAATAATGTGGAGTCTAGGTAATGAATCATATGGTGGTGAAAATTTATTAAAGGCTTATAATTATTTAAAGGAATTAGATAAATCAAGATTAGTTCATTACGAAGGGGACTTTAATGATGATCGTTTTATATTAAGTGATATGAAATCAACGATGTATCAATCAGTAGAAGCAATAAAAGAATATTTAAAAAATCATCGAGATCGTCCATATATACTTTGTGAATATTCTCATGCAATGGGAAATAGTAATGGGGCACATCATAAATACACTGATTTATTAAGAGAAGATCCATTATTTCAAGGAGGATATATCTGGGATTATATTGACCAGGAATTATATATTAATGGAGTTAATAATTTTGGTGGTCGTTTATTTGATAGACCTACTGATTATAATTTCTGCGCTAATGGATTAGTTTATTCAAATAGAGAAAATTCACCTAAAATGGCTGAGATAAAACATAATTATTCATCGATTATCATAAAAATAAATGAAGATAACTATACTATAGAAAATGACTTTCTATTTACAAATTTAAATAAATATAAATTTATGATTAAAAAGTTAGTAGAAGGTCAACTAATAGAAACAACAGAATTTAAAGTAGAGTTAAATCCCCAGGAAATAATAACCAAAGAATTAAAGGTTGAGAAAGAAGATAATACAACTATCCTAATTGAGTGTTATGAAGGTGAAAAACATATTGTTTCTCAATCTAAAACCTTTAATGAAAAATACTATGTACCAAAAAATCAGTTATTAAATTTAGTAGATGGTGGATTTAACTTTGGTTATCAAGATGATAACTTTAGATTTATCTATGATAAAACAAGGGGGTCAATATCGTCAATTAAATATGGGGAAATAGAGTATATATTAAATTATACTGATACTATTAAACCATTCTTTACTAGAGCATTAACAGATAATGATAAAGGAAATGTAGAAAACTATTTTAAAAGCCTAAATACAAAGTTACTATCATTTACAAGGTTACTTGATGTGAAATATGAAGATAACACAATTGTGTCAACTTTATTACTGGGAGATAATAAAACAATAGTTAATGAATATATTAAAGTATATGAAGATTATACGATTGAAATAACCTTAGATTATAAAGCGCAAGAACACCTAAATGAATTTTATAGTTTTGGATATTGCTTTGATACAATAAAAATGGATTATTGTAACTATTATGGTTTAGGTCCAAGCGAAAATTATATTGATCGTAAAAATGCTGCAAATTTAGGTATATATAGTTATCTAATAAAAGATAATTTACCAAAATATGTAATGCCATCAGAATGTGGTAATCGTGAAGGCAATCATTATGCAAAAATAGGAAGTGATAATAATAGCTTAGTATTTAGGTCAAATGAAGCCTTTAGCTTTAGTGCATTAGAGCATAATTTTAAAGAGTTAGAAAATGCTTTTTATCAAGAAGATTTAAAGGCATCAACAAAAACAAGTGTAAATATTTGTAAATATAAAGCAGGAGTAGGTGGAGATGATACATGGGGTGCTTTAGTTCATGATGAATATCGAATTAAAGCTAACAAGGATTATACTTTCACGTTCTACATTAATAATAAATAAAACAATCCGTACTATTAATGTAGTACGGATTATAATTTTTAGTAAAAAGATGTTGACAAAAGAGAGGGAAAGGTATAAATTTATATTAGTTAGTGATGTCTAACTAATATATTTTTTATAAATGAGTTAGTGAAAACTAACCAAAAGGAGGACTTATGAGTGTAATTATTGTAGGCGGTAATGAATGTATGGAAAGAAGATATATTGATACATGTAAAGAATATGGATGTAAAGTGAAGGTTTTTACAAAGATGAAGAGAGATGTAAAATCTAAATTCAAAAATCCAGATTTAATAATTATTTTTACTAACACAATATCACACAAACTTGTTGCATTAGCAAATAATGAAGCTAAACGCTGTAATGCAATAGTTAAACATGCACATTCAAGTTCAATATCTGCATTAAAAAATATATTAAATAATGCTTAAAGAAGGAGTATAACTAATGAAAAAAATAGCAGTTGTTTATTGGAGTGGAACAGGGAATACAGAAATGATGGCTAAAGCCATTGAAAGTGGAGCAAAAGATGCGGGAGCTAATGTAGAACTATTTACAAGTGATAAATTTAATGGTTCATTAGTTTCAGACTATGATGGAATTGCATTTGGATGTCCATCAATGGGCGCTGAAGTTTTAGAAGAGTCAGAATTTAAACCAATGTGGGATGAAGTAAAACATCTATTAAGTGAGATTGATGTTGTATTATTTGGATCATATGGTTGGGGTGATGGAGAATGGTTAAGAAACTGGGAAGTAGAAACTGTAGCTAAGTCAGTAACATCATATATGTGTAATGCAGAACCTGATGCTGCAGCGACAACGGAGTGTGAGAACCTAGGACGTAACTTAAGCAATTAATATATAAAAAAGTATACTGCTATATTAGTATTATGAAATTTATATAATATTTTAGTTTAATTTAATAAAATATTATTGACAATAAGATTAAAGAGATATATCCTTAAATTAGTTAGTAAAAACTAACTACAGAATTAGTAATTATTGTTGGTATTATCAAAACACAATGATACGAAACATAAAAAGTAAAAGAATTTTTTATAAAATTTAATCGACAGAAATATAAATATTATTAAAAATGTGTTTTGAAATAAACTAATAAAAATTATTAAATAATTATATACGGAGAAAAAATGAAAAATATAGCAATAATTTATTGGAGTAAAACAGGAAATACAGAAGAAATGGCTAAAGCCATTGAAAATGGAGCAAAAAAAGCAGGTGCAAGTGTAGATTTATATAAAAGTGAAGAATTCAATAGCTCACTTGTTGAAAAATATGATGCACTAGCATTTGGTTGTTCAGCATTTGGCAAAGAAGAGTTAGAGCCTGCAAGCTTTCAACCAATGTGGAACCAAGTAAAAACATTACTTAATGATAAAAGTGTAGTGTTATTTGGTTCATATGGTTGGGGTAGTGGTGAATGGTTAAGAAACTGGGAGAATGAAACATCTGCAAAAACAATCACTACTTACATGGCTAATGGTAAGCCTAATGAAGAAGCTATCATGGATTGTGAATCATTAGGAAGTAAATTAATTTAGTTATTATAAAGGTCAAGTTATTCAAGAAAGCTTGACTTTTAATTTATAAAAAAGTATACAATTATGACAAAAAATAATATATTGACACATATATGTATATGATAATATATTTGCTGCACACGAATCTATAATGTATAAAAAGAATATGAAGAATATTAAAAACAAAGGTTTTACATTAATTGAATTAATCGTAGTTATCGCGATTATAGCAGTACTTGCAGTAGTTTTGGCACCTCAATATATCCAATATGTTGAAAGAGGTAGAGAGTCAAATGACATTCAAATTGCACAAAATTTAATGGATGCAGCAGCAACAGCGGCAGCAGATCCTAGCTTATCAAGTCCTGCTGCTAGTTACACAATTAACTATAATTCAATCAGTGGTGGTTATACTGTAAGTCCTAATGGAGATGCATTTGAAACTGTAATGAATGCAATAGTTCCAAATACTATAGCAGCTACTCAATCAGTACAAGGTAAAACAGATACATTAGAAATAGTAATTAATACTCAAACTGGATCAATAACTGCTTATGGTACAGATATTGATACAACTACAGGTTGGGAAGCTTTAATTAAATAACTTAATAAAAGTATAATCATTATAAATTGATTGTACTTTTTTATATACAAATGCTTAATAAACATTGACTTTAGATAGTTGATATTGTAAAATAAACAAGCATAAATTATTTATGCCTCAAGCGTGGGAGGATTATGCAATAATCCGTTTACCACTGCTAGATTCAATATAAGGAGGAATTCTAGTGAGTAAGAAAATTGCAAAAGTATGCAAGCTACAATTCATGGCTGGTGGAGCAAAACCAGGTCCAGCACTTGCATCAGCTGGTATTAACATGCCACAATTCTGCGTTCAATTCAATGACGCAACTAAAGACCGTGCAGGAGATGTAGTTCCTGTATTAATTACGGCTTATGAAGACAAATCATTTGATTTTGTTTTAAAAACTACACCTGCTTCTAACATGATTTTAAAAGCGGCTAAAGTTAGCAAAGGTAGTTCAAATGCAAAAACTACTAAAGCTGGAAGTATCACAGTTGATCAATTAAGAGAAATCGCTGAATACAAAATGCCAGATTTAAATGCTAATGATATCGAAGGAGCAATGAAAATTGTTGCTGGTACAGCTCGTAACATGGGAATCACAGTAGAAGGTATGGAGGTTTAGTAGACAATGCCAAAACACGGAAAAAAATATTTAGAAGCTGCTAAATTAGTAGACTCTACAGTAAACTATGCTATTGCTGATGCAGTAGTATTAGCTAAAAAAACAAATTATACTAAATTTGATGCTTCAGTTGAAGTATCATTCAAATTAAATGTAGATCCACGTCATGCTGATCAACAAATCAGAGGAGCGATGGTATTACCAAACGGAACTGGTAAAACTCAAAAGGTTTTAGTAGTAACTCAAGGAGCTAAAGTTGAAGAAGCTAAAGCTGCTGGAGCAGACTTCGTTGGTGGGAAAGAAATCTTAGAAGACATCAAAAAAGGATGGTTCGAATTCGATGTAATCGTTGCTACTCCTGATATGATGGGTGAATTAGGAAAATTAGGTAAAGTTTTAGGACCAAAAGGATTAATGCCTAACCCAAAAACTGGAACAGTTACTCCAAACGTTACTAACGCTATCGAAGAAATCAAAAAAGGTAAAGTTGAATACCGTGTAGATAAAGAAGGTAACATCAACGTATTAATCGGTAAATGTTCATTTACTGAAGAAGCTTTAGTTGAAAACTTCAAAGCAATCCATGGACAAATTGCTAAAGCAAGACCAGCTGCTGTTAAAGGTCACTATATGACTAGTGTAACTTTATCAACAACAATGGGTCCTGGAATCAAATTAATTGCTGAATAATAATTAAATCCACCTCGGTGGATTTTTTTTAATAGAAATATCATATCAAATGAAATGATTTGATACCTATGTTATATTTTAAGTAGTTAACTAATAACTTGTCACTATTAGTTAATTCCCCAAAATTTTATGTTTAAGCAAAAAAGGTTACTACAAAATATGTAGTAATTTTTTTTTGACAATAGAAACACAATATAGTATCATATTCATATGAATATTTATTCATATGAGGAGAGTTTATGACAAAAATATATAAAATAAATGGATTAGATTGTGCAAATTGTGCAGCAAAATTTGAAAGAAAACTAGAAAAAGTTAAAGGAGTAGATGAAGTTAACGTAGATTTTATTTCTTCAAAATTAATTGTTGATGCTAGATTAATAAGTGATGATATGATTAACAAGTTTAATAAAATAGCAAATGAACTTGGATATACAATAGAAAATATAAAATAATATGAATTTAAAAATTACAATTTATAAAATAGTTATAGCACTAATAATAGCGCTATCTACAATACTGCCATTTGATGAAAATATTAAAACAGCATTTATTATCATTGCCTATTTAATAGTAGGATATGATGTTTTATTTAAAGCTATTAAAAATATTTTTAAAGGAAATGTCCTAGATGAAAACTTCTTAATGAGTATCGCAACTGTTGGTGCATTATTTATTAATGAAGCAACAGAAGCATTATTAGTAATGTTATTCTATCAAGTAGGTGAGGCATTCCAAACATATGCTGTAAATAAATCTAGAAGTTCAATTACAGAATTAATGGCGATTAAAGCAGAGTATGCAAATGTTATTAGAGATAATGTTGAACAAAAAATTAATCCTGAAGATATATTAATTGATGAAATAATTATAATTAAGCCAGGAGAAAAAATACCATTAGATGGATTTATAATAGAGGGAAATACTTTAGTTGATACATCATCATTAACTGGAGAATCTCTGCCACTAGAATTAAAACAAAATAATGAAGTACTTGCAGGTTATGTAAATTTAAATGGATTAATTAAAGTACGAGTAGATAAGTTATACGTTGATTCAACAGTAAGTAAAATTTTAGAACTTGTAGAAAATGCATCAATTAGAAAATCAAAATCAGAAAAATTTATTACAAAATTTGCAAGATACTATACACCAATTGTTGTTGTAAGTGCATTACTATTAGCAGTTATACCACCATTATTAAATATGGGAGATTTTAGTGATTGGTTATATCGTGCATTATCATTCTTAGTAGTTTCATGTCCATGTGCGTTAGTCATATCAATACCTTTAGGATTCTTTGGTGGAATTGGTGGTGCTGCAAAGCAAAAGGTATTAGTTAAAGGTGGAAATTATTTAGAAGCCTTAGCGAATACTGAAATAGTTGTATTTGATAAAACAGGTACTTTAACAAAAGGTGAGTTCAGTATTGATACAATATATAGTGTTAATAATAATACTAATGAAGTATTAGAATATGCAGTAATTGCAGAAACAAATTCAAACCATCCAATTGCTAAAGCGATTGTAAAAAGCAAAACAATTAGTTTTGACCAAAATGATGTCAAAGATGTGGAAGAAATCTTTGGGCATGGAGTTAAATTAAATTATCAAGGAAATAATTTATTAGTAGGCAACTATAAATTATTAAAAGATAATGGCGTAGAACTTGATAATATTCAAGAAGCAAAAGGTAGTGTTGTTTATGTTGCAAAAAATAAAGAATACTTGGGTTATTTAATTCTAAGAGATCAACTAAAAGAAAATGCAAAAGCTGTAATTGAAAAATTAAATAGATTAAATTTTAAAACAGTTATGTTAACAGGTGATAAGATAAGTGTTGCTAAAGAAATACAAAAAGAGTTAAACATGAGTGAAATAAAAGCTGAATTATTACCACATGAAAAAGTTGATAACTTAGAAGCATTATATGGTGAACTAAAAGATGCAAAAGGTAAGATTGTTTATATCGGTGATGGTATAAATGATGCTCCGGTTTTAGCAAGAGCTGATATTGGTATATCAATGGGTCAAATAGGTTCAGAAGCAGCGATTGAAGCAGCAGATATTGTAATCATGAATGATGATTTAAATAAATTAATAACAGCAATTGAAATTTCTAAAAAAACGTTAGGGATTGTAAAGCAAAATATTATATTAGCTTTTTCAATAAAACTAGCAGTATTATTACTTGCAGGTTTTGGACATTCAACACTGCTCGAAGCAATATTTGCTGATGTTGGAGTGGCAGTATTAGCAATACTAAATTCAATGAGAGCAATGAAATTTAAAGAGAAAATTTAAACAGAGTTATTTACATACTCTGTTTTTAAATATTTTCAGGATAAATCACTAAACATACACAATAAAAATGATATAATTTTATAGAAAGTAGGTTTATAAAATGAACAAAGATAAAATTATTATAAAAGGTGCACGCACTAATAACCTTAAAGATATAAATATAGAAATACCGCGCAATCAAATGGTAATAATGACAGGTCTTTCTGGAAGTGGAAAAACTTCATTGGCATTTGACACAATCTATGCAGAAGGGCAAAGGCGCTATGTTGAATCATTAAGTGCTTATGCGCGTCAATTCTTAGGTGGAGTAGAAAAACCTGATGTTGATTTAATTGAAGGTTTAAGCCCTTCTATTTCGATTGATCAAAAAACAACATCAAATAATCCGAGATCAACTGTTGGTACAGTAACAGAAATCTATGATTATTTAAGGTTATTGTACGCTAGAGTTGGAGATCCAATATGTCCAAATCATCATATTCCAATTACTAGTCAAACAATAACGCAGATGGTTGATAAAGTAATGACTTATGAAGACAATGAAAGAATAGAAATTCTTGCTCCAATTATTTCTAATCAAAAAGGAACTTTTAAAGATTTAATAGAAAAATTAATTAAAGATGGTTTTATTAGAGCATATATTGATCAAGAACTTGTAATCTTAGAAGAAGTCGAAGCATTAGATAAAAACAAAAAACACACGATTGATGTTGTAGTCGATCGTCTAGTAAAAAAAGATGATATTAGAAGTCGCTTATTTGACTCTTTTGAAATATGTTTAGGATTAACAGATGGCATTGCAGTTTGCAAAGTGAAGGAAGAAAGAGAACTATTCTCAGCCAATTATGCATGTCCTATTTGTGGTTTTTCACTGCCCACTTTAGAACCGAGATTATTTTCATTTAATAATCCATTAGGGGCGTGTGAAGATTGTAAAGGTTTAGGATTTAAACAAAAAGTAGATATAGATTATTTAATACCTGATTTTAATGTATCAATTAAAGATGGTGGAATAAGATATTATAAAAATATTGTTGATACAGAAAATATTGAATGGAATAAATTTAAGCAAATATTAGATTACTATAAAATTGATTATACAAAGCCATTAAATAAACTAACTAAGAAAGAATTGAACTATTGTTTATATGGGTCAGATGTACCAATTAAATATACTTTAGTTTCATCATCAGGAAATGTTTATCAACGAAATGAATTTATTGAAGGTATTGTTGATTTAATTGAAAGAAGACATCAGGAAACTACATCACAATCATCAAGAGAGTGGTATGCAACATTTATGGATGAATTACCATGCCCTACATGTCATGGTAAACGTTTAAATGAAAAAGTATTAAGTGTTAGAGTTGGTGGCTTAAATATTGATGAATTTACTAAAATGTCAATTAAAGATGCACACGTATGGATAAGTGAACTTAAATTAGATGAACAAAAAGCTGAGATTGCTAGACTTGTAATAGTAGAGATAAAAAATCGTTTATCATTCTTAATAGATGTTGGTTTAGACTATTTAACATTAAATCGTATGGCTGGTTCTTTAAGTGGTGGTGAAGCACAAAGAATTAGACTTGCGACACAAATTGGTTCTAAATTAACAGGAGTGTTATATGTATTAGATGAACCTTCAATTGGTTTACATCAAAAAGATAATGAAAAATTAATTAATACTTTAATTAAGATGCGTGATTTAGGAAATAGCTTAATTATTGTAGAACATGATGAAGAAACGATGTTAGCATCTGATTATATTATTGATATTGGTCCTGGTGCAGGTTTAAATGGTGGAGAAGTAATTGCAGCAGGAACTCCACAAGAAGTAATGGATAATGAAAAATCGATTACAGGACAATATTTAAGTGGTAAGATGAAAATAGATGTTCCTGAAACTAGACGTAAAGGTAATGGTAAATTCTTAGAAGTTGTCAAAGCAAGTGAGAATAATTTAAAAGATGTGAGTGTGAAAATTCCGTTTGGTACAATGAGTGTTGTAACAGGAGTTAGTGGAAGTGGTAAATCAACACTAGTTAATGAAGTTATCTCTAAGGCGGTACAACATAATTTAGGCAAACCACGTGTAAAACCTGGTGCTGTTAAAAAAGTAAAAGGTATGGAAAATATTGATAAGATTATTACTATATCTCAAGATCCAATTGGACGTACACCAAGATCTAATCCAGTTACATATACAGGAGTATTTGATGAAATAAGAGATTTATTTGCCTTAACAAAAGAAGCAAAAATTAGAGGATATGATAAAGGTAGATTCTCGTTTAATGTAAAAGGTGGAAGATGTGAAGCTTGCCAAGGAGATGGTGTTAAAAAGATTTCAATGCACTTTTTACCAGATGTTTATGTACCGTGTTCAGTATGTCATGGAAAAAGATATAATGAAGAAACATTACAAGTTAAATATAAAGAAAAAAATATTTATGAAATTTTAGAGATGACAATTGATGAATCAATTGAGTTCTTTGATTCAATACATAAAATTAGAAATCGTTTAAAAATGATACAAGATGTTGGACTTGGTTATATAAAACTAGGACAAAGTGCAACTACACTTTCTGGTGGTGAAGCACAAAGGGTTAAACTTGCAAGTGAGCTACAAAAGAAAGCAACAGGTAAAACACTGTTTGTTTTAGACGAACCTACAACAGGATTACATAGTGAAGATGTTAAGAAATTATTATTAGTATTACAACGTATTGTAGATCATCAAGATACGGTATTAATTATTGAGCATAATTTAGATATTATTAAATCGGCTGACTATTTAATAGATTTAGGACCAAATGGTGGTGACAATGGTGGTGAAGTAGTAGCTATTGGAAGTCCTGAACAAGTAATGAAAGTAAAAGAAAGTTATACAGGGCAATATTTAAAGAAAATAATGGAAGGATAAAATATGAGTACGGAATTAAAAGTAAAAAAGTTAGTAAAGTATTTTGATTTTAAACAAATTTGTGGTGATAAAGAATCATTAAATAGAATTATTATAGCTCCAGAATTAAATAGACCAGGTTTAGACTTAGCGGGGTATTATACTAATAGTGAAGCAAAGCGAGTTTTAATTATTGGTGAAAAAGAAGATACTTATATGAAAGGCTTAGATTATGCAACAGCAATTGATCGTGCTGAACATATATTAAGTGATGAAACACCATGCCTAATTCTTTCAGATAATCGTGAATGTCCAAAAGCTATCTTAGAAGTTGCGAAAAAAAGAAACTTTCCAATCTTAGTAAGTGAATACAAAAGTTCAAGACTAATGGTTAATCTTATGGCTTACTTAGATGAAAAACTTGCATTAACAGATAATGTACATGGAGTATTGTTAAATGTCTATGGTATTGGTGTATTAATCATTGGTGAAAGTGGTATGGGTAAAAGTGAAATAACACTAGAGTTAATTCAAAAAGGCCATATTTTAGTAGCAGATGATCGAGTAGATGTTGCAAGAATACATAATCACATCGTAGGAACAGCTCCTGAAGTTTTAAGAGGAATGCTTGAAATTAGAGGGATTGGTATCATTGATGTCGAAAAAATGTTTGGAGTAACTTCAGTTTTAAATAAAGAAACAATTAATATGGTAATTAGTTTAAAACGTTATGAACAAGGACAAGTATTTGATAGAGTAGGTATAGAAGAACAAAAATATTATCGTGTATTAGATATTGATATTCCACTGACTGTATTACCAGTAAGTGTTGGGCGTTCAATGAGTACCTTAGTTGAATCAGCAGTAAGAAATTACACATTAAAAGCTAAAGGATTTGATAGTGCAAAAGAATTTGAAAAACGTGTTATCGATAATATACTAAAACAAAGTGAAGAAGAAGGAGATGAATAATGGAGTTTTTTCCAGAAACTAGAATATTTTTACAATTAGGACCTTTATCAATATATTGGTATGCTATCTTTAGTATGTCAGGGGCATTAGCTGTTTATTTACTTTCATTAAAGACACTTAAAAAGATGGGTTATACAAGTGATTTTGTAAGTGATCTTGGAATAGGTGCCTTTATCAGTGCTTATATTGGGGCACGTATATGGTATTGTGTCTTTTATGATTTAAGTTATTACTTAGCAAATCCTTTAGAGTTTTTAGCAATTAATGATGGAGGCCTTGCAATACAAGGTGGTATTGCAGGTGGAGTTTTATTTGGTTATTTCTTTGCGAAGAAACATAAATTGGATTTTGTAAAATGGTTAGATGCAATATTGCCGACTTTATTTATTGGACAAGCAATAGGCAGATTTGGCAACTTTGTTAATCAAGAAGCATATGGGACAGTGGTTGAAGAATCATTCTTTGATTATTTCCCAGGTTTTATAAAAGATATGATGTTTATTGATGGTGCATATCGTATGCCGACATTTTTAATGGAAGCAGTAGGTAATGTAATAGGATTTATCATTATTATGTTTATCTATAAAAAATTAACTAAACTTAAAAAAGGTGATTTAGCCTATGCTTATTTAATGTGGTATGGAGTTGTTAGGTTCTTTGTTGAAGGATTTAGAACTGATAGTTTAATGATTGGACCAATTAGAATGGCTCAATTAACATCAATAGCCTTTATTGTAATTGGACTTTGTGGAACAATAGGTTTATTTAGAAAATTAATTAAAACAAGTAAACCAGTAATATTATGGGATTTAGATGGCACAATTATTGAAAGTGGACCAGCTATTATTGAATCATATCATCAAGTACTAATTAACCATGGTAAAGAAGAAGTATTTACAAGTGAGTTTAAAAAAGAAATTATTGGACCTCCACTTGTTGAAATATTTCAAAAGTATTTACCAGATGAAGATAGTGCTAAATTAGTTGATGAATATCGTTCAATTAATAAAAAATTGCATAAGACACATGTTCATATAATTGATAATGTAAAGGATACAATTATTAAATTAAAAGAAGAAGGTTATGATATGGCAATTGTTTCAACAAAAAATCATGATGGCATTATGTATGGATTAAAACAATTTAGTTTAGATAAATATTTTGATGTTGTTATTGGTTGTGATAATGTTGAAAAAACAAAACCAAATAATGAAGGTTTAATTGAAGCATGTAAGAGATTAAATCGTGGAATAGATAGTGTATTCTTTATTGGTGATACTAAATTAGATATTATGGCAGCACAAGCAATAAGTGCACATACGATAGCTTATGCAAATAATGATGAAAAAGCATTAGAGTTAAAAACATACAAACCAAATCATATAATTAATAATATGAATGAAGTTGAAAGTATAATTAAGGAGAGTTATGATGAGTGTACAATATGATGTAATAATAATTGGAGCAGGACCTGCAGGAATGAGTGCAGCTATCTATGCGACAAGAGCAGGTTTAAAAACAGCAATGTTAGAAAAAGATGCACCAGGTGGTAAACTTGTAAAAACATTTGAAATTCAAAACTGGCCAGGAATAACAGACATTAATGGCGCAGATCTTGCTTATAAAATGTTTGAGCATTCAACACACTTTGGTGGAGAATATTTATATGGTGATGTAATAAATATTGAAGAAGAAGAAAATTATAAAAAAGTAATAACGTGTGATAATGAATACACAACACACGTAGTAATCGTTGCAACAGGGACAAAGGAACGTTTATTAAATATTCCAGGTGAAGAGAAATTTACAGGGCGTGGTGTATCTTATTGTGCAGTATGTGATGGTGCCTTCTTTAAAGAAAAAAATGTGGTTGTAATTGGTGGTGGAAATAGTGCTTTAGAAGAAGCAATCTATTTAACACAATTTGCAAAAGAAGTTACAATTGTAATTAGAAGAGATGAATTTAGAGCTGAACCAATTGTTCAACAACAAATTAAAGAAAATCCAAAAATAAAAGTAATTACTAAAACAATACCTATAGCTATAGAAGGTGATGATAAAGTATCTAGTATTACTTTAGAAAATCTTGATTCTAAAGAACAATACGAGTATCAAACTGATGCTGTATTTCCATATATTGGAGCAATACCATCAACTATCTTTGTTCATCAAGATGTTTTAAATGAAAATGGCTATATGCTTGTTAATGAACATATGGAAACTAAAATTCCTGGTTTATATGGTGCAGGAGATGTTATTGAAAAACATTTAAGACAAGTTGTAACTGCTGCAAATGATGGCGCAATCGCTGGGCAACAAGCATTCCATTATATTAAATCGTTGAATGTAAAATAAATTATTTATGAAAGCAATATTTAAAATATTGCTTTTTTTATCCTAATATTAACGAATAATAAACAATTTTTACTAGTGAAAAATTAACTTTCACAAAATTTTCACATATCGATGATTATCTATTGTTAAAAAATAAACAAAATGCTATAGTTCTTAAGGGAGAATGAATATGAAAAAATTAATGAAATTATTAGTAGCATCATTACTTATGTTATCGTTAGTAGCGTGTACAAGTAATGAGGAAA
Source organism: uncultured Erysipelotrichaceae bacterium (assembly GCA_964371715.1). Taxonomy (GTDB): domain Bacteria; phylum Bacillota_I; class Bacilli_A; order Erysipelotrichales; family Erysipelotrichaceae; genus CAYJNO01. The sequence continues at coordinate 92,276 of CAYJNO010000002.1, read as the reverse complement.
CAACAGAAGAAACACCAAGTACAACAGGAAGTGTATATCAAGGTGTTGGTAATGGTTATGGTGGAGAAGTAAATGTTGAAGTTACATTTGAAAATGATGTAATTACGCACATTGCTATCTTAGATAACAAAGAAACATTAGTAGTAGCTGAAAGAGCATTCCCAATTATTGTGGAAAGAATTACAGAAGCTAACACACCAGTTGTTGATAGTGTAACTGGCGCAACATTTACATCTTATGCTGTTAAAACAGCTGTAGCTGATGCAATGAGTCAACATGGCTTAGAAGTAGAAGATATTAAATTAACTACATCAGGACCAGAACATGAAGCAACAGTAGGAAATGATATTAATACGGATATCGTAGTTGTTGGAGCAGGACCTTCAGGACTTGCAGCAGCAATTAGTGCAAAACAAACAAACCCTGAAGTTGATGTTATCTTAATTGAAAAATTAGATATCTTATCAGGTAATGGTAAATTTGACTTAAACTTCTATGATCATTTTAATTCACAAGCACAAGCTGATAATGGTCGTGAAGTAACTAAAGAATATTTTATTGAAGCAAAACAAGAATCAGGAGAAACAGCTGAAAGAATTGAAGCTTGGGCTAATTATGGAGAAGGTTTAGATGTTTGGTTAAGAGAATTAAATATTAACTTGAACTATCCATATGGTGGGGAAATGTCAATGAGCCATTTAGCTGAAGCTAATCAATATGCTGGAGAAGTTGTACAAGCAGGTCTTGAACAAGCTGCTTATGAATTAGGTATTGAAATCATTACAGGTACAACAGGTAATGAATTAGTATTAGATGGTAATACAGTTGTTGGTGTTAATGTTACAAACAATGATAATGTAACATATAATATCATGGCACAAAATGTAATCTTAGCCACAGGTGGTTTCTCTAATAATGAAGAATTATTAGCCAAGTATGCACCAGGTTCAGAATTATATAACACTTCAAATCAATTAGGAACTACAGGAGATTTTGTAGGACAATTTGAAGAACTAAACTATTCATTAGTTAACATGGATGATGTACGTATTTATCCAACAATTTTAGTAGGTAGTCGTGACTTAACTAGTGGAGCTGATGTTAGTTTTACAGTTACTGAAGAAGGTACTATAGCTAACAGTTCAATGTTAGTTGATCAATTCTACATCACTGATGAATTAGGACATCAATCATTCTATCGTATGCAAAAACATATTGCTGCTGGATACTATGAAAGCTTTGAAACATTAAGCGAACTTGCAACGGCAATGGGGATTAATGAAGAAAACTTAATGACAACAATCTCTGAGTATAATGCATCTGAAAATGCAAAAAGAGAATTTGGAATTGAAGGTCCATATTATGTAGCAAAAGTTGAACCAGCTATCCACATGACAAAAGGTGGAGTTGAAACTAATGCAATCGGACAAGTATTAACTGCTGATAAAGAAGTTGTTGAAGGGCTATATGCATCAGGAGAAGTAACATACCAATCAGGTGGATATTCTCAATCAACAGTATTTGGTATTGTTGCCGGAGAAAATGCAGCAAAAGATATTAAATAATTACTGAAAACCTTTAGTTCACTCTAAAGGTTTTTTTAGTAGACAAATATAGTAAAAGTATATAAAGAGACAAAAAAAATTGAGAAATGTAATTAAATATGATTAAATATAAATATGCAAAGAATGGGGGGATGAGTACGTGAGTAATCAAAAAAATGATAAAGCTGAAGTTAGTTTATACAAAGATAGACTACGAGACTTCTTTTTATCAATTGTCTTATTAGGAGTTAGTGTATTTGTTATCTTCCAACAAACAACAGTAACTATGCATTTATTTAGTTATAGTATTGGTGGATTTGGGTTACCAACAGGTGTTATTTTAATACCTTTACTAATCTCTTTCGCAGTATTGTTTTATGATTCAAAAAGTTTTTTTGGCAAAATGTTATTATTTATTAGTGTTATCTTAGTGATTGTAACTTTAATCTTAAGTGTAAGAATCAGATTTAATACAACATCAATGTTAACTTTTGCAATAATGTTTGGTTCATTCTTCGCAGGACTTGGACTATTCATAAAATCGATGTTTAAAAAATAAAATCAAAATAGGAGGAGAGTCAAAATGGCAATTTTTGATAGAATTTCAGATATTTTTAAAGCAAATGTAAATGATACACTGGACAAAATGGAAGATCCAGAAAAAATGGTAAAACAAATCATTATTGATATGGAGAAACAGGTTCGAGAAGTGACTACAGCTCTAGGATCTGCAAAAGGTAGTGAAAAACAAGCGTTAAGACAATTTGAAAACGCAAAAGAAGCAGTTACAGAATGGGAAGAAAAAGCTCGTATGGCAGTTAAGGCTGGTAATACAGAATTAGCTAAAAAAGCTTTAACAAATAAAGTAAAAGCAGAAAGTGATTTAGCTCAATATGAACAAACATATTTAAGTATTAGTACTCAAGTAGCACAACTTAATGATCAAGTATCAATGTTACGTGCAAAACTTGAAGAAGCACGTTCTAAACAAGCGATGTTAATTGCAAGATCTAAAATGGCTGATGCACAAAAAGATATTGCAGCATCTGTTAGTGGAACTGATACAACTTCAGCATTCTCTAAATTAGAAAAAATGGAACAAAAAGTTATGGATAAAGAAGCTCAAGCAGAAGCATTTACTGAAATGAGTGGAGACACTACTTTTGTAAAAGATGAATTTGCTGAACTAAGCACTCAAAGTACAGTTGATGAAGAATTAGCAAAATTAATGGCTGAAATGGGAGAAAAAGAATAAGATGTTCATGATTATAGGTCTTCTATTTATTGTTGGTGGTATAGCTTATGCATTTATTATGTATAAAAAACATTCTGCAAGTGCTCTTGAGTATCAATTTATGCAAACATCAACCGTTAATGATGCTATTGAGATAGTTGATGATATCGGTAGAAGTGATATTAACTTTAGACATTATGTCGAAATCAAGGGTCTTGTAAATAGTGAACAAGAAGTAATTGCGCCATTTATTGAAAGACCTGTAGCTTATTATCGTAATAAAACTTCATCTGTTAGTGAAGTTGAAGAAGTTAGAAGAGATAATAAAGGTAATACTAGAAGAGTAATGAGAAAACAAGAAAACTTAATAGCTAATGAAGCAAGTTCGACTCGTGTGTTCATTAAAGACAATTCATCTGATAAAAAAATCTTTATTGATATAGATGGATTTGGTAATGATTTAGATCTAATAGAAAGCTGTGATAGAATAGAAACTGAAAATTCAGCATGGATGAGAAGACACCCAAATATGTTTGGTGGATTCAATAGAAGTGGATATGGTAGTTCACGTTTCATTGGATACCGTTTAGTTGAACATGTTCTGAATGTAAATTCTCCATTATATATATTGGGAGAAATTTATAAATATGGTGATGAATATCATATTGGTAAAGCTGTATTAACTAAAAAGGCTTCAAAAGTTACTTATAAATCAGAAGATCAGTTAGTTGAAGATACACATAAACAAAAGAATATGTCTTTAGTTTTTGGTGGTATTTTAGTCTTAATTGGATTATTCATGGTATTTAAAGGGTTATAAAAGCAGATAAATCTGCTTTTTTTTAATATAACAGATGTAATGCTTTATTTTTATTAATAAATATGTTATCATACGAAAGAAGTAACTTGCAAAGGGAACTTCTTTTTATTTACAATTGATGCATGGAAGGTGGTATTATTTATGGCAAAAGATGATAAAATAATTCTAACATGTGAGGTTTGCTTATCGCGTAATTATAATACTTACCGTAATAAGCAATCAAACACAGAAAGATTAGTTCTAAAAAAATATTGTAAAAAATGTAATGAACATACAATACATAAAGAGACAAAATAGGAGGAAAAAATATGAAATGGTTTAGTGTAGAAGGAATCAAAAAAGAAGTATCAAGAGTACGTTGGCCACAAACTAAAGATGTAGTGAAAAACAGTGGAGTAGTAATCACATTCTGTGTACTATTCGGAGCATTTTTCGTAGTGGCTCAATTCTTAATTTCATTCTTCTTACAGTTTATTGGAGTAGGAGCATAAAATGGAAGATAATAAAGTTGAATGGTATGTAGTTAATACTTATGCTGGTCATGAGAACAGTGTTAAAGAAAATCTAGAAAAAAGATTAGAAACAATGGGTATCTCTGATAATTTATTTCAAGTATTAATTGCAGAAGAAGATGAAATTGAATTCAAAAATGGTAAACAAATCGAAAAGAAAAAAAATATTTTTCCTGGATATATGTTTGTTGAAATGATAATGACTGATGATGCTTGGTATGTTGTCAGAAATACACCAGGAGTAACAGGGTTTATCGGATCTTCAGGAGGAGGAGCTAAGCCTTATCCTGTATCAACAGAAGAAATTGATGCAATTTTAAGAAGAATTGGTAAAGCTGGAAAAAGAATTAATATTGACTTTGAAGTTGGAGATGTTGTTAAGATCTTATCTGGTCCATTTGCAGGAATGGAAGGGACTATTGAGGATATGAATGATACAACTCAAATCGCAAAAGTCTTAACAATATTATTTGGTCGTGAAACACCAACAGATATCGCTTATAATGATATTGAAAAAGTAGTTTAAAAGTCGAGTAATCGACTTTTTTAATATAACGGGGTAGAAATATGTTAGAAAAATTAATAAAGAATCATCGTATAGATGAAATAATAATTAAAGATATATTAATTGAAAATGAAGCTTATAATGAATTAGATGCTGAAAAATTTGAATTAAGTAATTCTAATTTAAGGGGCGTAAAAATAAATACTTCTAATTTTACTAAAGCATACTTTAATGAAGTATTTTTTAATAGCTGTGATTTTTCAAACTCTAATTTAATGGATATTACATTTATCAAGTGTGAGTTTATTAACTGTAAATTTATCGGATGTAATCTAAATAATAGTATTTTAATAAATTCTACATTTTCAGAATGTATATTTGATTATGCAAATATTAATGATAGTAAAATAGAAAACACATTACTTAATAGTTGTTCATGTAATGAAACAAGTTTAAGTAATGTGAAACTAAATAAATTAAAGTTAAATGATGTAACATTTATTAATAATAATTTCTTTAGAACTAAACTAAGAAATATTGATTTTACAAATTCTACACTTTTAAATCCTTTAGTAAGTGAAAACTTAAGTGAATTAAAAGGTGCTATTATTAATGAATTACAAGCAATAGATTTAGTTAAAATACTTAACATAAAAGTAAAATAAAGGTTGATACTTAATAAGTATCAACCTTTATTTATTCATTTCTTAATTTATCAAAATCTAAATCAAAAGCTATTTTTTGAATAATTGATTTGATTATAGTATCAATTCTAGAACCTTCACTATAATCAGCTTCAGCAATAAATGTTGCACGTTTATCATTGAATAAAGGTTCTGCTAAACGTCGTTTAGTTTCTTCATTTTCATAAACAGCTATTGTATTACCACCAAATTGTGATACTACTTTCATACAAGGTACATCAGTAAATCCATCACCAATATAAATCATTCTTTCGAATGGAACATACTTATCAGTATCTGGTGTTGACTTGTTTAAATCAATATCATTACATTCGTCTAAAATACCTTTATTAATTCTAAATAAATACTGTGTTTTGGTAGTATAGTTAACAACACGTGCAGGCCATACTGCTTCACTTTTACTATTATAGAAATAACTGCAAGCATAGATCTTCTTGAATTCATCTTTAATCTTTGTTCCTTGTATCATTTCTTCAAGTCCACTTGAAATAATATAGTGTTCTATTTCAATATCTAAAGCAGCAGCAAATTTATTGATTCTTCCAAACCATTCTTCAACACCATTAAATAAATGGATATCTTCACCACGACTTATTAATTCTTCCTTAGTAAACCCATGTGCTTTTTTCATCATTAAGAACATGTATGTTAAGATTGAATCCATTTTATTTTTTTCAGATAACCATTTAACTTCATCCCAAAAAACTTTAGCTTCACTAATTCCAATATCTTCAAAGAATGAAAATTCTTGCATATCTTTAGGGCTCAATGTATGATCAAAATCATATATTAAGGCCATTTTTGTTTTATTCATAAATTACCTCTAGATTTCTAATAGGTTTAAAATTGCATGAGCATATACTTCGGCTTGTTTTAATAAGTTTTCAACTTTAATAAATTCATTAGCGTCATGAATCATTGTTGGTTCATCATTGAAATCTCCACCAAAAGCAATACAGTTATTAATACCTTTAGAGTATGTACCACCACCAATTACTGTTGGTTTTGATTCTAAATCATTAGTAACATCTTGATAAGCTTTAACTAATGCTTGAATCATTGGATGATCTGGAGCAAAGAATAATGGTTTATGATCAGATAAGTCATAAATTTCTCCTTCTTTATTAAAGTTATTTTCTAAATTTCTTATTACATCACTACCATCAATAGTTACAGGATATCTAATATCAATAGTAATAACAATATGATCTCCTTCTTTTTTAATAACACCAATAGACATTGTTAAGACACCATATTCATCAGTAAAATTAATATTTGCTAAAGAGCCATCTGTAGTTAAACCAATATAGCTATTAAAGTAATTAACATATTCATCTTCAAAATCTGCAAAATGTAAGGCTTGCATTAAATAGGCAATAGCGTTTTTACCAGTTGTAGGTCTTGAGGCATGTCCTGCAACACCATGTACATCTAAGATTACATTATCTCCATCATGGTTAATTTCATAAGCTACATCACTTAATTTACAATATTCCTCAAATTTAACTAAGTTAATATCACTTGCTTTAAGTGTAACTTTTACCTTGTTACAAACAACATTAGCAGCAACACCACCTTCAATATCAATAATTTTTGTTTTTGGTCCTTTATTTAAACAATGAATAATTCCTTTTTCGCCATGAATTCCTGGGAAATCAGCATCTGGAGTAAATCCATAATCGATATGTCCTTCTTTTTCAACATAGTGTGCTAAACATTTTGATCCTGTTTCTTCATTAGAACCTGCAATGATTCTAATTCTTTTATTGAAAGTTACATTATTATCCATTAATACTCTTAAAGCATAGATAGCAGCTATTAATGGTCCTTTATCATCACTTGTCCCACGTCCAAATAACTTTCCATCTCTTAAATCTAGAGTAAATGGATCACTTTTCCAATCACCAGTTGCAGGTACAATATCTAAATGACCTAAAATACCGATAAGTTCTTCACCAGTTCCTACTTCACCATAACCTGCATAATAGTCTAAATTTTTTGTTTTAAAACCATAAGCATCTAACATACTTAAAGCTTCATCTAAACATTTGGCGTTTTCTTCACCAAATGGATAGTTTGAAGTTGTATCTAATACACTATTATATTTTACTAATTTTTGTAAATCACTAATCATTTGATCTTTGTAATTTAAAATATCATTTTTTATGTTCATTTGTCTTCTCCTTATTCAACAATGATACTGACAGGACAATGGTCTGAACCATAAATGTCAGTTCTAATAATACTATCTTTAACACGAGGCATAAAGCGATTAGATACTACAAAGTAATCTATTCTCCATCCTGTGTTCTTTTCTCTTGAGTTAAAGCGATATGACCACCAAGAATACTCTACTTTATCTGGATAGATTGAGCGATATGTATCACTAAATCCAGCATCTAATAATGTATTAAAGCATGCTCTTTCTTCATCACTAAACCCTGGGTTTTTACGGTTTGTTTTTGGGTTTTTTAAATCTATTTCATTATGAGCTACATTTAAGTCTCCACAGTAAACAACAGGTTTTAATGCATCTAATTTAGTTAAATGTTTTAATAAATCTTTTTCCCAATGTTGTCTAAATTCAATACGTGCTAATTTTTCTTGGGCATTTGGTACATAAGCTGTTACAAAATAGAAATCTTCAAATTCTAAAGTAATAACTCTTCCCTCTTTTGGATGATCTTCATTTTCGATATCATAAGTGACACTTATTGGTTTAATCTTTGTAAAGACAGCAGTACCTGAATAACCTTTCTTTTCAGCACTATACATATACTTATGGTAACCTTCAAATTCAATATCTAATTGTTCGGGTTGCATTTTTGTTTCTTGTAATGCGAAAATATCCGCATCCTCATTTAAGAAATAATCCTTAAATCCTTTTGTTACACAGGCTCTTAGCCCATTTACGTTCCACGATATAAACTTCATTTTAATCCTTCTTTTCTTCTAATTCATTTATTTGAGTCTCTAATAATTCAGCCTCTTCTTGTAATATTTCTTTTGTTTCATGTAAATCAGCTACAATTTCTTGTAAATTTGCTTTTTGCATTACTAAATGTTCTTTTTCTTTTTCTTCATTCTTTATTTCCCAATGGATTAAAAATGTTAGGGCAGCTCTTAAAACAATAATGCTTCCAACTAAAAATATTTCATCAAAATCTCTGATAACTACTGTTCTTAAAATTTCTGAGCCTAATTTAAACTCTAAACCAGCAGCCATTCCTCTAGCTAAATTTAAACGAGCTAAAGGGTTTTTGCTCATATATTCATAAGCTCCTTTAATTCCTGAGAATATTAGAATGAAAACTCCAATAAATTCAAAAACAACAATAGCTAAATCAACGACGTTTGATAATAAGGTATGTAAAAAATCAATCATAAATGCTCCTTTTCTAGATATATTTTAACATAGATGATACTATAATAAAACAATTGAAAATAATGTTGAAAGAGGAATGTAGGCATAAATTAAAAGGATTAGTAGCATGTAGATAAATTATGATAACAGATATAATAAAAATTGATTTATATTGAGATGAAAAAAAATAAATTTAATACAAATATAAGTCTAATTAGTGTAATCGTTAAATTGTATATAATCAATTTAATTATAAAAAATATCAATAACTTATAAATATTTAATTATTTTTACTACAAACTTTTTATAAATTATTAAGATGAAAAAATCAAGTCTATTTATCATAAATTTAATATGATATATTTAATAATAAAGGAGACTGTAAATGATATTTAAAGAATTAAGTTTAGATGAATTTACTGCACATAGTAAAAATCATCGTTATGCTTCATTTATCCAAACAGTTAATATGGGAAACTTTCAAAAAAATAAAGGTTTACCTGTTTTTTATGTTGGTGTAGTAGAAGATGATAATATTATCGCATCGACTATGGTGTTTGGTTATAAAAGTAAATTTGGTGTCTATTATAGCGCTCCAAAAGGTCTTTTAATAGACTATGAAAATATAGAGTTATTGAGCTTTTTTACAAAAGAATTAAAAAAGTTTTTAAAAAGTAAAGGTGGTTATGTCTTAAATATTGAACCTGAAGTTTTATATAAACAACGCGATATTAATGGATTGCTTGTTGAAGATGGATTTGATAATACAATAATCTATCAAAATTTACTAAATCTGGGATATAAACATAATGGTTTCTATCTTAAATTAGATTTGACAAAACAATGTCGTTGGGCTTTTGTTTTAAATTACCATGGTAAAAATAAAGATCAAATATTTAATGAGTTTAAAGCTACTACAAGAAATTTAATTCGAAAAGCAATAAAATATCAAGTCAAAGTAAAAGAACTAGCATATGATGAATTAAGTGATTTTAAAGCAGTTTGTGATAGTGCTGGTGAAAGAAGAAGCTTTAGTGCAAGATCTTTAGAGTATTACCAACAAATGTATAAAGCATATCATGAAGATGGATATGTAAAATTTTTAGTAGCAACAATTAACTTTAATGACTATAAAGCTACAATCATCCAAGAAAAATGTGAAATAGAAGATAAAGTAGCAAAGTTAAAAGATGGAAAAAGTAGCGAAGGAAAAAGAAAAGAGTATAATGAAACTATTAAGTCACTAACTAAAAAAATTGGAGAATGTGATGGTTATATTAATAAGTATGGTGAAGAGAAAATCTTAGCTGGAGCTATGTTTATGTGCTATAAACCTGAAACTGTTTATTTATTTAGTGGATCATATGGTGAGTTAATGAGTTTTAATGCCCAATATTTATTACAATGGGAAATGATTCAATACGGCATAGTTAATGGTTACGATGGTCATAACTTCTATGGTATATCAGGAGATTTATCGAAAAGTGATGAGCGCTATGGAGTATATGAATTTAAAAAAGGCTATAATGGCGAAGTTGTGGAATATATTGGAGATTTTGATTTAGTGTTAAAACCACTAAATTATCAGGCAAGCATATTAAAGAAAAAATTAAAAGGTGGGTCGAAATGAAGATAGTTAAAAGAGATAAGATGATCGTAGATTTTGATGTAAATAAAATTAAGAATGCAATATTAAAAGCAGAAGTATCAGAAGAAAAAATATCAGAAGCACACTTAGATTTAATTATTAATGATTTATTAGCACAAGTAAGTGAAATGTCTTCGTTTAGTGTTGAACAAATACAGGATATGGTTGAAAAACTATTAATGCAACACAGTTATTACGAAGTAGCGAAAAGTTATATCCTATATCGTGACCGCCGTAATGTATTAAGAGGTTATGTAATTGAAATAACAAATAACTTTGAAGTAAAAGATGATATCTATAAATGTTTAACTAAAATTAATAAAGACTATCATAATGAAGAGTATATCTGTGGTAACTTGTTAGAAAAATTTAGATTATTTATTAAACCGAATTTAAATGATGAAGAGTTATTAAATTTATTAATTAAAGCTGCAGTTGAATCTATTACGCAAGAAAGACCATGCTTTGAATTTGTTGCTGCTAGATTATTACTAGTTAAACATGCAAGAAATATGAATAAAAAAGTTAAAGCTCTTAACTTAGAAAGTTTCTATGAAAAAGTAATATATATGACCAATAATAATTTATACGGTGCATATATATTAGAACACTATACTAAAGAAGAAATAGAAGAAGCTTATACATTTATTAATAATGATAATAACTATCTATTTAATTATTCAGGCTTAGATTTATTATTAAATCGTTATTTAATCAAAGACTATGATAATCAAGCTGTTGAAGATATTCAAGAGATGTATTTAGGTATTGCTCTTCATCTTGCAATGAAAGAACAAGATAAATTAAGTCATGTGAAAAATTTCTATGAAATTTTATCAAGTTTAAAAATTACATTAGCTACACCTACATTATCAAATTCTAGAAAGCCATATCATCAATTATCATCTTGTTTTATTGATACCGTTGAAGATTCATTAGAAGGTATTTATCGTTCAATTGATTCTTTTGCGAAAGTTAGCAAACTTGGTGGTGGAATGGGACTTTATTTTGGTAAAGTACGTTCGATCGGTGGAAGTATTAGAGGGTTTAAAGGGGTAGCAGGTGGTGTTATTCGTTGGATTAAACTTGTAAATGATACTGCTGTTGCAGTAGATCAATTAGGTGTAAGACAAGGGGCGGTTGCTGTTTATTTAGATGCATGGCATAAAGATTTACCAGAGTTTTTAAATTTAAGAACTAATAATGGTGATGATCGCATGAAGGCTCATGATATCTTCCCAGCTTTATGTTATCCTGACTTATTTTGGAAAATGGTAAAAAGCGACATTAATGCTGATTGGCATTTAATGTGTCCACATGAAATAAAATTAGTAAAAGGTTATTCATTAGAGGATTCATTTGGTGATGAATGGGAAGTTAAATATTTAGATTGTGTTAATGATGAACGCATTTCTAAAAGAGTTATTTCATTAAAAGAATTAGTAAGACAAATTATTAAAAGTGCTGTTGAGACTGGTACACCATTTGTCTTTAATAGAGATATTGTCAATAAAGCAAATCCAAACAAGCATGAAGGAATAATTTATTGTAGTAATTTATGTACAGAAATTGCGCAAAATATGTCAGCAAATACAACTGAATCAACTGAAATTACAGAAGTAAATGGTGAAAGTATAGTTGTAACAAAAGTTAAAGCTGGAGACTTTGTAGTATGTAATCTAGCAAGTTTAACACTTGGTCGTATTGATGTACATAATGATGATGAATTGAAACATGTAGTAACAACGACTACAAGAATGTTGGATAATGTTATTGATTTAAACTATTATCCATTACCATACGCAAAAATTACAAACCATAAATATCGTGCTATCGGGCTTGGTATTAGTGGGTATCATCACTTACTAGCTTTAAATAAAATTAGCTTTGAAAGTGATGAACACTTAAGCTTTATGGATGAACTGTTTGAAAGAATAAATTATCATACAATAAATGCTTCAAAAGATTTAGCTATTGAAAAAGGCAGTTATTCATTATTTGAAAATAGTGAATGGCAAAATGGAAAATACTTTGAAAGACGTAACTATAATAGTGATAAATGGTTAAAGTTAAAAGATGAAGTAAGTAGTAATGGTTTAAGAAATGGTTATTTATTAGCTGTTGCACCAACATCATCAACAAGTATCTTAGCAGGAAGTACGGCAGGAGTTGATCCAATCATGAATAAATTCTTCTTAGAAGAAAAGAAAAATGGTTTAATTCCAAGGCTTGCTCCATCATTAAGTCAAGAAACATATTGGTTATATAAAAATGCACATTTAATTGATCAAAACTGGGTTATTAAAGCTGGTGGAATTCGTCAAAGACATATTGATCAAGCACAATCAATGAACTTATATATAACTAATGAATTTACATTTAGACAGATTTTAAATTTATATATCAGTGCTTATGAGCATCAATTAAAAACAATATATTATGTAAGAAGTAAAAGTTTAGATATTGAAGAATGTGAAAGCTGTTCAGCTTAAGGAGGAACTATGAGTTTAGACAAAAAGAAACTATTTAATCCTAATGGAGATATAGAATTAAATAAAAGATCAATGATTAATGGAAATACAACTAATTTAAATGATTTTAATAATATTAAATATACATGGGTTAGCGATTGGTATCGTATCGCTATGAATAATTTTTGGATTCCAGAAGAAATAAACTTAGGACAAGATGTGAAAGATTATCACCGTTTGACTCCTAGTGAAAAAAGAGCTTATGATAAAATATTATCATTCTTAATATTCTTAGATAGTATTCAAACTGCTAACTTACCAAGTATTTCATCTTATATCACAGCTAATGAAGTTAATTTATGTTTATCAATTCAAACTTTCCAAGAGGCTGTTCATTCACAAAGTTATAGCTATATGTTAGATACTATTTGTTCAATTGATGAAAGAATGGATATCCTATACCAATGGAAATCAGATGAACACTTATTAAGACGTAATGAATTTATTGGCTCTATTTATAATGAGTTTCAAGAAAAACAAGATGCTTATACTTTGATGCGTACTATTGTAGCTAACTATATTTTAGAAGGTGTTTACTTCTATAGTGGATTTATGTTTTTCTATAGCTTGGGACGTATTAATAAAATGACAGGAAGTGCACAAGAAATACGTTATATCAATCGTGATGAAAACACTCATTTATGGTTATTTAAAAATATCATTAATGAACTAAAAAAGGAAAATCCGGAATTATTTACAGTTGAAAAATGTAATGAATATCGTTCAATGATTAAAGAAGGTTGTGAACAAGAAATAGCTTGGGGACAATATGTAATTGGTGATGCGATTGAAGGCTTATCAGAATCAATGATTAGTGATTATATTAAATATTTAGGTAACTTAAGATGTAAAAACATAGGATTAGATCCAATCTATGAAGGCTTTGATAGTGAACCAGAATCAATGAAATGGGTTAATCAATATGCAGATGCTAATATGATTAAAACAGACTTTTTTGAAGCGAAAAGTACAGCTTATGCAAAAAGCGGTGCTTTAGTTGATGATCTATAATAAACATTTAAAAAACTTATTAAAAATGCTATTACTTTGTATTAGCATTTTTATGCTTACAAGTTCTGTTTGTAATGAAAAATTTGAGGTATATAACTTTATTAATAATGTAAAAATTACCTATCCAGATATTAATAGTACTGTTAATAAAGAAGTAAAAAAATATTTAAAAGATATTGTAAACGATTTTAATAATGTAGAAGCAAACTATGAACTATATCAATATCAAAATTATTATAGTATTTATTATCCAGATATTAATAAAGGAATTATACTTAAAGATGATGGAACACTAGTCGAAAATACTAGTATTAATGATAAAATGCTTGTAAACTTAAATTATAGTGCACATAGTTATGCAAAAGAATTGGACATTGAAAATAGTGAGTATACATTTATTGATTATTATTTAAGAGACAATGCTTTAATTGCCAATTATGATAAATTTAGCTTTGAAGTTAATTTAAATGCCTATGTAAAATATTTAGAATATGATTTAGGAATTGTTAATAATAAAATAATACATCAACCATATCGTTATATTGATGAAAGTAAGAATTTAGTTGCCTTAACATTTGATGATGGTATAACAGCTGTTTCAAAAGAAGTTGTTGAAATATTAAACAGTTATAATGTAAAAGCTACATTTTATATTGTTGGGGATAATGTAATTGATAAGAATCATGATGAATTTATTATAGAAATGATAAATGCTGGTCATGAACTTGGAAATCATACTAAAACTCATCCATATCTTAAAAAATTAAGTGATGAAGAAATCTATGATGAGTTTAATAGTTTGAATAATTATATTAGCACTATTACAAATAATGAATATCATTTAAAAACATTTAGACCACCATATGCTTCATATAATCAAAAAGTATTAGATATCGTAAATATGCCATGGATAATGTGGAGTTTAGATACATTAGACTGGAAGCTAAAAGATCCAGTATTAATTAAAGAATATATGATAGATAATGTACAACCAAATGATGTTATCCTATTACATGATATACATAAGACAACTAAAGATTCACTAAAAGATATTATCGAATATCTTTTAGCTAATAACTATGAATTTGTAACAATATCAGAATTAATGGCGTACCATGAAGTTGAATTAGAAGCTAGTTCAATCTATGGAAGTCTTAATCATATAACAGAAATTAGAGGAAAGGATTAAGGATATGATCAAAGAAAAATATTTATATTGGTTAAACAATGAAAATTTAGAACCATCGTTAAAAGAAGAGTTAGAACAAATGAATGAAAAAGCCATCAATGATGCATTTTATACTAACATTGAATTTGGTACAGCAGGTATGCGTGGTGTAATGGGTACAGGTCCTAACCGTATTAATATTCATACTATTAGAAAAGCAAATGAAGGCTTTGGAAATTATATTGTTCAAAATGGTGAAGAAGCAATGCAAAGAGGAGTAGCAATAGGATATGATAATCGTCATCAATCTTATGAATTTGCATTAGATACTGCTAAGTATTTGTCAGGTAAAGGTATTAAGGTTTATTTATGTAAAACATTAACACCAACTCCTGAATTATCATTCGCAGTTAGATATTATAATTGTTTTGGTGGTGTAATGATTACAGCATCACATAATCCTAAAGAATATAACGGGTATAAGTTATATGATGAAACAGGGTGCCAATTAATTCCTGCTATTGCAAGCCAAGTTATTGCTTTAGTAAATGCTGTTGAAGATCCAATTAGTTTAGTACCAACACCTAATAATGACTTAATTGTTGAAGTTAAAGAAGAATTAGATAAAGAATACTATGAAGCAGTAATGGGTATTAGATTAAATCCTGATTTAAATAAAGATATTAAAGTAGTATTTTCACCAGAACATGGTGCAAGTAATGCAGCAGTATGTTATACGATTAAAGAAGCAGGGTATGATTTAATCTTAGTAGAAGAGCAAGCAACACCAGATCCTGATTTCTCAAATACAAAAACACCAAATCCAGAAGAATTAGCTGCATATGAACTT
This sequence comes from uncultured Erysipelotrichaceae bacterium, assembly GCA_964371715.1. GTDB lineage: Bacteria > Bacillota_I > Bacilli_A > Erysipelotrichales > Erysipelotrichaceae > CAYJNO01. The sequence goes on along the minus strand of CAYJNO010000002.1, from coordinate 76,385 downwards.
TCATTAGAATATGCAAAAAAATATGATGCTGATTTAATATTAGTATGTGATCCTGATGGAGATCGTATGGGTGTTGGTGTAAAACATCAAAATGAATATGAAATATTAACAGGTAATCAAACTGGTGCTATTTTAATGGAATATATTTTTAGTCAATTGACTGAAAAAAATATCTTACCAGAAAATCCAATTATGTTTAACACTATTGTAACAAGTGATATTGGAGAAGCTGTTGCATCAAATTATAAAATTGAAACTGAAAAAACATTAACAGGCTTTAAATTTATTGGTGAAAAAGTTGAACTATACACTAAAGCGCAAAGTAAAAACTATGTCTTTGGTTATGAGGAAAGCTATGGTTCACTGATTAGCCCATTTGTAAGAGATAAAGATGCTACACAAGCATGTTTAATGCTTGCTGAAGCTTGTAACTACTATAAAGGCAATAATAAAACACTAGTAGATGTATTAGAAGATATATATGCTCGTGAGGGCTATTATTTAGATACACAAACATCTATCACTTTACAAGGACAAGAAGGTGCAATTAAATTACAAGCATTAATTAAAAGTTTTAGAGAAAATCCATTAGAAGTGATTGCTGATTACAAAGTTAAAGGCTATGAAGATTATGGATTACTAGTAAAAGTAGATGGTGATAATAAAACAAATATTGAAGGTTTCACAAAAGCTGATGTATTAAAATATTATTTAGAAGATGGTGGTTTTATAGCTATTAGACCAAGTGGAACTGAACCAAAATGTAAATTCTATTATTCAATAAAAGCTTCAGATAAAGCAACTGCACAAACTAAATTTGAAAAAATTAGTAATGCTATTGATACTTTAGTAAAGGGATAATTATGCGTTTTAGACTTAGTATATTATTGGCAAAATTAATTAAATTCATCTTAACAATCTTTAATAAAAGAGGTGGTTCATTACCTGGGAAATTAGCAGCAAAGCTTGATCCTATAGCTATTAGTAAAATTAAATTGCCAAAAAATGTTATCTTAATAACAGGTACTAATGGTAAAACTACAACAACGAATTTAACATATCAAGTATTAAATAAACATTATAATAAAGTAGTAAGTAATATTGGTGGTGATAACTTAATTGCTGGTATTACTACTTTATTATTAACAAATGCTAACTTAAATGGGGAGATTAAAGCTGATGCATTAATTATTGAGGTTGATGAATTAAGCGTAAAAAAAGTGATACAAAATATAGAAGTTTCACATTTTATAATAAATAATCTATTTAGAGATCAATTAGATCGTGCAGGAGAAATGGAAAATATTATTAGAAATCTAGATGATGCTTTAAATGGATTTAAAGGTACTTTAATTTTAAATGGTGATGATCCAAATGTTGCGCGTATTGGATATCATAAAGATAATGTAATTTATTTTAAAGCAGAAGCATTTAGTAAAGCTATTAGTGTAAGTAATGAGGTATTAGAAGGACGCTTTTGTTTTAACTGTAATCATGAATTAAAATATAACTTTTATCAATACTCACATATTGGTGATTTTAATTGTCCAAACTGTGATTTCCCAAGTTATGATAATATTGTCTTAGGACAAAATATTAGTGCTAATAATAAAACATTTATGGTTAATAATTATACCTTTAATAATCCTTATAATACGATCTATGCTGTCTATAATTGTTTAGCAGTAATAAGTTTAGCCCATAGCCTAGAAATATCAGATGATCTAATAAATGAAGTATTTAAAGGATTTGCGATGAATGATGGTCGTATGGAAACTTTTAATTTGAATAATGAACTATTATTAAATTTAATTAAAAATCCAACTGGCGCCAATGAGGTTCTTAAATATATTAATGAACAAAACGAAGTTAAAAATATTCTTTTAACATTAAATGACTTTGGACAAGACGGACGTGATGTTTCTTGGATTTATGATGTAAGATTTGAAATATTGAATGATAGTAATGTAGAAAATATTATTTGTACAGGCTCACGTGCATATGATATTGCATTATGTGTTAAATATAATAACTTTGATAAAAATATAAAAGTTTTTGAAGAAGATGAAGATGCAATTAAATACATAAATAGTTTAGAGCATAAGGTTTATGCTTTAGTAACATATACGGCACTTCAAAAAACAAGAAAGATTTTGAAGAGGTATGCAAAATGATTTTAAATATTTTATGGTTATATCATAATATTATGGATTTATATGGGGATAGTGGAAATATTAAAGTATTAAAAAAACGCTTATTAGATCGTAATATTGAAGTTAATGTTGAGACTTTAGGTTTAAATGAAGAAAAAGATTTTAGTAAATTTGACTTAATCTTTTTTGGAGGTGGAGCTGATAATGAACAAAATATTATTTATGAAGATTTAATTAAACGTAAAAGTGCAATTGAAAAGGCCATAGAAGATAAGACCTTTATTTTATTAATATGTGGAGGTTATCAATTATTTGGGCAATACTATAAAGACCAAGATGGTAAAATTATTGATGGTCTTAAAATCTTTGATTATTATACAGAAAATAAAAGTGAAGGTCGCTGTATTGGTAATGTTCTAATTGAAGTTAAACTTGATGATGAAGTTTTTGAGTTAATTGGTTTTGAAAATCATGGTGGACAAACCATGAATGTGAAGTATCCATTAGGTAAAGTTATCTATGGACATGGCAATGAGTATATTAAAGGTTTTGAAGGTTTTTATCATCAAAATGTACTTGGTACTTATTTACATGGTCCATTACTGCCAAAAAATCCAAAATTAGCAGATTTTATAATAAAAAAAGCTTTAGCTAAGCGCTATGGTCAAGTCACATTAAGTGAACTTGATGATAGCCTAGAAGCTAAAGCCTTTGAAACACTAAAGAAAAGATTAGTATAAATTATTATTAATGATGTAGTCATAAACTTGCTTATCGACAAGTTTAAAAGCTTCATCATTTTTATTTTCTTTAAACAAACTACGAACAATGCTTGATGAGACAAGATAATTATCTAATGTGCTTTCAATAAAGGTTATTTTGTCATTAAATTTCATAAATTGATGATTAAAGTTTTTGACATTACTATCACGATCAATCACGATTATATGATAATTACTTAAGATAGATTCAGGTTGATACCATTTATCAAAGTTAATAAAATTATCTTTTCCCATCATAAAATATAATTCGCTATCAGGGTAGATACTTCTAAAATAGTTTAATGACATTAATGCTTTAGGGTTAGTCTCAAATCTATTTTCATAGTCATTAACTTCAAAATTTTTTTCATTAGCACAAATTATATTAAGCATATTAAAACGATGTTTAAAGTCTAATAAATCACTTTTATTATACATATCTCCTGTTGGTAAAAATATTGCTTTAGAAGCGTTTATTTTTGCCATGGCACACTTTAAAATATTAAAGTGTGCGGTAGTAATAGGGTTGAATGATCCTCCAAATATAATGATTTTATTTTTCATACTTATTTAATAGTTCAACTCTTAAATCATATAAAGTTGAAGTTAGATCAACATAATGTTCATGAGGGAAATTAAATCTTGTTTCTTCAATAGATACTTTAGTTAGTGAGTTTTGTAAATGTTCTTTAATCTCTTCAAGAGTTGGTAAATCATAAACTAATTCACCATTGATTATGATTGGTAAATGTAGACATTCAACCGTAACATCTTCTAATATCGGATAATTTTTATAAGGTTTTTTTAGATTTTTAATTACAGTATTTGTATCAATTACTTCATCATGTAAAGCGATAATATCATAAATACTTGTACCATTACTATCATAACCACGGTATAACTTTTTAAAGCCTGGGTTAACAACTTTTTCTACATTATTACTAACTTTAATGCGAGGTAGATAATTTTTATTTTGATCTTCTATTGACACAAGTTTATATACACCACCAAAGACAGGGTCTGATTTGGCAGTGATTAAGCGCTCACCTACACCATAGACATCAATTTTTGCATCTTGATTAATTAATGAAAAAATCAATTGTTCATCTACACTATTAGATACGACAATTTTTGTATCATATAAGCCAGCATTGTCCAAAAGTTCTCGAGCTTTTTTTGATAAGTAAGCTAAGTCTCCACTATCTATACGGATAGCTTTTAATGATTTACCCATAGGTTCTAATATATCTTTATGAACACGAATAGCGTTAATGACACCTGATTTTAAAGTGTTATAAGTATCAACTAATAAGGTGCAGCTATCAGGGTATACTTTAGCGTATGCTGCAAATGCTTCATATTCATCATTAAAGAATTGTATCCAAGAGTGGGCCATTGTTCCTGTAATTGGAATATTATATAATTTTCCAGCAAGTACTGTTGCAGTTGCTTTTACACCTGCTATATAAGCTGCTTTTGCCCCATAGATTGCTGCATCAAATCCATGAGCACGGCGTGCTCCAAGTTCAATTACATCTTTTCCTCTTGCGGCTCTAACAATTCTACTTGTTTTAGTTGCAATTAATGATTGATGATTAATGATCAATAATAGCATTGTTTCAATTAATTGAGCTTCTAAAATAGGAGCCTTAATCACAACAATTGGTTCATTAGGGTATACAACACTCCCTTCTTTTACGCTATACAAATCACCTGTAAATTTAAAGTTTAAAAGAAAATCAAAGAAATCTTGATCAAAAATATTCTGACTCTTTAAAAAATTAATATCATCATGGTCGAATTTTATATTTAAAATATAATCAACAACTTCATTTAACCCACAGGCGATAACAAAACCACCATTATCAGGTACTTTGCGAAAAAATAAATCAAATACCGCGATTTGTGATGCATAGCCACTTTTAAGATATCCATTAATCATCGTTAACTCATAGAAGTCTAAAAGCATAGCATAGTTTTTTTCTTTATTTAGTACATTCATAAAAAATCCTCTTATATATTAAATATTATAAATCTAAATAGGTATTTTCACAAACTTTAATGAAAATATTTATTTCTAGAAATATAATGTTATAATAGATAAGTTGCTCTAAATTTTACAAATATATAATTAATTGCTTTATTTAATAAAGAAGTTGACACAAAAATGTAAATTTAATACAATTTATGGGCACAAGTAGTGTGATTACGACTACAAAAAGAGGTTAAAATGAATAGAGAATTAATTACTTTAAAAAATATTTCATATTCTTATAGAAAAAATAATTTAGTATTTAACGATTTAAATTTAAAAATAAAAAGAGGAAGAATCTACGCACTAATTGGAAATAAAAATAGTGGAAAAACTACTTTACTTAGATTAATTTTAAATATTTTAAAGCCTGATGAAGGTGAAGTGAATAATGGAAATATTAAGTTTGCTTATCTTAATAGCAATGGTGGATTTTGTGAATATTTAACTGTTAAAGAAAATATTGAACATTTCTACCAGTTAACAAATAAAAGAAAAATAGAAAACGTCGAATATTATTTGCAAAAATGGGACCTGATGAATGACGAAAATATCCAAGCACATAAACTGAATAATATTATACAAAAAAGATTATCATTAGCATTATTAGATTTAAAGCAAGCAGACATCTACATATTAGATGAACCATTTAAAAACTACGATGATATAACATTAAAAATTATAAAGGATTACATTACAAACTTAGTTAAAAGTCACCAAACAATTATAATTAGTACTGAAGACTATAAAGAATATGCAAATTTAATAGAAGAATATATAATCATTAAAGATCAAAGTATTAGACAAGTGGTGAGTTATGAATAATTTAATACTATTATTAAAAAAAGATTTATTATCTTATAAAAGAGCATTTTTTAAATATCCATTTATATCTATAATGTACTTTGGCGTAATACTAACATTATGTTATGTAGGTATTATACCTGGAAGTAGTCCGGAAATAATTATGATAAATGATTTTATATTATTTTTAATTATCTTTGTTTCAATTCTACTTAATGGATTAATATTAGTTGTCAGTGATATTAATCAAGGTATTTATGAGCAATATTCTTTAATGGGAAATATTAAGGAGTATACGATATTTTTATCAAAATATATAGGTAATATAATATTAGCATCAACTGCTATTTTATGTATCATACTTATATACAATCCCCTAGTAATAATGTTAGGAGGAAAAGGTCTACATTTTGTAAACTTCAATTTATTTATTTTTAAATTTTTGACAACAACATTATTTTTAACATCAACTCTATATATTAACTCACTATTCATGAAGTATAAAAATAGTTTGGTTACATTTTTAGGAATAATTTTATTAGTAAGTATAATTAATGAAGGTCTAAAACTTATAAGCTTTTTAACAATAATAGAAATTTACTCTATATTTGGAATTATTACTATAATACTAACACTTATTGTACTTGGTAAATTATTAAATACAGAATTTATTAAATAATCATATCTTAATAGATATGGTTTTTTTATTTGGTTTTATGACAAACGATGATGATAGTCTTAATTATAATGCCTATTTACATTTATTAATTAAAATCAAAAACATAAAAAGACATATAGTTATAATAGTAATAAAAACATTATTATTTTATCTGATTTAAAAGTTTTTATATTTAAATAAAGTAAGATTTTATTACATATAAGATTGGAATTAATACTAAAAAAGATGAAAGCGCAAACATTTTTGTTGCATATGTAAATAATATAGTGTAACATATAATTATAAAAACGTTTTCGGTAACGTTTACATGGAGGAAAAATGAAAAAATTATTAACGATTTTACTTTCGGCATTAATGATGGTTTCACTTGTTGCTTGTTCAAGCGAAGAGACTACAACTGATGGCGGTGATTCAACAACTAGCGAAGCTAGTGGGAAAGTTTATTACTTAAACTTTAAACCAGAGCAAGATGCTCAATGGCAAGAATTAGCAGAAATTTACACTGCTGAAACAGGAGTTCCAGTTACAGTTTTAACTGCAGCAGCAGGTACTTATGAATCAACATTAAAATCTGAAATTGCAAAAACTGATGCACCAACTTTATTCCAAGTTAATGGTCCTGTTGGTTTAGCGGCATGGAAGAATTATGCATTAGATTTAAGTGATACAAGTATTTATAATGAATTATCATCTACTGACTTTGCTTTAGTAGAAGATGGAGCAGTTTATGGGATTCCATATGTAATTGAAACTTATGGTATTATTTACAACAAAGAATTATTAGCAGAAGCAGGATATGCTCCTGAAGATATTACAAATTTTGAAACATTAAAAGCAGTTGCAGAAGATATTACAGCTAGAAAAGATGAATTAGGGTTTGCAGCATTTACATCTGCAGGTATGGATAGCTCATCAGACTGGAGATATAAAACTCATTTAGCAAATATGCCTCTTTATTATGAGTATTTAGATCGTGGTATTGGATCAACTGATGCAGTTGAAGGGTCATACTTAGATAATTACAAACAAATTTGGGATTTATATATCAATAATTCAACTGTAGATCCAGCTTTATTATCTACAAAAACAGGTGAAGATGCGATTGCTGAATTTGTATTAGGTGAAGGTGTATTCTATCAAAATGGTACATGGGCTTATGCTGATGTAGCTGAAATTGGTGATGAAAACCTAGGAATGCTTCCAATCTATATTGGTGTTGAGGGTGAAGAAAACCAAGGGTTAACAACAGGAACTGAAAACTATTGGGTAGTTAATAAAGAAGCAAGTCAAGAAGATATCGATGCTACTTTAGCATTCTTAGAGTGGGTTGTAACAAATGAAACAGCTGTTAAAGCATTAACAGGTGCAGCAGGAGCAATGCCATCTGGTAATGATGGTATGGGATTTGTAATTCCATTTAAATCTAATCCAACAACATCAGACAATGTATTAGTTACAGCAGCTAATGAATATATTAATGCTGGAAAAACTCCAGTAAGTTGGAACTTTACAACTATGCCATCTGAACAATGGAAAAATGATTTAGGAAGTGCATTAACAGTGTATGCAGCAAATCAAGCTGATTGGTCAGAAGTTGAAAATGCGTTCATTAATGGATGGGCAGCAGAGTATCAAGCATCAAATAATTAATTAGTTTATGTAGCGATAACTGACTAACAACAACTGTTAAACAGTTATCGCTTTATTACTATAAGAGAGGAGAATTATGGGTAGAAACATTAAAAAATATTATTGGTTCTTTATTATACCAACGTTTTTAGCTTTTATTATTGGGTTTATAGTACCATTTATTATGGGGATAGGTTTATCATTTACAGATTTTACAACGGTTACAGATGCAACTTTCAATGGTGTACAAAACTATATAGATGCATTTAAAGATCCGATTTTCATAAATGCATTTGGAATTACAGTGGCATTTGCAGTTGTAACGGTTGTTATAATCAATTTATTTGCCTTTACATTAGCATATATATTAACTAAAGCAGTACCAGGTACTAATATCTTTAGAACAGTATTCTTTATGCCTAATTTAATTGGTGGAATTGTTTTAGGTTATATTTGGCAATTAATATTTGATGGTGTATTAATGAATTTTAATACAGCATTAGGTATTAATGCAATGTATGGATTTTGGGGACTAGTTATTCTAGTAGCTTGGCAACAAATAGGATATATGATGATTATTTATATTGCAGGATTCCAAGCTATACCGCAAAGTTTAAATGAAGCTGCTGAAATTGATGGAGCTAACAAATGGCAAAAATTAACGAAAGTAACAATTCCAATGATGATGTCATCAATTACAATATGTACATTCTTAACGATGATTAATGGATTTAAACTATTTGATCAAAACTTATCATTAACTGCTGGAGAACCTCAAAGGTTAACAGAGTTATTAGCCTTAAATATTTATAATACTTTCTATGGTAGAACAGGATTTGAGGGAGTTGGACAAGCTAAAGCAGTAATATTCTTTATATTAGTTGCGGTACTTGGCTTAATGCAATTATTCATTACAAGAAAAGGAGAGATTGAACACTAATGGCAAAGAAAAAAATAAGTAAAAAAAATTGGGCATTGACTGGTCTTTTAACATTCATCTCTTTATTCTATGTTGGACCAATATTTATTGTTTTATTTAATTCATTTAAAAATAAAATTTACATTACTAGATTTCCATTTGAATTACCAAACGCAGATAGTTTTATAGGTTTTGAAAACTATGATCAAGCAATAAACTTTTATGATATATTAGGTGCAGTAGGAGTTACAGTGTTTATTACAATAGCCTCAGTTGCGGCAATTTTATTATTTACTTCAATGAGTGCTTGGTATATCGTACGTGTCAAAAATATATATACGAAAATATTCTATTATTTATGCGTATTCTCTATGATTGTACCATTTCAAATGGTAATGTTTACATTATCATTTACAGCAGATAGATTAAGATTAAGTAATCCAGTTGGTATTATTTTAGTTTATCTAGGTTTTGGTGCTGGGCTTTCAATCTTTATGTTTTGTGGATTTATTAAGTCTATTCCTGTGGAAATCGAAGAAGCAGCAATGGTTGATGGATGCTCACCAATTAGAACATTCTTCACAATTATCATGCCAATGCTAAAACCAACTTATATCTCAGTTGGAATCTTACAAACAATGTGGATTTGGAATGACTATTTATTACCATATTTAGTTTTAGATATCACAAAATATAAAACAATATCAATTATTATCCAATATATGAAAGGTTCATATGGTAGAGTTGATATGGGAGCAATCATGGCAGCATTAATTCTTGCAATTATTCCAATTATTATCTTCTACATGTCTTGTCAAAAACACATTATTAAAGGAGTAGCTGCGGGAGCTGTTAAGGGTTAATGGTCACAATTAAAGACATTGCAAAGGAAGCAGGATATAGTATATCAACTGTTTCAAGAGTAATGAATAATAAAGAAGATGTAAGTGAAAAGGCAAAAGTAGAGATAAATAAAGTAATAAAAAAATATAACTTTGAAATAAATACTAATGCAAAAAATTTAGCACAAAAAAAATCAAAAGTTATGCTAGTTATTGTAAAAGGTACGATGAATATGTTGTTTGCTAAAATACTTGAGAAATTACAAGAGTGTTTTAGTGAAGAAAATTTAGAGTTAAATATCCATTATTTAGATGAAAATGACAATGAAGTTTTATGTGCAAAAAAATTAAACAATGAACTTCAACCTAAAGGTATCTGCTTTTTAGGTGGTACCTTAGATAATTTTGAAAAAGATTTTAATACAATTAAAATACCATGTATTTTAATTGCTATTGATGCGACTAATCTAAATATTGAAAACTTATCATCAATAAGTATTGAAGATTTTAGTAGTGCAAAACTAGTAGCTGATCATTTTAATAAAAATGAGTTAAACAAAGTTGGTTTAATTTGTGGTGGTACGCAAAATATTGGACCGGCTAAACTTCGTTATGAAGGATTTGTTGAAAGGTTAAAAGAATTAGATATTAACTTTAATCATGATAAGCAATTTATTGAAGCTAGATATTCATTAGAAAGTGGATATAATGCTTGTATAGAATTGATTGAAAAATTTCCAGAAATGAATGCGTTATTTTGTGCTTCAGATGTAATGGCAATTGGAGCAATACGAGCAATATATGACCTAAATAAAAGAATACCTGAAGATATTTCTGTTATCGGTTTTGATGGTATTGAATTATCTCAATATTCAACACCAAGACTAACAACTATCTATCAAGATCCGTTTGAACTTGCGATAGAAGGCTCAAAAATGATATTAAATCAAATAAACAAAAATGGAAAGAGTGAACATAAACAGTTAAAAGCTTATTTGATAAATGGTAAAACTGTTTTAAGAAAAGATTAATAAGAAGGGAAATAATTATATGCGTAAAACCGGTATTTTAACCGCTATTTCATCATTGCCTGGGAAAATGGGGATAGGAGATTTTGGTAAGGAAGCTTATGAATTTATAGATATAATAGCTGATGCAAAAATTAAATTATGGCAAATTTTACCATTAAATCCAGTAGGTTATGGGAATTCACCTTATCAACCATATTCATCATATGCAGGTGATGAAGTATATATTGGACTTGATGGATTAATAGCAGATGGACTTTTAAGTATTGATGAAATTGAAGAGAAATTAGTTAGTACAAATAAAGCAGAGTATGAAATCGCTAGAAACATTAAAACTAAATATCTAAAACTTGCTTATCAAAGATTTAGTAAAAATAGTAAATCAATGGCAGAATTAGAAACTTTTAAAAAGGAAAATTACTGGGTTAATATTTATGCAGTTTTTATTATGCTTAAAAAGAAGAATAATCTAAGTTTTTGGTTGGAGTGGCCAATTAAAGATCAGCAATGGATTATTAATAAAAATTTTGATGAATTAGAAGACTTAGATGCAGTAGAATATGAAATCTTTGTACAATATATATTTTATAAACAATGGTTTGAACTTAAAGCTTATGCTAATAAAAAAGGTATAGAGATTTTAGGAGATATCCCAATTTATGTTGGTATAGATTCAAGTGATGTTTGGGATAATAAGTTATCATTTTTATTAGATGATAAATCACATCCAACTTTTATTGCTGGAGTACCTCCTGATTATTTCAGTGCAACAGGGCAAAGATGGGGTAACCCTCTATATGATTGGGATTATTTAGAGAAAAATAATTTTGATTTTTGGATTGAACGTCTAAAGTGGTGTGATAAAATTTATGATATAACGCGTATTGATCATTTTAGAGCATTTGATACTTATTGGAAAATTCCAGCAAGCTGTGAAACAGCAATTGAAGGAAAATGGGTAGAAGCACCAGGTTATGCACTATTTGATGAAATCTATAAACAAATGCCTAATATAAAAATTGTGGCAGAAGATTTAGGTGACCTTAGAGAAGAAGTGTTAATATTAAGAGATCATTATAAATTAAGTGGAATGAAAATAATTCAATTTGAATTAGATCCAAAAGAAAATAATAATAACTTTAAGGAAAAGAAAAATACAATAGTTTATACAGGTACTCATGATAATCAAACAATTAAAGGTTGGTACGATGGACTATCAACACATTATAAACGTAAAGTAGGTAAAATGTTTAGTTCGTATCCACAACAAAAAATTCCAGCAAGAATTGTTAATAATGCTTTAGATAGTATAAGTGATCTTGTAGTATTACCCGTCCAAGATATTTTGTTATTGGGTGATGAAGCAAGAATCAATACACCAGGTACAATTGGTACGCCAAACTGGGAGTGGAAACTTAAAGATTATAAGAAATTGAGTAAAGAATTAAAATCATTAAAAGAAATGATATTAAACGCTAAAAGAGGTAAGGAAATGAATTTTGGTGCGGTTTTTCATCGAGCAAGTGAAAACTGGTGTTATGCCATTGATGAAAATATAATTGAAGTAAAAATAAAAACAGATTATGATGTAGAAAGAATCTTTTTTCATCATGGAGATCCTTTTGAAAATGGTATCTTAGGTGGTAATGAAAAATGGACTTCAATAAGAGTTGAAATCGTTGAACAATATAAACTTAAATATCATAAAATATGGGTAATTAGAGTTAAGCCCCCATATAAAAGAGTAAAGTACTACTTTGAATTACATAGCCATAATGAAGTACATTATTACTTTGAAGATGGCTTTATGACACAAGTTGAATTAGATACTACATTTAAAAGCTTACAATGTTTTACAATGCCATGGTTAAATCCAATAGATGTGAAAAAAACACCAGATTGGGTTAAAAATGCTGTTTGGTATCAAATATTTCCTGACCGTTTTAACCGTGGTGATAAAACTATTAATCTTGATTCTTTAAAATGGGATAGTCGTAAGCCTAAAAATGAAGATAAATATGGTGGAGATTTACAAGGTATCATAAATCGCTTGGATTATTTAGAAGACTTAGGGATAACAGGTATTTATTTAAACCCAATTTTTACAGCAACTTCAACACATAAATATGATACGATAAACTATTTTGATATAGACCCAGTATTTGGTAATAAAGATAAGTTTAAAGAATTAGTAGCAGAGTGTCATCGAAGAAATATTAAAGTTATGCTAGATGGTGTTTTTAACCATGTTGGAGAAGAGTTCCCATATTGGCAAGATGTTATTAAAAATGGTAAAAATTCAGTTTACTATGATTGGTTTATGGTTAATGATTGGCCTTTTGATGTAAATAAATATCATACTAGAGATTTAGAATTCTATAGTTTTGCATTTTATGCAAATATGCCTAAATTAAATACAAATAATCCTGAAGTAATTAATTATATTATCAAGATATGTGAGTTTTGGATTAAAGAATATAATATTGATGGATGGAGAATAGATGTTGCTAATGAGATTAGTCATATGCTTTGTAAAGAGATACATAAAAGATGCAAAGCTATAAATCCTGATATCTATATTCTTGGAGAAATATGGCATGATTCAATTAATTGGTTAAGAGGTGATGAGTTTGATTCAGTTATGAACTATCCACTAACAACAACTATTAATGAGTTTTGGTTTAATAAAAATTTAATAAATAAAGATTTTGAATATCAAGTAAATAATTGTTATCAAAGGTATATGACACAAACTAATAAAGCTTTATTTAATATGTTAGATTCCCATGACACAGACCGCTTATTTCATCGTGTAAATCAAAATGCAGATATCTTTTATCAACAAATGATATTATTGTTCACAATGTGTGGAAGTATAAGTTTATACTATGGAACAGAAATTATGTTAGATGGAGGATTTGATCCAGGTTGTCGAGCATGTATGCCTTGGAATAAAATTGACAAAGGTAATTACGCTTCTACTATAAATAACTTTAAACAGTTAATACAACTGAGAAAAGAGCATAAAGCTTTAAGGTCATTAAAAATTAGTTTTAATTATAATTATAATGAAAGAGTAATTGACTATATAAAAGACAATAGTATAAGGGTAATAATTAATGCATCTAATGAAGAAATAATAATTGACAATGAAGAAGTTTTATTTTCAAATAAACTTAGTAATAGTATATTATTACCAAATGGAGTAGTAATTATTAAACTAAAAAAAGAGTAACAATAGAGGGGGGAAATCCTCTAGTTACTCTTTTTTTATAGCCATTTATACTGGAATATAAACGGCAAATTGGTCTGGATAATAATATAAATCACTATTTAATGCTTGAAATAGTATTAATTGACGAAGCATTTCTCATTGAGAAATACATTAGAACACCCATTAGTAAACCACCAACAATGTTACCTAATGTAACTGGTAATAAATTGTTTACAAAGATATTACTAATAGTTATATTTGAAACGTCTATACCTTCAGCATAAACAGGATTTAAAGAAGCTAGAAATGCCACGCTTAAGTAGTACATATTAGCGACACAGTGTTCTACACCAGTAATTGCAAAGGCCATAATTGGGAAAAATGTGGCCCATATTTTTCCAGTAACATCTTTTGCAGCTGTAAATGCGATTACAGCTAAACAAACTAATATATTACAGATAATACCTGATGTAAAGGCTTGATAGAAATCTAAATTTAATTTTGAATTAGCAATATTTATTGAAAATTGTGCTAAGCCATTATAAGACATACCAAGTTGTCCTGAACTATAGAATAAGTAAGCAATAAATGCTGCACCTATAAAGTTTGAAAAGAATACTACAAATAGTGTCTTAACAAAATGCCATAATTTTACTTTGTTATCTTTTAAGTTTAGAGCGATTAGACAATCGCTAGTAAATAGTTCTGCTCCTGAGAAGATAATTAACATTAACCCAACTGGGAATGTTACACCTGCTACAAGTTTTGCTACTCCATAATCTTCAATACTATGAATTGCAACACAAGTTGATGCTGCAGCTAATGCGATACACATACCGGCGATGATTCCTTTAATAATTTGCTTCTTTAAAGGGGTTGTTGCTTTTTTATAGCCAGATTCAGTAATCATTGAATAGATTTGATCTGGTAAATAGTGTTTGTTATCCATTTAAATTCACCTCATATAATTAACTAAATTATTTAAACATATATTGTATAAGAATACAATAGTAATCTAGAAAAAATTAGTCAAAATGATGTGAAATGGCAAATTAATTTAACTCTGATGAAATTAACTTTGCATAAGCTTTAGCTTCACCTAGAATAATTAAACCTTTAGCAGTAATATTGTAATCTTTTGATTTAATTTCACTGTCTTTAGTTGTTAAAGTGATAAGTTCGTTCTTTTCTAGAAAATGAAACTGTTGAGTTAGGTTTTTTGAAGGTACACTATAACCTTGTTTTTTTAGATGTTTAGAAATTTGTCTTGAACTAACTACACTTTGATTAGCTTGGTCCAAGATTAATAACTGAACAAAGTTTGTTAATAACTTATGTATCGTTGAATCTTGCATTATAAATCTCCTAGCAAGAAACATTATAACTAATCAAAGGTACGATTTCAAGGAAAAATAAAAGACAACTGTCATGAATTTATTGTGTAAAAAAACAACTTAATACAATAATGGTAGTAAAAATGATATAAAAAAGCAAAAAATAGTAAAATTCTTTTGCTTTTTAAGGAGCTGGAGTTATTTGCATTCCTAAGTCTAACCATTCATTTACATCACCATCAGCAGTCCAGCGAGCTAAAGCTGTTTCACCTGTTGTTGTATTGATATGAAAAGCAAATACTGCTTCACTTGCTAGTTCAAATTGTGGTTTTTCTAAAAATGAAACAAAACCTCCTGGTACAGGTACACCATATGTTGAATCAGGTTCAGTATTTAAGATATTAAATAATGCCAATGAAAAACGATTTAATGTTGCTGGATCAGTCATTGGTTGAACATTATTTGCTGTTAAATTTTGTGATATAACGGATACTCTACCAGTAGACCTAGCTAAAACAACACCATCATAACCTTTATCTTCAGCAATTTGGCCAGAACACCATAATACTTCAATAATATATCCTGAAGGTATATCGTTATTTGGGTCAGCGATGACAAGTTTTGCAGCATCTAAGACACTTGTCGCAACTTGTAAATCATTTGATTCTCTTCCTCTTTCAACATATTGGATGTACTGTGGTGCTAATACAACAGCAAGTACAGCAATTATTGCAATAACAACTATTAATTCAATTAATGAAAACCTTTATTATTATTATTCATAATTTCTACCCCGTCTGTAAACAATTGTAACATTTATTGTAAGATTTAACTATATATATTTATGTAAAAAAATGATAAAATTAAATAACATAAAAGATAAATGAGGGAAACAAATGAGTGGAACAATAATAAATACAGTTACAATTATAATAGGTTCTTTAATTGGTCTTTTAATTAAAAGAGGAATAAATAAAGAGATAGAAGAAGCAATGCTTAAAGCTATTGGACTTGCAGTGTTTTCAATAGCAATTATTGGTTTAATTACAAATAGTGTTAATCCAAGTAAAGAGTTGCTAATAAGTTCAAATGAACTATTATTAATTATTTCCCTAGCATTAGGTATGGTTATTGGAGAAGTATTGAAAATAGATAGTAAAATCAATAATTTAGGGCTAATGTTTGAGACAAAATATAACCTAGGAAATTTTGCAAAGGGATATGTAAGTGCCTCTATTATCTTTTGTGCAGGAGCAATGGCAGTATTTGGACCATTTGCAAATGTCCTAGATAATAACATAGATATACTCTTAGTAAAAAGTGTGTTAGATGGAGTATGCAGTCTTGTTTTGGCTAGTGCATTAGGTGTAGGGGTTTTATTTTCTAGTATAAGTGTGTTATTATATCAAGGCTTTTTTGCTTTATTAGCAAATCTATTGGCAGATGTAATTACAGTAGAAATGATGGGTGCTATAAATCTAGTTGGTTATGCGATCATTCTAACAATTGGAATGAATCAATTAAAGATGTGTGATATTAAAACTGCAAATCTAATACCAGCACTAATAATACCAGTTATCTATTTATTAATATTTTAAGGAGTAGGAAATGAACTTAAATGAATTAAAAGAAGAATGTTTAAAGTTTAATATAGAATTAAGTGATAAACAATTAATGCAGTTTGATAGTTATGCAAAACTATTAAAGGAATATAATCAAAAAATAAATTTGACAGCAATCGATGAATATGAAGAAGTTATAGAAAAACATTTCTATGACTCAATTTTACCATTTCTAAAAGATGGAATAAGTGGAAAAATTGCTGATGTTGGTGCAGGTGCTGGCTTTCCTTCAATACCTTTAAAAATAGTATTTGAAGATTTAACTGTAACAATCATTGAACCATTGAATAAACGTTGTGTTTTTTTAAACAAATTAGTAGAGCAATTAGACCTTAAAAATGTTACAATAGAAAACGAAAGAGCTGAAGATTATGTTAAGTTTCATCGTGAAACATTTGATATAGTAACAGCTCGCGCAGTTGCGAATTTAAATATGCTATCAGAGCTTTGTATACCATTAGTTAAAGTTAATGGATATTTTATATCTTTAAAAGGTAAAGCAGGATATGAAGAATTCGAAAATGCGAAAAAAGCAATAAAATTATTAGGATGCGAACTTGAAAAATCAGAACAATTAGATGTTAATGATTCAACAAGAGTAAATTTATACTTAAAGAAAATAAAGAAAACAGATAAGAAGTATCCAAGACACTATAGTAAAATAAAAAAATCACCATTATAAGGAGGAGCCATAGAAGATGGAAAATGTACAGTATATTGAAGTTAGTAAAATTATTCCAAATAAACATCAACCACGAATTAATTTTGATAACAAGGATTTAGTAGAACTTGCTGAATCAATCATGACTAATGGTTTAATTCAACCGATAGTAGTAAGACCTAGAGACAGTGGGTTTGAAATAATAGCTGGTGAAAGAAGATTTAGAGCATGTTCAATGCTACATCATGAAAAAGTTCCTTGTATTGTCTTAGAAGCAAGTGATGTAGAAAGTGCACATATGGCTTTAGTAGAAAATATTCAAAGATCAGATTTAAGTGCCATTGAAGAAGCGATAGCTTATGTAAAGTTAATGGAAGAAACAAATATTACACAATCAGATTTAGCTAAACAAATGGGTAAATCGCAATCGGCGATTGCCAATAAAATTAGATTATTATCATTACCAGATACAGTACAACAATTAGTTAGTGAAAAAGTACTAACTGAAAGACATGGACGTGCTTTACTAGGAATTAAAGCTGAACAAATGGACAAAGTTGTAAAACAAGTAGTAGAAAAAAAATTAAATGTAGCGCAAACAGAAAAATTAATAGAAGATATTAAGTTCCCTAAGAAAAAAGTAAAAGAAGATAAAGTCTTCTCAAAAAATATTAAAATTGGGATAAATACATTAAAGCATGCAAGAGAAATATGTGCTAAATCAGGAATTGAAAGTACTTTTGAAATAGAAGAAACAGATAAAGAAGTTTTAGTTATTATTAAATTTGCTAAGGAAGGATAAACTTATGGGAAAAATCATTGCAATAGCTAATCAAAAAGGTGGAGTTGGTAAAACAACTACAAGTTTGAACTTAGCAGCAGGATTAGCTTATTTAAAGCAAAAAGTATTATTAGTAGATTTTGATCCACAAGGTAATACAACACAAGGGTTAGGAGTTAAAGAGAAAAGTCGTAATAATTCAGTTTATGATTTATTATTACAAGAAAAAACTGTTGATGATGTGAAAATAAGCTTAAAAAGACCACCACTTGATATCGTACCTGCAAATACAAGTTTAGCTGGTGCAGATTTAGAGATGGTAGAATATAAAGTAGGTCGTGAATTATTATTAAAAAATAAATTAGACTTAATTAAAGATAAATATGATTTTATAATTATTGATTGTCCACCATCACTTGGTTTATTAAATACTAATGCTTTAACAGCTGCTGATTCAGTGTTAATACCTGTACAGTGTGAATACTATGCATTAGAAGGTTTAACACAATTATTATCAACAATTAGGCTTGTACAAAGATTATTTAATAAGCGTTTAATTATCGAAGGTGTACTATTAACGATGTTTGATTCAAGAACAAAGTTATCAATAGAAGTACAACAAGAAGTTAGAAAATATTTTAAAGAAAGAGTATATAAGACATATATTCCAAGAAATGTAAAATTATCAGAAGCTCCTTCAGCTTCAAAATCAATATTTGAATATGATATGCATTCTATTGGAGCTAAAAGCTATGCTTCTTTAGCAAAAGAAGTATTAAACTATAATAGTAGAGGTTAAATATGGCAAATACAAAACTACAAAAGGGCTTAAGCTCTTTATTTGGTGAAGGTTTAGAAGAAGCTTTAGAAGATATTCAATCAGGACGTAATACAGAATATGTAAATAGTAAGATTGAAATAAATGTTGAAGATGTAAGACCAAATCCATATCAACCACGTAAAGTTTTCAATCAAGAAAAAATAAATGAATTAGCAGATTCAATTAAATTGCATGGTGTTTTTCAACCAATATTAGTTCGCAAATCTAAACAACATGGTTATGAACTAGTAGCAGGTGAAAGACGTTTAAGAGCTTCTAAAAAGGCTAAATTAGAAAAAATTCCAGCAATTATTATTGAGTTTGATGAAACTCAAATGATGGAGATTTCAATTTTAGAAAATATCCAACGTGAAGATTTATCAATTATTGAAGAAGCAGTAGCATTTCAAAAATTAATAAATAATTTAAACTATACACAAGAGGAATTAGCGACACGAATTGGTAAAAGTAGAACGCATGTAACAAATACATTAAGACTATTAAAATTACCAGTATCTATACAAGAATTAGTACAACAAGAAAGACTACAAATGGGACATGTAAGACCATTATTATCATTAGAAGATGAAAATGATATGTATGATATTGCCATGATAGCCATTGAAAAAGAATTATCAGTAAGAGAAGTAGAAAAATTAATCAAAGAATTTAAACATACTGAAGATAAGCCTCTAAAAGTAGTAGAAAAAGATAGAAAGTTGGTCTATGCTGAAGATTTAATGAAAAAATATCTGCAAACTAAAGTAGAGATTGGAAAATCTAAAATTACTATTGAATATAGTGATACAGCTGAATTAAATCGCATCTTAGAACTAATGAATTGTATTGAAAAAGAACAATAAAAAATTTATTATAGGCACAATATGTTTAATAACTATTTGTGCCTTTTTTTATAAAGATAGTAAAATGATGGTATATGAAGAGGCTTATCCAATAACTTTAAAAAGAATAGTTCTAGATAGTGGACATGGTTATGAAGTTTCAGGTGCGACATATTATGCAGCAGAAGAGGAAATAAATGCGAAAACAACTGAAATAGTATATCAGTATTTATTAGATGACTATCGTTTTGAAGTGTTTAAAACAACAGATTATTATAGTGATCCATCAACAACAATCAGAAGAATTAGAGCTACTTTATTAGAGGCAGATTTATTATTAAGTATTCATTGTAATTCTAATGAAATACCAAATAGTGCATCAGGATTTGAAATCTATCCACAACTACCAACAAATCCATATTTTGAAGAAAGTTATGCTTTTGCTGAATTATTGAGAGAAAAATATTTGAGTATTGGTTTTAATCCGTCTGATAATGAATCTGGAATTAGATATGCAATGTTTCTTAAAATTGGAGAAGACGAATACTATCGTTTGTTAAGCCCTGAATCACAGTGGGATGAGCAAAGAGGATTTGGAGTAACATTTGGCTTACTTTATTCTAATTTATTTCCCTCAGTTTTAATTGAACAGGGCTATGTTAATAATTTAGAAGATGTAAATAACTGGTATACTGATGAAAAAATAGCATTACTTGCGAAAAGTTATTATGAAGTAATATGTGAATATTATAGATATAAACCTATTTATTTAATTAAATAGGTTTTTTTAATGGCTTAATTGATAATAATATTTACAGTTGTGCAAAATCTCTAATAAAAAAAGCAATATATATAAATAAATAGGCAATAAGCAATATAGAAAAATAATAAGAAAACTCATATCATAAAGTTATATTGAAATTTTATATAAATTAGCATTCTATGTATATAAATGATACAAACACAATAATTAAAATCCACAATCAAATATATGCCTGATTATATAAATAAGGTATGTAAAATAACATATATTAAAAAAGTAAAAACAATATTACAAACAAAGAAATCAAATAATTTAGCTCTTTGAAAAGTGAAAAATCATGTAACAAGATACGATCACTTTTCAATTCTAATAAATTCATCGAAAAAGCACCTATTCAATATTAAATAGGTAGAAAGGTTAAGTATATTAAATGACTTTTTAAAGTTAATTTTTAATATACAAGGATAAAATGTGAAATAGAAAAATATATAACTATCAAAAGAAATATTATTTTAGTTTATGGAATATCAATTAAGTTTATTTTATAAAAAAGGAGAAATAGTATATGAATGGTAAGATTTTAAAAAGTAAAATCAAAAAAAGCATTAGAGTGTTGATTGCATTTGTACTATGTTTAACACATGTTATACCAGTTGCAGCAACATCAAATGAAATAGAAAATAAAAGTGCACATATTTATGAAACAACAATGATTGATGAAGCATCATCAGGTAATTGGTCAACTCATGTTGAAGGTGCAACAATAGCCTATAATGAAACAGATAAAAGTGTAGACATCCAAGGTAATGGGAATACTTTTGTCTATGATGCTAATTCAATAAATATAAAAAATGGTTACTATGAAATAGATATGTTAGTAGAATCATTAAATTTTGGTATTGCGATAAGAGGAGATGAAACAACATCAGATTACATGATGATTGGCTATGATGTTAGTGGATGGTCATGGGGGTCAAAAAATGGAAATTCATGGGGAGGATTAACAACAACAACAGGTGTAACTCCTAAATTAAATGAAAGACAAACATATCGTTTAGAATTTATAGACAATGAATATCGATTATTAATTGATGGAGAAGTTGTATTCCATGAAACAATAACAAATGATGCAATCCCAACTGTAGAAGGACAAATTGGACTTCGTTTATGGGGTTATCCAAATAATGGACAAGTAAAAGTGTATGGAGTACGTGTTGGTGAGTTAACTGATATAATTGGGCCTGAAGAAACAATACAACCTGAGGAAACAAAGCAACCTGAGGAAACAGAAGCTCCAAAACCAAACGAATATATAATAGACATGAGTGATGAAGCATCATCAGGTAATTGGTCAACTCATGTTGAAGGTGCAAC
>CAYJNO010000002.1:0-54027 GCA_964371715.1 uncultured Erysipelotrichaceae bacterium | reverse complement strand
ACATGAGTGATGAAGCATCATCAGGTAATTGGTCAACTCATGTTGAAGGTGCAACAATAGCCTATAATGAAACAGATAAAAGTGTAGACATCCAAGGTAATGGGAATACTTTTGTCTATGATGCTAATTCAATAAATATAAAAAATGGTTACTATGAAATAGATATGTTAGTAGAATCATTAAATTTTGGTATTGCGATAAGAGGAGATGAAACAACATCAGATTACATGATGATTGGCTATGATGTTAGTGGATGGTCATGGGGGTCAAAAAATGGAAATTCATGGGGAGGATTAACAACAACAACAGGTGTAACTCCTAAATTAAATGAAAGACAAACATATCGTTTAGAATTTATAGACAATGAATATCGATTATTAATTGATGGAGAAGTTGTATTCCATGAAACAATAACAAATGATGCAATCCCAACAACAGATGGACAAATTGGACTTCGTTTATGGGGTTATCCAAATAATGGACAAGTAAAAGTATATGGAGTACGTGTTGGTGAGCTAACAGAAATCACTAATCCTGAAAATCCTGAAGGTAACGAATATAGTACAAATATGTCAGATGAAACATCTTCAGGAAACTGGACAACAAATATTGAGGATGCAACAATAGCCTATAATGAAACAGATAAAAGTATTGATATAAAAGGAAGTGGAAATACTTATCTTTATGATGCAAGCTCACCATCTATAAAAAATGGCTACTATGAAATAGATATGCTAGTAGAATCATTTAATGTTGGTATTGCGATAAGAGGTGATGCATCAACATCAGATTACATGATGCTAGGCTATGATGGTAGCTGGACTTGGGGTTCAAAAAATGGAAACTCATGGGGTGGTTTATCAACAACAACAGGCGTAACTCCTAAGTTAAATGAAAGACAAACATATCGTTTGGAATTTGTGGACAATGAATATCGATTATTAATTGATGGAGAAGTTGTTCTAAATGAAACAATTACAAATGCAGCAATCCCAACTGAAGAAGGACAAATTGGACTTCGTTTATGGGGATATCCAAATAATGGACAAGTCAAAATTTATGGAGTACGAGTTGGAGAGTTAGGTGATATACCAGATGTTGAAGTTCCTGAAGTAAAACCAGAAGAACCAGCCTTAGGAGATGTTTACTTTACATTTGATAGTGCAGATAAAATGGGTGGATTTATTCAACAAGACGATGATTCTTTTGTTTCATTTGAAAGTCAACAAATGACATTTGGTAAACTTGATGATAATTTAGAAAGAGCAACTATATTATCAACAAGATCACCGTTAGTAGCGGATGGATATTTAGAAGCAGATATTACAAATCGATCGTCAGGTCGTTTTGGTATAGTAATGCGTTATGCAGATAATGGGAACTCATATATTGGAGTTGCATATGATGTAGGGACTTGGCAACTTATTACAAGTGAAGGTTCATTATATAATATATCAGGTCCTAGTTGGCCAAAGGACTCAACTAAAACAATAAGAGTTGAATATATTGGAAGTCGTGTAAAACTTATTGTTGATGGAGTAGAGGTATTTAATATAAAAGATGAAACATTACTAGGTGAAGGAAATGATGGTCAAATTGGTTTTGTAACTTGGGGTTATGATAAAGCTGATAATCAAGGTGAAATAACTGTAGATAATATTAGCAATGGTAAATTTAATGCAGTTGATTTAGATCCAGAAAATGTATTTATTTTATATGATGAAGCAGGATTGTTTGACCAAGTAATTGAGTTATCACATCTTGAAAATAGATTAGTACAAGTTAAAAATAATGAGGAAATACTATATGATATATCTGATATAAATGCGGATGATTATGTAGTTGTTGAGGGTTCAACAGTTACAATAAAAAAAGAGTATATTGAAACTGTTAAAGATTTAGGAACTACTACACTATCTTTTGTCTTTGAAGAAGATTTTATGGCGGAATTTGAATTACAAGTTCAAGCAAAACCTGATACAACAGTATATGAGTATCAAAATAACTTTGAAGACAATATTGATGGTATTCAAGTAGTTAGTGGTTCAGCCAATATAGTCCATCAAGATGGAGCCTTACAAGTAAATTCAGGTAATGGAATCATAATCGATAATAATATTGATGATTTATACAACTTAGATGTAGAATTCAAGTTTGATCCAAATAATGACTATGGTAATTTTGCAATAGTAACAAGATATGCAAATGAAAATGATTGGACAGCTATTGGAACAGAAGGAGCCGGTGGTAATAAAACAACATGGAAATTATGGACAGGAGATGGTCAAAGTGTTGAACTAATAAGAGATGGTGATAGATTTTACGCTGATCGATTAGTACCATATACAGTAAGAATCAGAGTATTAGAAAATACTCTTACAATATGGTTTGATGACAGCGAAGTTTATTCTGCAACTGTTGATGCAATGTCATCTAATGCTGGTAAAGTTGGATTTAAATATTGGGGCAATACAGGTGCTACAATACATGAATTAAAAGTCAATTCAGTGAGCTTACCAACTGCGGAAACAAAAGATGTTGAACCTATGTTTATTGAATCAGATAGTCTAAAGGTATCGCTAGATAATAATTTCCCTCGTGTTATTGATTATACATATAAAGAGAATAACGCTAAAGCTTATGGGCAAGAAAAACCATACTATATGGTTGAACTTGATGGAAAACAATATGTACCAGAAGTTAGCGTAAAAGAAATAACTACTGATATGGTTATCTATAGTATGAGAGTTGAAAAAGAAGAGGATAAGCTAGTTACATTTGATGTTAAGTTTACGGTAGTAGATAATGTATTAAAGTTTGAAATAATAAATATTGATGATACACAATCATTAATACATACAATAAACTTTCCAACACATAGTCTAGTATCTTTAAAAAGTACGGATACTAATGCAAGTCTAGTTGGTAATAGCTATGGCTTAAATAAAGTAGTAGATATTACAAGTGCAAGTGCTACAAATACATATAATGCGAATACTTTTGTGGTTATGAGTAGTGATAATATTGCAATTGGGTTTAATACTGCATCTATTAATAACTTAAGAGGAGTAGCATATCAAACTATTAGAAATGGTGGTGAAACTTCAACTGGAATTTGGGCAAATGGTTATAATTATCGCGGTTTGGATGATGAAATCATAAATAATACATGGTCAAAAATTGCTTTTGGAACTGATTTAAATCAAGATGGTAAAATTGATTATCAAGATGCAGCAATTGTAAGAAGAGATTATGCTGCACCAGATGGACAAGATGCTGATATGCTACATTATGAAGATGCTTTAAGAAGCATAAATACAGTTGCAATGAATGTTGGTAGTGGAGCTCAATATCCATTCTTAAGAATATTAGACAATGTAAAAAAAGTATCATTAGGTTTAGATAATTTCCCTCAAAATATAATTATCAAAGGATATAATGGTCAAGGACATGATTCTAATAATGGCGATTTTGCAAACTATAATGAGGCAGCAGGTGGATTAGATGACTTAAATACATTACTAGAAAATTCAGCGGAATATAATACTTCAATTGGAGTTCATATTAATCATACGGAAGTATATCCAGAATCAATAATGTATGGACCACTTCATAGTACAATTGGTGGTTGGTCATGGTATGATTCATCAACACAAATTAAGCGTGAAAATGATATTTTAGCTGAAGAAAATAGCATGGGTGATAGAATTGAACAATTATATCAAGATACAAATGGATTACTATCATCTATCTATGTTGATGTATATTTTGGTAATAGATGGCCAATGTATGAATTAGCTAATGAAATTAATAGTAGAGGAATGGCTGTATCAACAGAATATGTAAATGAGTTTAATACAAGCAGTGTATGGGCACATCATGTTGGTAATGCAATGGATAGTGAAGTTGGAAATCTTGCAAGATTTATTAACCATGAATATCAAGATATATGGGGAGGAACAAACCTATTTAGAAATTCAGGAAGTAGATCTGATTTGGGAATTAATGGATGGCAAACTTCGTATACATATAGTGATACTATTAGTGCTTTCTATACTAGTATTTTACCTAATAAATTTTTAGCACAATATCCTATTATGCAGTATGAATCATCTGATCAAGTTATTCTAGGTGATGAATTAAATGTTGTATCTAAAATGGAAAATGGACAAAATGTAATTACCTTAGATAATAAAGTAATAGCTAAAGGGAATCAAATCTTTATTCCTTGGAGTGAAGATGGTCAAGATAAAATCTATCATTACAATAATAATGGTGGTAATACTACTTGGGAACTTCCAAATACATATGCTGGACAAACAACTATTAAAGTTTTTGAATTATCAGATCAAGGACGTATTGCTGTAGATATTATTGAAGTAAAAGATAATCAAGTTACTATTAATGCTAAAGCAAATGTAGGATATGTTATCTACAAAGGTGATTCAAATATTGAATTAACTGATATAACAACATACCAGTGGTCAGAAGGCTCATATATTAGCGATCAAGGATTTGATAGCTATACTGAAGATTATGCATGGCAAGTTAGTGAAAATGCTGAATTTATAGCTAATAACAATGGAAATACAGAATTAGTTATCAAAGGAACTGAAGAAGGCTTTGCCAAACAAACAATTACTGGATTAACACCAGGTACAAGTTATGCAGTAACTGTGTGGACAAGTGTAAGTGATGGTAGAACATCTACAATAAAAGTTACAACTCCAGATGGACAAGAAGTATCTAATTATGTAGACTATACTGATGTCTTACATGGCTTACATCATACAAGTAAATACAAAACATATTTACAACAAATACAAGTTAACTTTGTAGCTACTACTACAAATGCAGAGTTAGAATTATTAGCAGGAATTGGTAATGATAATAATTCATTTGTGGTATATGATGATGTAAGAATTGTTGAAAATACACCATCTGATTTACAAGGTCATACATACTTTGAAGATTTTGAAAATGTTGAAGAGGGCTATGGTGCATTCTTAACAACAGAAGCTGATAATTCACACTTATCACAAAGAAATGATCCATGGACAAATGATGTAGTAGAAGGTGAATTCTCATTAAAAGTTCGCTATGGTAATTATATGAGAACAGCTCCTAGTACAGTAAGATTAGAGCCTAATACAACATACACAGCTGGAATAGATTATATTGCTTGGGCAAATAATGCTTTTACTTTTGCGGTTAAATCAAGAGATGGACTTATAACGATTGCATCAGTGGATTGTGGAAGTCCTAATGGGTCAATTCAAAGTGCAGAAATTAGCTTTACTACGGGTGATGAAGAAGGTTACTACTTTGAAATTGTGAAGAATCAAGCTAGTGATTATGTAATAGATAATTTCTTTGTTGACATGGAAGTTGAAATTGATAAGAGTAAATTAGAAGAATTATATGATGAAGCAAATCTTATAAGTGCTAATGATTATACACCAGAAAGCTTTATAAAATTAAATAGTGCAATATCATATGCCAATAGTATTATTAATAATCTAGAGGCAACTGATGAAGAAATAACTCAGGCATATGAAAGATTAGAAGCAGCGATTGATAGCTTAGTGGCATATGCAACAAGTATAGATAAAGAAAATTTAGCTAATGTCATTAACGAAATGAAAGAACTATCGCTTGAATTCTTTGTAGAAGATGAAAATTGGGAAGAACTACAAACTAAAATAAGTGAAGCAGAAGCCTTAATATTAGCTGAAAAAGTTACAAAACCTGATATAAAAGAAACTATCAAAGTATTATATCAAGCTAAAGATAATTTAGTTTCTAAAATTAATAAGGAAGAATTATATACACTATATAATTTAGCAATTAATGTTGATACAGCTGATGTTGTTGATGGAAAAGAAGCTGTTGCCTTTACAAGTGCTTTACCATTAGCAAAAGAAGCACTAGATAGTACAAGTAGCACACAAGCAGAAGTAGATGAAGCTTTTGAAATACTAGAAGCGGCTTATAAAGGGATAGTTCCAAAACCTGAAGCTAGTATACGCGAGGATTTTGATGAAATTATTACTAAAGCAAATAATATAAATGAAAGTTTATATACGGCTGATGAGCTAGATAAAATTAATAACTTATTAGCTATAACACCAAAAAAATGGCATGAATTTGATACAGTTATTAACGGTTTAAATAACCTTATAAAAGATGAAGAAGATTTAAATAGTGATGCTGAAGCTGTACAAAGAGCAAAAGATTTAATTCAAGATGGTGAAGTATTTATATTAGATAGTGCACAAACTGCAGAAGATAAATTAAAAGCAGTACAAGAATATGTAAACAGCAAAATAAGTGATACTGGTGTAAAAACGATTGTAACTCATGTGAAAGATAATATTTATTTAGTTGATATCTCTAAAAATGATGCACATGATTCAAAAGAAATTACGATGACTATCACAATTACAAAGGATCTAGAAATTGTCCTTGTTAATGATGCGAAAGTAAAAATCGATAGTGCTAAATATCCTTTACCAACAGCTTCAAGTGATTATGCAAGTAAAGATACTTTAGATAAGTATGTTTTAGATCTTGCAAGTAATGCAGTAGCTAATAAAAAAATTATAATAAGCATAAGTGAATCAGAATATATTGTACCTATTCATGGTACAAAAGAAAATCCTGATGGAGTAAATGGCTTATATAGAATTATATTAAAAGTAGGATCTAGTGAGACAGATTATACAACATTAAGTAAAGAAATAATGATAGTAATACCAGCTAATGATTATAAAGCTCCACCTATTATTGAAGAAGATAAAACACCAACTCCTACACCTACAAGCACTACAAATACTCTAAGACCAACACCAAGTGTTGAAACAGTCAAAAATGAAGTTGAAGTACTAGAGGATAATAATACATTCATATTTAAAGTAGATGGTGATATAGATGATATATTAGGTCTATATGTGAATGGTGAACTAATTGATTCTAGTAATTATACTATTTCAAATGATTCACAAACTATTACATTAAATACTGCTTACATTGAAACATTAAGCGCTGGAAAATACAGTATTGATGTCGAATTTAATGATGGTAGAAGTAGTGTTGTAATTGAAATTAATGATCTAGAAGTAGACGAAGAAGATATTGTAGTAGAAGAGCCAAAAGATGAAATAACATCAGAAGATATTGAAGATCTTAATACACCAACAACTGGTGGTTCAAATAATACCATAATGTATATCATCATTGGTTTATTATCACTAATAGGAATAGCATTAATATTTATAAAAGTTAGAAAAACTAAAATATAATCAATAATATTATTAATAAATAGATATTAATAATATGTAAGTAATAGATGATATGCTATTATGTGCATAATAAATATATAATTAATTATGAAGGGAAAAAGTTGGGTTTAAGTATGAAAAAAATAATTATCTTAGTAACTATAGTTTTGTTAAGCGGTTGTGTTGAATCAGAAGAGTTAATATCAGATAATCAAAATGAATATTATAATGAATATCTAAATATTAAGCAGGATGAAATAATGTTATTAGAGTATAATGTTGATTTATTACATAACGTATCTGATCCTAAAGTAATGAATGCTCTTGCAGAATATATAATTATTGCAAAAGTTACTTCTATTGATGGAGGAAGTAATTATAATGAAATTTTAAATGAATATATATCTCCATATACTTATGGTAAACTAGAAATCATTGATGTATTAAAAGGTGATATAAATGAGAAAGAAGTTATTTTTGTTAGAGGTGGAGGTATAATTGCAATTGATGAATATATCAAATCACTTTATCCTGCACAAAAAGAAAAGTTTATCGCGAACTTAAATGGAAGACAAGATGGCTATATTGAAGTTAAATTCTTAGATGATATTGATATAGAAGTAGGTAAAACCTATCTAATATATATGAATAAAGGAGAAGTATTAAAAGAAGAATCTTATACTATTATAGGTATGGCTGGTGGATTAAGAGAAGTAGATACTTCAAATAATGAATCTGATTTAAAAGTGTATAATAACTATACTAACCAATGGGAACTATTATCTACAATTATAGAGAAGCAAAAATAACTTAAAAAGAAGTTAAGGCTTTATAGCTTTAACTTCTTTTTATATTTATTAAATTGTTTTAATTAGTGTTGTATGTAAGATATTAGCGTCATAATCATGAACATTAGTATCTTTATATCCAAGCTTTTCATAAAATGGTAAAGCACTTACTTGGGCATGAATTGAAATCTTACCAATATTAATAACATCAGGGTGTTTTTCAACTTCCCTGATCATTAATGAGCCAATTTTTTGATTACGATATTCTTTTAATACAGCAACACGACCAATCTTTACATGATCTTGATATTTTAGGATTCTTAATGTTGCGATAACTACATCATCTTTAAGACAAACATAGTGGATGGCTGTTAAATCTTCATCATCTTGCTCTAGATTGATATCAACATTTTGTTCATTTACAAAGACTATAGTTCTTACACGCATTAGCGCGAAAAATTCTGCTTGAGTTGTTGCTTGTTTAATAATCATAAATTACTCCTTTAGTTTAATCGTTCTATATCAATTATAAAGAAACTATTATAATTATCAAAGCCTGTATCAACATATTTAACTAAAAATTCAGTAGGAACTTCTTCTTGAGTACGGAATGACATAGGAACAACGTTATTAAATAAAGAATATTCGAATTCACCAAGATAATAATAGTTTTCATATGAATCTTCAGTAGATGATGCTAAATAAGCACTACTTACATATAATTCATCAATAGTGTCATAATCAAAATCAAAGTCTCCTAAAGTTTCAATATGTAAGCCATCGCCATTTCCAAAGCCTTGTAAATAAACTACAGCTTCCTCTATTTCAAATTCTGTTTTTTCTAATTTCAACATCTCATTAATTTTGTTAATAGTATCATCAGTAAATATTATCATACTACCTAGCATTAATGACAAACCAAAAAATAATACAGCAATAATATTAAGTAGATGTTTAAAATAACCAGCATGCTTAAATAAGGCTAGATAACCAATAATAACAGAAAATAGTGGAACAATAGCCATAATAAGTTGAGCATAGTATGGGTAAACTTGAGCACCAAAATAATTGTTAATTGTATAGGCATCCTCTAAAATACTTAATTGAATATAAGGGACAGCATAAGCATAAATTAAATAAACAATACCCATAGCAGCAATATAAATTAAGAAAAATAAACCAAAAATCATTGAGTTTTTTCTTAAGATAGTTGAATATTGCTTAACTAATGCACCTAGACTATTATCTCCATATAAATCTAAATTAACTTTATAATCTTTACGATCAATTACGGTTGGTGATAAAGGTTCTAACTCATTACCAACTAAAGCAGATGGTAATGCACTTTCAAAATATTTTAGTAAGGCATCAGCTAAATATAATTCCATAGAATTAACTTCGTGTTTAATACCATTGCAATCGATAATTGTAATCATTGCAGTTATTTGATATTTATAAGTAGTAGTAGTGTAGCCAATCCATACAATATCTGCTAAAGAATATTGAGTAACAGTTTTCCATGAAGTTACAAACATTGCATTATTAGTTATCCACATATTAGGGATAGGTCCATTTTTATGTAATACATTTACTAAGTCATCATGACTATAAGCCATTAAATTTAAACTTTTATTTTCAATCTTTAATTTTCTAATTTTATTCTCATTCATATAATTTCCTCATCTATAACAAAGCTATTATAACTAAAATAAAAGTACTGAAAATGCACTTGTAATAAAAAACACCAAAAAAGACTTGAATAACAAATTTTGTTAGGTTAATATAGTTATATAAAACTAATTAGTTTTATATAACTATATAGGAGATAAATGGAAATGAGTAAGACAATAAATGAAATTTTAAATAAAATGTATCATGATATGGCCATTGAGGAATTAGGTAGAGCATATAGTAAGGAAGTAGTAAATAATTTATCATATCATGATGTTTTATACTTAAATATAATAGAGGCACATCCAAATGAATATACATCATCAAAAATTGCTGATCTACTAGGAATTACAAGACCATCGGTAACTCAAAAAATAAATGAGTTATGTAAAAAGGGTTATGTAGTAAGAACACAAAGTGAAATAGATAAACGAGTATATTATTTAAAATCAGCAAATGAAGCAAAAAAATTATTTGATGAAAGTACATATGAAGTAAATGAAGCTGAAAAAATGCTTTTAAATAAATATGGAGTAGAAAAGTTAAATATCTTTTTAGAAATGTTAGAAGAATTATCAATGTTTTCAATAAAAGATGATTTAAAAGGTAATAAGAATGATTAGTCCACTAGCACAAGATTTTAATTTTAATAAATTAATAAAATATACAATGCCAAGTATATTAATGATGTTATTTATGTCAACATATACAATAGTTGATGGAATATTTGTATCAACATATGTTGGTGAAAATGCATTAGCTGCAATTAATTTAATATCACCAATATTTAGCTTTATAATGGCAATAGGATTAATGTTTGCTACAGGTGCAAATGCCATTATCGGCAATTTGCTAGGTCAAAATAAGAAAGTGGAAGCAAATTCTTTTTTAAGCGCAATATATATTATTGGAATTGTCCTTGGTCTATTAGCGACATTTTTAATATATTTTAATATAGACAATATTTTAAATATGCTTGGAACAAGTGATATTTTATATCAATTTGCTTATGATTATCTAATAAGTATAATACCGTTTTTTGTACCTTTATTATTAATGGTTTTTGTTCAATCATTTTTAGTTACTGCAGGCAAGCCAACTTTAGGATTTATAGTTTGTGTAATTGGGGGACTATCAAATATAGTATTAGATTATCTATTAATAGCTCCAACAATCTTCGATTTAGGTATTCAAGGAGCTGGAATTGCAACAGGAATTGGATATTTTATACCTGGAATTTTTGGTCTTTTATATTTTATATTTAAACGCAAAAATATACTTCATTTTATAAAGCCAAATTTTAATTTAAAAATGATTATCCAAAGTATGTATAATGGGTTGTCAGAATTAATTGGTGCACTATCAGCATCAATTACAACAATTATGTTTAATTATATGTTAATGAATATAGCTGGTGAATCTGGAGTTGCAGCAATTAGTGTGATTGTATATATTATGCAATTTCAAACAGCAATCTACAATGGATTTTCAATAGGCATATCTCCAATAATTAGTTTTAAATATGGTGAAAAAAATACAATATCGTTAAAGAAAGTTATTTACCAGGGATTCAAATTTATTGGAGTGATTTCATTCATAATTATAGTATTATCTTCAATTTTTGCAGATGAAGCTGTTGGAATATTTATTGCGAAAAACAGTGAAACATTTGACTTAGCAAAAAATGGTTTATTCCTATTTACAATTTCATATTTATTTATGGGCTTTAATATTTATTTGTCAGCAGTATTCACAGCATTATCAAATGGATTTGTATCAGGAACAATATCAGGATTAAGAAGTTTAGTATTTATTGTGATAAGCTTACTAATATTACCTCAAGTCATGGGATTAAATGGAATATGGTTAGCAATACCCTTTGCAGAGTTTTTAGCATTACTTGTAGCAATGTATTTCTATCGAAAAAACAAAGATAGATATCAATATTAATAATACATAAAATTGAACTAATTCTTACAAATAAAAGTCTCTTTATGATGAATATTGTATCAATTAGTTATGTTTGCTATAATGAAAATGTAAGCGCATAACTAGGAGGAAAAATTGATGACTTTAGAGAAAATACGCGTAGTTCAATATGGATGTGGTAAAATGTCTAAATACACTTTACGTTATCTGTATGAAAAAGGAGCAGAAATTGTAGGTGCAATTGATGTAAATCCTGAAGTTGTAGGTATGGATGTTGGAGATTATGCAGAGCTTGGTGTTAAACTTGGAGTTATAATACAAAGTGATGCAGATGAAGTTCTTGATTCATGCGATGCAGATATCGCAATTGTTACTCTATTCAGTTTTATGGGAGATTGTTATGATCATTTTGAGAAATGCTTAATACGTGGAATTAATGTGGTTACTACATGCGAAGAAGCAATATATCCATGGACAACAGCAAGTCATTTAACTAATAAGTTAGATTTATTAGCTAAAGAAAATAATTGTACTATTGTTGGTTCTGGGATGCAAGATTTATATTGGATCAATATGATTGGAACAGTTGCTGCTGGTACACACAATATTAATCGTATTGAAGGTGCTGTAAGTTATAATGTTGAAGATTATGGTTTAGCATTAGCTAAGGCTCATGGTGCAGGATTCACTCCAGAAGAATTTGAAGCACAATTGGCACATCCTGAAGTACTAGAACCAAGCTATGTATGGAATTCAAATGAAGCCTTATGTAATAAAATGGGATGGACTATTAAGTCACAAACACAAAGGTGTGAACCATATTTCTATGGTACAGATCTATATAGTGACACATTAAAAGAAACAATAAAAAAAGGAAATTGTATTGGTATGTCAGCTGTTGTCACAACAACAACATATCAAGGACCAGTCATTGAAACTAAATGTATCGGAAAAGTATATGGACCAGAAGATGGAGACATGTGTGATTGGAAAATAATCGGAGAACCAAATGTTGAGTTCTTTGTTAAAAAACCTGCAACAGTTGAACATACATGTGCAACTGTAGTAAATCGTATTCCGACAATTTTAAATGCGCCAGCTGGCTTTATAACAGTTGAAAAATTAGATGAAGTTGAATATTTATCTTATCCAATGCATGTATATTTATAAAAAAATAAACTAGTGATTTATGCAAATCACTAGTTTTCTTTATCAACGAGTCTTAATGTAGAATTTTTTGACTTTGTATTTTCAGGGTCACTATATACTATTTTATTTTCTTCAATCAATAGATTAATTGCGTTTCTAAAACTTAATGAAGTAGCTCCAGAATATCCTAAATCATGATAAATTGTAATGGCTGATTTATCATCAAATGATAAACATAATAAAATATCATCCATTAGTTCTTCTTTAGTACGACGCTTAGCTTTTTTAGGGTTATCAATAATAAAACTTGGATTAATAGGCATTGTAATAACAAGTGTAGAATCTTCTTTATTAATATAGTACTGTAACACAGGTAGATTTTGTTGTTTATAATCTTTTAGTTGATCTTGTAAATCTAAGTCATTAATTCCTAATTTATTTAAATAATCTAAAATGATAGGATTAACTAAGTTATTGGTAGTATAATTTAATTCAATTAACTCATCATTATCAATTGTATTATCAAAGCCTGGTTTAATAGTTAATTTAATATTATCAGGATAGATATCTAATATAAGAGGTATGCTAGCTTCATAATCACTATGAATAATTGAATTAACTAATATAGCTTTAATAACATTAAAATGATAATTACTATCAAGTTCTTTAACTTGAATTAACTCATTATTTAAGAATGTAAAGGCACTTAAAATTTGTTGATATAAAGGACCTTTAATATTAGTAGTAAGTATTTCGTTATCTAAATGTTTTCTAAAAACAATTTTATAGTTATTAAAGAATTTACTAGCATCTTCGTTGAAGAATAAAACACTTGCATTATATGGTTTTAAATTATCATCAACTAATGATAATTCTTTTAGTAAATCAACAATTGACATTGAGTAGTACCTTTCAATATTATCAATATTAATCTTTTGTAGGTATTCATATATTAAAGGTATACGAATATCATTTATTGAAATATTATAGTCAATATTTGTATCAAAAGGTATTTTAACTTGGGGCTCAACAACTTCTTCAACTTGATCAGATAGACTTCGATATGGGTTCATCTCAACAAGATGGTCAGTATTTGTAATAATATCCTCAACAAAGTCTTCAGTTATTTCATCGATTATAGCGAAATCTTCAGCTATTAACTGATTAATTGTTTCATCTTCCATTATATTATCTAAATCAGTCAAATCTTCAATAATATCATCAGCTATTATATGGTCTAGATTAATAAAATCTTGATTTGATTGATAATCAACTATGTTGATTGGATTATCATTTTTTTGATTTAATTCATCTTCAGTTAAATAATTTTTTACATCTAAATTAAATGCTTCAACATTGTCTTCCTTTAAAAGTTTAGCGATACTCACTCTTCTTTTTGAATCAAATTCTAGTACAGACTTTGGACATGAATATAACTCATTTCTTCCAATAGGGCACCATATCATTAAAACAGATCTTTGATTTAACTCATAGTGTTTTACTAGTGGTAGATATGCAGGAACTATATATTTAGAATATGCATTAATTTCAGCAATGTATTTATCAACTTTAAAAGGATTAATACCATCTAACTTTCCATCTTCACTTAAACCAATTATAATAAAACTACTTTTTATATCAGAATTATTATTGGCAAGGCGAGTAATTAAATTGATTACATCATCAATGTTATAGTCTAATAAAAAATTTAATCGATTCTTTTCTATTGAACCGTTAAGAATATCATTTATATTTATTGACATTGCTATCCTCCTTTTTGTATATTAATATAATAATTATAACTTATGTTTAAGTAAACTGCACTATAAAATTACCAAGTGTAAAAAAAGGGGGAATTATGCAAAAAAATCTAACTGAGGGCTCACCAATAAAGCTTATAGTAACATTCACTTTACCAATATTTATAGGATTAGTATTTCAACAGTTCTATAGTATGGTTGATTCAATTATCGTAGGACACTATGTCGGCTTAAATGCATTAGCAGGAGTAGGTGCAACAGGTTCATTAAATTTTTTAATTATTGGTTTTGTTGCAGGTTTAGCAACAGGTTTTTGTATACCAATATCTCAAGCGTTTGGTGCAAACAGAGTAGATGATGTAAAGAAGTATTACTTTAATGCATTGGTTTTAACATTAATATTTTCAACAGTTATTACGACAATAACATTATTGTTTTTAGATGAAATCTTAATTTTACTTAATACTCCAGAAGATATAATTGGTTATTCATATGATTATATGTTTATGATTTTTGCAGGGACTTTAGGGATTTTTATCTATAATTTTTTAGCGAGTTTATTAAGAGCTTTAGGTGATAGTAAAACACCTTTATATTTTTTAATTTTAGCTAGTATTTTAAATATCGTATTAGACTTAGTATTTATTATTAACTTTGAAATGGGAGTTATGGGTGCTGGTCTTGCAACTGCGATATCACAAGGGCTATCTGGATTACTTTGCTTTATCTTAATATTATATAAATTTGAAATGTTGAAACTTAAAAAAGTGGATATTAAATTATCAGTAATTAAAATAAAGAAATTATTAAGTATAGGTGTCCCAATGGGATTACAGTTTTCAATTACTGCTATTGGTTCAATTATTATGACTATTTCAATAAATGAGCTAGGATCATTCTATGTAGCTTGTACAACTGCAGCTGGTAAAATAATAATGTTAACAGTTCAAGGACTAGAAGGTTTAAGTCTTAGTATGGCTACCTTTAGTGGACAAAATATAGGGGCTGGTAAACTAGATAGAGTTAGACAAGGTGTAAAATCTAGCCTAATAATTGGATTTATTTATAGTGCAGTTTGTATGATAATAGTCTACTTCTTTGGTGATAATTTAGCCCGTTTATTTATTAATGAAAATGACCCATTATTATTTAGTACTATTCAACAATATCTAAATATTAATACATTATTCTATTTCTTTTTAGCAATACTTGTAATACTAAGATGTACAATTCAAGGTCTTGGTTATTCAAAATATGCAATGTTAGTTGGGTTAGGCGAAATGGTAGCTAGAAGTATAGTTGCATTATTCTTTGTGAAAACTTATGGCTTTAATGCAGTGTTATTTTCTAATCCATCAGCATGGGTTATTGCATCGCTTATCTTGTTTTATTTATATCATCAAGTTATAAAAGAGTTAAAAATGATATATAACTAAAAAAAGTATATAATTAAAATGTAAGGAGAAAAGTATGAAAGTAAAAAAATGGAAGTACACAGCAATAGTAAGTTTAGTCCTATCAATTTTTAGTTACTTAGTCTATGCATCTTCAACTGAACCAATAATATATAGTGATGAAATCGTAGTTTCGGAAATAAATATAACAGCTTTATATTTCGGTATTATTTTAGGGTTTTGTGCAATTATGTTTTCAATATTACATTATTTATCAAACATTGCTTATTGTTTATATCAAGAAAATAATAAGGAAATTAAAGAAAATTAAACAAATAAAACTAAGTATTTAAAGATACAAAAATAACGCACAAAAGTATAATGTGTGTTATTTTTTTTAATTAATGGAGAATGTGATAAAAACAATACATTAATATCTAATCATATAAAATTATAAGTAAAAATTATTTAATAAAGCATATCAATAGAAAAAAAGGGAAAGGCAAATTAAAATTAATACACAATTGTAAATTAATTAGGAGGAGTTATGAATTATATTTTTGTAGTTATATCGATTGTTATGATTATATTTTTATTTGGATATTTTTATTTTTCTTTGCTAATAGAAGCATTAAGTAAAAGAGATTATAATGTTGAATCAAGAAAAGGTTATATGAAAATAAATCATTTATATAAAAATGTGAATGATGAAAAAATAAGAACTAGATTGTTAAAACAAGATTATATGAAGTATAATTCTAGTTTCTTTACAGATTTTATTAATAATATTAATGAAATTGAACCCAATGTTAGCAGCAAAATGATTAGAGATATAATATTAGAATCTGATTATTTATGGGATTATATCCAAGACTATGATTCATCTATTAAAAGTGAAGATGAATATATTTATTTTAAACCAGTAGTCGAAAAAACTAAATATATTTATCGTGTTGAAGGCATAGTTAATAGTCCTGAAAAATATTTAGCTTTAGCAGAGCCAAAGCAAGAGTACTTTGATAATTTACATATAATTCTAAATACATTTGCGATGGAAAAAATCAAACTATTCTATAAGACATTAGATGTGTCAATGTTTCTATATGTTTTGGATGATGATAAGTTTTGGCAAACAAAAATTAAAACTTAAGCTTGTAGGAAAAATGAGTTATTTATTATAATAAATAACTCATTTTTCCTTTTTTTAAGTTTTTAATTTACAGTTCTATAATATGAGTTGATTATCTGTTAATCAAATTACTTACATTAATTTCTAACTAAATTTAAAAGTGTACCATCAATTAAACTTACAAATTCAAAGATACCTAACTCTTCAATATAGAAGCCAACATATAACTTAGGTTCATCTAATGAATAAATTTCTAAAATATGGAAACTATCAATACTTACATGATATGGAATAGTAGTATCGTAGTTATTATAAGCATCAGGACTAATAAAATATCCACTAAGTGTATCAGCAATAAATTCGTATATAGTTTCAATATCAACTTCAGGATAGTGATCATCAATAAACGTCATCGCTTGTAGACCATTTAAAGAATTATATAAATAACTAGATGTAGTATCTGTGGTTGGATCATATAATTCCAAATCAAAAGTTGGCTTAAAGTCATATACATATCCATCAACATCAACATATTTTTTACCATCTAAGTAATTAATAGTAGCGTGAT
This sequence comes from uncultured Erysipelotrichaceae bacterium, assembly GCA_964371715.1. Classification (GTDB taxonomy): domain Bacteria; phylum Bacillota_I; class Bacilli_A; order Erysipelotrichales; family Erysipelotrichaceae; genus CAYJNO01. Next base: position 36,359 of record CAYJNO010000002.1, on the reverse strand, counting down.
TAATATACATTGTACTTTGTAATTCATCTAAGATGTCAGTATTAAATTCACTTCTATTATTAATTGAAATAAGAGATACAGTGAGATTTTTTGTTGGATATGAAATAATCTTTAAATGATTATACATGCCTGAATTATCGGTGTAGCTAATATAGCCCTCATAATAATATGTACCTGTTAAATCTTTAGATTCGTATAGTGATGTACTAAAATCAATAACATCTACACCTTCTAATTTAGTAACAGATTCAAGTTTAGAATTAAATACGTCATCTGGTGTACCTGTTTGCATGCTTGTAATTTCATAAATGCCATAAACAACAGCATCATCAAAATCAGAATATAATGGTGGAGAATCTTCAGCTCCTATTTCATCATTAATATGTTTATGAGATGAATCTACTTTATAGCTTAGATATTCATAACTATGGCTATCTTTATCGATAGTAGGGGTGTCATCATCATCTTCCTCTAAATATGAAGATTGATAATCTGATGAAAAGATATAAGTTTCAAGATCTAAGAAAAAAGAAATATGTGGAATAATAGGACTTAAGATAATTAAATAAATTATAAGATATAAAAAGATATTAATTGGTACTCTTTTATTTATTTCATCAAATTGATATTCTCTAAATAAATTCAAATTATCATATACTTTTTGTAATTTAGTTACTTTAGTTGCACCATTATCATCAGTGTAACTAAGCGAGTAGAAATATTTCTTGTTTTGTAAACATTGTAAATTATTTAAATAAATAACAGCTTTAGGTAAATTTTTATTTGTATGATCAATATTATTATTTTCAAAATCATAAATTGCCTTTTGTAACATAATTAATAATTCTTTATCTTCATGTGCTTGCTTTTTTAAGTAATATGCCATTTTAAAACCAAAAAAGAAAGTATACTTAGGAATATTATTAAGTTTATTTAAATCCACAAAATATGTACGATGATTATGTTTAACAACAGCACGATATGCATTTTTAGCATTTATTAAATAAGGCAACATCGCAAATAAAGTTAATATAAATAAGGCAATTGATATAATAAAACTCATTACTATATCATTAGAAATATAATCCTCATAACGAAATAACAAACTTAATATGATACCAAAAGGAATAATAAGTAAAATTAACTTTAGAAAAATGTTTGGTAGTAACTTTTGATTAGGTATATATGCATTAATTTCAATATTAATTGTATTTTGTTGATTAGTAGTTGAATTTTGTGAAGAAGAATATGAAGTGCTTGTTGTATATTCACTACTAGTAGTACTTGGTATATCACTAGAAAATAAATAACGATTTATCAGCTTATTATTTGCAATTAAGATTGATAACATAACAACTACAGGATAAAAAATAAATTCTATATCTTCAATGTAATAATAATGTCTTGAATCAAGTATATAAAGTAAAGCAAAGCATAATACTAATGTGTGAGCACCAATAGTCGCACGCATAATTAATGGGTTTTTAGCACCTTTAAATAATGTGTAACCCTTATAAACAAATAATCCTATAATATATAAAAACAAAAAATGTATGTTAATGTAAAATTGTGTAAAAATAAATAAAATAATTGCAAAACCTATAATTCCTAAAAGCAAAGATCCAAAAAAACCTTTAACTATATTTGTGTTTTCATTCATAATAAACCTCTTTTCTAAATAAATTTAACATAAAATAGTTAACAAATGTATTAAAAGTTCATAAATAACATAAATATAAACACAAAAGACTAAATTATCTTGAATAATGTTTACACTTGTTACTTTTTATGGTATTATGTAATTCGACAAATATACATATGTATATTACCGGAGTAGAAAGGCAATATTTTTAAATAGTTTATAGTAAATATGATTAATAGATTAGGGAAAATAATTTTTGGGAGTATAATTCTCTTAAATATTGTTAGTATTATGAGTGTTAATCTCTTAGCTAACGAAGATAATAATGAAATTTTAGAAGTAAATGAATATGATGAAATAATTAATACATTATATGAAGATACAATTACAAGTGAAGTAGAGGAATTAGTTTTACAAAGAGAGTTTGTTGAAAGATTTGGATATAATGAGTTAATTGAATATATGAACTCAAGTCAAGAAAAAGCAGAGACAATAACTTGGCTTTTAAATGATATAGAAACATTAAAATTATTAATTTTAGGTGGTGAAACAAATAGTGATTATATTAATGCTATTGAAATATTACATCAATTTAAAACTAATCATTGGGAAGATACAAATAATATAACACCATTAAATGATGCAAATGGTACTGTAGGTGAGTTAGCAAAAAAAATGATGGTATCACTATCATTAACACATGCAGATAATATTGATACTTGGATAAGTGATAAGGATTGTGCTAATTGTACAACTGCCTTAAATCGATATGAAACATACAAAACTTTATATCATGATAATAAATTAAATAATCAAATATTTGAATCATTAGAAGTAGAAGAAATGCGACTTGTAATGAATAATATGATTGATGATAATTCAATAACTTGGTTAAATGAATATAGTACAAATAATGATATAGAAGATATTTATAATCCATATAGTTATATTAGTTTTAATGATGATGCAAACTATAGTAAAGAACAATACTATAGCTTAGAAACATATGAACAATATAATGCTAAATATAATTTAGAAAACTATAATATAACGAATGATAATACACCAAAATTATGGATGGTAATTGAGGATGGAGGAAACTCAAATACTATTGCCAATTTTGGAAGTAACTTGCTAGCTGTTAATGGTGTACCATCAACTATGGTATCACAAAGTTTAAATGTTGCTTATTTAAAATATGAGTTAGTAAATAATGATGAAGCCATCTGGATATTAAGTCATGATATTAATGGTTGGAAAGAATCTAGTAATAATGTAAGACCCTTAAATAATTGGGGAGAGCAAGAATATGTAAGTGAGTATTCTTTATCCTATATGATTTTAGCTCAAGCAGCAATAAATGATTATAATAATTATGAAAAAGTAGTATTAGAATATTTATTAGCTCAATCATTTAATAATGATAAAGATGCTATGATATCTATATATAATAATGCATTAACATTACAAAATTTTAACTTAGATATCATAGAGGCACGAATTAATATTATACTAAATGATGAAAAGACAACTGATGTTGAACTCATAAGTTTAATAGAAGAAACAATTACAAATTTAAAATATTATCCTTTACCAATGTATGATTTAGTAATGAATATTAAAAATAATCTAACAGAACCTTCAAATATTAAAATAGTAAATAGTATGTTAGAAACAGCATTACTAGAAGCAACAAATATTACAAATGAAGAACATATTCAAGCTAACGCGATTAAAGATGTAGCTAATGATTTATATAATAGTCTTGAAAAAGATTATTTTGATTTTTCATTTGATGGAGATAAAGCTAATACAATAATCGTATCAAGCCAATATCAAAATTTAGATTTTGAATGGGAATTCAGTTTAGATAATCAAAATACATGGACAAGCACAAATGCTAATGAATATGTTTTAAATGCTGAAGAATTAGCGTTAGTAAATAGTACAGATGATATTATTGTACATTTTAAAGATCAAAGTTATGATGAAGAAAATTTGTGTTATATTGATATATTATCTGCAGGTACTCAAAGCTCTATTTATTTTAATGACTTTGAAAATAGTGTGTATGGTGATTTAGAAAAACTACAATGGTTTGATATTAATAAAAATGAATGGGTAAATTATCAAGATGAAAATCCCTTATTAACAGAAGATATTACACTTGATTTTAGAATTAAAGCATTTGGTAAAACACTTCCAAGTAATACAAAAAGTTATGCTTTTACCAAAGAAGTATATACACCTGAAAGAACATATGTTGAAAAAAGCATGATTAATATTGGTGATTATTCAACAGAACTAAATACTAGTAATTATAGTGTTAATAATGTAATTGATGGTATTAATGAGACAGTGTGGCAAACTAATAGCAATGATCATAATAAGTTTGTTGAAATTATACTTAATGAACCAATCTTTTTAAGCGCACTTGAATATATACCAAATAGCATAGATACAAGTAATCGTATTAAACAAGCATCAATAGAAGTAAGTATGGATCAAGAAAATTGGGAAAGTGTATATTTAAGTCCAATTTGGGATAATGATAACACTATAGAAAATATGCAATTAGAAACATCTGTTTCTGCTAAATATATTCGTTTTACAAGTGTCCAAAATTATGGATCAACAGATGTTGTTGCAGTTGGTGAACTAAGAGTTTATGAGGATATCACTAAAAAAGAAGAATTAAAATTAGATGTTAACTTCAGTGAAGATACGCATACAAGCAATGCTGTCACAGTAACATTAGCTAACACGTCAAAAGAATTAACTGCAGTAAATACAACAAATAATGAACTAAGTTATACGTTTACAGAAAATGGTACATTTACATTTGAACTACAAGATGAATTAAATAATACAATCTATAAAGAAATAAGTGTCGATTGGATTGATAGTACTGCTCCAACTGCGTCAATTTCATATGGATTATTGAATACTGAAAGTAATACAGTTGAAGCTACAATAAATAATTATAGTGAAAATATAACTATCTTAAATAATAATGGAAGTGATACATATGTCTTTGAAGAAAACGGTAGCTTTACTTTTATTATTCAAGATAAACTAGGAAATACTAGCGAGATTGTTTCAAGTGTTTCATGGCTTGAGCATAAAGAAGGTATTCCAACACTTAAATATTCACATTTATCAACTATAAATCATGATGTAAAGGTAAGTGTAATAAGTGATGATTCAATTAAAATATTAAATAATGATAATCAAGACTATTATATCTTTACAGAAAATGGTGAATTTAAATTTACTTATCAAGATAAAGATGGAAATATTGGAGTTTTAACAGCAAATGTAGATAATATTGATAAAGTAAATCCAACTGCAGAGTTAGAGTATATAGAAGTGGATGGCTATACGGTTGTTAGATTAGTTAATCCAAGTGAAAAAATAATAATTAAAAATAATGGTGGAAAAGATAGCTATACCTTTACAGAAAATGGCACATTCCAGTTTGAAATAGAAGATATTGCAGGTAATGTTAATACTATTGAAGCAAGTGTTAGTAATATTGATCGAGCAATACCTAAAGCCATTATTGAATACAGTAATGTTGAACGAACAAATGAAGATGTAATAGTAACATTAAAAAATCCAAGTGAAGAAATCACAATTACAAATAACGATGGCTTAAATACATATACATTCAAAGAGAATGGAAGTTTTACGTTTGAATATGTTGATAGTTTAGGCAATATAGGTGAGAAAACTATTACAGTTGATTGGATTGAACCTGTCAACAATAAAGTAGAAACAAATATACCAAATAATGCAAGATCAAATAGTGTAACAAATTTCATAACAGAGAATTTAAATGAATTAATTAGAAATAAATAAAAGGACAATCAATTGATTGTCCTTTTATAATAGAGTTTAAATTTTAGAAATAATCACAACGTGTTTGACTTACAGAACCTGTGCCATAAACAACATATCCACAAGCTTTTAGACCTCCATATTCATAACCTACATAACCTGAAAGATATGCATTACTTCCTGATAATGATGTTACATGATAATCTCCTGAATAAATATCTACATAGAATCTAGGACTACCAAATACCCATGAATAATCAAAGATAACGGCTCCTGTTGCATAGATATTGTGTTCTGGCAATGATAGATTTCTTTTCCATGATCCATTTGAATCTAAGTAAGCAAAGCTACCAAAGGCAACTCCAATACTTCCATCATCATTACGATGTGCTGATAATGATGTGAAGTTACTTGCTTGATAAGGTGAATCATAGATATTAATTGTCTCATTAAATTCATCTTTTATTAATCCAGTTGTATATGAACCTACGCTTCCAGTTGCATATGGGAATGTACCGTTAATATGTGTAATTTCTTCAACACCTTCAGGCATTTGCATGTCAGCTGGATAATCTTCTTCATCTGCGTATAAGGTATCTAGAACAATTCTTAATGCTTTACCACGGATATTATATTCTCCTTCAGAAGTTGTTAGCCATGTTTGGCCACCTTCAACTGCCATGTCGAAACCTTCCCAGATAACTGTTGTATGTTGAGTAGTAGATGCTACCATCCAACGATCTTTTGGAGCACCTTTTGGTATTCCATAAACCATACCATCAGTTCCCCAATCACTAGTTCCTGTTTTCGCATATACTTCATATGGACTTTGAAGAATTTGCATATAGTTATAATATTTACTGCTTACTGCATCTTTTGTTAATGTTGAAGTAAGATATGCAGATTCAGCACTTAATACCTCTTCTTCTCTTAAATTAGGATAATATACATCACCATTTTGGAAAACAATCTTTTCAATTGTATGAGGTTCAACATAGACTCCCTCATTTAGTAACACACCATGAGCTGCTGCTAATTCTTCAGGACTTACAACAAAGCCTGAACCACCAAGTGCATAACCCATATCAAATTGTTCTTCATTTACTTTAGAGAAACCAAGACTATTTAAATAATCAATAACATATGGTACACCAAATTCATCAACTATTGTTTGTGCTGTTTTTACAACAGGTGTATTTAATGAGTTGCCATGTGCATATTGGATAGTTATATCACCATAATATTTACGGTTATAGTTATAAATTGGAATGTTTGAACCATAATAAGTAATTGGTTCATCAGTTACGATGTGTGATGTTGCCCAACCTAACTCTTCAAAGGCTAAAGCATAACTAAATACAGGTTTAATTGATGATCCTGGTTGCATATACATATCAACTGCACGATTAAACATCCTTGCACCTTCATAGTCTCTACCACCAGACATTGCTAAGATAGCTCCTGTTTGATTATCTATTGTAATCATTGCGATTTGTTTTAACTCTTTATGATATTGGATATGCTCATAATCTCCATCTTGTATTTTATTTACTTCATCTTGAAGTGTTGGATCTAAATAAGTATAGATTTGCATTGGTGTTGAAACAGGGTCATATCCTGTTTTTTCATATGCTTCGGCAACTACAGCATCGATATATGCTTGATATGGACTTGTTGTTGGGTTCAATAGTTCACCATCACAGACAAGTAAATCTTCAAGTTTAATTGCTTTTGCAAGCTCTGCTTCTATTTCACTAATATAACCATGGTATAACATTAAATCGATTACTTCATCACGTCTTTCGGTTGCATAATCTAAATTATATACAGGATTATAGTAGTTTGGTGCGTTAATGATACCAGCAAGCATTGCTGCTTCACTTATTGTGATATCTTCTACACTTTTACCAAAGTAATATTGTGCAGCTTTTTCAACTCCACGAATATTAGCTCCAAAATTTAGTTTGTTAACATATAATTCAAATATTTCTTCTTTGTCTAACTTCATCTCTAATTCTAAAGCTAAAAAGATTTCTTGTGCTTTACGTTCAATTGATGATTCAGCAATTGTGGAATTTTCATCAGCATCAATTTGGAAATAAGTATTTTTTACAAGTTGCATTGTAATTGTACTTCCACCTTGTTCAAAACTCATGGATTCAATGTTCTCTAAAAATGCCTTTGCAAATCTAGGTATATCAAAACCTGGATGATCAAAATATCTTGAATCTTCAATAGCTAAAAAAGCATCGATTAATGATGTTGACATATCATCATACTCAATATTATCTCTAATATATAATCCAAGCTCACTAATAACATTGCCTTCACTATCTAAAACAATTGTTGACTCATCAGATTGGAATAATTCTAAATCTAAAGTTGGTTTATCAGCAAGGATAGAAATGGCATATCCAGTACCAATTGCGATTATAATAACGCCAATAATGACGATAAATATTAAGGTGTTTTTTAAAAAAGATTTCATATAATTACTCCCTACAAGACATTTTAACACAAATTAGAAAAATTACTACAAATATTTATGTAAATTGATGTGTAAAAATATAGAAGAATATTAAGTAAAAATAAAGAATATTTTAGAATTATTTTTCATAAAATTTTAGGTTTTATGTTAAAATGTTTTTATGGAAAAATTTATAAAAAAATATCAGTTACAAATTTTAGTAACTTTACTACATGCTTTAATTATTAGAGTATTTGCGCATCAAATAATTAGTGTTGAAACGTATAGTATCACGACTAATAGTTTATTTATTGGTTATGCTTTTACAGCATTATTAGTCAACATTGCTTATTTGTATTTCAATAAGAAAAATATCGATTATGATTTAAAAAAACATAGTGTATTTAGTCTTGTTTTATCTTTAGTCGGAAGTTATTTTTTCTACTTTATAACAATTGATACAGTTGATCTCACAAATGAGTTAGTAATTATAGGAGTTATTAACTTTATTCAAAGCATTGCAGTCTATTATTTAGTAAAAGATAGTATATCATCTAGTTATTTTATGGCTTGTTTAATCTTTGTTTATCCAGTTTTAATGTTTTCACTAATAATGGAAGGTTATGTAAATGACTTAATTATTTCTTTTAGTTTATTTTATATTTTCTTATTTAGTTTAATTACTTATTTAAAAAATAAACATATATCATGTATTATCTTTATCATAATATATGTTGTCTTTATATTAATAGTAAATGGACAATACTTAAATTATGATTCATTATTTAGTTTCTTTAGTGTTTTTGATATTTATAATGTTCAAGAAGCAGTAGATTTTTTACCATTTGTAAAACATAGTTTAACTCTAGAATTTTATGTACTAAATATTGTAGCAGTATTATTAATGATTGCAGGATGTATCTTTATCTATAAGAATAAGCAACAAGCTAATCGTAAAGTAATAGTATCTTTATTAGTAATGGCTTTTAGTTTTAGATTTTTGGCTATGGGATTAATGTATGAAGAAGATTATAGTTATCGTAAAAAAACATTTTTATTTAATGTATCTTCATTAGTAACTTATGAACAGTTTACTTATCGCGTTGGTGTAATGCAGATAGCTGGTGTATATGAATATATTTTTCAAGATTTAAATAATTTCCTTTTTAATGACTTATTTAGTAACAATAATGAAGAGTTAAATGAATATGTCAACAATAATAACAAAGAAATAGAAAATGAATATACTGGTAGTTTACAAGATGAAAATCTAATATTAATTATGGCTGAAACTTTAGATAGTTGGGTAGTAGACGAAGAAACAATGCCAACATTATCGATGATGATGGATACAGGTATTAACTTTAATAACTATCATGCTGTTAACTATAGTGGTGGGCGTACACATAATACTGAATTTGCCTTAAATACAGGGTTCTATATTCCTACTAATTATAATATCTATGAAGCAAGTGCTAATAACTTTGATTATTCATTAGCTCATTTATTTAAAGAAGCTGGCTATCTAACGACATCAATTCATAGTAACTATGGTGATTTCTATGCTAGAAGTACATTCCATGAAGCTTGGGATTATGATAATTCATATTTCTTATATGATGAAGGATATGGTAAGAAATATTATGATGATCGTTATTTGAATGAAGATGAAATTTATGACATGTATGTTAGTGGTGATGAAAAATTTATGTCATTTGTAATTACATACTCAGGTCATGGCGGATATATCGACAACAAATTCTGCGAAGCTGATAATGTAGAAGGCGAAGAAGCTTGTTATCGTAATGTAATTGGTTATACAGATAAATATTTAGAAGAATTAATAATTAAGCTTGAAGAAGATGGTTTATTAGATAATACAACTATTGTAGTAATGAGTGATCATTATTCTTATATGTACAAAGATAGTGATTATTTAAAAGAGCAAAAAAATGTGGTTGAAGCACATGATGTTGAAAAAGTTCCATTAGTTATTTGGAATAACCGTATGGAAGGCCAAGAAATCGACTTATATGTTGATCAAGTAGATATGCTGCCAACAATTGCTAATTTATTTGGCTTAGATTATAATCCAAATTTTTATATGGGTGATGATGTCTTTAGCTCAACATTTAATAATTATTTATTAACATATGGCGGAGAAGTAGTGGGTGATATAAAATTATTTGACTATGCATATAATAATAAAGAATATGGTGAAAATGTATTAATAAAAAACTATAGCTTAAAAGAGCTATTAGATTAAAGGTGAAGTTAATGATAAATTTGATAAAGGAAAAGTTTTTAAACAAACAGTTTTTAACATTTGGTTTAATAGGAGGTTTTAATACAGTAGGAGCTATATTAATATATATGGCTGGTGTATATGTTGGCATTAATGTAGGCGTTGCTAGTTTATTAGGTGATGCAATTACAATGGTATTTTCATATTTTTTAAACATGCATTTTACATATAATACAAAACCTTCTTTAAAATCTTTTGTGTTGTTTCCATTAAGTTATTTACCAGGTATTATTATTAATATGATAATAACAGTATTTATAGTAGATGTGCTAAATGCACCAGAATTATTTGCAAAAGCATTTGCTTTACCAATTACAATTCCATTAAATTTTATTGTAATGTCAATTGTAGTTAAATGGACTAAAAAAGAAGAGGTATAAAAATGGATACTCTAATTAGTGTTATAGTTCCTGTATATAATGTTGAACAGTATTTAAGTAAATGTTTAGATACTTTAGTAAATCAAACAATACCTATTCAAATTATTGTGGTAAATGATTCATCACCAGATAATAGTCAAAATATTATAGATGAATATGCAGCAAAATATCCTAATATAAAAAGTTATATAAAAGAAAATGGTGGCATAGCTGATGTAAGAAACTTTGGTTTAAGTAAAGTTGATACACCATACTTTGGGTTTGTAGATAGTGATGATTATATAGAATTAGATATGTATGAAAAAATGCTAAAGAAAGCAATGGAAGATGATGCTGATGTTGTTGTATCAAATTTTATATGGGAATATCCAGATAAAGAAATAATTGGTATTGATGGTCCATATCAGCCAAAGAAAGAAATGTTAGTAAAACTAATGGCAACACTTTGGAATAAATTATATAAAACAGAAACTATTAAAAATATTCCAGTTACCTTTCCAACTGGTTATCGTTATGAAGATGCTTATTTCTTATATGCAATAACACCATATTTAAATAAGATTAGCTTCATCGAAGAAAGCTTTGTCCACTATGTACAAAGAGATGGCTCTATAACCCATACTCATAATGATAAAGTTAAAGATATGATTATTGTATTTGAAAAGTTATTAAAGCATTATAAAGATAATAATATTTATGATGAATACCATAACGAGTTAGAATATTTATTTACTAAATTTTTCTTAGGTAATTCATTTTTAAGAGCTGTTAAAATAAAAGATAAAAAAGACCGACAAACTACCCTAGATTTAAGTATTGAAATTTTAACTAAAAATTTTCCCAATTATTATAAAAACCCTTATTTAAGAAGCTTGAAAGGGATGAAAAATTTTTACTTTAGATGTGTAAGAAAATGGAATTACAATTTGTTTGCTTTTATCTTTTCTATGAAATAAATTACAAAAATTGAAAAAAACTGTCATTTGTCCTTGTTTTTTAATGACAGTTTTTATATTATTAAAAAGCGGCTTTATATGCGTAAGATAAAAAAAGAGGGTATTATGAAAAAATCAAAGATTCAAAAGTTTTTGGAAATAATTGAAAAGGTAGGTAATAAATTACCTCATCCTGGTATGTTATTCTTTTATTTCTCACTAGCAGTAATTTTCTTCTCATATGTAGGAAGTGTAATGGGTTGGGAAGTTAGTTACCTAGGGCTAGTACGTGATAGTGCTGGTGAATTAGTACAAAAAGAAACTACTGTTACAGTAAATAACTTAGCTTCAAGCGAAGGTTTAGCACATATCTTTAATAGTATGATTTCAAACTTTACAGGGTTTGCGCCATTAGGTTCTGTAATGGTAGCATTAGTTGGTATTGCGGTTGCTGAGCATACTGGATTAATTGCTACATGTTTAAAAGGTGCAGCTTCAAAAACACCTAAAAGATTAATGACTTTAATGGTTGTATTCTTAGGTATTATGTCAAATGTAGCATCTGATGCAGGATATGTAATTTTACCAACACTTGCAGCTATGATGTTCTTATCAATGGGTCGTCACCCATTAGCAGGTCTTGCAGCAGCATTTGCGGGAGTTTCTGGTGGTTATTCAGCAAACTTAATTGTTAGTAGTTTAGATCCATTATTAGCTGACTTTACAACAGAAGCTGCTAGAATTTTAGATCCAACATATACAGTTGGTAGTACAGATAACTTATTCTTTATGCAGGCATCAGTTATTATTATTATGATTGTTGGTGCATTAGTAACAGAAAAAATTGTAGAGCCAAGTCTTGGAAAATATACTGGTGATGCAAAATCTGAATTAAAAGATATTACAACAGAAGAGAAAAAAGCTTTAAAATATACAACAATTGCTGCTGTTATTACTACTGCTTTAATCTATGTTATTTATTTAGTATTAGGATTTGACTTATTCTTTGGAAATGCTATGGTTCCAATTATTGTAGTTGCATTCATTGTTCCAAGTATTGTGTTTGGTGTTTGTACAAAATCAATTAAATCAAGTACAGATGTAATGGATATGATTTCTAAGTCGTTCTCATCAATGGGACCATACTTAGTATTAGTTTTCTTTGCAGGACAATTTATTAATTATTTTACTTATTCAAATTTAGGAACAATTATCGCTGTTAATGGAGCGAATTTCTTAAAAACAGCTGATTTAAATTCTATTGTATTAGTAATGTTATTTATTTTAATTGTAGCATTCATTAACTTATTCATGGGTTCTGCTTCAGCTAAATGGGCTATCTTAGCACCAGTATTTGTACCTATTATGATGGAACTTGGTATTACACCAGAGTTTACACAATTAGCTTACCGTATCGGAGATTCTTCAACGAATATTATTTCTCCTTTAATGAGCTATTTCCCAATGATTATTATATATATGAAACAATTCCAAAAGGATGCTTCTATTGGAACATTAGTATCAATGATGTTACCATATTCAATTGCATTCTTAATTTCTTGGTCAGTATTATTAGTAATCTGGATGCAATTAAACTTACCAATCGGTGTAGATGCATTCATCTTCTTACCAATGTAGTAAATTAAAACTCAGTTCGTAATGAACTGAGTTTTTTACATTTAAATAAATAAAAAGCAGACTAAGTAATTAGTCTGCCAAGGGGATATATATATTCTATCATAAGAATATATATATTGTTAAGTAAAATGATATTTTTTTATCACGGTGCTTTTTGAATGCTTAATCCCATATGATCTACCCAATCATCAGAGGTAGTAGAACTGTTAACTCCATTAGCTAATCCTATTTCTCCTGTAGCTGTATTTAAATGAAATGTAAATCCATTTTCATTAGCAAATGTTGATAAAGGTGTTCCAATATCGCAATATTTATAGTTTGCATAATTATAGTTATGAATCTCGCCGCCCATAATAAGACATACTCGATCTCTTAGATTTGCAAAAATTTGAGTTCCTTTATTTGTGTATCCCGCTGGAATAACAACAGATGTTGTTGCTTCATTTCCAGTAGTTGTGGCTTCCCCTACATAGATTAAACCAGGAACATATTGGTTCTTATTATTTGGCCACCCAGCTTGAATAATTGTTCCTGGTGGGATTTCACCAGCGAGTACTGCCTCGATTGAGGCAAGTTGCACAGCTTCAATAAGTGTTGTTGCTCTTTGAAGGTCACTAGATTCACGACTTCTTTCGACGTATTGAATATATTGTGGGGCTAATACAACTGCAAGTACTGCAATTATAGCAATTACCACAATAAGTTCTATTAATGTAAAACCTTTATTTTTCATACACACTCCTAACGTATTTACAGTAATATTTTAACAAATGTATAAAAATAATGCAATATAATAAGTGTAAATATGCTATTTATGTGTAAGTATAGGTGTTTTCAGTTTAATCCAATGTAGCTCTTGTCATTTTTTATAAGTTTTACATTGTATATCAAATCTAAATTCATTACTTCATTTAGATTTGAGCGAGTACACTTTATTTTATATATATGTTATTTGTTAAGATACATTATGTTTTAAACAATGTAACACTATTAAAAGTAAGTCATGTGTATTACATGGTAAATAGTTTTAAATATAAAGTTATTTTATTGCGAGTTTATTAAATGTATAGCTATAATGTAATTAAAGATAGATTAAAAAAAATAATTTTTAGGAGAAAAAATGGAAATTAACATTGATAAAATTAATATACCTAGTTCATTACCGATTAGTACTAACCCTCTACCAAGATTTAGAGCTAAAGATAAAAATAGAGTGGTATATGATGATGGAAGCTTTGATGAAGTATTAAAAGAAAAGCTTGGCTATGAATGTGGTGAAAGAACATTACCTTATTTAGTGCAAGATCGTTATAATCGTCATAAGACACCACAAGATATTAAAACGATTATTATTGAAAATGCTTATTTAAAAGCAGTTTTTTTACCAGGCTTTGGAGGAAGACTTTATTCACTATATGATAAAGTAAATAATCAAGAAATATTATATAAAAATCCTGTAATGCAACCATGTAATCTTGCAATTTTAGATGCATGGTTTTCCGGGGGAATAGAATGGAATATTGCCCAACTTGGACACACATATTCAACATCTAGTGATGTATTCTTTGCTGAAGTAATAAATGAAGATTATCGATTTATCAGAATGTATGATTATGAAAGAACAAGAGGAGTAACTTGGCAAATTGATTTTCACTTAGAAGATGATGCAAAAGAGCTTGGAGTACACGTGAAAATAATCAATGATAATAATACTAGTGTACCAATGTATTGGTGGACAAATATCGCAGTTGAAGAAACAAAAAACTGTCGTGTATTCTCTTCAACTAAAGATGTCGTTTATTTAAATCCTTTATCTAAATTATATGGAAATAATCATGTTTTTGGTTACGATAAACTACCATATTTACCATCAATGCCAAAGACTGATTTAACATATCCTCTAAACTTTAGTTATAGTAGTGAATATTTCTTCCAAATACCAAAAGAAGAAATATCACCATATGAAGCAATAGTGTATGAAAGTGGAAAATTATTCTATGAAAGATCAACGCAACCTTTAAGATTTAGAAAAATGTTTTGTTGGGGTAATCAACAAGGTGGACAAAATTGGAAAGATTATTTAGCATTAAAAGGTCAAGGAAACTATGTTGAGATACAAGCTGGATTAGCACCAACACAATTACATGGATTAGATATGGAAGCAAGCAGTGTAATTGAGTTTACTCAAATCTTTGGTGTAACAAAAATAGAAGATCCAAAATCTGTGTTAAAAGATTATGATATAGCTAGAGAAATAATTGAAAACAAAGTAAATAAAACTTTATCAAGTACAGTTGTATTAGATAAAGACATTTTTTATAAAAAGATGGCCAACGTTTCAAATTATCAAACTTTACATGAAGGTAATGGTTTTGGAATGCTTGAAAATATACGACGTACAAAAGAAAATAAAACACTGCTAAGTGTAAATTTAGATTTTAAGATAAGAGAATTTAGTGCAATGGAAAAATTATATCTTAATGTATTAGATGAATTAAATCTAGCTAATTTAAAGATAAATGAAAACATACCATCTTATATTAGTGATATGGCATATGAAAAATATTTAATCAAAACAACTGCTAATACAAATAAAATATTATTGGCATGTCTATATTATGAAAATGACTTTGATGATAAAGCGATAAAACTATTTAAAGAAGCTTTAAATGAGTATTTTCATCCGTTAACAATTAGGAATTTAGCACGATGTTATGTCAATAAAAATGAAGTTGATAAAGCCATAGAACTTTTTGAAACTATTCCTTTTGAAGTGTTAATAACTCTTGATTTTGCATATATTAAAGAATATATGGATTTAATAGGTAATATGAAGGATTGGGATAAACTATTTAACTTATATCTTAAGTTACCAAGTAATTTACAAGAGCAAGAAGCTATATATTTAAGGGCATGTGAGGCAGCAAGATATCTAGAAAAATGGGATTTTGTTGAAAAAGCCTTTAACAGAGAATATGCTAATATAAGAGAAGGAGATATCAATATTACAGCTTTATGGCTAGCATATGCAAAAGCAAAAGGTATCAATGAAAGTGAACTTCCAAAATATTTAGATTATAGAATGTTCTAAATTAATAAACCATCGTTTAATTAAACGATGGTTTATATTTTCTTAGCATAATATTTGATTGTTTGATTTAAGTGGTAGTTTGTTGATACTTCAAATATTTCTCCATTTGTTAGATAACCGATTATTCGAATTAAAATTGCTGGTGTCCCAACAGGGACTTGAAAATAATCTGCTTCAGGTAAACCTAAGGCAACAGCTTCAATTTCTTTTAAGGCGTGATCTATTTTATATCCTGATTTTTCTTCGACATAGCGATAAAAAGATTGATTTAAGTCATTCTCATTAAAATCTGGAATTAAATAATAAGGTGATAATGTATATTCTAATTGTGTTGGTTGTGGACTATTATCTAAATATCTTAAACGTCCCCAACTACGGTATTTATTGCCATCTGGTAAGCCAAATAGATTTACATAATGTGGACAAGAATCAATAGTAGTGAAGTAGATCACTTCATTTGTAATAATACGTTTTTTAAAAGTGTCAGAAAATGAATTAATATCTAAATTACGATATTCATATTCATTTGCTACAAAAGAACCACTACCTTGTCTTGTTCGAACATAGCCAAGTTTAGATAAGTGCTCAAATGCTTTTCTGATAGTATGCCTAGATACATTATATTGTTTAGCTATTAATGTTTCAGTTGGTAGTCTTTGTCCGATAGTAAAAGTGTTATCGTTAATCTTATTAATAATGTCTTCGGCTACAACTTTATATTTATCCATACATAATCTCCTACAAATTTATCATACCAAAACAGACAAAATATGTCAATTCAATTTGTACGTACAAATTGATGAAAAATCATTGACATTATACTTTTATAATGCAAAAATAAATATGTAAGCGTAAACAAATGGAGGGAAAAATGAAAATAAATAATAATTTCATGTTTGGTACGGCTAGTAGTGGACCACAAAGTGAGGGTGATTTTGATAAAGTAAATGAAAATATTTTTGATTACTGGTATAAAAAAGATCCTAAAGCTTTTTTTAATGAAGTAGGACCAGATGTTGCTAGTGATGTATATCATCAATATGAAGAAGATATTAAATTAATGAAGGAAATGGGCTTTACAACATTTAGAACGAGTATTCAATGGTCTAGATTAATAGAAGATTTTGATACAGTAACAGTAAATGAAAAAGCATATCAGTTCTATCGTCATTATTTTGAAACATTAATTGAAAGTGGAATTACTCCATATGTTAATCTTTATCATTTTGATATGCCAATTGAACTTCAAGATCGTGGGGGATTACATAATAAAGAAGTAATTTATTTATATGTAAAATATGCAAAGAAATGTTTTGAGTTATTTGGTGATATTATTAAATATTGGTTTACATTCAATGAACCAATTGTACCAATTGAAGCATGTTATTTATATGAATTTCATTATCCATTGCTTGTAGATTCTAAACTAGCTGTGCAAGCAACATATAACACAATTTTAGCAAATGCTTTAGCAATTGCAGAGTATCGTAAATTAAATCTAGATGGTGAAATTGGAATAATCTTAAATTTAACACCAAGTTATCCAAGATCTAATAGTGAAGAAGATTTAAAAGCAGCTAATATTGCTGATTTATTCTTCAATAGGAGCTTCTTAGATCCAGCTGTTAAAGGTGAAATTCCAAAAGAATTGATTGAAATAATAAAAGAACATAACTTATTACCTGAGTACAACAAAGATGAATTAGAAATTATTAAAGCTAATACAATTGATTATTTAGGAGTAAATTATTATCAACCAAGAAGAATTAAAGCAAGTACACTAGAATATAAAGAAGGTGATATGCTAATGCCTGAACATTTCTGTGAAAACTATGAAATGCCAGGACGTAGAATGAATCCATATCGCGGATGGGAAATTTATCCAGAAGGTGTTTATGACATCGCGATAAACATTAGAGAAAATTATAATAACATAAAATGGTTTGTTTCTGAAAATGGAATGGGTGTTGAAAATGAAGAACGCTTCATGGATGAGGTAGGATTTATCAGTGATGATTATCGAATCGAGTTTATTAAAGAACATCTAGAAAACTTATTTAAAGGGATTAATGAAGGATGTAATTGTGTAGGTTATCACTTATGGACATTTGTTGATAACTGGTCATGGGCTAATGCCTATAAGAACCGTTATGGTTATGTATCATTAGATCTTAAAACTAGAAAAAGAACTATTAAAAAATCTGGTTTATGGATAAAAGAAGTAATTAATAATAGAGAAATTTAAAGGAGAGAAAGTATGAAAATTTTATTAGTATGTAATGCAGGTATGTCTACAAGTATGCTAGTAGTGAAAATGCAAGAAGCAGCAAAAGCTAGAAATATTGAAGCTGAAATATGGGCAGTATCAAGCAGTGAAAGTAATGATAATTTTCCTAAAGCAGATATTTGTTTAGTAGGACCACAAATTAGATTTATGGTTAATGAATTTAAAAAGCAAACAGATATTCCAGTAATTGCAATTGATATGATGAGTTATGGAAAAATGGATGGCAATGCAGTATTAGATGCAGCAATGAAGGAGTTAAATAAATAGTGGAAGAATTATATATGACAGCTATGGAGCTTATTACATACTCTGGTAATGCCAAAAGTTTAGCAATGGAAGCATTACAAAAAGCACGTAATAACGAAATAGCAGCAAGTGAAGAGCTAATGAAAGAATGTGAAGAATCATTGCTTCATGCACATAAAGTGCAAACATCTTTATTAGTAAAAGAAGCAAGTGGTGAAAAAGTAGAACTATTCTTATTAATGGTTCATGCTCAAGATCATTTAATGAATGCAATCACTGTAAAAGATTTAGCAAAAGAAATTATTCATTTACATGAAAAGAAATAGAAAAGAGGGAAAGTAAAATGAATGGATTAGTAAATTGGATGGATCAGCATATCGTTCCAGTTGCAGCAAAACTTGGTGCACAAAAACACTTAGTAGCAATTAGAGATGCATTTGCTGGAACAATGCCTGTAATGCTTGCAGGTGCAATGGCAGTAATGTTAAATAACGTTATTTTTGGAAACTGGGGGCTACTAGCAGAATATACTTATAAAAATGGTATGTTATTAGGTTTCTTTGAATTTAGTGGTAAATATATTACTCCGATAATGGGGATGGTTTACAATGGATCATTAGCGATTTTATCATTAATGTTTGTAATTGGTTTAGCATATCACCGTGCAAATCAAGAGAAAATGGATGCTACAGGGAATATTATTATCGTTGTAGGTACACTTGTAGTAATGGGATTCTCAAATCATTTTGATACTAGTGGAATCTTTGTTACAATGATTATGGGATTAATTATTTCTGAAATTCATTTCTTTATTGTTAGAAAAAACTGGACAATTAAAATGCCAGATACAGTACCTCCAGCAGTATCAAAAAGCTTTAAAGCTGTTATTCCTGGAATTATCTGTTTATTAATCGGGGCAATTATTACATTTGCATTCTCATTCATTATTATTGAGGAGGCTCCTGCTACATTATTTACATGGTTTGCTGCAAATATTCAAACTATTTTAAATAGTCTTGGAGAAAATATCATTACAATCTTATTAATGAGTTTCTTAACTCCATTCTTATGGTTCTTTGGATTACATGGTCATCAAATGTTAACTCCACTATATGATGGAATTTACTTACCAATGGGAATTGAAAATTTAGAATTATTTATTGCAGGTGCAAGAACTTTAGAAGATGGTTTATATCCATGGGTTAGATTATCTTGGGACATCTACGCTCAAATGGGCGGTAGTGGATCAACATTATGTTTATTAATCGCAATCTTTATGGTTGGTAAAGTAGCTAATGAAAAAGAAGTTGCAAAACTTGCTGCACCAATGGGTGTCTTCCAAATTAATGAACCAGTATCATTTGGTATTCCAATTGTATTAAATGTAACTTACTTAATTCCATTTATCTTAGTTCCAGTAGTACAAACTGCTATTGCTTACTTTGCAACAGTTGTAGGATTTGCAGGTCCTGTAGTTAATACAATTGCTTGGACAACTCCACCAATCTTAAGTGCTTTCTTAGCAACTAATGGATCATTTGGAGCAACAATTATTGCTTTAGTTAACTTTGTTTTAGCAATAGTTATTTACTTACCATTTGTTCTTATGAGCAATAAAATGAACGCAAAATAAAAAGGAGATTTCTATGCCAACAGGAAGTATCATCATCAATAAGGATTTAGATAAAACATTTAATTTAGTTTTAAATAAATTTAAAGAGGACATGAATATTAAGTCATTAAAAGCTAATGAGGTATATAAAACTTCATTTGGATCAACTACAATCACAGGTAAACCATTAGATATTAAACAAGAATTTAGTTTTAATCCTGAAGAATATACAATTGAAATTAGTAATACTACAGCAAAAACTAAATCAGTTTCGACTTTTAAATTTAGTGATGTTAAAGGTGATACAAATCTATTTTATAGCGAGTTCCCTAGCGGTAGTGATTCAGTTAGAACACTTAATTATTTAATGTTTGAACTTCCGTTGTTTAATAGAAGTACTAAAAAGAAAATAAATGTAAAGTTAACTAATATTAAAGCATTAGTTGAAAATTCATAAAAAATATAAAATTTTAAGAAATAAAAAGTAAAGATACATATAATTGTATCTTTACTTTTTTAGTCTTCTCTAAAAGTTCTTGA
Source organism: uncultured Erysipelotrichaceae bacterium (assembly GCA_964371715.1). Lineage (GTDB taxonomy): Bacteria > Bacillota_I > Bacilli_A > Erysipelotrichales > Erysipelotrichaceae > CAYJNO01. Next base: position 15,376 of record CAYJNO010000002.1, on the reverse strand, counting down.
AGAAATTAATAAACTTTTGGAATAATGAAACATATTCAACACCATGCTTAGAAAAATAATATTTACGATATTCCAATTGATAAAATTTAACGAAAGTAATACAGCTAATCACTAAAACAATACACGTTATATTAATAATCACCTTTAAATAGTCTGAAACATAAATTACATTACTTATTAGCATAATAGTATCTCCTTTACTAGTTATTAAATATATAGTTAATCTAATTATAATCTATTTTATACATTATGTGTAATTATTTAATTATGATATATTTATTGACAACTATAGTTGTCAATGTTATAGTATTGATGACAAAGATATTTGTCATAATGACAATGATATATGGAAAGGAGTACTATGCCATTAAAAAATAGATTAAAAGAATATCGTGCGAAACTAAATATAAACCAACAGGAACTTGGAAGTATGGTTAGTGTTTCAAGACAAACTATTAGTTTAATAGAAAGAGGAGATTATCATCCATCTGTAGTATTAGCTTTAAGACTGGCAAAAGTATTTGACTGTAAAGTAGAAGAACTATTTAGTAATGAAGATGAATAAAGTTGAAAGAGGAAAAAATATGAAAATAAAAGCAAAAAATAAGAAACAATATTGGTTACAAGTTATAGGTTATATGTCACTTGGAGGGGTAATTGGTTTTCTATCTGTACTATTTGTTGATAGAATAGGAGAATTTATCAAAAACAATATAAATTTAGATACAATTTACTTAATAATAGGGATATTATTGCCGATATCATGTTTAATATTTATTGTGATATCAATGGTATATTATAGTAAATATAAAAAAATAGCCGATAAAATTGATGAAGGTGATAATTATGATAAAGCAAATAAGTTACTAGACTTATCAGGAATACTAACACCATTTGCCTTAATGAATGGTTTTCTATCATTCTGCTTTCTTAAATTTGATAGTACATATAAACTTATGCATGCATCAGCAGTAATCATTATCTTTATGATAACATTCTTCTACGTATTAGTTCATCAACAAAGAATGGTGAAAGCCTTAGAAAATATTCGATATATTGATAAGATAAATGTTTATGATGAAGATGAGATGAAAAATGTGACAGAAAAATTAGATGAAGCAGCAAAGTCAATGATTAATGAAGCTTCATTTAAAGCTATGAAAAAAATTCAAGGTTTATTATTTGGACTACTAATTACAACATCATTAATTACAATGTTGTTTGATATTGATTCTAGTTATGCAGTGATTATTGGTGGATTAACATTAACAATATATGGGATATATTCAGTTGAACTATTTAAAATTGAACATGGGAAAAAGGAGAAATAATGGAACTAAAAGTCGAAAATATTAATAAATCATTTGGCGCAAAGCATGTATTAAAAGGAATTAATTTTAAAGCTAAAAGTGGTAAAGCATTAGGAATATTAGGGCGTAATGGAGCAGGAAAAACAACAACAATCAGAATTATCATGAATGTTTTTGAAGCAGATAGTGGAAAGATACTGATTGATAATGAAAAGCCAAACTATAAGAAACTATGTATTGGTTATCTACCTGAAGAAAGAGGTTTATATCCTAAGAAAAAAATAATTGAACAAATAGTATATTTGGCTGAATTAAAAGGAATGAGTAAAAAAGAGGCTATAAAAAATGCGGATTATTGGTTAGATCGTCTAGGAATGAGTGAATATCGCAATAAACTATTAGAAACATTATCTAAAGGTAATCAACAAAAAATACAATTAATCACGACAATAACACCAAATCCTGATATTGTCATATTAGATGAACCATTTTCTGGATTAGATCCAGTAAATTCAATGCTTTTAAAAGATGTTGTGAAAGAGTTGATTGAAAAAGGTAAAATTGTATTATTTTCAAGTCATCAAATGAATTATATCGAAGAATTTTGCGATGAAATTGCAATTATACATGAAGGGGAAATTGTCCTAGCAGGATCAATTAAAGAAATTATTGATACTTATCCAAAGAATTGTTTAGAAGTTGAAGGAAAAAATATCCATAAGATTATTGAGAATGAAAAATATGATATGAACATCATTGAAGATATTCTTTATATAAATTTAATTGATGAAAAACAAAGAGTAGAAGTTATGTCAAACATCACACAAAAATATGAAATTGACTCAATAAAAGTTAGCGAACCTAAATTAAATGATATTTTTGTTGAGTATACAACAAGAGGTGAAAACTAATGAAACAATTTATAATTATTTTAAAATTTGAATTAGCTGCCTATTTTAAAAATAAAAGTTTTATACTGTTAACTGGTGGGTTAATGGTGTTATTAGCTTTATTCTTATTCTCTCCAATGTATATACACCTTGTTGATGATATTATTGGTGGGGATAGTGAAAACAAACTGGAAGAAATAATGATATCAGGTGATATTGAATTAGATGAATCTGAATTAATATTATTAAATACGACACTTGCAGCCGGCAATGCCACTTTTGTTGAAGTTGACTATAGTGTTGAACAAATGAAGGAAGCAATTCAAAATAAAGAATATAGTCGAGGTATTTATTTAGAATCATATGATGAGTATACTGAAGTAGTTGGTGATACTGAGATTGATGATATCTTAGAATATGTAATAAATGAAGCAATCCAAATGATTCATCAAATAAATCTAGCAGAAGAATATGGTGTGGAATATGATGAGATTATGTCGATTATTAATCCATCAGTTAATTATGAAGTAATACAAATAGGTGTTAATGAAGAAGAGAATTTCTTATATACATATATTATGATCTTTATACTATATATTGCAGTTATAGCCTATGGACAATTTGTAGTATCAGGTATTGTAGTTGAGAAAACATCACGTGCGATGGAACTATTAGTAACAAGTGCAAGTCCTAGTGCTTTTATCTTCGCTAAAGTAATGGCAACAGCAATTGTTGGTTTATTACAAATTGGAGTCTTATTAGCAAGTGCATATGCCTTCTATATGATTAATTTTGATGCATGGCAATCAAATATGCTTGTAACATCATTATTTAATTTCCCTGCTGAATTAATTGGTTATGTATTACTATTCTTTATTCTAGGATTTGTATTTTATGCCTTTATCTTCGGTGCAGCTGGATCATTATGTTCTAAGGTAGAAGATATGGGTTCTTTAATAACACCAATAACTTTTGTCTTTGTTGGTTCATTTATGTTAACAATATTTAATATGATGTCAGGTGTTAATAGTACAATTATGACAATATTGTCATATATACCATTCTCATCTCCTATGGCCATGTTTGTCAGAGTTGCGATGAGTGAGATAAGTATAGTAGAAGTATTATCTTCAGTTGGAATATTAATTATATCAATTTTATTTACAGGTTGGTTAGCTGCGAAAATCTATCGTTATGGAGTATTCTTCTATGGAAATAGTCCAAGCTTATTTAAAGTAATAAAACATATAATTACAAGTAATAAAAAATAAATTTAAAATAGTACTACTGAGGTAGTACTATTTTTATATACTTACTTCAATTATATACATTGACAGGCGAGGTATCTTATTGTAATATGTAGACAAGAGGTGATTATATGTTAATAATTTCAGATGTAATCAGAGGATATACAGAATCAATTATCTTATCACTATTATATGATAAAGATAGTTATGGCTATGAAATCAACAAAGTAATCTTAGAAGCAACTAATCAAGAGTACGAATTAAAAGAGGCAACCTTATATTCAGCATTTAGAAGATTAGAAAGTAGTGGCTATATTAAGTCTTATTGGGGTGATCAAACTACGGGTGCTAGAAGGCGATACTATACAATAACAGTGTTAGGGAAAAAATTGTATCGTGAAAATTATGCTGATTGGTGCCGCGCAAAAATTATGATTGATAAATTGTTGAAAAATGTTGAAGGAGAGAATTAAAATGAGCAAACGAATAGAAAATTATGTAAATAGTTTATTTGCTGAGTCAAAAATGGACAAGAAAACTAAAGAGCTAAAAGAAGAAGTATTAGCTAATTGTATGGATAGATATAATGATTATTTAGCTGAGGGACATAGTGAGATTCAAGCTTTTAATTTAACAGTAAGTAATCTTGGCGATATTGATGAATTGCTTTATGGTAATGAAGAAGAAAATGATGTAAAACCTGTAGTTAATGATAAAGAAGAAAAATACTACCGTATTAGAAATGCGCGCTTTACATCAATTGCAGTAGCTTTATTTATCCTATCTGTAATCTCTTTAATAGTAATTGCAACAATTGGTGAAAGTATTGGACTAGAAGAAATGTTTGGTGTTATTGGATTAACATCGATGTTTGGTTTAGTAGCAATTGGTGTCGGTATTTTAATCTATATCAATATGTCTACACCATCAGAATATAAAAAACCAAGTGAAGATTCAGATTTTAATAATCTATCACCTAAAAAGAGAAGATTAATGTCTATAATTTCAAGTATTGTAATGTCTGTTGCAACAGTAATTTTTCTAATATGTGGCTTTGTATATGGCATGTGGTTTACAGCATGGATAATATTTCCAATATGTGGAATAAGTATGTCAATTGTATCATCAATTATAGAATTAGGAGAAAATCATGAGTAGAAAAACTTATCTATATTTTAAAATAATAGGCTTAAGCGTATTATTAATTTCAATTGTTATTGGAGCAATGTTTATTTTTAATTCTAAAAACTTATTATTTGGTTTTGTACCATTTAATATATCAACAGGTAATGCTGAGCCTCTTGAAGAACCAGAAATATTCTACTTTGATGATATTGATAAAATAAATATTGAACTTGCGACAATACCTGTAATAATAGTTGAAAAGGATATTGATCAAATCAAAGTAACTTCAACAATCAATGTAGAAGGAACAGGTCCAAGGCTTGAAAATCCAATATATAAGTCAAATAATACATTACATGTAAAACAAGAGATTACAATGGGTGTTTATTCAAGTGCAGGAGAATTATTAATTGAAGTCCCAAATGGTATAGAATTAGATTACGAATTAAACCTAGTAAGTGAGGATTTATATATTGATGCGAAAATTAATAAGTTAGAATTGAATGTTGTAAGCTTAGAAGCAAAAATATATCAAGCAGCAAAAGATATAAAAATCAATGATGTAAGCGGAAGTATTTATTTAGTGGCTAATGAAGATACTAAAGATATTGATATAAATACAGTTAGCTCTGATATTAATATTCAAGTAGAAGGAAGTAATAGCTTCAATATTGATAATGAGAGTATAAGTGGAGATATTGAAAATAATTATGGAAACAATAACGAAGCAATAAACGAAATAGATATTAGTGTTAACTCAGTTAGTGGAGATGTAATATTAGACGATTGGAAGTAAAAATTATATAATTAGTAAAAGAGGAACATACTATGAAAAAGATATTAATAATGTTTATTTTTGCAGTTTGTTTATTTACTGGTTGTAGTACAAATGAATCAACAATAAAGCCTTCTCAAAACCCTCCATTATCGTCAAAGAATAATCAAGGAGAATATAGACAGTATGATTTTACTTTTGCAGAGGATGTAGAGAGTTATGAATTTTATATTGAAATATATGAAAATGGAGAATGGGAAGAATTAAATACGGTACCAAACGAGGTAATCATGAGTAATGTAACAGTTCAATTTAATGAATCAACTGAATTTATCAATATTAAAGGAAATCAATTCGATACTGTAATTTATTTAGAAGCTATAGAACCTGAAAAAAGTGAAAATGTGATATATAGCGAATATGAAATACAAAAAGAAACTATATTAGAAGAAAAAACGGTGATTTTTGGTTATTTTGGACGAAATGATAATGAACCAATTAGTTATGATGCAAGTATCGACTTAAAAGACTTCGATATAGATTATGGCTTATTTATAACTGTGAGACTTAATTAATATCTTTAGATAATCTATGTGCAAGAAGATTAATATTAGACTAGTAAAGGTAAAAATTATATAATTAGTAAAAGAGGAACATACTATGAAAAAGATATTAATAATGTTTATTTTTGCAGTTTGTTTATTTACTGGTTGTAGTACAAATGAATCATCAGTCTCACCTGCAAATGAATCTGTAATAACGACAATATTTAGTAAAGGTGATGATGAAAATGTAAAAAGCTTTGACTTTATGTTAGCAGAAAAAGTTAATAGTTATGAATTTTACATTGAAATATATGAAAATGGAGAATGGATAGAAAATAAAGCATTAACCGGAGATTCTAACATAATTTCAGATACAATGACCATTGAAGTAACAGGAGAAGAAGTGATTTTTACAGTAGGAGACCAATCTTCAAAAATATATCTAGGGCCTAAAAAAAGCAGTACACCAATTTATGGTAAATATGAATTAGAAGATAAAATTATAATTGAGGATAAAGTAGTACTATCAGGTTATTATGGTAGAGATGATAGTGAGCCAATAACTTATGATCCAAGTATTGACTTAGAAGACTTTGATATTGATTATGGAATATTTGTAACAATGAGACTAAAATAAAAACTTAGATTAACTCTAAGTTTTTATTTTGTCCACTCTGGTGTCGGCATAATTTTCATTGGCATAAAACTAAGTATTTTTTTAGCATCAGCTAATTTAAAATCAGGTTTTGTAGTTAAGATATCAATAAAAGCAGTTTTCATACCACAAGAAAATCCAGACTCATAAAAGCCATTTCTTTTATAAAACGTTAAACGTTTAACTCTTTGATTGTAATTAGAGCTATTAGGATCTAATGTTTCAATGAATAAAGAGATATATTTTGTTTGATATTTATCTACAAGTTGCTTTAAAAGTAATGACCCATAGCCTTTAGAATGTATTTTATCATTTACAGCTAGATAAAAAACAAATAGAGTATCTTTAGAGTCAATTGTAAATAAAATTCCAATAAAAGTACCATCTTGATCATAATAGGCATTAAAATCATATTTTTTAAACTTTGAAGCAAAAACTATTAACCACATTGGCATTAACTCTTCTTTGGGAAACACTCTTTTCATAAATTCGCCAATTTGGTTATAATCATCTAATTTTTTATTTATTTTCTTTTCTATTAATTGCATATTTTCTCCTTTAAATATTAATATAACTTGAATAACTGTATAATACAGTATAGAGTAACTCTATAGTCAAGGAGAAATATATGAAATTTAAATATTATAAAACAAACGAGTTTGCTGCAATATGTGGAGTAAGTAAACATACTCTATTTTATTATGAAAAAGAAGATTTATTTTCTCCAGAAATTAAAGATGAAAATGGTTATCGATATTATTCAGCTTTTCAAGTTGGAGAGTTTTATCTTTTAAAATCACTAAGAGAAATGGGTATGAGTATGAAAGAATGTAAAGAATATATGCATAATAGAAGTAAAGAAAATGCATTAAATATGCTTACAGATAATAAAAAGTCAATTATGGAACAGATAGAGAAATTAAATAACACCTTAAATCTAATGAATGAAAAAGAAGAATTAATAAGAGATTATCTAAATGCAAATAAAGGAATTAATATAATAAAACAAGATAAAGAAAAACTATATCTTTCTAATTCCTTAGAAGATGAATATTATCTTGCATTTGCAAATCATTTAAAAGAAGCTAGTAAGCTTTGTTCAATATTATCATATAATATTGGCCATATGAGTGCTTATGATAACTTCATGGAAAAAGAATCTCATGATTACTTCTTTAGTAAAATTAGTAATAGCAATGTCCATATTAAAGAGGAAGGAATGTATCTTGTCTATTATCATGAACATGGATATTATTCTATCGAAGATGCCTATGAAATAATAATAGATTATATTAATAAGCATCAATTAAATCCTGGGAAATACTTCTATGAGAATATAGTAGTTGATGAATTATCGACAGATAAAATAGAGAATTATGTGGTGAAAGTTTCTATTCAAATATTATAAAAAAAGTATATAATCCATTAAATTGAAGATTAAATACTTTTTAAATTAATATTAACTTACTTATTTAAATAATTATTAATTGCGTATGTAAATCCTTCTTCATCATTTGATAAAGTCGTGTATTTACATACTTTTTTTATATCATCATTACTTTGTCCCATCGCTATGCTTTCTTTTGAAAGTTTTAACATATCATAATCATTGTAATTATCACCAATAATAAAACTATAAGATAAATCTATATTTAAGTATTTTGTTAAAAAGGATAATGCATTAGCTTTACCAGCATTTTTGTTTAATATCTCAAAACTAAATTTCTCGTTTTGTACAAAATAATATTTTTCTAAAACATTATTTGGAATATCTTTAATTGCACTACTAATATCTTCTTTAGTACCCATGACATTAATACGACATATATCATCATCGAAAGTTTCATTATTAGAGATAGTAATATTCATAGCTAATAGTTGTGCATCATGTACTATTGCATCATTTAATTTATCATCGAAAACATATATCTTTTCGTCAGTATAGGCACTTAATAAAACATTAGAGTTTTTAGTATAAGAATGAATTTCTTGAAGATGGTCCTTATTAATAGTATTTGATGATAATAACTTTAAATCCTTGTAGTGATAAACTCTAGAGCCAGTATTACATATGATATAACAATTTTCAGGGTTAATATTTAAATGGTTAATCTTTATTAAGGTACTGTGTAATGTTCTACCAGTTGCAAAGCAAATAATATAATCATCAGCAAACAGATCATTTATAGTATTAGTATTTATTTCACTGATATTTCTTTCAGAATTCAATAATGTACCATCAAGATCAGTTACTACAAACTTATGCATTATCAATAGCCTTAAATATTAGATAAGATACGTATGCACCACCATCTATATGACCTAATGTTTTTTCTTTATGATATGCCGCTCTACCATGTACTGCTTGAATATTCTTTGTGTTTTCCATACCAGTCTTTGCAGCAATGTGAGCTTGTTTAATAGCATCATTTATATTGTTAGAATTATTAAAGGCATTGACAGCAGGGATTATTGAGTCTAAAATAGTTTTCTCATTTAACTTTGACTTTGCTTTCTCTTCAATTAAAAGTACACCTTTATTTAATGCATCTTTTAATTGGTCTAAAGTAATTTCTTCATTACCTTTTAATGATTTAGCCATCCCCATAAATAGAAATGACAATATTGTTCCTAGTGAAGATGGAGCTGATTCATTAAATGTTTTAGATACTTGTAAAAAGAATTTTCCAAAATCAACTTCACTACTATCTTCAGTATATTCTTTCACTGCCAAAAATCCTTGTTCCATACTTAAACCTAAATCTCCATCTCCAAATACTTGATCTAATTCCACTAAATAGTCCTTATTAATTGATATTTCATTATAGATTAATGGAAATATATATTTAATTTCTAATACTTTCATAACGTCTCCTTTTAAAGACACCTACTAAAAGTAGGTGTTTAATTAAATATTATAGTTTGTATAAAATGGTGTTACTGCTTCATAGTTCATAAGTTTTTCTAATTCATCATCTAACTTAAATACTGTTAATGATAAACCAGCCATTTCCATAGAAGTAGCATATTCACCAACATGAGGAAATATACATTCAACACCTTTATCGCTTAAGGTATTAGCGACATATCGATAAATTAAGTATTGTTCTTCTAAAGGTGTAGATCCTAATCCATTTACCATGATACTTACTTTATCACCATTAGATAATTTTATTTCTGTCTCTATTTTTTCTAATAGTAACTTGGCAATTTCATCTGCACTTTTAATTGAACACACTTCAATACCAGCTTCTCCATGAATTCCCATACCAACTTCCATTTGTCCTTCAGGTACAGAAAATGTAGGTTTGCCAACACTTGGTACTACACATGGTGACAAAGCAATTCCCATTGTTCTTAAATTATTTAGAGCTTTATTAGTTACGTTTACAACTTCATCTAATGTATAATCAAGTTCAGCAGCAGCACCAGCAATTTTAAAAGCATAAACCATACCAGCTACACCACGTCTTTTCGTTGGATCTTCATGCGATGCAATATCATCACAAACTAATACTTCTCTAGTTTCAATATCATCAAAGTCTACTTCTTCACATGCCATTGCAAAGTTCATTTTATCTCCACCATAATTACCATATAAGCATAAGACACCTTTACCGTTATCAACGTATTTTATAACATCTGACATTTTTGAAGCTGATGGAGAAGCAAAGACATCACCAATTGAACACGCATCTAATAAACCTTTACCAACATATCCTAAGAAAACAGGCAAATGTCCACTACCACCGGCAGTAACAATTGCAACTTTATCTTCTTTTTTATTGGCTCTTATTATATTTCTAAAATCACCATTTAATGTCTTTAAGTAAGAAGGATGTGCTAAGCACAATCCTTCAACAGTTTCTTTTACGAAGTCAGATGGATTATTAATGACTTTTCTCATTATTTTTCCACCTTTATAGCATCAGGGTATTTCCAACTTTCTAGTTCAGCTTTAGAGAAATATTCAGGTTCATTACCTTTATTTATTACTAAAGAATTGAAATATATTTCAGCTAGTTCTTCAATATATTGTACACTTAAGTATGCACTTTCTAAATCGGCTCCTAGGGCAACTACACCATGTTTTTCCATTAAAACTAGATCAGATTTTATTGTCTCTTGGGCAACTTTATGTGCTAACTCTTCAGTTCCAGGTCTAGCATAAGGTGCTACAGGAATTGTACCTTCATGTAATCTAAATGAAGCCACCTCATAGATGATTGCAGGAATTGGTTTATTAACAACTGCAAATGAAGTTCCCATTTTAGAATGAGTATGAGCAATTCCAAAGATATGAGGATGCAGTTTATAAATTTCATGATGCATTAATGATTCACTAGATGGTTTTAATCCTTCAATTAGGTTTAAATTTTCATCTAAAACACTAATTTGATCAACAGTTAATAGCTTTCTATCGATAGCAGATGGTGTTATTAACATATATCCTGTATCTTTATCTTTAATGCTGAAGTTTCCAGACTTGTGTTTACATAATCCAATTTCTTGAGCATTTAATGATATTTTAATTATCTGTTCTTTTAAGTGTTCTAACATTATTCAACCTCTCTTGATTTCATATCTTTGATGTAATAAACTAATAAACCTGCTAATGCAATTATTCCTACAATACCAACAATATCACCAGCAGATGCTTGAGCAATAAAGTATCTAAACATTGGAGCTTCAACACCAAAGTATGTAATTAATTGTCCTGCTGGAATTTCAATTGTTCCTACAGCTTGAGCTAAATCTGTAATTGCTGGAGCAAAAGCGCTTGATACAAATAAATATACTGGAGTAAATATTAATCCTAAAATGATCATACGAACTAAGTTACCACGAGTAACTATTAATGCTGGAACAGCAACAATAATATTAACAATACCAGCTAATGGTAAAGTATTAGCAAATCCCATATTAGCAAATAATACTGCAACAACTAATGCATAAGGTACCATTAATATAGCTGTAATCCAAATTTCAGAACGACCTGCCATAAATGGCCAGTCAAGTCCAATAAAGATTTGACGATCTTTAAATTTACTTTTCATAAATTCACTTGCAGCATCTGCAATTGGAGCTAAAGCTTGCATAAATAATTTAGCTACCATCGGGAATAGGACTAAAGCTGTACCAACTTTAATAGCGACATTTAATGAATAAGTAACATCAAACCCTGCAACTAAAGATAAAATTAAACCAATAATAAATCCCATAACACTATTTTCAGAGAAAATCCCAAGTTTAGCTTTGATTTTATCTGCTTCAAAATTTGACGAATTTAAGCCTGGTACTTTATCCATTAATTTATTGATTGGAGCCATCCAGATACCTTGTAAAATCATGTAGTGAGTACAAGTTACACCTGGTATGTTTGTTGCTTTTTGGATTTCTTTTTGACTAACAGAACCAACTACTAATTCTAAAATTATTTGAATAGTAGCTGCTACAAACCCTAATATAATACTTCCACTAAATGCACTAACCATTGTTGCTGTAAAGATTTTTCCCCATACATTCCACAAGTCAACATTTAATACATCTGTTTTCTTAATTAATAACATTACTAAGTTAACACCTAGTTGTAAAGGGAAACATAATAATGCATATGGCCATGCCCAAGCAATCGCCGCCATTGGAGACCATCCTACATCAATTACATTTAATTCGATACCAGTGTTTGCAACAAATTGCGAAGCAACTGGTGAAATTACACCAAACATAAAATCTAATACAACACTCATTCCAGTAAAAGCAACACCAAGAGTTAATCCTGCTAGAATGGCTTTTTTGGGTTTTAATCTAAATATTAATCCTAAAATAATCATAACAATCGGTAAGAATATTGCTGAACCTAAACCTAAAATATATTGAACTACATCATTAAACATTTTGATACCCTCATCTTTCTATTGTCTTTAATTTTTTAATAAGTTAACTAATTTTTCGAATTCTTCTTCAATTCCCATACCTGTTAAAAATGTAATACCATTAATTGTTGGTACATCATAAGATTTTGAACCAGGTACTATTGTTACATAAACATCAACAGAATCAATAATGCTATCCAATGACTTAATATCAACTGCTTCTACACTACAGTTAATACCTGCATCTTCTAACATTGATTCAACTTTTGAAGCAACTGTTTGTGATGTTGCTACTCCAGAACCGCATGCTACTACTACTTTTTTCATTTACTCAATTCTCCTTTTCTATTAGTAAATTTATGAGTTCATTAGATGAATTAACTTCTAATAACTCTGAAATATTATCTTGATTAGATAATATACTCATTAATGTTGATAAAACTGGTACTTGTTTTTTTGGATCTGCTATTGCAAGCATAAATAAGAAGTGAACTTCAACATCTAAAGTTGGGTCTGCCATATATTTAAATATTACAGGCTTTTCCAGTTTTGCTATTGCTACAGCATTCTCAAATACATGAGAACTATCGCAATGTGGAATTGCTACATTAGTTTCTCCAAGTAATAAACCAGTAGGAAATTCATTCTCTCTATTTATTACTGCATCTTTAAATGATGGTTTTACAATTCCTTCTTTTTTTAATTTATCTGATAGAATGCTGATAGCTTCTAATTTATCATTGGCCTTAAGGTTGAAAAATACATATTTTTCATTTAAAGCATTTTTTAATACTTTCATGGTTTCTCCTATTCATATTTAATTATCAAGTTATGTAATTGATTAGCAGTAATACACTTATCCATTTCACTTTTGAATTCTTTATTTTGTAATAAATTTACTAAACTTAAGAACGCTGCTAAATGTGTTTCAGTGTCATTAACTGATAAGCAACAAACATATTTAATGTCACCAAATGGTGAATTAAAATCCAAAGGATTTTTAAGTTTTGTAAGACTAAAGGCCGTTTTTATACCTCCATCAAATACACCAGCATGAGGTACAATAAATCCTGGAGATATAACCATATACGGACCATCAGTTAATATCTTATCAATCATTGCATTAACATAATTTTCGTTAATATAGCCATTTTCGATTAAAATATTAGAACTAATCTTGATGCTTTCTTGCCAACTAGTGGCAGTTACATCAAATTCAATGAAGTCTGGTCTTAAGAGTTTTGATAACTTAGGTTTTTTATCTTCTTCAATTAAGACATGTTTGTTAATAACTAAATTTTCAATTTTGTTAATAAGATCATTCTTTTCTTTAAATTCATACGCATTAACTAAGGTTTTAATTTCAGAGATTAAAGCTAAATCATTTTGTGGGATTTTAGAATTAGTTTTTTTTGATTTAACTGATTTTAAAGAATCCTGTATTCTTAAATAATCACTTTCATTAAAATTTGAATCAATTTTCACCCCAGCAATTGGTTTGTCCTTTAAGTGTACTGTTGATATTAATAAGTCAATATCATCAAAATTGTCTAATGTAATAAAACTATGATAGGGTAATATATCAATAATATTAAAGTCAAAGTTATTTTTAAGCTTCTCAACCAATAATTGATTTGATGCAATACCTAAATCACTTATTAGTAACACATTTAATGATGAATCTTTAACTTTTCTTCTTTCTTTTGCTGAGCAAATATGAAGTATAATATATGCCTTTTCTAGTTCTTCTATTTCTCTTTGAACTAAATCTTCTAAGATATGAATAGATGCATTAACTGCATTTTCTACATCAGGATTTTCTATAGCAGTTTGACTTAATAAGTCTTTATCAACAACGTGTTGAATTTTACGATCTAACATAAATTCTACATGTCCTGCAAGACGGGAGAAGAATAAATGGTCATCATTAAAATCATAATTTAAATATTTAGTTAGATATTCTATAAAGTGACTTAAATAAAATTGTACTTTTATAATTTCGTTTCCTGAATTTGATGATTTGATATAACGAAGAGAAGATAAGAAATTAGAAAGTACATTAACTTCACTGATAGGGATTTGAATATTGAACTCTGTAGAAAATAAATTTAATAAATATGATGCGTTATCAGTATATTTATTATTTGGCGTTGCATCTTCAACTATGAAGTTATTTCTTAATCTATGTGATAATATATTTAAATAGTTTCTTAATTTATCAAAAGATTTGTCTGTTAGTAAAACATGCTTTTCTTTTTCAAGTGTAGCGATTATGGAAGAGATTCTATCATTAGACATAGAATTAAGCATACTTTCATTTGTTATATCACTACTGCGATATAGAAGATTCATCTCATTAAGTATTTCTAATAAAATAATTCTTTTATTTTTTTCAGTTGTATCTAAATAAATACCAGTATAAGCCTCAGAAATATAACTTAAGTCATACTTTTTTAAAAAAGTATTAACCTTTTTTAAATCATTGTTAATAGTTGAAACACTAACATCTAGTCCCTCTGCTAGTTTTACTATGTTTAAATGTGAGGTTGAGTTAATTAATTCTTCAATAATTTTATAAACTCTTTCTTCAGTAGATAATTTGTAGACTTGTGAAGATAATAAATTAATTGAATTCAGAGCTTTTTCAATATCAATAGAATTGAATTTAAATTTCTTATTATTATCTAATTCAATAAGACTCAAGTTAATACTTTGTAAATAATCATTTAACTCATCAATATCATTTTTGATACTTCTTTCACTTACATTAAATTCATTAGCTAGTTTCATTAAATCAAGATTTGACTTACTTAATAAATTGTAAATAATTTTTTTTGTTCTAATATTCATTTTCATCTCCTTGATTCAATATTACACATAATATATCTGAATATACAAATACAAATTTTTACAAATGTTTGGAAAAAAATAATATTTAGAAAAATATTATGTT
>CAYJNO010000001.1:0-137982 GCA_964371715.1 uncultured Erysipelotrichaceae bacterium | reverse complement strand
ATTTTCATTTCTAGTTTAATTATTTTTGAATGTCTACCTATTGGGTATCATATCATTAATAAATGTCTTTTATTTTATAAAAAAATTAGACAAATTTATAAATAAAATAGTATAAAATAAGATAGAAGGAGAAAATCATGAAAAAATATATAGGGGTAGATTTAGGTGGTACGAATGTTCGTGCTGCAATGATAAATGAAAAAGGTGACATTTTAGAAATGCATAAAACATCAACTAATATTAAAGATGGTGTTGATAATGTAATTAATACAATAATAAATTTAATAAAAAAACTTGATGATTATCAAAGTGCTGAGGGAATCGGAATGGGAGTTCCTGGTTTATTAGATAGTAAAAATGGAATAATGATACTATCTAATAATTTGCCAGGTTTTGAAAATTTTCCAATAGCAAAAGTGATCTCAGAGGCATTTAATAAACCAACATTTATTGATAATGATGTAAATGTAGCAGGACTTGGAGAAGCGTATTTTGGAGCAGGTAAAAATTTAGATTCAGTCTATTATGTTACAGTTTCGACTGGTATTGGAGGAGCATTTGTATATGATGGAAAACTAATATCTGGAAAACATGGATGTGCCGGGGAATTATGTAATATGGTTGTTGATAAGAATAGAAAAGCATTAAATGGATTAAATCCAGGAGCATTAGAAAATGAAGCAAGTGGAACTGCATTAACAAGAAAAGGTAAAGAATTATTTGGAGATCATATTGAGCATGCAGGTCATGTATTCGACTTAGCTAGAGCTAATAATGAAAAAGCATTAGAAATTATAGATCAAATGGCATATGATATAGCACTTGCATTATCATTTGTAAGTTATAGTTGTGATCCAGAAATTTTTGTCTTTGGTGGTGGAGTAACTACAAAAGCAAAAGAGTTATTCATGGATAAAATGATTACTTATTATAATACATTGGTTTTCGATGTAATGAAAACTGTTAAATTTAAAG
This sequence comes from uncultured Erysipelotrichaceae bacterium, assembly GCA_964371715.1. Taxonomy (GTDB): domain Bacteria; phylum Bacillota_I; class Bacilli_A; order Erysipelotrichales; family Erysipelotrichaceae; genus CAYJNO01. Next base: position 137,007 of record CAYJNO010000001.1, on the reverse strand, counting down.
AAGCTGTTTTAGACGAACCAGGAATTGTTGGAGCAGCAATGCTTACTAAGTCAAAATTAAAATAAAAATGATGAACATCTATCTGATGTTCATCATTTTTTATAAAAAAAAGGTGGTTATTAACCACCATGATGTTGATCTTCAACTACAACTTTTGTAACACCTTCAACTTCATCTATTAAAATTGCTTCAATTCCATCACTTATTGTTGAATCAAGGCCAATACAATCAACACATGCTCCAAGCATTCTAACTGTAACTACTCCTCTTTCGTCAACACTTATAAATTCTACATCACCACCATCTCTTTGGATATATGGTCTAATTTTTTCTAAAGTTTCAATAATTTGATTTTCCATTTTATACTCCTCTTATCATAAATAGTATTAAGGCAACACCTATTCCAAATAATAAACCACCAAACACTTCAATCCACTTATGTCCTAAAACATTTTTTAATTTGATTAAATATATTGGATCATCAAGTTTTGTTTGAGTTAACTCTTGAATATCATGTATAAGTTGTTTAGTCATTTGAATATGTTGACCTGCATAATATCGAACATTTGCTGCATCATATGCAATAATACAAGAAATTGCTAAAAAACCAGCAAATAATGTACTATCAAAGCCTTCACGAAGTCCGATTGATAAACACAATGCAGCAACTCCAGAAGTGTGTGAACTTGGAAATCCGCCACTTTCAATAGCGAAACGTGGATGCCACTTTCTTTTCAAAATATATAAAAATAAAGGCTTTGAAAGTTGAGCTCCAACTACACCTATAAAAAATGCCCAGAATGCATACATGTTTTCTAAATAATGTAACATAATTCACCTCGAACTATATTATAACATAAAATGTTATTTATATAATTATAAATGAGTTCATAAATAAACTTTATATAAATCTTTAGAAAATATTTAGAAATTAACGGTTATAATTTAATAAAAGAATTCTATACTAAACATACAAGGAGAAAAGTAATGGATAAATATAAAATATTAATTGTTGAAGATGATCATGAGATTGCAAACTTTATTGAAATATATTTAAATAACCAAGGCTATGATGTAATAAAAGCTGAGAATGGTCAAATTGCTTTAGATATATTACAAGATACAACTATTCATTTAGCATTAGTTGATGTAATGATGCCAATAATGGATGGCATCTCATTTACAATGAATGCTAAGCAAAGATATGATTTTCCAATAATAATGTTAACTGCAAAATCTGAAGATATTGATAAAATAACAGGATTAAACATTGGAGCAGATGATTATGTTACTAAACCATTTGTAATTATGGAATTACTTGCAAGAATCAACTCGGCATTGAGAAGATATCAAAAATTTTTAGACTTAAAAAATACAGAGGTAAAAGCCAATTTAAAAATTTTAGAAATTGAAGATTTAGAGTTAAACTTAGATTCAAGAGAACTTATGGTAGCTGGTAATTTAACAAAATTAACACCAATAGAATATAAAATATTGGAACTTTTAATGACTAATGCTAATCGAATTTATTCAAGCGAACAAATTTATGAAGCTGTATGGAATGATGTAGCGGTAGGAACAGAAACTGTTTTAGTTCATATTAGAAATTTACGAGAAAAAATTGAAATCGATCCTAAAAATCCAAGATATTTAAAAGTTGTTTGGGGTGTAGGATATAAAATAGAAAAGAGGCAGTAAATGAAAAAAATTATAATAAACTTATTAGTTATTGGTATTCTTGTGTTTGGTGCAAATATTGCACACCATGAAGTTATTTTACCTTTAATAAATAATGAAGAAAATAATAGTGTAGAATATAAAGCTGAATATATAACTAATGATTTAATATATGATTTTATCTATAGTGGATCAAGTATTGAAACACAAATATACTATGAATATTACATGATGAATAATAGTGCAGAAAATATATTAATTAATAATCTTAGCAATATTGATGAATCAATATTTAATGAAGCAATTGATATGTTCTTACTGGATGAAGAAAATGATTCAAGATTTAGAAGATATGGACTTGAATATTATTATGAAGATTTAAGTACAAATCAAGTTAAGACAAATGTAAATGATAATAAAGTAGAAACACTACTGAATCAAAATATTGAAGATTATCAAAATGATTATTATTTATACTTAGAAATTATTTTTGATGAAAATGGTGATGTTGAAATTATTGCAAATGATAATGTAGAATCATCACTACTAATATTGAATGATACACATATTTCAAATTATATATCTAATGTCTATTTAGATGAATATAATGGTGAAGAAATATTATCTGTTGAACCAATTAAAAATTTTAGAGTAGTATATGGCTTTAACTATGATACTAATATAGATAGTTATTTATATAGATATGATATTATGATTCTTAATAATTATGTACCTACTGCAATAATGTCATCAATATTAGTAAGTTGCTTATTTTTATTTATAGGATTAATGATACCAAGAAAAATTTATGATAATTCATTTATAATGAAATTATTTGTAAAAATCCCTATGGAAATCTATATTTTAGTAATACCAATTATTTGTATTATGATGATCCAAGTAACTGAAGCATTGTTTTACTACACTAATGATATCGAACTGTTTAAAGAATTGTTTGGTCAATATTTTTGGATAATCCTAGTTATTTTTGGATTAATAGCATACTTTATTGGAATATTAATTCGTCAGATTCTTAAGTTAGGATTCATAAGTGCAATTAAGAATCACACTATTTCTTTTAAATTAGTAAAACTATTTGTAAAAATAATTAGAAAAATGTTTGGCTCAATATTTGACTTTAAAAACTATTTTAATGATAATAAGAAAAATAAAACTATTATAAGTGTAAATATTATCTTAATAGTATATGCTTTAATCGTATTTGGAATAACAATTTCTACACACTATTTAGCAGAATTAGCATTCATAAATTTAATTGTAGTGATATGTCTTATAATATTTGTAAATAAATTAAATGCAAGAATTCAATCAGATTATAAAAAATTATCAGTAATTACAAAAAAATTATCTGGAGGAGATTTAAACTTTAAATCTGAAGAAGATCTTGGTGTGTTTAATGTAATCAAAGATGATTTGGAAGATATTAAAATTGGATTTAAAAAAGCTGTTGAAGAAGAAGTTAAATCTTCAAATATGAAAACACAATTAATCACAAATGTTTCGCATGATTTAAAAACACCACTAACAAACATAATAAATTATACTGAAATTTTAAAAGATGATAAGTTTTCAGAAGAAGAAAAAGAAGAATATTTACAAATTATAGTAAAAAATTCTAATCGCTTAAAAAATTTAATAGAAGATTTATTTACAGTAAGTAAACTATCTTCAGGAAATGTAGAAGTGGATGTCACTGAACTTGATTTAATAGGTCTAATAAATCAAGTTGAGATAGATTGGGAAAACAAACTAAAAGAGAAACAAATTACGATAGTTAAAAACTATAAAAATGAAAGCCTTAAGTTAAACTCTGATCCAAATAAACTTCATCGAATATTTGATAATTTATATTCTAATGCTGAAAAGTACGCCTTAGAAAATACAAGGTTATATATTGATATTCAAGAAAGTGAAGATAATGTTGAAATATTACTTAGAAACATTTCTAAAACAATAATTGATTTCTCTTCTGAAGAAATTCAAGAAAGATTTGTAAGAGGTGACAAATCAAGAAATAGTGATGGTAATGGATTAGGATTAGCTATTGTAAAAAATCTCGTAGAAGTTTTAAATGGTAAATTTGAAATAATGTTAGATGGAGACTTATTTAAAGTTAAAATAACATTTAATAAATAATGTAATATTTAGCAAACTAATGATTTTATCTTAGTTTGCTTTTTTTGTGTAATAATCGTAATTATACAAAATTGGTATAATAATACCAAAATAGTTGTATATTAATTGATATCATTTCAATTTAAGTTTATGATTTTTATAAGGATGGAAAAGTTATGAAACAAGAAATTTATGATATTACAATACTTGGAGCCGGTAGTGCTGGACTTGTTGTTGCAAGTGCTGCAAGTGGTATGGGTGCAAGAGTATTACTGATAGAAAATCGTAAAATGGGTGGAGATTGCTTAAATTATGGATGTGTACCTAGTAAAACTTTTTTAAGGTCAGCACATTTAGCTGGTGAATTAAAAAGAGCAAACCTATATGGAATCAATGATATAAGTTATAATGTAGATATAAAAGCAGTAATGAATAGAGTAAAGTCAGTGGTTGATAAGATTGCAGTTCATGATTCAATAGAAAGATTTACAGGTCTTGGTGTAAATGTAATAATAGGTACTCCAAAGATAATTAGCAAAAATCGAATTGAAGTAGACAATGAAGTTTTTGAAACAAAAAAAATTGTTATTGCAACAGGATCAACAGCAGCACTTCCTCCAATTGAAGGACTAAATGATGTTAATTACTATACTAATGAAACCATATTTGATATAGATTACTTACCAAAGAGATTCATTGTGTTAGGAGGTGGACCTATTGGTTTAGAGCTAGGTCAAGGGTTTCAAATGTTAGGAAGCGATGTAACTGTTATTGATAGAGGAAAAAATCTATTTGGAAAAGATGAGAAAGAAGTGTCTTCAATTATGGAAAAAGTATTTATTGATGATGGGATGAAATTAGAACTAGATAGTAAAATAGTAAAAGTACAAAAAAATAGTAATAATGAAATTGAGGTAATAATTGATCAAAATAATGTAGAAAAAATAATTATTGGTGATGCTCTTCTTGTTAGTCTGGGTAGAGTTCCTAATACAGCTAATTTAGGACTTGAAAATATTGGAGTAAAACTAAATGATAGAAATTTTATCGAAGTTGATAGCCATTTAAGAACAAATATAAAAGATGTATATGCATGTGGAGATGTTAAAGGTGGATATATGTTTACACACAGTGCAGGATATGAAGCAGGTGTAGTAGTTAGAAATGCTCTAGTGGCCAATATGTTTAAAGTGAATTATGAAAATATTGTTTGGACAACATATACAGTTCCACAAGTTGCACATGTAGGAGCTTATGCTGAGAATCATAAATCATACATAATGGATTTAAGTAGAAATGATCGAGCACAAGCAGATAATGATGTATTAGGATTTATTAAAGTTGTATTAGATGATGATGGTTATGTTATAGGCGCAACTATTGTTGGCAATAAAGCAGATGAAATACTTAGTACATATGCTTTAATGGTTACTAAGAAAATAAAATTAAGTGAAATATTAAATGTAATATATCCTTATCCGACAATTGGAGAATTAACAAAAACAATCGCAACACTACAATTTAAAGAAAATGCAAAGGAATGGCAAAAAAATCTTTTAAAAAATATTGTAAGGAGGTAGTTTATGTTAGATACAAATGCGAGGAAATACGTTCAATCAGGGATAGACAATTTTGCGAAAATTAGTTATTTAACTAAATTGTCACCAAATACAATTACAACAATTGCATTTTTAATTGGTGTAGTTGGGGCAGTATTAACTGCTAATAAATTATATTTATTAGCTATTTGTTTTATATGGATATCGGGGTTATTTGATGCTCTAGATGGCACTGTGGCAAGGTTGACAAATAAATCAAGTAAACTTGGAGCATATTTAGATTTAGTGTTTGATCGACTTGTTGAGGCTTTCTTAATAATTGGGCTGTATTTCGCAATGCCTGAACATGTATTGTCTTATTTTATGTTTTTTGTGGCAGTGTTATTTAACTTCTCTACATTTTTAGTAGCAGCAAGTTTATTTAAAAATAACGGAGTAAAGAGTTTACATTATGATTTTGGCATTATTGAAAGAACAGAAACATTTATTATGTTTACGATTATTCTTATTTTTCCAGAATACACAGTATATATCTTAAATTTGTTTAACATCGCTGTGATTATAACAGGATTAATTAGAAGTTACAGGGTAATAAAATATGAAAAAAATTCTAACAAATAAAAAAATTTGGATATTAATAGCATTTATTATTTTACTATTTTTGGTAAGGGATTATTTAAATGTAGAGCAAATAAATAAAATAATTAATACTATTGGAACACATCCATTAGCTCCATTTATCTTTATTGGAGTATATTCAATATCGGTTGTATTTGCAATACCAGCATCAATATTATCAATTGCAGCAGGACCTTTATTTGGTTTTTGGCAAGGATTAATTTATGTAATTATTGCATCAAATATAGGGTGTCACATTTCTTATTTCATTGCGAAATTATTAGGTAAAGATGCAATACTAAAATATTTTAAGGGTAATGATTTTATAAATAGTGCTACTACTAAGGCACAGGAAAATGCCTTTGTATTTATGATGTATGTGAGGTTGATTCCTTTATTTCCATTTGCAGCCGTAAATTATTTATCAGGTATCTTAAACATTGAGTATAAAAAATATGCATTAGGTACTTTTCTAGGAATGATTCCAGGTACTGCAGTTTATGTGTATTTAGGTTTCAGTGCTAGCAACATCCAAGATAATCCATTGTCATTAATTGTTTCAATTGTTGTATTAGCATTATTCACAGTAATTGTAACTATAGTTTCAAAGAGAAAAAAAACTATAAAAAATGAATCATAATAAAAAAAGTTAACTTTCAAAATAGTTAACTTTTTTCGCTTTATATATATATTTACTTTCTTAATAATCTTTTATAAACACGTACTCCCCAATTTATGATTGGAACATTTAAATCTTTATGAGCTCGTTTAAGTTCATTTGGAATATCAATGTTTTGAGGACAATGTTTTTTACATTTGCCACACGCCGTACAACTATCTCCACCAGATTTAGTGCCGTTGATACCAGCTGCCCTTTGAATGTACATTAAACGCTGTAAATTACTTTTGAAGTAATATTTATTATTATATTCTAGAAATGTAGTCGGTATATCGACATTAAATGGACAAGGCATACAATAGCCACAACTTGTACAAGGAACTTTCATTAGATCTAAAAATATTTCTTTTGCTTTTTCAATGATCTGTAATTCGGTTTTTGTCATTAAATTTGGACCACTATTAATTGCACATTCAAGGTTATCTTGAAGATGTTCAAAACGATTCATTCCACTTAAAATTACATCTACTTCTTGATGATTATAAATCCACTTTAAACTGTTAGCTGCAGTAGATAGTTTGGTATTTTTTTTGAAAAGATCATTTACTTTATCAGGTGCTTTATCTGCTAATGAACCACCTTTTAAAGGTTCCATAATTACAACACCGATATTTTTACTTTTAGCATATTTGATACCATTGATACCTGCTTGGTAATGTTCATCTAAATAATTAAATTGCACTTGGCAAAAGTCCCAGTTATAGTCATCTATTATTTTAATAAAATCTTCATGAGGGCCATGATAAGAAAACCCTATATGTCGAATTTCACCATTATTTTTCTTATCTTGTATAAAATCGATAATTCCAAAACTTTTTAGTTTTTCCCAGGCGTTATAACTATCTAGCATATGCATCAAATAATAATCGATATAAGAGGTGTTAAGTCTTTTTATTTGTGTATTAAAATATTTTTCTATTTGATCTGCTTTAGTTATAATATAACCTGGTAACTTATCAGCAATATAAACTGATTTTCTGATGTCATACATTTTTATAAATTCTCCTAAAATAACTTCACTTTTTCCATTATGATATAAAAATGCAGTATCATAATAGTTTATTCCATCATCGTAGGCTTGTTTTAACAGTTTAAAAGTAGTTTCTTTATCAACACCATTTCCTTTTTGCGGAAATCTCATACAACCGAATCCTAAAACTGAAATTTCATCACTATTTTTAACTAATTGAGTATAACGCATATTCCCCTCCAATATAAATTGATAATCTAATTATACATAAATTTTACTACTTTAAAAGTATAAACTATTATGTTAAAATAATTAGGTTAAAAAAGGTGGTAAAAATATGGGAAGAGCACATGAAGTCCGTAAAGCCTCTATGGCAAAAACTGCGGCAGCAAAAACAAAAGTTTACTCAAGATTTGGAAAAGAAATTTATATGGCAGCAAAAGCTGGTGTACCAGATCCTGAAATGAATCAAGGATTGAAAAGAAAAATTGAACAAGCTAAGGCTAACCAAGTACCAACAGATGTAATTAAAAGAGCAATAGATAAAGCAAAAGGTGGTTCTGGTGAAAACTATGAAGAATGTCGCTATGAAGGATTTGGCCCTGGTGCAAGTACAATTGTAATCGATTGCTTAACAGATAACACAAATCGTAGTATTAGTGATATTAAAACATGTTTTAATAAAGCAAAGTGTAAAGTTGGTGTTAGTGGATCTGTATCACATTCATATGAAGCTTTTGGATTATTTTCATTTAAATATGAAGATGAAGAAACAATGTTAGATACATTAATTATGGCTGAAGTAGATGTAAAAGATATCGAAATAGAAGATGGAGTAATGACAGTATACGTAGAGCCTAATGACTTTCATAAAACACAAGTTGCAATTGAAGGTATAATTGAAGGTGTAGAATTCGATATATGTGAAATAACATTAATTCCTAATGAGTATGTTAAGATTGAAGATGCAGAAGAAAAAGACTTATGGACAAGATTAATTACATTACTTGAGCAAGTTGATGATATTAAACAAATTTATCACAACGTAGAAGAGTAAATAAAAAATCATTGAATTGTAAAATAATAGTAAAATAACCTTACACAATAGATAAATGGTTTTACTTTTATGATAAATTTAAGTATAATTTAAAAGGGAAAACCCAGGAGGAAAAAATGAAAAAATTATTAGTATTATTAGCTTCATTATTGTTGATAGCTGGTTGCTCAACAACAGAAGAATCTACAGGGAATACGATTGAAAACTTATCAATCCAGTTTGTACCTAGCCGTGATGTTGAAGACATCGTTACAGCTACAGATCCATTAAAAACATTATTAATTGATTCTTTAGCAGAAAAAGGATTTACAGTAGAAAATATCGAAATTTCAGTTGGTGCTGATTATAATGCAGCAGGTCAATCTTTAGCTACAGGTTCTGTAGATTTAGCATTTATCCCAGCTGGTACATATGTTTTATACCATGAAGATGGTGCTGAAGTGCTATTAGCTGCTACACGTGCAGGTTTAAGTAAAGATTCAGCTAATGCAGCTGATTGGAATGACGGATTGGCAACAGAGGGTGACTCAAGTAATCAAGTAGCTTACTACCGTTCAATTGCAGTTGCAGGTCCATCTGAAAAAGGTGTTGAATTAGCAGAAAAAGTAAATGCAGGAGAAGAATTAACTTGGGAAGATGTTAATAGTGCAGTATGGTGTGTAAGTGCATCTACTACTTCAAGTGCAGGATATATTTATCCAACAATTTGGTTAATGGATAACTTTGATGGTAAAAAAATTACAGATTTAGCAACAGCTGTTCCAACAAATGGTTATAGTGATACAGCAGCAAGACTTGCTACTGGACAATGTGATGTAGGTGTTGGTTACGCTGATTTCCGTCGTGATTATGCTGAACAATGGACTACTGAATTTGAAAGAGAAAATGATATTTGGGCAGAAACAAATATAATTGCAGTAACTGATGGTATTATGAATGATACAATTGCTTACTCTGCAAACTCTAAACAATTAACTCCAGAATTCATTACAGCTTTACAAGAAGCATTTATTGAAATTGCTCAAACACCAGAAGGTTTAGAAGTAATTTCTATCTATAGCCATGAAGGTTATAAAGTAGTTGCTGATGAAGATTTTGATTCATCACGTAAAGCACAAGAAATAGTAGTAGGAAATTAATTATTTAAATTAAGTAAGATGGCTACGCCATCTTACTTTGTTTTGAAAAGAGGAAATATATGATTGAATTTAAAAATGTATCAAAAGTTTATAGTAACAATGTACGTGCTTTAAACAATGTAAACTTAAAAATAGAACAAGGTGAGTTTGTTGCTATTATTGGTTTGTCAGGTGCTGGTAAGAGTACTTTATTAAGAGCTATTAATAAAATGCACCCTATAACTAGTGGGGAACTTTTAGTAGATGGAGCTGATGTTGCTAAATTAAAAGGTAGAAGTTTAAGAAGATTTAGAAGAAAAATTGGAATGGTTTTCCAGTCTTTTAATTTAGTAAAAAGAACAAGTGTTATAAATAATGTCTTAACATCTAAAGTGGCAGATATGAATTTTTTCTATTCTTTATTTGGGATTTTTACAAGAAAAGATAAAATAAATGCATTAGAAGCACTTGATAAAGTAGGTATTTTAGAAAAAGCATATATAAGAGCTGATCAATTATCTGGAGGGCAACAACAACGTGTTGCTTTAGCAAGAACTCTTGCACAAAACCCAGAAGTTATATTAGCTGATGAACCAGTTGCATCTTTAGACCCAATCATGGCATCTTCTGTTATGAATGATTTTAGAAGAATTAATAAGGAAATGAACATTAGTATTATCATAAATATCCATCATGTTGATTTAGCTTTAAAGTATTCTGATCGTGTAATTGGTATCAAAGCTGGAGAAATTGTGTATGATGGACCAACATCAGGAGTAAATGATGAAATTTTAAAAGAAATTTATGGTCGTGAATTAAATGATGATGAGTTCATGGGTGATGAGTAATGGAATCAAAAAATCTTATACGTGATTTAAAATACAGTATTAAATCAGCATTTGTTCCAGATAAATTTATTTTAGAAAATGGTAAAGAAGTAAAAGAAAAATTTAATCCAACAGTGTATGTGATAATATTTTTATTTATTTTAGTGTTTATTTCAATTGATTTTACAGGTTTTGATTTCATATTATTATTTGAACGTGGACATTACTTTTGGGATATTATAATTAAAATGTTCCCACCAGAATTATCATATTTTTCAAGTATAATTAGACCTTTAATTGATACACTTACAATGTCCGTTGTAGGTACATTAATTGGAGTTACATTAGCATTGCCAATGTCGTTTTTAAATGCAACTAACATTATTAAAAATAAATATGTTATTACTATATTAAGAACATTATTAAGTTTACTAAGAACCATTCCAGTTTTAGTATATGCTCTAATTTCAGTATATATATTTGGAGTAGGAACATTTGCAGGTACACTTGCAATATCAATATTTACATTTGCAATTGCATCAAAAATGTTATATGAGCAAATTGAAACTGTTGATATGGGACCATTTGAAGCATTAGAATCAACAGGAGCAAGCTTATTTAGATGTATAAAATATAGTGTTTATCCTCAAATTAAACCATATTATTATTCAATGATTCTATATAATTTTGAAATGAATGTTAGAAGTGCTGCAATATTAGGTTATGTAGGAGCAGGCGGAATTGGATTAATTTTAAGCGAAACATTAGGTTGGACACTTTATGAAAGAACAGCTATGGTATTAATTTCTCTAATAATCGTCGTTGTTATTATTGAGTCAATCTCTAGGAAGATTAGGGGGAAATTAAACTAATGAAGTTAAACGTTATAGATCAATATAATATGCGTCCGAAAACATGGATTAGAACATTAGCTAGTCTTATTGTAATCGCGCTTATCGTAGTTCCTTCTATATTAACAATAGATTATAATGGTATTTCAGAAGCTGGGTCAAGAGTTGCTGAAAATATTATAAGTGGAATTTTAAGTCCTTCTATGGATTTAGCATTAGATTTTGGAAATACAGGTTTATTATATTTATTAATGGAAACAGCAATCATTGCATTTTTAGGTACTTTAATAGGTGCAATAATTTCATTACCATTAGCCTTTGTATCTTCAAGAAATATAACACCTAAATATATTAATGTTATTGGTGTATTTATAATTACTGTATTACGAACATTTCCTGTATTTGTATACGGGATAATGTTTATTAGTGTGACAGGACCTGGGGCTTTTGCAGGTGTATTAACACTTGCTGCAACTTCAATTGGGATGTGTTCAAAATTATTTATTGAAGTAATTGAAGATCTTGAACCAGGTATTTCAGAAGCATTAGATGCATCTGGTTGTAATACATTTCAGAAAATTAGATTTGGAATTTTACCTCAATTAATGACAAATATTATTTCTATTACAATATATCGCTATGATATTAATGTAAAAAATGCTTCAGTTTTAGGACTAGTTGGAGCTGGAGGTATTGGTGCTCCATTAAACTTTGCAATGAGTGGTGGTAGATGGAGTGATGTAGGTATTTTATTAGTAGGTTTAATAGTACTAGTATTAATTATTGAGTTTATCTCAACTAAAATAAGAGTTAGATTAGCATAGGTATTAACATGAAAATAATATTTACAACAGACTTACATGGATATATCAGTCCATATCTATATTCAAATAAACAATTAGCTAAGCAAGGATTATCTCGCTTAGCTAGTTTTATACGTGAAAATAAAGACGAAAATACGTTATTAATTGATAATGGTGATATTTTACAAGGTTCTCCTTTAACATATTATCATCACCTATTTAATGAAGAAAAAATTAATCCAATGGCATTATGTTTAAATGAATTAAAATATGACTACTACAATATAGGAAACCATGACTTTAATTATCATCAAGATGTTTTAAAAAGATTTATTGACGACTTGGATGCTCAATGTATAACAGGTAATATTGAGGGAAGCGATACTTTTAAATTTAATTATAAAAAACATAGAATTGAAAATAAAGATGTAATTATCATAGGTGCTACTAATGATTATATTTCAAATTGGGAATTACAAGAAAATATTGAAGGATTAAGTTTTAAAAATGCATTTGATTTTGTTTACGACACTATTCAGTATCTTAAAAAAAATGAGAAATGGGATTATTTAATTGTAGTATATCATGGAGGTTTTGAAAAAAACTTAGATGGTAGCGAACTTGAAATTCCAAGTTATGACAATCAAGGTTATAAAATAATTAATGAAATTGAAGAAATTGATTTATTTTTAACGGGTCATCAACATCGTTCAATTATTAATACAATAAATGATACACATATAATGCAAGCTACATATAACGGAATGGAACTAGCATTTGCCGAAATAGATTTGAATACAAAAAAAATAAACTCTAAATTAGTTAAAGCTGATTTTGAAATTGATCAAAATATTATGGATTTAATACATGATGAAGAATCTCAAACACAAGTTTGGTTAGATAACGCATTAGGTAATTTTAAGGATAATGATTGTTTAGTACATGATGAATATCAAGCAAGATTTGATAAGCATGAAGTTGTGTCATTCTTAAATCAGATACAATTAGATCATTATAAAGCGGATTTAAGTGCTATCTCTTTATTTAATCAAGCTAAAGGATTTAACCAATGCATTACAATGCGTGATGTAGTTTCAACATATGTTTATCCAAATACACTTATTAAAGTAAAGATAAATGGTGAACAATTAAAAAGATATTTAGAAAATGCTGCAAAGTATTTTGCTTTGGATGATAATGAAATTGTTGTTTCAAATGCATTTATTAATCCAAAACCATTACATTTTGAATATGATATGATTGATGGTATAGATTATGTAATTAAAGTATCAAATCCAATTGGAAATCGTATTATCAGTATGTCTATAGATGGAAAAGAAATAAGTAATAATGATGATTTTACAATGGTTGTTAATAACTATCGATATGCTGGTGGTGGAAATTATGATGTATTAAAAGAACTTGAAGTACTAGCTGATGATGGTAAGGAAATGGTAGAAATAATTGCTGAATATATCATGAATAATTCACCAGTGACTATAAACCATAAAAAAAATATAACATTAGAGAAATAGTATGGAAAATTTTATTATTTCAATTAATACAGTATTGCCATTAGTAGTACTTATAATTACTGGGTTAATTATAAAAAAATATAACTATGTAACAGATTCATCATTAAGAGAGTGGAATAAATTAGTATTTAACCTATTTATTCCAATTACACTGTTTATAAATACAGCGAATATTAATATTAAAGAATCGTTAAATATCGAATTGTTAATATTCTTATCTTTTAGTGTTATTACACTATATATTATTATGTATTATTTAAGTGTGTTAATTACTTCTAGTAAAAAATCTCAAGGAGTACTAACGATGAACACAGTAAGATCTAATGTATTATTATTGGGTCTTAGCATAATTGGATCATATTACAATAATGAATATAATGCTGAAGTTTCAATTGTTCTAGCTACAATTATTCCATTATGGAATGTATTATCGATAGTTGTTTTAGCAAAGAAAAAACAATCAACAATGAGATTTAAAGGTTTACTAATTGATATTTTAAATAATAAAATTATAATTGCAACGCTAATAGGAATTATCTTTTCATTAATTAATATTGAACTACCAACAGTTGTTTGGAATTCCTTAGATAAGTTAGCAGTACTAGCAACACCTTTAGCGTTAATTATATTGGGAGCAACATTTGAAGTTGAAGGAATAAAAGGAAATTGCAAGTTGTTATTTATAGCATTACTATTAAAAATGGTAGTTATTCCAACTATCATGGTTTTAATAGCTTGCTTATTAGATTTTAGAGGATTTGAATTGTTAATTATCATGGTAGTTTTTGGAGCACCTAATGCTGTAAGTTCATACTCATTAGCAATATCAATGGACTCAGATGAAACCTTAGCATCACAAATGTTATTATTTACTACATTAATTTGCCCCTTCACACTAGTGGTAGGAATTACTATTTTATCAAATTTTGCGTTAATATAGCATATAAGTATTGAAATGTATTAAAAATAAAGATATTATTAAGATATGAGTAATTTTAAAAAAATAAATACATCAGCATTAAAAATATTATTATTGATTTGTTTGTCAGTTTCAATATTTCAAGCTATAGATAATGGAATGATAGTAATTAATGCACAAGAAGAAACACAAGATGTAATAATCGAAAATGAAGAAACACCAATGATATTAAGAACATGGAGTTTGTTTAACGTACTTACTATTTTTGTTATTATAATTTCAACTATTCATTATTGCTTTTATGATAAAAAAGAATTTTCTGGTTTAATATATAGGCATAGCAAAGTAATGAAGTTGTCACAAGGTATGATTTTAGCAGCAGCTATTTTATTAGGAGTTGGTACACAAAATTACACAAATAAAATGGTAGCATTTGATGAAGTTAGTATAATATATTTTTCATTATTATTATTAAATATATTCTTTACTATATTATTCAGACATGAAGAAGAAGTATTAGATTAAATAGGTTTAAAATTAATTTTAAACCTGTTTTTTTAATATACTATATAACAATAATTTAGTATAATATAGTTGATTATTACATTGCATCTTTTAATAAAGAGCGATAGTAGGAGGAAATATGAAGAATCAAAAACTAAAAGAAATGATTTTTATTACAATGTTTATTGTAATTGAAATTGTTTTAACAATGACACCATTAGGTTTTATTCAACTAGGTGTAATAAAAGCTACTACATTACATATTCCTGTAATATTAGCTGGATTATTACTGGGTTATAAAGGTGGGTTTTATGTTGGACTTTCTTTTGGGGTATTAAGTGTTTTAATTAATACTTTTAATCCAAGTATTACATCATTTGTATTTACACCATTTTATAGTATTGGTGATATAAGTGGTAATATGTTTAGTTTAATTATTGCTATTATACCAAGAATATTATTGGGGGTATTACCAGCATTACTATTTAAAATATTAAAAAAAGTAGAAGGAATAAATTTTAAGATCATACTTATTTCTGTGATATCTACTCTAACACATACAATTATGGTGTTATCATTGATTTACTTATTTTTTAAAGATAGTTATGTCCAAGCAATTGGAATTAATACTAATCAATTATTTGGGTTCTTATTAGGTATCATATCAACAAATGGACTTGCTGAAATGATAGTAGGGACGATAATAGTATTAGCGATGTATAAAGCATTAAGAATTGTGATTAAGGAAAATATATAATGAAAAAGAAAACTGTTGTAATTGGAGTTTGTGGTGGTATTGCTGCCTATAAGATAGCTGAATTATCAAGTAGACTAATAAAAAAGAATTATAATGTACAAATTATGATGACAAAAAATGCATTAGAATTCATTCAACCTTTAACTTTTGAAACATTAACAAAGAATAAAGTTATGATTGATACATTTGATCGAAACTTTACATACGATGTAGAACACATAGAAATAGCAAAAAAAGCTGATGTATTTGTAGTTGCACCTGCAACAGCAAATATGATTGCTAAAATTGCTAATGGAATTGCAGATGATTTTATATCAACAACAATTTTGGCATGCAAAGCTCCAAAATTGATATGTCCAGCAATGAATACTGCAATGTATGAAAATCCAATCACTCAAAATAATATTGATAAACTAGAATCTTATGGCTATGACGTAATGGAAACAGAGAAAGGTTTATTAGCCTGTAATGATGTAGGATATGGCAGACTTGCACCAATAGATGATATAGAATCTAAAATAGAATATCATTTACAAATAAAACCACTATTAAATAAAAATATTCTTATAAGTGCTGGAGCTACAAGAGAGGCAATAGATAAAGTGAGATTTATTACTAATTATTCAAGTGGTAAAATGGGCTATGCAATTGCGAAAGAAGCATATCTACAAGGTGCTAATGTAACTCTTGTAACTGGAAAAACAACAATAAAAAAACCATATGGGGTCAATGTTCTAGAAGTAAGTAGTTCTAATGATATGTTTCAAGCAATAAAAGAAATTTGTGATAAACAAGATATAATTATCAAAGCTGCAGCTGTTAGTGATTATACTATCAAAAATTATAAAGATTATAAAATTAAAAAAGATAATGATTTAAATATAGAATTTGAAAAAACAGCTGATATTCTTGCATATCTTGGGTCTCATAGAAGAGAAAACCAATTTATATGCGGCTTTGCAATGGAAACAGAAAATTTAATTGAAAATGCAAAAAATAAATTAATAAATAAAAATGTGGATATGATAGTAGCTAATAGTTTGAATGAAGAAAATGCAGGCTTTAATCATGATACAAATAAGGTAACAATCATTACAAGCGATGAAGTACATTCTTTACCATTACTATCAAAAAATGATGTTGCTAAAGAAATATTAAAAAGAGTGAAAGGATAAGTATATGCTATTAGTAATTGATGCAGGTAACACAAATATTACAGTAGGTGTTATTGATAAAAATATTGTTAAAGTTAGCTTTAGGTTAACGACATCTTCACAAAAAACAGAAGATGAAATTGGAATGAGTATAATAAATTTTTTAGAAATAAATAATATTAGATCTATAGAAATTACAGGCTCAGTAATATCGAGTGTTGTACCAAAGCTTTTATTTAGTTTAAAGGGTGCGGTAAAAAAATATTTTGATGTAGAAGCTTTAATTGTTGGTCCTGGGATTAAAACTGGAATTAAATTGTTATTTGAAAATCCAAAAGAAGTTGGAGCAGATCGTATTGTTAATGTTGTTGCAGCACATAAATTGTATGAGAAAAATTGTCTTGTAATTGATTTTGGAACAGCTACAACTTTTGATTATGTTAGTAAAGATGGAGAATTTGAATATACAATTATTACACCGGGTTTAGAAACAGCTTTAAAAGCAATGGTATCAAGCGCAGCTAAATTACCTGATATTGAAATAATAAAACCTAATTCAATATTAACTAAAAATACGATTAGTGGAATGCAAGCTGGTTTAGTTTATGGATATATTGGCCAAGTAGAGTATATAATTAAAGAAATCAAAAGAGAATTAAATCAAGACTTCTATGTAGTATGTACAGGCGGGCTTGGTAGAATTATTACAGCAAATACTGATTTAATTGATATCTATGAAGAGGATTTAGCATATATAGGTATGAGTATTATATATGAAAGAAATATAAAAAGGGGATAAGATGTCAAAAATTATTTTAGCAAGTGCTTCACCAAGGCGAAGTGAATTATTAAGTTTAATGGGTTACAATTTTGAAGTTAGAGTAGAGGCAGTTGATGAAAGTATAGATAAAAATTTACCAATTACAGATGAAATAAAAAGATTAGCTATTAAAAAAGCAAATGCAATTAATGTGAATAAAGATGAAATTGTTATTGCTGCTGATACAGTAGTTGTAATTGGAAATGAAGTTTTAGGGAAGCCTAAAACAGCTGAAAATGCATATAAAATGCTTGAAAAGTTAAATAATAAAACACATGAAGTTATTACAGCTGTAGCTATTATTAAAGATGATAAAGTGGAAACTATTGTTGATATTTCGAAAATTACATTTAAAAATGTAGATAAAGATGACTTAGCTGAATATGCTAATAGTGAAGAACCTTTAGACAAAGCTGGAGCATATGCAATTCAAGGAAAAGCAGGATTATTTATAGATAGTATTAGTGGTGATTATTATTCAATCATGGGCTTACCAATATCTAAAGTTCATACAATAATAAAAAAATTAATCTAAAAAGGAGAGACAAGATGATTAAATATCGTATCAAAATTACACAAACTAGAATAGAATATTTTGACGTAGTTGCAAATGATCAAGATGAAGCAATCTCAATTGCTAAAACAAAGCATTTAATAACAGATTTATTTAATGATTCTGGAGTTATCAGTACAGAAAAATTTGAAATTATCAACACAGAGGAATAGGGGTAAATAATGAATATTGAAAGAAAAATTAAAAGTATATATTATTATGGTTTTGAAAATGTAGAAGGTGAATTACTAATTTGTGATGATTCTATTATTTTTATTGCTGAAAAATACGGAATTATTACTATGGAAATCAAAATAAAATATGTTGATATGGATTTTATTAATAGAACTGAATCAAACCTTCTAATACAAAATGGAATAGTGATTTATACAAAAGAAGGATTAAAACATAAGTTTGTTTTAGATAATAGTTTGGAAATTCTTGCGTTATTATTAACTAAACAACAAACCAATAAAGAAGATAAATAATGAAAGTTTGTGTTATTACAGGAGCCTCTAATGGGATAGGATATAAATTAGCACAAGATTTTAAAGATAATGGATATCAAGTTATAAATTTAGATAAGGTTAGCAATAAAGTGGATGGAATCGACTTTATTAAAACTGATTTAAAAAATATAAACAATATCAAATCTAGTTTTGAATTAATAAAAGATAAATATAAAAAAGCGCATGTTCTTATTAACAATGCGGCAATAAGTAAATTCTCTAAATCTATTTTAGAAACAACTAATGAGGATTTAGATAATGTAATTGATATAAATCTAAAGGGTGCATACTTGTGTGCCCAAGAATTTATCAAGTTAAATAATGATGAAACGTACGGCAGAATTATTAATATTAGCTCAACAAGGCATCATCAAAATGAAGCTAATTGGGAGTTATATGGAATGAGTAAAGGTGGAATAGTATCTCTAACTAATTCATTATGTATTTCTCTTAGCGATACACCAATCACAGTTAATACAATTAGTCCAGGATGGATAGAAATACAAGACTATGATCATTTATCAAATGAAGAACATTTATTACATCCATCAAGAAGAGTTGGGAAACCAAAAGATATTTCAAATGTTTGTTTGTTTTTGGCTAATGAAGAGAATGATTTTATCAATGGTGCTAATATAGTAGTTGATGGTGGAGTACACCTTAAAATGCAATACTAAAAAAGATATGATTTTACTAAATCATATCTTTTTTATACTATCTTGTATTTTTTATTTTATCTAAATCAAGGCTTAAATCTTTCTTTATATCTTTAAAGAATGTATATGTACTTTTACCTTCTTTTTTAGAATAATACATTGCTCTATCTGCATTTATAAATAATCGATCAAAATCTTGACCATCAAATGGAGCTGAGGCAATTCCAACACTTGCCGAAACTGTGATATTACTATTTTTGTATTTATAAGTTTTTTCTAGTTTTTTACAGATTTGTTTTGCTTTATATTCTAGTGTTTCTAAATTAACTTCTTCTTGTATGAAAATTACAAATTCATCGCCACCAAAACGAGCTATAATATCAGTCTCTCTGAATATTTCTTTTAATAATCCATAGATTTGAATTAATAACTTATCACCATTGTGGTGTCCAAATACATCATTTATAGCTTTAAAATTATCTAAATCGACAACAAACATTGTTCCATAACTTTTATTATCAAGAATATTTCTTACTAATTTCTCACAAGTTTTTCGATTGAAGGCTCCTACTAAATTATCTCTTTGTGCCTGGTCGATTAAGTTTAATTCCTTTGTTTTTTCTTCATGAATGTTGTAGCAGAATAATGTAGCATAAACGTCTTTAGTTTTTACATTTTTTGTTAGTTTATAAGTTGCGTGATACCATTTATAGTCTTTAGCACCAGGTAATAAAACTTCTGTTTCAAAGTTAACTTCATATTTTTTATTTTCATATGATCTAATTAGATATAATGGTGAACATATCTCTCTTATTCTAATTCTATCTTCAGCTATAATTTCACTTTCAATAAAGATATTAATTATTTCTGAATATGTATAGTTTTCGTGAATTCTATCAGGTTTACCAAATCTCATAAGTGAAGTTACACTATTTTTACTGACATTTATTTCAATAATCATATCAGATTTTTCTGCTAATGTATCTTTCATCATTTTATCAACAGAAATATCATTTTGTAGCTTAATGGTTTTATTTTCAATTAATTCTATTCCAATCAAGATAAATATTCCAAAATAAATTACTGCTAACCATGATATTGATGTTGCAATATTTTCATAAGCAAAGAATGGATAATTAAAATCAATATATAAATTATTTGCATTAATTAGCAATCTAATTGATGTTAAAATAATAAAGGTAAAAAATAGGGTTACTCTTCCAGGTGATTGACCCATAAGTCTAAAGTATGATTCCTTTATTATTATTACTAATAAAAGTACGCAGCTAGAAGATATTAATGATGAAAAAATTAGTGAAATCCAATATTGGTTTACACTATTGAAAACATCATAGACTGAAAATTCATTCAATATAGAAATTATAGAAAAGTAAATTGATCTAAAGGCAATTAAATGAATTGGCATCGTAAAAATCGCTGCCAACGAAGTAAGTGGGTTTGATTTAAATAATATTAATGCATCAATTGCCCAAATTATAAATAATAATATGTATATGGTAACATTATATGGTGGGAATTGATAAAATAACCATGTAAACAAGATTGTGTTGAATAAAATCATTGAAAATAAGCTAAGTTTTCCCACTCTATAATCTACAATTTTAGAAATCATCGTAAAAAATATAAAGTTATGAAACATAAATATTATGAAAAACAATAAAATATAAATATAAGTGTTCACAAAAAATCTCCTTAGTACTATTTTATCATACATTTTGACTATTTTCTAGTAAAAATACACATTAGAAAAATATTCTGTTAAATATCAAGATAACTAAAGTTTGTTAATATGCCCAAATTTATGATATACTTTTGCGAGTATTATAAGGAGGTATTATAATGATTACAGTAACAGATGTATCGTTAGATTTTAGTGGTACGCCGCTATTTAAAGAAGTAAATTTAAAGTTTACAACTGGTAATTGCTATGGAATAATTGGAGCAAATGGAGCAGGAAAATCTACTTTTTTAAAGTTATTATCAAAAGAGTTAGAAACAACAAGAGGATCGATTTCGATTCCAGATAAAACAAGAGTATCAGTATTTAAACAAAACCATTATGCGTTTGACCAATACACAGTATTTGACACGATAGTAATGGGTAACCCTAGATTATATGAAATCATGAAAGAAAAAGATGTATTGTATTCTAAACCTGATTTTACAGAAGAAGATGGAATTAAAGCTAGTCATCTTGAAGAAGAATTCGCTGAAATGAATGGATGGGATGCTGAAACTGATGCACTAAAATTACTTAAAGGCTTAGGTATAGAAGGTGATATATTAGAAACTGAAATGAAAACTTTAACAGGGAAAGATAAAGTTAAAGTGTTACTTGCAAGTGCTTTATTTGGTCAACCTGAAATTATTTTATTAGATGAACCTACAAACCATTTAGATGTAGCTTCTATTAATTGGTTAGAAGATTTTTTAATGGATTATCATGGAACAGTAATTGTAGTTTCACATGATAGACACTTTTTAAATACGGTTTGTACACACATTGTAGATATAGATTATGGAAAAATTAAAATGTATGTCGGAAATTACGAGTTTTGGTATGAATCAAGTCAACTAATGCAACGATTAATAAAAGACCAAAATCGTAAAAAAGAAGATAAAATGAAAGATCTTCAAACATTTATACAAAGATTTAGTGCAAATAAATCAAAAGCTAAGCAAGCTACAGCAAGAAGAAAAATGCTAGATAAATTAGCGTTAGAAGAAATGCCAGCTTCAACAAGAAGATATCCATTTGTAAGCTTTGGAATAGGTAGAGAAATTGGAAAAGATTGTTTACATGTTGAAGGATTAACTAAGATTATTGATGGTGTAAAAGTATTGGATAATATTTCATTTACGATGGGAAGAGAAGATAGAATAGCCTTAGTTGGAGAACAAGAAATTGCTACTACGGCATTATTTAAAATACTTGCTGGAGAAATGGAAGCAGATAGCGGAGAGTTTAAGTGGGGTGTAAGTACATCACAATCCTATTTCCCTAAAGATAATTCGGAGTATTTCGAAGATAATCTTTCTATTTTAGATTGGTTAAGACAATTCACAACTGATGAGACTGAATCGTACTTAAGAGGATTTTTAGGCCGAATGTTGTTTAGTGGTGATGATGTACATAAGCAAGTTAAAGTTTTATCTGGTGGTGAAAAAGTAAGGTGCATGTTATCAAGAATGATGCTTTATACATCAAATGTATTAATGTTAGATCAACCTACAAACCATTTAGATTTAGAATCAATAACTGCAGTTAATAACTCATTAATTGAGTTTAAAGGTGCAATGATCTTTGCTTCACATGACTATGAATTTATAAATACTATTGCAAATAGAATTCTAGAGATTAATCCAGATGGTTCACTAACTGATAGAGTTAGTACATATGAAGATTTTGTTGATTTCAAAAAAGGTAAATAATAAAATAAAATGGTTTAACTTATTAAGTTAAACCATTTTTAATTGATTAAATCGATGGTGCTTGCGGTGGGACTTGAACCCACACGTCATCACTGACAACGGTGTTTGAGACCGTCCTGGCTACCGGTTACAGCACGCAAGCATTACTATTAAATATTAATGCATAATCATACAAATTGCAATAGAACAGGAAATAAATTGACTAAAATTAATAATAGGTAAGAGGTGTTATATGAAAAATATACTAGTAAAAGAATTACCATTGAGTGAAAGACCTAGGGAAAAAGCGATAAAATTTGGAATAGATACTTTAAGTAATCGAGAATTGTTGGCGATAATCATTAGAAGTGGGATTAAAGGACACTCTAGTTTGGATATTGCTGATAATATTTTAAAATATGCAGATGGAATTAATAAACTTATAAATCTAAATTTAAATGAATTAATGAAGATTAAAGGAATAAAAGAAGCAAAAGCAATCGAGTTATTAGCCTGTTTTGAATTGATAAAAAGAATAAGTTTTGTGAATGTTGAAACCCTTAAAAACATTGATAATCCACACTTAGTACATGAATGGCTAATAATAAAGATAGGAGGTATTAAACAAGAATGCTTTTATGTGATATTTATGAATGTAAAAAATCATATAATTGGTTTTAAAAAAGTATTTCAAGGTACATTAAATGCTAGTCTTGTTCATCCTCGAGAAATATTTAAAGAAGCAATTTTGAAATCTGCTTCAAAAATAATTGTGGCACATAATCATCCGTCAAGTGATTTAACACCATCGCCTGCAGATATAGAAGTTACTAAACAACTTAAGAATGCAGGTGACTTAATTGGTATAAAATTAATAGACCATTTAATCGTAAATGACTATAATTATTTTAGTTTTAATGAAAATGGGATGCTTTAAATGAAAAAATAAAAATAAATCATTAAAAATGAAACTAAGTTACAAAAATTTACATTTTTGTGATATTATTTAGAAAAGGAGTTTTATGAAAAAAATATTTATATGCTTATTATTAGTTTTACTTGTAGGGTGCACAAGTGAAGCCGAAACTCTTGAAAATCTAGACATAGTAATTAATGAAATAGCAATGGCAGATTATGATTTAGATTTAAACCATAGTAAAGAGTATTATAGTTATTATGTAGATCCTTTAACAGATTCTTTTAGTACAAATCTAACAAGTAATAACCTACATAGTGATAATATTAATATCGCAATGAACTTAAATGTTGTTGGTATAATTCATGATAAATTTTTAGAGAGTGAATATCAACTAAGCACAGTTAATACAATAGTTAAACCAATTTATACTAAAAGTGGTGAGTTTATTAATCAATTTGATATGACTGAAATGTATCAAATTGAAATATTTAAAAACTATAGTAATTATTTAATTAATGTACGTACAAAAGATTTTTATTTTACATCATTAGTTAAGTTAGTTGAGATAGAAACTACAATTGAAAAAATATTTGTTACACTAAAAAGTGTGAAAGTTGATGTAGAAGAAGTAGTTTTAGATTACTATAATCAAGCAATAATTGATTATGAAAAGCAAACTATTGACTTGTTCGAAGAGTATGTACCAACTAATGGATTATTATCTGAATTAATCAATTCACCAACACCTGAAGAAAGTGTAACACCAAGTCCAAGTGTAGAAACTGTATTACCAACTATTGAAGAAAATACAGCAGAATAAATTAAAATAAATGGAGGCAATATGAAGAAATTAATTAATATCTTCTTTGATGATGTAGAAGAAGAGTTTGATGAAACTAAAGAATCAGTAATTTTCAAATCAGAAGAAACAACTAAAGTACAACCGGTAGTAACTAAACCAGTACATGAAACAGCTGTTACCAAGCCAGTTTCACGTCCAGCAGATTTAAGTGCGGTTGTAAGAAGTGATGTGCCAAAAGAAGAAGTTAAGGGTGAAAAAAGAGAGCCAAACTTTAGAAGAAATGAAAGACAAAGTGAAGCTACTAATATGGTTAAAATTGATGAAGTTGAAAATGCAACAAGACCTGTCGTAGAAAATGTAAAAGTGAGAAATGAAAAGTATGTATTTCATCCTCCATTAAGTCCAATATTTGGAATTGTTGGAGAAGAAGTAAAGGAAACAGTAAAAACTTACACAAATAATACAGAAAGACAACCAAGTAAATTAGGAACAATTATTTCTCCAATATATGGAAAAGAAGAGCTTGAAGAAGGTCTTGAAAACGTAGATAACTTTGAATATAAAGAGCAATATGCTTCTACAATAGATGAAGCATCATTAGAACAAACTTTAGATGATGTATTAGTAAATAACTACGAGGAAAGTGAACGATTCCAAGAAGTAGTATTAGATGAAGAAGAAGTATATGAAGATGAGTTATATGAAGAAACTCCAACATTGTTTGATGAGGATCTGTAATGCTGTATTATTTTATAGGAATTAAGGGTACAGGAATGTCTGCACTTGCTTTAATGTTACATAATTTGGGGCATAAAGTAATCGGGTCTGATTTAGAAAAACATTTTTTTACAGAAGAACCTTTAAAAAAAGCAAATATTGAAATTTTAAGCTTTGATAAAAATAATATTAAAGATAATATGACAGTTATTATTGGAAATGCATTTAATGATGATTTTGAAGAAGTTATAGCCGCTTACGAAAATAAAACATGTAAAACATATCGTTATCATGAATTTTTAGGACGTCTAATGGAAGACTATGAAGCATATAGTGTTAGTGGAAGTCATGGAAAAACAACAACAACAGGTTTATTGTCATCAATGCTTCAAGAAAAATATCAAACAGCTTATTTAATTGGTGATGGTACAGGCTTGATAGAAAAAAATAGTGAATTATTAGTTGTAGAGTCTTGTGAATTTAAAAGACATTTTTTAGCGTATAAACCAAAATATGCAATTATTACAAATATTGAAATTGATCATGTAGACTATTTTAAAGATGAAGAAGATTATTTAAATGCTTATCTTGAATTCAGTAAGAATGTAGAAGAAGCAATATTTGTATATGGTGATGACAAAAAAACAAGAGAGTTTACTAGTGAAACTACTCATTATTTTTATGGATTAGATGATAAAAATGACTTAGTTGCTAAAAAATTAGTAGAAAAAACTGACTCAATGCAATTTGATGTATATTTTAAAGATGAATTTTTCGGATCTTTCAACTTACCATTTGTTGGTAGACATATGTTATCTAATGCACTTGGATGTATAGGAATCGGTATTTTAAAAGGAATGGACCCAATTGAGATAAATGAAGGATTAAGTCACTTTAAAGGAGTTAAAAGAAGATATGTTGTTGAACAAATCAATGACAATATTTTTGTAGATGATTATGCACATCACCCAACTGAAATTAAAGTAACTATTAATGCTACAAAAACAAGATTTCCAGACAAGAAAATAATTGCAATATTTAAGCCACATCGTGTTGGTAGGGTATATTACTTTAAAGATGAATTTAAGGAAGCATTAAGCCTTGCTGATAAAGTTTATCTATGTGATTTTACAAGTATTGATGATTATGAAGAAGGGATAGATATTGACATTACATATTTACAAAAAGAAATTGAAAATGCCGAAGTTGTTACAGAAGACTTAGTAGGTGCACAAAAATTAGCAATGCATAATAATGTAGTTTACTTATTTATGTCTAGTAAAGATATATATGATTTAGCTAATTTAGTGAAAAATATACATAATTCTTGAAAATTTTTTCATTATTGTGTATCATAGTAAAAAAGGGAGACTTATATGGATGCATTTATACTTGCAGCCTCTTCATTATCGTCACAAATATTACCGATTTTAGGAGTAGTTGCATTAATATTTTTAATAATTTTGTTAGCTAATGTTATCAAATTAATAAAAGAGATAACAAATAATTTAAAAGATATGGATAAAACTGTAGATTTAGTTAATGATAGTTTAGTTAAAATACAAGATCCATTAGATACAGCGAGCAAATTATCTAAGACAGTCGACAAAGCACATGATTCAGGAATAGCTGTCTTAAAAGAGGCAGCAGGAGTTTTAGCAGATAATTTTCATGTAGTTAAAGACTATTTAAACGAAAAACAAGCTAAGGATGGAGGCAAATAATGAGTGAACAAGATAAAATAAAACAAGCAGTAGAAGAAACAATAGCTGAAATGAATAATAAAATTGATGAATTAAAATTAATACAAACAGAAGAAAAAACATTAGAGCACAATAAAAATATTGATGAAGTTATTGAAGATTTAAAAGAAGGAATAACTAAAATCATTAAATTTTATGATGAAGTAAAAGACTCTCCAATGGTAGTAGAAAATATTGCAATTATAAAAGAAAGAACAAATGTAATTCTTACAGATGTACAAAATAAAATTGATAATTCAAAGACATATCAAAAAATTAATGAAAAAATTGAAGAAACAAGTGCTAAAGAAAAAGTGATAGCAGTTGTAGATACAATAAATAATGTTACAGATACTTTCTTATATGCTGCAAGGGACATTTATGATGAAGTATCTGCTTCAGATGAAATGAAAAAAGCTGTAACTACAATTAAAGACACAGGAATAGAATTAGGAGCAAAATTAAAGGATGTAATTAACAATTCATTCAATAATAAAGGGTAAAGATTATGAAAAGAGTGACTATATATGATGTAGCTAAAGAAGCTAATGTATCATTAGCTACAGTTTCAAGAGTAATTAATGGTTCTGAAGTTGTAAAAGCACCTACAAGAGAGAAAGTAGAATCTGCAATCGAAAGATTAGGCTATAAACCAAACGCAATAGCTCAAGGTTTAGCTTTGCAAAAAACTACTTCTATTGGTCTTTTAATACCAGAAACAAGCTTCACTTATACAGGACAAATTATTAATGGTTTATTAGATGTTGCTAAAATATATAATTTCAAAGTTAACTTACATACAATGACTGATGGAATTAATGATATTAAAACAGTTGTTGATGATATTATTAAATCAAGAGTAGATGGTGTAATCATTTATAATGATTCAGCACTTGGTTATGAAATTAATGAACTAGCAAAATATCAAATTCCAATTGTAATGATTGGAAATTCGCAAACTGATTCAAATGTTTGCTCAGTATATGTAGATATTGAAAAAGCTACATATGAGCTTGTTAAAGGCTATTTATCACGTGGTATTGATGATATAGCTATATTACAAGACCGTAAAAATACGTATTCTATCAATCAAGCACTAGTTGGAGCAAAAAAGGCATATAAAGAATTTTCTAAAGAATTTACTAATTATATTGAGATTCCTAATGAATATAGAAGTACTTATAAGTTTACTAAAGAATATTTTAAAGCAAACAAGCATCAATTAGTAATTGCAAATCGTGATTCACAAGCTATGGCGGTTTTAAATGGTGCAAATGAAAATAATATTAGTGTACCCAACGATATGGAAGTTGTGTGTATTATAGATACAAAATATAATTCAATGGTAAGACCTGAAATATCAAGTTTTACAATTCCATCATATGACTTAGGAGCTGTAAGTATGAGAGTAATGACTAAACTATTATTAGAAGAAGAGATTACAGATAAACATAAAAAATTATCATATATTTATTCACCAAGAAAATCAACTAAGTAACCTTAAGGTTACTTTTTTTTTAGATAATAAAAAAAACCGAATATTATATTCGGTTTTTTACAAATTTTATCGATTATCTGTTGTAGAATTCTACGATTAAAGATTCATTAACTTCTTTGTTTAATTCAGTACGTTCTGGTAATCTTACAAAAGTACCTTTTTTGTTATCTTTATCAACTGTTACAAAAGATGCAGTATTTAAAGTTGCTTCTAATGATTCGTTGATTGATTTCATGTTACGGCTTTTTTCTCTAACTTCAATTGTAGATCCTGGTGTTACTTTGAATGATGGAATATCTACTCTTTTACCATCAACTAAGATATGACCATGATTAACTAATTGTCTAGCTCCACGTCTAGTATTAGCAAAACCTAATCTGTAACATACGTTATCAAGTCTTGATTCTAATAAGAATAATAAGTTATGACCTGTAATACCACTCATTTTAGTAGCTCTTACGAATGTGTTTTTGAATTGTTTTTCATTAACACCGTACATGTGTCTAACTCTTTGTTTTTCTCTTAATTGTAAACCGTAGTTACTTAATTTTACTCTACGTCCTTTACCATGTTGTCCAGGTGCGTAATCACGTCTAGATAATTCTTTACCAGTTTCTAATACTGAAAAGCTTAAACGTCTTGAAATTTTCCATACTGGTCCAGTAATTCTTGCCATTTTAATTCCTCCTTGTGTTTTATGGCTAAAACAACAACAGGTACAAATCTTCATTTAAAGGTGTTAGTATTAAGTTGTTCACTTATTGCAGCAAGTTACTTTTTCAACTAGTTTTACTAGTACTAACGCATTTTAAACGACTTTGTAAGCTGCCATCAATTTATGCTAATAAATATTATCATTTTATAACATAAAAAGCAAGTACAAGCTATAAATTTAATTTATTATATGTTAAAATAATATTAATTGTGGAGGTAACTATGGAACAACTTACAACATATTTAGAAGATCCAATTTATATTTATGCTGCAGTAGCAGTAATTATTTTAATTTTAGCTATTATTATACATTTAACAATTAAATCAAACAAATTAAAAAGACTAAAACTTAATTTTGAAGAATCATTAGTAACTTATAATTCCTTAAAAACAATTCCTTTAACATTTAAAATGAATAAAGCTGTTGCAATTGCAAAAGTAAATGAAGAAAGTGATAAAATTTTATCAAATTGTAAGGATGATTATGAAAAAATTCAAAGCAATAATGAAGAACTTGCAAGATTAATGGTAAGTGTTGAAGATGCTATTGCATCTAAAAAAGTAAAAATCATAAAACTTTGTTTAGAAGATTTTGATGTTTGTTTAGAAATAAGTACAGAACAAATTAAAAGGTTAGATCATAAACTTGATCAAATACTTGAACAAGAGAATAAACAAAGATATCAGGTTACAGAGTTTAAAGAAAAATTTAGAGTTTTAAAAGCCAATTTTAATGAAAATTCAAATGCATATTCAATAAGTATTAAGGGTGTTAATGAAAAAACTATAACTATAGAAAAATTATTTTCAATTTTTGAAGAATGGATGTATGCATCAGAGTTTAGTAAAACAAGTGAAGTATTAGAAGAAATAAGAAAATCAATTACAGATTTAAGTTTGATTATCGAAAACTTACCAATGTTAATTAAAGCAATAAAAATTTCTTTACCAAGTATGGTTGAAGAAGCAAGAAGAGAATATGCGATATGCTCGCAAAAAAATGTTTATTTATTGCATATTAATTTCAATTCAGAAATGAATAATATTACTGATAAAATGAAAGCATCACTTTCAAAAGTAGAGAAAGCTGACATTACAGGAGTAAAAGAAGAGCTTATTCAAATAGAAGAGTTAATTTATCAGTTAAGAAAATCTTTGGATACAGAAGAAAAAGCTTTCTATAAAGTAAAACAATTTCTAAAAGCAGCAAATGAAATTGAAAAATTAGGAACACTAATCAATTATATAGATGAATTATACCCAAAAGTTGAAACTAAGTATGGACTAGATGTCTTAAAAAAAGATATTGAAATGAATAAAGTGAAGTATTTTGAATTAAAGAATGCTAATCAATTAATTACAGATAATATTGAAAATTTAATGAAGCCAGCAACTGAATTACTAAAAGATGTTGAACAATTAGTTGATGATTTAAATAAACTTGGCGGATTTATTCAAGGATTAAAAGATAAATTAGATCAAGCTTTTGCAGATGAAGAAAGAGCTAAGCAACAAATTTTAAAGTTACAATTAATTGTAAATGAAATGGAAGTTAAAATTGTAAAAAATAAATTACCATCTATATCTTCTTCGTTTCATGAAGACATAAAAATTGCAAAAAGTATGAACAATGAAATTAAAGCTTTATTAGTGGTTGAACCACTTAATATAAGACAACTTAATTATAAACTTAACGATGCAATTGACTATATCTATAAGTTATATAATAAAGTAAACCGAGTTGTAGGTATGGCAATTATGGTAGAGAATACAATTGTATTTGCTAATAAGTATCGTTCAAGTTATCCAGATGTTGATTCTGAATTAACAAGAGCTGAATTATGTTATCGTAATGGAGAATATACACAAGCATTAGAAATTGCTATTGCGACTGTAGAAAAAATTGTTCCAAATTCATTTGGAGAACTGATTAAGGAGAAAGCACTTGTCTAAGTTTATATATTTTGACCATGCAAGTACTACAAAACCACATGAAGATGTAGTAAAGCAGTATACAACTTTATTAACAAATCATTTCGCAAATAGTGAATCACTATATTCAATAGGCGTTAATGTTAAGGAATTATTAATAAAGTCAAAAAAATATATTTCTTCTACCTTTAATGTACAAGAGAACGAAGTTATTTTCACTAGTGGTGCTAGTGAATCTAACAACTTGGCCATTAAGGGTCTTTTAAATTTATGGCCAAATAGAAAACATATAATTACTTCTAAAGTTGAGCATAGTAGTGTATTAGATGTATATAAATATTTAGAAGAATATCAAGGATATGACGTTACATATCTTAATGTAAATGCAAGTGGACAAGTTAGAATTGAAGAATTAAGAAATGCATTAAGAGATGACACATTACTTGTATCAATAATGTGGGTTAATAATGAAGTTGGTGCAATAAATAATATTGATGAGATAAAGAAGATTTTAAAGCAATATCATCGTACATATTTACATGTTGATGCAGTCCAGGCACTTGGTAAAATTAATATTGATGTAAAGGATATTGATCTTATGTCAATTAGTGCTCATAAAATTATGGGATTAAAAGGAAGTGGAATATTAATTAAAAAAAATCATGTTAACTTACATCCTCAAATAATTGCTGGACAACAAGAATACGGATTAAGAGGTGGAACAACAAATGCGCTTGCTCATATAATGTTTGCTAAAACATTAAGAATTGCCTTAGAAGATATGAATAAATATCATGAATTTAAAAAAGAATTAATTTCATACTTAGTCGAAAAATTAAATAATATTAAAGAAGTTGAGTTTAACTCAAAAGATTATACTTGTGGTATTATCAATTTTAGTACAAATATAAAAAGTGAGGTTATGTTAAATGCATTAAATGCTAAAAATATATGTGTATCTGCATTAAGTACATGCCATTCAAATAAAATAAGTTCACATGTGTTAGAAGCTATGAATTTAAGTCATGATAGAATTACTAGTAGTATAAGGGTAAGTATCAATTACACGAATAATAAAGAAGAAATAGATTATTTTATAGAAACAATAAAGGAGATTATAAATAAATATGGAAAATATTAAGTATGATCATATCTTAATAAGGTATGGAGAATTATCATTAAAAGGAAAAAATAGAAAAGATTTTATTAATAGGTTACATGCAAACTTAAAGGAATTATTAGTTAATTTTAAAAGTTTGGAATTTAGAAAAACACATGATCGTATGTTTATAGAATTGAACGATGAAAATCATGAAGAAGTTGCAAATGTTATTAAAAATGTATTTGGCATTAGTTCATTTTCATTATGTATTAGAATTGAATGTGATATAGAAGTAATGAAAGAGATCACATTAAATATGGCAAAAAAATCAAATGCTAAAACATTTAAGGTGTTTACAAAAAGAACAAATAAACAATTTTATATGACAAGTGATGAGGTTAATCGTGAAATTGCTACTAATATTTTAATCAATACAGATATTAAGGTAAATGTTAAAGAACCAGAATTAAAAGTTAATCTTGAAATAAAAGAAGACTATACATATATTATATATGAAACAATACAAGGTTTAGGTGGGTATCCAATTGGTTCTAATGGTAAAGCCTTACTAATGATGTCAGGTGGTATAGACTCTCCAGTTGCTGGATTTATGACAATGAAAAGAGGCTTGAGATTAACATGTGTTCATTTTGAATCACCACCGTATACTAGTGCAAGTGCTAGACAAAAGGTTGTAGACTTAGTAAAAGAATTAAGTAAATATCAAGGATATATTAGATTATACATTGTTCCATTTACAGATGTTCAAGTAAAAATATATGAAAAAAGTGACGAATCATATGCAATTACAATTATGCGTCGTATGATGTATAAAATAGCAGATGAGATTGCTAAAAAAGACAAATGTATGGTAATAAGTAATGGAGAAAGTGTTGGACAAGTAGCATCTCAAACCTTAGAGAGTATGACTGTTATTGAAAAAGCATGTGATACATTAGTTACTAGACCATTGTTCGCATTTGATAAAATTGAGATTATTAATATAGCTAAGAAAATAAATACATATGAAATTTCAATTTTACCATTTGAAGATTGCTGCACTATATTTACACCAAAAAACCCAACAACAAGGCCAAAAATGGAAAAAGTTGAATTTTATGAAGGAAAATTTGATTATACAGAATTAATACAAGAAGCAATAAATAAAAAAGAAACACTGTACATTGATAATAAATTAGAAGAAGAATTATTTTAAAGGAGAAAATATGAATAATTATCGTCAAAGACAAGAATTAATATTAAAAGAAGTTGCAGCAAATAGTGTAGTTTATTTATTTTCAGGTTCATTAGTGTCTAGAAGCGCTGATAGTAATTATAAATTTAGTGTAGATCGTAATTTCTATTATTTGACAGGTATTGATAAAGATGATATGGTTCTAGAATTAAGTAATTTTAATGGTGTTAATACTCATAAAATTTATGCCTTAGAGCATGATGAGTTATATGCTAAATGGATTGGAAATCGTATGTCTAGTGAAGAAATTAAAGAAATTTCTGGTGTTGATATAGTAGAAAATTTTGATTTATTCGAAAAAAAATTTACAATACTATACAATAATTTAAGAGGTCTTGATGATTATAATATTTATTTAGATCTATACCAATACAAGGCTGGACTAAAAGTAACAAGTGCATGGAGATTTTATGATTATTTAAACACAAATTATCATACAGGATGTGTTAAAGATATTTATCATACTATTACTAAACTTCGCCTAATAAAAGATGAAGTTGAAGTCAACAATTTAATTAAAGCAAATGAAATTACAAATAAAGCTTTAGTTAATGTTTACAATTGTGTTAAACCTGGTATTAATGAAAAAGTTCTACATGGAAATTTTATTTTAGGTTTAATGGAAAATGGATGTGATGTTGAGGCATTTGATACAATCGTAGCTAGTGGTAAAAATGCAACATGCCTGCATTATGTTGAAAATAATAAATCAATTAATGATGGTGATTTAGTATTACTTGACCTTGGCGCAACATATAATAATTATTGTGCAGATATCTCTAGAACTATTCCTGTTAACGGAAAGTTTAGTCCACGTCAAAAAGAATTATATGAAGTAGTTTTAAATGGTATGGATGTTGTAATTGCTAATGCAAAAGAGGGTAAAACACTTACTGAATTAAATAATATTTTGATTAACTATTATGAAGATGTATTACCAAAAGTTGGTTTAAATAAACCAGTAAATACATACTACTATCATGGTGTTTCTCACTTTTTAGGTTTAGATACACATGATGTTGATTTATTCCGTGGGACAACAAAATTAAAAGCTGGTATGGTAATTACAGTAGAACCAGGACTTTATGTTGAAGATGAAGGACTTGGTATTAGAATTGAAGATGATATTCTGATCACAAAAGATGAACCAATTAATTTATCAGAAGGTATTATTAAAACAGTTAATGATATTGAATTATTTTTCGCAAAAAAATAACCTCATAATTTAATGAGGTTATTCTATAGAATTAGTAGGAAGTGGAGTATATAACTCTACTTCTTTTTTTGTTTCTTCATTGTTTAAAGTATACAATACTATCTCACGATTGGTAAATAATCGAAAGTTATGATTTAAATTACCAATTCCACTTGATATATCAAGAACAGATTCATTGATTGTTCTTTTACCATTGATATAATCAAAGTCATTATTAGTGATATCAGTGATTAATGGGATATAAATTTCACCACCAAGAGTTGCACCTGTAATTATATACTCAACTTTATGATCTGCAAGTTTATTTATATAATTAGGATTACTTGAAATAACTAAGTTATAATTATTAGAATTAAAACTATAATCTACATCGATGTTATCAACAAAGGTTAGTGTAATGCCATTATTTGAATTATTGCTCAAATTTATTGATTCATTACTAATAACTTCAAAGTTGGCATTAAACATGATTCTTTCATATAATTCTAAGTTTTCATTACTGCTTTTATCATCATGTCCTAATATTGCAAATTTACCAAGAGGAGCTTCAATCTCTTTAAATAATTGAGTGATATATTCTATCTCTTCATCATTTATTGGATTATTATGATAGTCTTTTATTAAATTGCCTCCAAATATTACAATATCAGGTCTTATTCTATTTACTAGATCAAGTGCTTCATTAAGTATATTTTCTTGATAGTCACTTACATAATAGATATCAGAAAAAAACAAAATAGTTTTTTCATCTAAAGATGTTGGTATTTTAGGAGAACTTAAAGTCTCAAATCTCACATTAATATTACTTTGATTGATATATATTGTATTTCCAATAAGCAATACTAAAATGATTACAATAATTAATAATTTTTTTTTCATAAGAAAATTATAGCACATTGAGACCTTGATAAGTGTCCCTTTTTACCATTTCTTTATCAATGTCATTAATAAGCATTGTTTTATTTAATAACCAAGAAGGCTCTATTAAGTTTTCTTTTACAGGATCACCTGTTATCCTTTGAATAACTATTTCAGGTCTTATATGCTCTAATTGTTTAATTGTAATATCAATATATTCATCTTTACTTAGCACATGAAATGGTTTATTTAAATATAATTCATGTAATTTAGTCTCTTTAATAACATATAACATATGAATTTTAATTGCATGAAAATTATAAGGACTTAAATCAATTACTGTTTGTATCATATCTTTTTCAGTTTCATAAGGTAATCCATTTATAATATGAATACATACTTTTATATTAGTATTTTTAAGTCTATTTAAACAATCTACAAAGGTTTCAAAGCTATGTCCACGATTTATTAAGTCTGCAGTATTATTATTTGTACTTTGTAGACCTAATTCTACCCAAACTTCTTTCTTTGATGTTAATGAGTCTAGATATGCTATTTTTTCATCATCTAAGCAATCAGCTCTTGTAGCTAAAGCTACAGCACAAACTTCGTCCATATTCATAAATGGTTCAAGCATTGACTTTATCTTACTTAATGGACCATAAGTGTTTGTAAATGCTTGAAAGTAAGGTATTGTTAAGGCATTTGGCCATTTTTTTTCCATCATTAGCTTTGTTAAATTATATTGATCTAATAAATTTTTAACTTGACGATTAGTAAAGTCACCAGATCCTTCTTTTGAACAAAAAATACAACCTTTTGTAGATATTTTACCATCTCTATTCGGGCAAGAAAAAGAAGCATCAAGAGATATTTTTGATGCCTTCTTCTTAAATCGTGTCTTCAAATAATAATTAAATGTATGATATCTTTTGTTGTCTAATGTATATTTAAAGTGATTACTCATATTATCTTAATACTGTTTGAATAGCCACACATCTAGGTCCACCTTGTGTGATAAATGCTGGAGATAAAATTTGCATTCTAATTTCAATACCTTCAAAAGCTTTTTCAATTCTTGCTTTTGCAATATTAGCACATTCTTCATTAAATGCATGTGAAATATAAACTATATAATCATTATTGATATTTATATCATTCATTTTAGCAATTATTTTATTTAATGCAATTTCAAAAGTTCGTCCAACTGTTAATTTATCAAGTCTTTTTCCTTCATCAACTTGAATCATAACTGGTACTATTTTTAGTAAACCACCAATAGTTGCAGCAAGTGGAGTTAAGCGTCCACCTCTTTTCAAAAATTCAAAGTCAAATGGAATTAAAAAACTAAAAGCATCTTTGCTTCTTCTATTAATTTCATAAATCATTTTATCTATTGATTCATTTTCTTTATTTAATTTCGTAACAACATCAATGATATGTCTTTGTGGTCCACATAAAGTTTTCGTATTAACAACTTTTATTTTGCTATTATTTTCTACAGTAGCTCTTGCACCAACAGCACTTCCATAAGTTCCACTTAAACCATCTGCCATACAAATAATTAAAGTATCTTCATCTTTAAATTCTTCCATCAAAGATAATACTTCACCCACTGCAGGTTGAGAAGAG
Source organism: uncultured Erysipelotrichaceae bacterium (assembly GCA_964371715.1). Taxonomy (GTDB): domain Bacteria; phylum Bacillota_I; class Bacilli_A; order Erysipelotrichales; family Erysipelotrichaceae; genus CAYJNO01. Next base: position 99,486 of record CAYJNO010000001.1, on the reverse strand, counting down.
GTTGGTGTATGACCTTGTTTAACTAAATCATTAAATTCAGCTGATTTTATATCCTCATTTTCTCTGTATGTATTCCCATTAATTGTAACATTCAATGGTGTAACAATTATTCCCATTTCTTTACCTTCTGCCTCAGAATACATTGCACTTGAATCAGTAATTATTTTTACCATAATAATATCTCCTTATAATATGTATATGCTATAAGCTACTAGCTGTATTAGTGTTCCTATAAGTATAAAAATATGAAATGTGTCATGAAACGATAGTATTTTTATATTTGGCTTTTTAACAATATAGATTACAGCTCCTATTGTGTAAGTTATACCACTAATTGCAATAAAAAACAATAATAATGCAGGTACTTTATCAAAAGAACTTGCATCAAAAACTATTGCCCATCCCATTAATAAGTATAGCCCAGTATATAATGCTCTAGGTGCATTGATCCAAAATATTTTTGCAATTATTCCAAATAATGCAATAGCAAACATCACCACTAAAAAATAAGCACCATGTGGATAATCAACATAAGTTAAACAGATTGGTGCATAGCTACCAGCAATTAGAATATATATCATTGCATGATCTAACTTTCTTGCTTTAAGCTTGAATGAGTGATCTTTATCTAAGTAATGATAAAATGCACTAGCACTATATAATGCAATAATAGAAATGACAAAGATGTACATTCCTAAGATGTTAATAAATGTAACTTCATTAAACATATTATAAATAATTAATAATACTAATGAAATGACACCTATAATTGCTCCTACAAAGTGTGATAAAAAACTAAATGGGTCTTGTGCTGCGTAATAAAATTTTTTCATATTATTTCCTTATCTAATTTAATTATAAATATATTATCTAGTTATTACAACTAGATAAATTAATTATTATATATTTTGTTTTTACTGTCAAATTATTTTTTTACACAATATTTAATAATCTATAACATTCTATTAAATTAATTTACCATTTTTGTATAAATCAAATATCAAACATCGTAAATTTGAGATTAAGTAATATATTACCAATTTATATAATGACAAAATGAATTAATTATATTAAAATAAGAAAGGTAAAATGACAATGAAAAAGAAGTAGTAAGTTATAATTATATTTTTAGAGAGTCAATGGTTGGTGAAAATTGACATTATAATGGACTGAACTTATCTTTGGAGTTATTTCGTATAATCTGCGTTAAAGATTTTAAGTGATAGTTTTTAGCTATAACTAAGGTGGTACCGCGATATATTCGTCCTTAGATTTAAGGACTTTTTTTATTTTTATAAGGAGGAATTTAAAATGAGTTATAATCATCTTTTGATTGAAAAAAAATGGCAAAAATACTGGGAAGATAATCAAACATTTAAAACTGATGTTTGGGACTTTAGTAAACCCAAATTTTATGCTTTAGATATGTTTCCTTATCCATCAGGACAAGGTTTACATGTCGGCCATCCTGAAGGATATACTGCAAGTGATATTATTTGTCGTATGAAAAGAATGCAAGGATATAATGTATTACATCCGATGGGATTTGATTCATTTGGATTGCCAGCTGAACAATATGCAATCTTAACTGGAAATCACCCAGAAGGATTTACTAATGACAATATTAAAACATTTAAAACACAACTTAAAAGTCTTGGTTTTAGTTTTGACTGGGAAAAAGAAGTTTCAACAAGTGATTCAGACTTCTATAAATGGACGCAATATATTTTTATTGAACTATATAATGCTGGTTTAGCAAAATATATTGATTATCCTGTAAACTGGTGTGAAGAGCTTGGAACAGTTCTTGCTAATGATGAAATAATTGATGGTAAAAGTGAACGTGGTGGATATCCTGTTGTAAAAAAGAATATGAAACAATGGGTTATTGATATAGTTAAATATGCAGATAGCTTAATTGAAGGATTAGAGGATATTGATTGGCCAGAATCAACTAAAGAAATTCAAAGAAACTGGATAGGAAAATCATATGGTGCTAATGTAGAATTTAATGTTAGTGATTTTGATGAAAAATTTACCGTATTTACTACAAGACCTGATACATTATATGGTGCAACATATTGTGTATTAGCTCCAGAACATGCATTAGTAGATCAAATAACAACTATTGAGCAAAAAGATGAAGTAATTGCATATCAAAAAGCTTGTGCTTCAAAATCTGATTTAGAAAGAACAGAATTAGCAAAAGATAAAACAGGTATATTTACTGGTGCATATGCAATAAATCCAGTAAATAATAAGAAAATTCCTATTTGGATTAGTGATTATGTACTAGCAACTTATGGTTCTGGTGCAATTATGGCTGTACCTGCACATGATCAAAGAGATTATGAATTTGCGAAAAAATTTGGATTAGAAATTATCCAAGTTCTAGAGGGTGGATCAATCGAAGAGCATGCATATGAAGGAGATGGATTACATATTAATTCAGACTTTTTAGATGGTCTAAATAAAAGTGATGCAATTGCGACAATAATTGCATGGTTAAATGAGCACAATAAAGGTGAATCAAAAATTAACTATAAATTGCGTGAATGGATTTTCGCAAGACAAAGATATTGGGGAGAACCAATTCCTATTATTCATTATGAAAATGGTGAAATTGCTGCATTAGACATGGATGAATTACCACTTACTTTACCTGTGTTAGATGACTATAAAGGTGAAAATGGAAACTCTCCATTAGTCAAAGCAAAAAATTGGGTTAATGGTGAAAAAGATGGTAGAAAATATACTAGAGAAACAAATACAATGCCTGGAAGTGCAGGAAGTTCATGGTATTATTTAAGATATATTGATCCTAAAAATGAAAATGCAATTGCTGATCCTAAGTTAATTAAACATTGGATGCCAGTAGATTTATATATTGGTGGATCAGAACATGCGGTTGGACATTTATTATACTCTCGTATGTGGAATCAATTCTTATACGATAAAGGTATTGTTCCAACAAAAGAACCATTTAAAAAGTTATTTCATCAAGGTATGATTCTTGGTGAGAATGGTGAAAAAATGAGTAAATCAAAAGGTAATGTTGTTAATCCAGATACAATAGTTGAAAATTATGGAGCAGATACTTTAAGAGTTTATGAAATGTTTATGGGACCACTTGAAGCAAGTAAACCATGGTCAGATCAAAGAGTTGAAGCTGCAAGAAAATGGCTAGATAGAGTATATCGTTTATTTGTAGAAATGGATGTATTAGTTGATGAAAATGATGGAGCTTTAGATTATACATATAATTTCACAGTTAAAAAAGTTACTAATGATATTGAAACTTTAAATATGAATACTGCTATTTCACAAATGATGATATTTATCAATGATTGCTATAAACATGGTAAAGTATACCGTGAGTATGCATTAAACTTTGTAAAATTAATAAGTACATTTGCACCTCATTTTGGTGAAGAGGTATATCAAATCTTATCTGGTAAAGATACAATTGCATTTGAAGCATGGCCAACATATGATGAATCAAAATTAGTATTAGACGAAATTGAAGTTGTTGTTCAAATTAATGGCAAAGTAAGAGATCGATTTATGGCTAAGCCTAATGAAGATGAAGAAGTTTTAAAACAAGAAGCCTTAAATCAGAAAAATATTATTGCATATACTGAAGGTAAAGAAATTATGAAAATGTTTGTAATTAAAGGTAGAGTTATTAATATTGTTGTAAAGTAGGAGGAAATTAATGAGTTTTTTAGTTACTATAAATGAATTTGAAGGACCATTAGACTTGATGTTACATCTAGTTCGTGAAAACGAACTAGATTTGTTTAATTTAAATATTAGTGAATTAACATCACAGTATTTAAATTACATCCTAGCAATGCAAGACTTAAGATTAGAAATTGAATCAGAATATTTAGTTCAACTATCAACACTTATAGAGTATAAAAGCAAAAAATTGCTTCCAAAAGCTGAAGTTATAATTGAAGGTGAATACGAGGAAGATCCTGCATTAGCCCTAGCTAATAGATTGATTATGTATCAAAAATATAAAGATGTTTGTGAAGAACTTGAAGAACAATATATTTCAAGACAAGAACAACTATCTAAAACAATTTCTGAAATAAGCGAAGATATTAAAGACAATCAAGAAGATTACTTTAGTATTCAAGGAACTCCTTATGACTTAATGAAAGCAATGAATAGAGCATTAAGAAGAATAAAACTTATTCAACCATTAGAAACTAAAAAAACAACTCGTGAAATTTCTGTGGATGATCGTGTATTACAAATTAAAGCTAAACTAATTAATTTACCAGACAAATTTAGTTTTGATGATTTAATTGTAGACTGTGAAGAAATTACATTATATATTGTAACTTTCTTAGCTATACTAGATATGGCAAAACATCAATTCTTACTTTTTACTATTGATAGTGAAGAGCGTATTTGGTTTACAAAAAGGAGTGTGTAATGGAAGAGAATTTATCATTAGAAACAATAATAGAAGGATTAATTTTTGTAGTTGGTGATGAAGGTATAACTTTAGAACAACTATTAATTGTTACAGAAAAGAATGAAAGTATATTAAATGATGTAATAAATAAATTAATTGAAAAATATCAACATTCGCATCATGGGTTCGAATTAGTTAATTATGGTGGGATTTTTAAATTTTTAACTAAACAATCTTTACATCCATATATGGAGCGTTTATTTAAAAATACAAAAGCATCTAATTTATCACAATCTGCTTTAGAGACTTTAGCAATAATTGCTTATAATCAACCAATTGAAAAAAGTGAAATTGAAGAAATTAGGGGAGTAAGTGCTGACCATATGCTAAGAAAATTAATTTCAAGAAATTTAATTAAAGAAGCAGGAAGATCAGAAGCACCTGGAAGACCATTTCTTTACGAAGTAACAGACACATTTATGGATAGTTTTAAACTTGTTGATTTAAATGAATTACCAAGTTTACCATCCTATGTTGATGATAGTAGTGATAGTCTATTTAATGAAGAATAATGAAAATAATCATTATTCTTTTTTTATGTATTAATGTTCACTATGTATTCACATTTATGGTATAAATTTAATATATAGAGGTGATAATATGTCAAAAATTTTAGTAGTAGATGATGAAGATAAAATAAGAGAAATGATAGTAAAATATGCCAAATATGAGGGATATGATGTTTTAGAAGCCAAAGATGGACTTGAAGCAATAGATGTTGTAGAAAATAATGAGATTGATATCATAGTTATGGATGTAATGATGCCAAACCTTGATGGATTTAGTGCGTCAAAACAAATAAAACAGGACCATGATATTCCATTTATAATGCTTACAGCTCTTGGTGAAGAATATGATAAAATACATGGATTTGATTTAGGGGCTGATGATTATGTAGTAAAACCATTTTCGCCTAAAGAATTAATGATGAGAATTAAAGCAATACTAAATAGAACAAATAAAAAGAAAAATATAAAAGTGTTTGAAATGGAAGGGTTAAAAATTGATTATAGTGCACATATAGTTTTTGTTGATGATCAAGAAGTATCATTATCTCCAAAAGAATATGATTTATTGGCATACTTAGTTGAAAATCAAGGAATAGCATTAAGTAGAGAACAATTAATCCAAAATGTTTGGGGATATGATTTCTTTGGTGATGATAGAACTTTAGATACTCACATAAAATTATTACGTAAAAATATCAATCCTTATAGTAAGTTTATTGTGACACTTAGAGGGGTAGGTTATCGTTTTGAAAAAGGCAATTAATTTAAAATGGAAAATATTAATTTATTTATTAATATTCGCCGTTTCAATTTTAATGCTAATTTACTTTTTTCAAATCATATTTTTACAATCATTCTATAAAAATACAAAAATAGAAGAAATCAAAGAAGTAAGTGCTAATATTACCTTCAATATTGAATATATAGAAGAATTTGAAACATTTGAGAATTATTTAATTGATCAATCAAATAATCATGATGTTGATATTAGAATATTTTACACTGATAAAACAACTGATGATGTTGTAACTTTAGATTTAAGAGCAGGGGTATTAAATAACTACTTACTATCAAAAAGTCAAACACAAATTTTTAGATACATTGAGGATACTTACAAAACAGGTGGTGAAGCATTATTTGTAGAAAAAATATCTTATCAAGACATAGATAATTTATATTATAAAAACTTTAACTTTTTATTAGACGAAAATAATTCAATAGATTATTATATTCATGCACGAAATATTGATACAGAGAATTATGAAATTTCAATATTAGTAGGAACTGATGTAATACCTGTAAATGCGACAGTAAATACATTACAAGATCAATTCTCTATAATTGTATTTCTAGTATTATTTTTTACATTTATTCTTGCATTCTTTATATCAAAAAAAGTAGTATTACCAATACAACGAATAAACGAAGAAGCTAAAAAAATAAGTAATAGTAAATACTCAGGTATAAATAGTGAATATGATTATTTAGAAATTGAAGAACTTGATAATACATTAAAAGAAGCAAGTGAAAAAATACAAATTGCTGATAAAATGAAAACTGATTTAATTGCAAATGTTTCTCATGATTTAAGAACCCCCCTAACGATGATTGGTGGATATGCAGAAATGATGAGAGATTTGCCTGGAGAAAACAACGAAGAAAACGCTGATGTAATTGTAAGTGAAAGCAAAAGATTGTCTGTATTAGTTAATGATTTACTAGAATTATCAAAGCTACAAGATCGTAGAATTAAGTTAAATGTAGAAGAAATTAAGGTTTCAGATTTACTCAAAAATATTTATAAACAATATAATCGTTTTGCAAAAAAAGAAGGTTTTGTGTTTGAATTAGATATTCAAGAAGATTGTGTGATAAAATGTGATAGTAAGAGAATAAAACAAGTTCTTTATAATTTTATTAATAATTCAATTAACTATTCAAAAAATGAAAAGTTTGTTTTAATTAAACAAAGTATAGTAAATGAAAATCACTGTTTAATTGAAGTTATTGATCATGGATCAGGAATTGATGAGAATAAAATAAAAGAAATTTGGGATCGCTATTACAAAATTGATGTTGAGCACAAAAGAACAAATGTAGGAAGTGGTATTGGTCTTGCAATTTCCAAAGAAATACTAGAAGCTCATCGTTCAGAATATGGAGTAACATCAAAGTTGGATGAAGGTTCAAATTTTCACTTTGATTTACCAATAGTAGATGTAGAATATCAAAAAAAATAGAAATGGAGAAATTATGAAAGATTTAAAAGGAACAAAAACTGAAAAGAATTTAATGGAAGCATTTGCTGGGGAAAGTCAAGCACATGTAAAGTATATGTATTATGCAAGCCAAGCAAAAAAAGATGGTTATGTACAGATTCAAAACTTCTTTGTACAAACAGCTAATAATGAAAAAGAGCATGCAAAATTATGGTTTAAAGCACTTCATGGTGGAAAAGTTCCAACAACAACAACAAACTTAAAAGATGCTGCTGGTGGAGAAAACTTCGAATGGACTGATATGTATGACCGTATGGCTAAAGAAGCAGAAGAAGAAGGTTTTGATGAAATTGCAAAACAAATGAGAGGTGTTTTAGCAATTGAAAAAAGACATGAAGAAAGATATCTTAAACTACTAAAAAATATTGAAGAAAATAAAGTATTTGAAAGAGAAGAAGAACAAGTGTGGGAATGTTTAAATTGTGGACATTTACATGTAGGAAAAAAAGCACTAACAGTCTGTCCGGTATGTGATCATCCTCAGGCTCATTTCGAGATTGAAGCTACAAACTACTAGTCATTAAAAAAGATATAGATTTAAGTTCTATATCTTTTTTAGTCTTATTTAGATGATTAGTTATTTACAAATAAATGAAATGATGTATACTTAAGAAGTAAAACTTTAGGGCAGGGTGAAATTCCCGACCGGTGGTAAACCCCACGAGCCAATTTGGCTGAACTTGTGAAATTCAAGTGGCGACAGTATAGTCTGGATGAAGAAAAGTTTTTTTCTTTTATTTGCCCTCAATTATAGGAGGAAATTCAAATGAAAAACAAAGTTTTAACTACAAAAAATATCGCTTTGATAGCGATACTAGGTGCAATGTCAGCACTATTGATGCTTATGAGCTTCTCTTTACCATTATTCCCATCATTTTATCAAATTGATTTAGGGGATGTACCAGTAATATTTGGTGGATTATTAATGGGACCACTTGCAGGAGTTTTAGTACAATTAATTAAAATTTTACTAAACTTTATTTTAGATGGTTCGATTACTGGAGGAGTTGGAGAGCTTGCTAACTTTATTATGGGAGCTTCATTTGTTCTAACAACTGCTTATTTTTATAAAAAAGATAAATCTAAAAAAGGAGCTATTAAAGGATTAATTTTAGGTGCAATTGCTATTACAATAGTTGGTGCATTAACAAATTACTTTATTTTACTTCCAGCTTATTCATTCTATTTAAAAATTCCACTTGAAGCTTTAATTGATATGGGCCATCAGCTAATTCCAGCTATAACTGATAAACTAAGTTTTGTTTTATTGGCAACAGTACCATTTAACTTAATCAAAGCTGCATTAACATGTATCATAGTAGTAATGATTTATAAACCAATGTCAGTTTTACTAAAGAAATATCGTTAATAAAAATTAATAAAATATTCTATAGAATAGAAACAAATTAACTTTGTTTCTATTTTTTTTATAATCATAATATATATATTCATTATTTAAAAAAATAGAAAATACTTATATATTTCAAGTGAAAAAAATAATAAAATAATTGTTTAAAAAATAGGTTGAAAAAGAAATATAAATATGATAATCTAATTGAGTTAGTTAAATATAACTAACTCATAAGAGGATAACGATGAATATTTTAAAACATTATAAAACAAGATTTATTTTAATAACTTTAATAATAATTATTTCAATCATATCAATATTTGTTGGTGCAATTGACTTAACACCAATTTTAAATGGTGATTTTTCACAAGTTGATATATTATTTATTACTAGATTCCCAAGACTTTTAGCAATATTATGTACTGGTATGGGAATGAGTGTAGCAGGTTTAATCATGCAAAAATTATGTATGAATAATTTTGTTTCACCAACTACTGGAGCAACAGTTGCTTCAGCACAATTTGGTGTATTAATAGCAATGTTATTTTTTCCAACTGTTACGATGATTGAAAGATCTTTATTTGCTTTTGGGGCATCTTTAATAGGTACATGGTTATTTGTGTGGTTTATTCAAAATGTTAAATTTAAAGATGTTGTAATGGTACCGTTAATCGGTATTATGTTTAGTACAGTAATTGGTGGTTTAACAAATTACTTTGCTTATCGTTTTGATTTACTACAAGCTTTACAATCAACATTTGTAGGAGATTTCTCATTAATTATTAGAGGTGACTTTGAAATAATTTATGTTGTATTACCATTGATTGTAGTTGCTTATCTTTATGCAAATCACTTTAATATTGTTGGTATGGGAGAAAGTTTTTCTACTAACTTAGGAGTTAACTATAATTTAGTATTATTTGGTGGTTTAACAATTTGTGCAATGATTACAGCAAGTGTTGTCGGTACTGTTGGTACAGTATCATATATTGGGTTAATAATACCAAATATTGTCGCAATGTTTAGAGGTGACAAGATTAAGGAAAGCTTGATTGATGTTGCTTTATTTGGTGCAATCTATGTGCTAATTTGTGATATGGTAGGACGATTGATAATTGCTCCATATGAATTACCAATGGATTTAATATCTGGTGTAATTGGAAGTATATTATTTATTAGTTTTATGTTTAAAAAACTAAGTCCTAAAAAGAAAAAGGAGAAGATAAGTAATGCTGAAGCAATTTGCCAGAAATAATAAATTAAAAATTATCTTATTAGCAGTTATATCATTATTGATGGTCATGTTCTATATGTTTTATGATGTTAATCCAAAATTCTTTGATTATGCAATGAGTATTAGAACACCAAAAACAATTGCGATGATTATTGCGGCCTTTTGTATAGGTGGAGCAAGTATTATCTTTCAATCTGTTATCAATAATAGAATTGTAACACCATGTTTGCTTGGTATGAATTCATTATATATTTTAATACATACATGTTTAGTATTTATCTTAGGTAGTACACATCAATTTGTTGCTAATCAAAACATTGCATTTATAATTGATTTGATCATTATGTCACTTATGGCTACAGTTATCTATGGATTTTTATTTAAAAAAACTAAATATAATGTTCTATATGTTTTATTAGCAGGTAGTGTTATTGCAACATTATTTACAAGTATAACAAATACAATGATGAGAATGATTGATCCTAATGAATTTACTAATCTGCAAGAAACACTTATTGCAGGTTTTGGAAATATAAATGCCGAATTATTGATAATATCAACTATCTTGATAAGTGCATCATTTATAATATTTGCGAAAGAATTAAAACTATTAAATGTAATAACGTTAGGTAAAAATATGTCAATTAACTTAGGTGTTAACTATGATAAAACTATTACTAAATTATTATTATTAACTACACTTTTAATTACAATCGCAACAGCACTAGTTGGTCCAATTTCATTCTTGGGCTTAATTATTGCTAATATCGGAAGAGAATATTTTAAAACATTTAAACATTTCTATTTAATTATTGGATCATTCCTATTTGGAATAATAATTTTGTTTTTAGGACAATCAATGATTGAACATATCTTCGCATACAATGCTGTAATATCAGTGTTCATTAACTTATTTGGTGGTGGATATTTCTTGTATCTAATAGTTAGTAATAAAGGAGCTTAAAATGAAAATAAAAAATATAAAAAAATCATATAGTGATGAAATTGTTGTAAATGATGTAACATTTGATTTACCAAGAAAGAAAGTAATTTCTTTTATTGGACCAAATGGAGCTGGAAAATCGACTGTATTAAATATAATTACTAGATTAATAAATAAAGATGCTGGTGAAGTAACAGTAGAAGACTTAGATTTAAAAAAATGGAATAGTAAAGATTTAGCTAAAAAATTAGCTATCTTAACTCAAACAAACAATATTCAAATGAAACTAACAGTTAAAGAGTTAGTAGCATTTGGGAGATTCCCACATAGTGGTAGTCATTTGACTGATGAAGATAATAAAAAGGTTGAAGAAGCAATTAAATATATGGAACTTGAAGAATTTGAAGATCGCTTTATCGATGAATTATCAGGTGGTCAAAGACAAAGGGCTTATATTGCTATGGTAATTGCCCAAGATACAGAATTTGTCTTCTTAGATGAACCAACTAATAATTTAGATATCTATCATTCATCAAATATGATGAAATTAGTACGAAAATTATGTGATGATTTAGGTAAAACAGTAATTTTAGTTTTGCATGAGATAAACTTTGCATCTTGTTACTCAGATTATATTGGAGCATTTAAAGATGGTAAATTATATAAATTTGGTGAAGTAAATGAAGTAATGACAAAAGAAACATTAAAAGTTTTATACAATGTAGACTTTGAAATTCAAATGAGAAATGGGAAACCAATTTCAATATATTATTAAAAGAGGAGAGAGAAAATGAAAAAATTATTAGTATTATTATTAACGGCTCTATTAACACTTAATTTAGTAGGGTGCACAACAGAAAGTAAAGAAGTTATTGAAGAAACAAACACAACTGAAACTGTGAAAATTGAAGTAGTAAATGGAGTTGATGAAAAAATTACAGTTGATTTCCCATTTGATCCACAAAGAGTTGTTGTATTAAACTATCAAACATTAGACTTTTTAGATGCAGTTGGACTAGGCGATAGAGTAGTAGGAGTTATTGAAGGAACTTCAACACCTGAACACTTAAGACATTATATTGAAAATCCAGACATCGTAAAAGTTGGTGGAATGAAAGAATATGATATGGAAGCAATTATGGAACTTGAGCCAGATGCAATATTCTCAAGTGATAGATCAGCTGATAACTATGATGAATTTATTAAAATTGCCCCAACAATGGCAGCATTTATTGATTATGAAGCAGGATTTTTTGAAAGCTTTAAAGAATTAGCAAATACTCATGCTACAATATTTGGATTAACTGATGAATTAAATGAAACAATTGCAAGTTATGAGGAAAGAATAACAGCTATTAGTGAATTTGCAAATGATAGTACTGCTTTATTAGCAATTTATGCTGGTGGATTAAACACATTAGGCGATAGTGGAAGAGCTTCAATTATCACAAATGAAATGGGATTTACTAACCTTTCTGGTGATATTAATGTAAATCATGGAAATATTTCATCTCATGAAACATTTTTAGCGGTAGACCCAGAATTTATGTTTATTTTAGATAAAGATACAGCTGTAGGAAATGAAGCTGTAGCTGCAAAAATTCAAATGGATAATGAAATTATTCATAAAACACAAGCTTATCAAAATGATAAAATCATTTATTTAGAACCAGGAAACTGTTGGTATGTAGCTGATGGTGGTATTGGTTGTATGGATCAAATGATTACAAACATTGAAACATCATTAGGATTAGAATAAAAAAAACTCTAACGAGTTTTTTTTTATTAAAACCATTCTTCATAGCCCATATTAATTAGGTTATCATAAGATGTTTTTAAACACACATATGGATCTGACCCATAGAATTCATCTTGTTCTACAAATAAATAATCACAACCACATTCAACTGCTGTAGAGATTATTGGTTTAAAGTCAATAGAACCTTCACCAACTTCACCATAATGTTCTATATCGCTAAATCCACTAAAACCTTCAATAGGTAAAACAATTTTATAATCTTTTAAATGACATGCTTTGATACGACCCTCAAATAGTTTTAAATATTCAACACTATTAACGCAACCTCTATGCATCCAGTGTGTGTCAAGTTCGAACCCTAAATACTTTGTATTATTTAACATATGAGTTAATACTGGTATTCCTTTATGTAAATGAAATTCCATATTATGAGCATGATAATACAGATCGATTCCATGTTCTTTTAACTTAATTGCATATTGTTCACAGATTTCAGCAAGTTCTAACATTTTTTCAATTGAAGTTGCATATTTAAAAGGTAACATTCCGATGCGAAGAATATTGCAATTTATTGCCTTGCAATCATTTACAATTTTATCAAAATTTCTCATTAAAGTATCACCAGGGTATGGAATATCATCTGTTAAATCATCGATACCACATGATAATGCACCAATGATAATTCCTAATTCTTGCTGAGCCTTTTTTAATGACTCTATGTTTTCTTTGCTCATATCTATTTGCGATACTTCAACTGCTCGATACCCAATGTTTCTAATTTTTTCTAAGGCGCTATAAAGTCCTGATGATTTAATTGCATCTTTTACCATCATCATTTGTACACCAATTATTGCTTTTTTCATTTTTTCTATCCTTTTCTATATATTTATATTATATTAATAAATATATGATATTAATATATCTATAATTGGTAAAAAGATTGCAATTGTTGGGAGAAAATTATGAATGATATTAACTTATATAAAAATGAATTAATGATAAAACATAGTTTTGAAATAGATACAAAAGAATTACATTATCATGATCATTTTGAAATAATGCTAGTTATAGATGGAAGTGCAACATATCATTATAAAGGTCAAGATTATAATTTAAATAGAGGTACTATATTGGTTATACATCCATTTTCATTGCATAGATTAACAATAGTGGAAAGTAACTGTTTCGAGAGGATAATTATTAGATTCAATTTAGATTTAATAAATAAAGCTGAAGATATTATTGAATCAATTAATAAAACACAATTACTTGTGATTTCAAATAATGAAAAATACGAGGAGATTAAAGCATTGTTTATTAGTATTTATAATGAGAAATTAAATATGCTGATTGGTTATGAAATATTATTAGAATCTTTAGTCACGCAATTATTAATAAAGATAGCTAGAATAAAGAATACTAATCAAGAATGTATTGGTTATAAAAAAGATAAGACAATAATTAAATGTATAGAATATATAGATAATAACTTTGATGAAGATATAACTTTAGATATTCTTAGTGAAATATTAATGATTGATAAATACACATTAAGTCACAAATTTTCTAGTCAACTTGATATTTCAATTTACCAATGCATCATAAAAAAAAGATTGATGGAGGCTAGAAAATTGTTTAATACTACACTAAGTTTTACAGAAATAGCTCACAAATGTGGGTTTGTGAGCTATACTAATTTTTACAAATGTTTTATTAAGCAGTATGGAATTAAGCCAAGCATGTATCGTTAGTCATATTAGCGTCTTTTTTTATCTGTGTAATATAAATTTTTTTCTTTATACATATTTTTTTCTGCTTCATTTATTTTATCATTCAATTCATCAGTGTTTTTACTGATACTATAGCCTAAAGATAAAGAAACAGAAGTATCATATTTAATGATAGTTTTAAGTGTTTTAACTTTGTTCTCAATATCTTCTAAAGTAATATTATCTTCTAAAATGATAAATTCATCACCACCCACACGGTAAATATTATTTATAAATATTCTTTTTAAAATATTTGAAGCATTAGTAATTAATCTATCACCGCATTCATGTCCTAAATTATCATTTACTTCCTTTAATCCATTGATATCTACAAAGACAATGGCTAATGATTTTGGGTGATTAGAAATTAGCTTATTAATCATTACATTATAACTATATCTATTAAATAATCCTGTAAGTGAATCGATAGAGCTTAATGACTTAAATTTTTTTAATAAGAAAAAATGACAATTATTAATGTGATTATTTCCGAATGATATTGCTTTAGCGAATTCATAACAGCTAGAATAACCACAAGAAAAACAATTTATTTTTCTAGATTCTTCATCATTTTTGCCTAAAGCAAAGAAGATATCATCAATGTCCATTTTATTTTCCATTCTGACAATATCAGATTTATCTTCATACTCTCTTATAAAATCATTAAGATTTAAGTTTTGATCTAAATATTTATTTAGGTTAAGTATTGCATCTCTATCAAATTCCTTTTTTTTAGAATTAAATTTATGATTGATAAAGTTTAATTTAATATTTTTATTTGTACCAGTACCTATATTACAACCTTGTTTACAATTTAACGCATCAATCAGAAGTGGGACTGGCTTTTTTTCTTGGATATCTTCATAATACTGTTTTAAATATTCTTCAATTTCAAATATACCTTCAACTTCATGTGTCCAAACTTTATCTTGAAAATGTAGACGAATATTCTCACTAAGTCCACCAGGTCTTGGAAACAAAAAACCAGTGTTTTCTTTTAGTGTGTCAATCTCAGATTCATCGTATTCATCAAGATTAATATTATTATCAATAAAATACTTTTCAAGTTTAGAAAAGGTAATATTATAATTAATGTTTCCGAATGTATTATCATCATATATTTCATATCTTTTCGCAACACATGGAGATAGAAAACAAATATTATCTTGAGAATTTAAATATTTTTTTAAATATATAGCTAAACATATTGCAGGACTTTGTATTGGAGCTAAATAAGGTATTAGTTCAGGTTTGAATTTCTCAACATATGAAACAACAACTGGACATGGTTGTGCAATTAGTGTTTGTATATTATCTGTTTCAATTTTTTTTAAGTAAGCCCAAGTAGTGATGTCTGCTCCAAAACTAACATCGTATATAAAATTTACACCTAATGATTTAAGATAACCAATAATTTTAGGTAAATTAGTAAAATTTGTTTTTGCTGCAGGTGCGACAATCATTGAAACCTCTTTGCCTGCTTTGATGTCATTAAAAAAAATCTCAATATCGTCTATATAGTCTCTAGCATTATGATCGCAAATATCAATACACTCACCACAAGCAATACATTGTTCATTTGTTATTTCAACTATATTGTGCTCGTTGACCCATGATGCTTTATTAGCTTTAGTTGGACATTTTAAAATACATTTATTACAACCTGCACAGTTGAGGATTTTTGTAAATACTGAATCATTGTTTGTCATTTTAACCTCCGTATTTTATATAAATTACATATTACTTCACAATAACTATAACATATGTAATAATTGTTTACACATAATTATATTAATTTCAAAGATAAATAGTGAATTGATATGATAATGATGTGTAATTAAACTAATTTTGTAAAATTATGATAATGGTGTATCAATTGTATCTGTAATTTGATATAATTATGAAAAGTGGAGGTATTTTTTTTAATGAGCAAAATGACAAGGACAATTAAGTTTGCCGAATTAAGAAAGCAAATTCTAAATGATAGTGAAACAGGAATAAATGATTCATTTTTAAACCCTTATAAAGAACGTTTAAGTCGCATTTCTCCTGAACAATATCAAGATTTTAATACAAATAAAGACTCAGAAGAGCCTAGCAGAAAAAAAGTTTATGATAAAGTAGAAGAATCAAAAAATGAAGATTCTGATGCTATTTTAAATACATATTTAGAGGAAGTAAAACAGTATAATTTGGAAAAAGATTATGATATGTTAGACGAAACTCAAGCGGATATTTATGAAAAAATTAGGCAACAAAATTTAAATAGAGCTTTTGGTAATGTAAGAAAAAATAGTGAAATGGGAATTTCTGAACTTGATTTTTTAGACCCAAAAGTTTTAGAAGAATCATTTGAAAGTGAATTTGATTATTTAGGGACACAAAAAAATGAACCTGAATTTAACTATGAAGATTACTGGAGTGAATTAAGTAACACTAATCAATTTAAGAATTTAGAATCAACTTTAAAAACAGATATTGATGAAGAGGTTTTAATGAACTTAGATTTCTTATTAAACCCGCAAATCGAAGAAGATGACGTAAGTGTTCAAACACAAGATGAAAATTATGTTAGAGAACAATTTACACAACCATTTAACTTTGAAGCGAATGATAGTGGTTTTATAAATGAGGAGCCAAATGTTAGTGATTTAGAGGAATCAATGGAAGATGTTTTAGATTCTAAAAGTAATAATCCATTTATGGATGGTATTTACACAAATCCAGGTACATATAATGAAACGTTAAATAATAATTTAAATCAAACTAGAGCAATGAAATTCAACTTTAACTTTGCAAATGAAGATGCAAATTTCGAAACTCCTGATTATGAAGAAAAGCCAGCAGATAATACAATTATTTTTGATGACTTAATATTAAATAAACCTGAAGTAATTCAACCTAAAGTTGAAAATAATATTAATACAGATTTATTAGTAGACCCATCTACATTTGTTTCTGGTGTTAGTTATGAAGAAACTGAAGATGAAGAACAATTAGAATTTGATTTTAATGAATTACAAAATAATGTAAAAGAAGAATTTAATTCTTTTGAAGAAGAGAAAGTATTAACTACAACAAAAAATACAATAGTAGAACCAGTATATACACAAGAAGATTTAGAAGTTGTTAATAAAATTGAAGATATTCAACCTAGTATTTCTGAAGAACCAGTTTCTATTAATGTTGAAAGTTTAGAAAAAACAACTTTATTAGATGAAACTAAAGAGGAAGAAACTCCAATATTTGATGAACCTGAAGTTAAAGAAGAACCAGAATTATTTGAAGATACTTTTAGTGAAATGAAAGAAGAAATCAAAGCAGAAGATATGCAAGAATTTGATTTTATGGATACATTTGAGGAGAATGTTGTTGAAAAAGAAACTGCTAAAACAGAATTTAATGATTTAGAAGAAGTAAACACTATTCATGAACTTGAAGTAGAAGAAGATGAAGTACATGAAGTACATGAAGTACATGAAGTACATGAAGAAGTAGAAACAATAGATGAAATAGAAACACCAGTAATAAAGACAACTGAAACACCAAACTATTATGAAGAAGAACCAGGTGAATTTACAACTAGTAATAGCTTTAATATGGAAAATATTAATCACGAAGAAGATAACTTTGACATATTAAGCAATTCAGTAAATTTAGATCGTTTCAATTCAGATTATTTTGATGATGAGGATGAAGATGAAAAACCGACTAGTAATATTGTAAATATTATCTTAATTGTATTTATTGTATTATTATTAATAGTATTGGGTGTAGTATTCTTCTTTATTCTACAACAAAGAGGAATTATTTAATGAAAATAAATATTGCAATAGATGGACCTGGTGGTGCCGGAAAAAGTAGTGTAGCTAAAATAGTAGCTACAAAGCTTGGATACGTACATTTAGATACAGGTGCAATGTATCGTTTAACCGCATATAAAGCGTTACAAAATAATATTGCAATTGATGATGAAGTTAACATTGTTAATATGCTAAAAAATACTGTTATCGATATGAAAAGTGATGGCAGTATCCTTTTAGACGGTACAAAAGTGAATGATGAAATAAGAACGCCACATATGTCAACGATGGCTAGTGAGGTTTCTAAACTAAAAGATGTACGTGCATATCTTGTAGCAATGCAACAAGATATTGCGAAAAATAAAGGCTACATCTTAGATGGAAGAGATATTGGAAGTGTAGTATTAAAGGATGCTGAGTTAAAAATATTTTTAACAGCAAGCTCTAAAGCTCGTGCTAAACGTCGTCATTTACAAAATATTGAAAGAAATATACCTTCAAATTTAGAAGATATAATAATAGAGCTAGATAAAAGAGATTATCAAGATAGTAATCGTGAAAATTCACCATTAGTACAAGCTGAAGATGCTGTATTAGTTGATACTTCAGATATTACACTTGATGAAACAATTGATAAAATCATAGAATTAGTAAATGAGGTAACGAATGATTAGTGGAGTAGTAGCGATAGTAGGTCGCCCAAATGTAGGTAAATCAACGATTTTTAATCGTTTTGTAGGTGAAAGAGTATCAATAGTAGAAGATCAACCAGGTGTAACAAGAGATAGAATTTATGGTAAAGCTAATTGGCTAACTAGAGATTTTAGAGTAATTGACACTGGTGGAATTCAATTATTAGATCAACCTTTTCAAGTTGAAATAAAAGCACAAGTTGAAATTGCAATTGAAGAAAGTGATGTTATTGTATTTGTAGTTAATGGAAAAGATGGAATTACAAATGATGATGAATATATTGCAAGATTATTACAAAAAACAAATAAACCAGTTATTTTAGCTGTTAATAAAATTGATGATGGTGCAAAAGTTAATGATATATATGAGTTTTATGCATTAGGAGTTGGTGATCCAATTGCTTGTAGTGGAGTTCATGGTATTGGTATTGGAGATATTTTGGATTTAGTTTTTGAAAACTTTGATAATCGTAAACGTAATGATTACGAAGGTATGATTAAATTTGCAATTATTGGTCGTCCAAATGTAGGTAAATCAAGCTTGACAAATGCAATGTTAAATCAAGACAGAGTAATTGTAAGTAATATTGAAGGTACAACTAGAGATGCAATAGATACTCCATTTAAACATGAAAATCAAGAATATGTTGTAATTGATACTGCAGGTATTAGAAAACGTGGTAAAGTATATGAAAATGTTGAAAAATACTCTGTTTTAAGAGCTATGTCAGCAATTGAACGTGCTGATGTTGTTTTATTTGTTATTGATGGAGAAAAAGGAATAATCGAACAAGATAAACATGTTGCAGGTTATGCACATGAAGCTGGCAAGCCAATAATTATTGTTTATAATAAATGGGATACAGTAGATAAAGATGATAAAACAATTCTAAAAGTAGAAAGAAAAATTCGTGAAGAATTTAAATATTTAAGTTATGCTCCAATTATATTTGTATCCGCAATTACAAAACAAAGAGTTAAAGACTTAATTCCAATGATTAATGAAGTATATTATTATTCGAATTTAAGAGTTCCAACAAATGTATTAAATGAGGTAATTTTAGATGCTCAATTAATAACTCCTGCACCAACAACAAATGGTAAAAGGGTTAAAATATATTATGCATCTCAAGTTAAAGCTGCACCTCCAACAATCATATTATTTGTAAACGATCCAGAGTTAATGCACTTTTCATATCAAAGACATATGGAAAATAAATTACGTGAAGCATTTAACTTCTATGGAACACCAATTCATATAATTGTTAGAAAGAAGGATTAATGAAAGTAAGTATTTTAGGTACAGGTAGTTTTGGTAGTGCACTAGCTAATATTCTTGCAGCTAATAATCATGAAGTTGTACTTTGGGGTGTTAACCAAGATGAAGTTGATGATATCAATTTAAATCATCGTAATTCAAAATATTTTGAGGAAATTCGACTAAACAAAACTATTAAGGCTTCAACAAATTTAGATATTATAGTAAATAGTGATATGATTTTATTCGCTATACCATCAATTGCAATAGGAGATGTTAGTGAAAAGATTAAACCATATATTACAAAACCATTTATCGCAATTAATGTTGCTAAGGGGTTTCATCCTGTTACTCACGAAAGACTATCAGTTGTCATCAAAAAAGCATTAAATGATTCTAAACTTATAAATGTTGTGTCATTAATTGGACCATCTCATGCTGAAGAAGTAGTACAAGGATTATTAACTTCAATTAATGCAGTATGTGATGATGATGAAGTTGCAAAAAAAGTTCAATTAGCATTTTCTAATGATAAATTTAGATTATATCGTAACAATGATGTTATTGGTGCTGAAATCGGTGTTGCACTAAAAAATATTATGGCAATAGCTAGTGGAATTGTTGTTGGTGTAGGACAAGGTGATAATGCTAAAGCGGCACTAATGGCAAGAGGCTTAAATGAAATGGTACGTTATGGTACATATTTTGGTGGTAATAAAGATACATATTTAGGGCTAACAGGGGTTGGAGATCTTATTGTAACTTGTACATCATATCATTCAAGAAATTTCCAAGCCGGACTTGCAATTGGAAAAGCAAACTCTGCAAAAGAATTTTTAGAAAATAATAAAAAAACAGTAGAAGGAATAGTGTGTTGTAAAATAGTATATGAAGTATCTAAAGAGCACAATATATCTATGCCAATTACTGAAGAAGTATATAAAGTTTTATTTGAAAATAAATCTCCTAAAGAATCAATTAATGATTTAATGAATAGAGATTTAAAAGCAGAAAATGAATAAGAAGTATAATTATACTTCTTTTTTATTAGCTAATTATTTAATTAAAAATGTTCAAATATGGTATGATATAAATATTGTGATAACTATGTAATCTAATAAAATTAAATCATATATAAAATAAATAATTAAAATTATAACAAAATTACTTAAACGAACAAATAGTTCGTTTTTTTTATACAATATATTCTTGAAACAACCTTTTATATAATGGTAAAATATACATAGTATTATTTTTTCAATGTCTAGGGAGAAAAATATGAGTTCATATATTAGGTTACAAGAATCAAATTGCAAGAACTGTTTGAGATGTGTAAGAGTATGTCCAACAAAAGCAATGGCCTATGTAAATTATCAGCCTCAAATTATTGAGGATGAGTGTATTTTATGTGGGAAGTGTTTTGTAATTTGTCCACATAGTGCAAAAAAAATTAAAAGTGATTTAAATCAAGTAAATCAATGGATTAATAATAAGCAAAAAGTTATTGCAACAGTAGCACCAAGCTTTATTGGAGTATGGTCTAGTTTTAATGAATTAAAAAGTAAATTAATAGAAAAAGGTTTTTATGATGTTATAGAAACCTCTTTTGCTGCTAGTAAAGTTAGTGAACATTATAATTATTTAATAGCAGAAAATAAAATGAATAATATTATTTCTACATGTTGTCCTGTAGTAGTTGATTTAATCGAAAAAGAGTATCCTGAACTAATTGAAGCACTGGCTAGTATTGTATCGCCAATGATAGCATCAGGTGTATTAATAAAAGAACAACATCCTGATGCAAAGGTAGTATTTATTAATCCATGTATTGCAAAGAAAAGAGAAATTAAGGATATTAGAAATAATGGAATTATCGATGCAACTATTGAAATGGATGAACTTGAATATTATTTAAAAGATGTACATGTTGATTATAAAGATAATCTTGATAGTTTTGATGGTGATATAGCTAGAATTTATCCAACACCAAGTGGTATTTTAAAAACATTGAATAGTAAAGATAGTAATTATGAAACTTTTAGTGTTGAAGGGATATCCCGAATTAGATTGGCATTAGAGGCAATAAAAAATAAAGAAATTGAAAAGTGTTTCATTGAAATGAGT
This sequence comes from uncultured Erysipelotrichaceae bacterium, assembly GCA_964371715.1. Taxonomy (GTDB): domain Bacteria; phylum Bacillota_I; class Bacilli_A; order Erysipelotrichales; family Erysipelotrichaceae; genus CAYJNO01. Next base: position 77,276 of record CAYJNO010000001.1, on the reverse strand, counting down.
GCTTGTAAAGAATCATGTCTTGGAGGACCAATATTAGAGAATCATTATCATAAAAAATGGGCTTCAGAAACTAAATTAAAAAGACAAATTCACAATAGCTCAGTTATTAAAAATATGAATAATTTACCAGCCTTTAAAGCAAAATGGCAAAGTCAACTAAAAACTAAACAATCATTTTCTGAAGCGCAAATTCAAGATATGCTTTATATCCTGGGAAAAACAAATGAAAATCAAGTGCTCAATTGTGGTTCTTGTGGGTATGAAACATGTAAAGAAAAAGCAATTGCAGTATTAGAAAATAAAGCTGACCCTAATTTATGTATTCCTGATGCTCTTGAAATGGCATTATCAACTTCAAATTTAGTTATTAAAAATACACCAAATGGAATTATTGTTATAGATAGTAAATTGCAAATAGAAACAATAAATCCTGCTGCAAAAGCAATGTTCAGATTAGAGAGCACAAACTGTAATGAAATGCCTATTCAAGCAATTATTCAATGCTCTGAACTTGAATATGCAATTAATCATCCACAAAAAATCCAATACTTCAAATACTATTATGACGAATATAAAATACTTGTAAATCATTGTGTTATCTATTTAAAAGAACATCATAAATTCATTATTATTTTGATGGACTTAACAATTGAGGAAACAAAGGAAAAAATTATTAGAAAATATCGTGAAAATACATTAGAGATAACTCAAAAAATTATCGATGATCAAATGAGAACTGTACAAGAAGTAGCTTCACTACTTGGAGAAAGTACTGCAAATTCTAAAATAGCATTAAGTAAATTAATGAAAGCAATAGAAAAAGATGAGTGACAAATTTCATGTAAAAAATCATTTTGCAAGCTTTCATAAAGTAGGTGAAGAACTTTGTGGAGATAATGTAAGAATTAAGCATAACACTGAATTCTTTACAATGGTATTATCTGATGGAATTGGTAGTGGTGTAAAAGCTAATATTTTATCGACACTAACAAGTACAATTATTGCTGAAATGGTTAATAGCCATGAACCTTTAGCTAGCGTTATTGAAACAGTAACTAGTACACTTCCAGAATGTAAAGAAAGAAATAGTGCATATGCTACATTTACAATTATTAAAGCTTATTATAATGGTTTGATAGAAGTAGTTGAATTTGATAATCCATCCACAATTGTGTTAAGGGATAAAAAGTTGTTAAACATAGAAAAAAAAGAAGAATTTTATAATCATCGTTTAGTATGTGAATTTTCCTTTAACGCGAAAGTTGATGATTTTATATTATGTTATTCTGATGGTATACTACATGCTGGTATTGATAAAAGAATTAATTTAGATTGGAATCAAACAGCAGTAGAGAATCATCTAGTTAAATATTATCGTACAAGTGATGAGCCAATTGAAGTATCAAATATACTTCTTCAAAGTGTTAATGAACTTTATAATGGTGAATGCTTAGATGATTGTACAGTTGGCGTTATTAAACTTTGCGAAGCTAAAGAAAGCAAAGTGATGGTAGGTCCACCTAAAGATAAAGAAAATGATAAATTTGTAGTAGAAGAATTAATGAAAGCAACACACTATAAAATAACATGTGGCGGAACCACAGGACAAATTGTTGCCAAAAATTTAAATACTCAAATTATACATAATACGTTTGATAAAAATGCAGATGTTCCTCCGACATCAAAAATATTAGGTATTGATTTAGTATGTGAAGGAGTTATCACTTTAAGTAAAGCAGATTATCTTTTAACACAATGTGTTAAAAATAAAAAATTTATGGAAGCTTTATTATTTGGAAAAGAAAAAGATGGTGGTACACTTTTAGCAAAATATTTATTAGATAGTACAAAAGTTAGTTTTTTATTAGGACTTGCAGAAAATGAAGTCCACAAAACATTAAGTTATTCCACAATTTCACTAGATGTGAAAGTTAATATTATAAAAAATATAATAAATAATCTTGATAAACTAGGTAAAATTGTTGAAATAAAAGAGTATTAGAAAGGGATATTATGGAAAAATTAAATCAAGATGCAAAAATGAAGATTGAAGAGATTGTAAGTAGACATAAAGGGAAACTAGGTCCAGTAAAGCAAATGTTACATGATGTACAACATGAGCTTGGATATATTCCATTTTATGCAATGGAAAAAATTTCATTAGCAACAGATACTTCCGTAGCTGATGTGTATGGAGTTGTAACATTCTACACACAATTTACGACAACACCAAAAGGGAAGTATGTAGTAAATGTCTGTATGGGGACGGCTTGTTATGTTAAGGGAGCAAAAGATTTATTAGATGAAATGGAAGCGCTAACTAAATCTCCCGTTAATGGAACAAGTGAAGATGGATTATTCAGTTTAGATGCAACAAGATGTCTTGGAGCATGTGGTCTTGCACCAATTGCAATTTTAAATGAAAAGGTATATGGTAACTGTTTTGATAACTCAGACCTACAAGAGCGTGTTAAAAATATTGTAGCTGAAGAAAGATAAAATTATGTTAACACACGAGCTAGCTAAAATATTAAATGGAGAAATATTAGTAGATAGTCAAAGTAATATTGATTATTTATATGCTTTTTCAACAGATTTAATGAGTGATGCATTAGCTATGATTAATGATGATCCTGATAAAACAATTCTAGTTACAGGACTATGTAATGAACAAGTACTAAGAACTGCAGAAATGTTAGATATAGGAATGATAATTATTGTTAGAGGAAAAAAATTTCTTCCAAATACTATTGAATCATTTCCAAATCTAGATATTAGTATTATTACTTCAGATTATAGTATGTTTGAAGCAAGTGGAATTTTATTTTCTAATGGCATAAAAGCAATTGCTTATGAATAGTTTAATTTACAATGTTGATAAAGAAGACTTTGCAAATGCTGGTAAAGTTTCAAGTCAAATTAAAGCAATTTTAAAACAACTTAATCTACCAGCTGAGTTAATAAGAAGAATGGCTGTAGCTTGTTATGAGGCTGAAATTAATTTGATTATACATTCAGATGGTGGGAAAATAATCTTAGATTTGACAAATGAATTAATTACAATGATATTTGAAGATGTTGGACCAGGTATTAAAGATATGGATTTAGCTATTACACCAGGCTATTCAACTGCAAGCCAAAAAGCACGAGAGCTTGGATTTGGTGCAGGTATGGGTTTAGTTAATATTAAAAGAGTATCAGATGAGTTTGATATAAAGTCATCAAGTGATGGTACAACATTGAAAATAGGATTTAAGATAGTATGAAATCAGTAATAAGTTATACATTAAGTCATTGTAGTAAATGTATGAAATGCTTAAGAATTTGTCCAACTAAAGCCATAACAATGGAAAATAATAGGGTAAATATTAATCGTGAGATATGTATAAACTGTGGTCTTTGTGTAGATACATGCATGTTTTTAGGTTTACATGCAAAAGGAAGTACCATATATGACCTTGAAAATTATAATTATAAAATTGCAATAGTACCAAGTGCACTAATAGGTGTATGTAAAAATAAATGTGATGTAAATAAATTATATTCAGGAATATTAAAATTAGGCTTTGATGAAGTATATGATTTAAGTAGTATTGAAGGAACAATCAATGAATATAATAATAAACAACTTAAAGAAGGAAAATGTAGTATTAAGACAAACTGTCCAGTTATAAGTAAATTGATTAAGATTGATTATCCAGCACTCTTAACAAATACTTTAGAAAATGCTTTAGCTAGTGAAATAGCTGCAAAAAAACTAAGAGTTAAACACCAAGATAAACAAAATGTTGGCATATTTTATTTATGTGAATGTATGGCTAAACTTGCATTTGCTAAATATCCTTATGGGAACAATGAATATGAAGTAGATCATGCATTATCATTAACTGATATATTTCCAAAATTAAATAAATTAATAGATGATGAACTTATTGATATTGATTTTAATAAATATGGTCTTAAATCATGTATTAAAGAATTTGATGATAACATTTTAAATGTTGATGGTTTACCAAAAACATTAGAAGTATTAGAAATGATGGAATTTGGATTATTAGAAGACTATAAAGGTGCTGATATTTCGTTTTGTTTAAATGGATGTGCAGGAGCAAATTTTCTTTGGTCTAATCGTTATTTAAGAGAAAGAAATATTCATAAACTATTAAATAAAGGAAATGATAAATTAGAAGATTTAAGAGCTGAAGATATGATTAAGATTACTAAAGTTGATAATGTTAGTGAAACAAAATCAATGATGGATAAACTTATTAGATTTAACCAATTAAATCAACAACTAGAAAATTTACCAGAACTTGATTGTGGTGCATGTGGGTATGCAAGTTGTAGACTTATGGCTGAAGCAATAGTTGATGGTAAAAAAAAAATAGATAATTGCAAGATTATCAATACAAAGTGAGGATAAATATGCAAGTAAAAGATATAATAAAAAATTTAAAGCTTGAATACATTGGTACAGATGAAAGTATCAATAAAGAAGTAAATAATGTATTTGTCGGAGATCTTTTAAGTTTTGTTATGGGTGAGGGAGAAGAAGAAAGTGTTTGGATAACAATCCAAGCTCATTTAAATTCAATTGCTGTTGCATCATTAAAAGATTTTAGTGCTATTATATTAGCTCACGATGTAAGATTAGAAGAAGATGTTGAACAAAAAGCCTTAGAAGAAAATATATGTATTATGTTCTCTAAAGAATCAAGTTATGATATTGCGAAAAAGTTAGTAAATTTAGGCCTATGAAGCATTATTATGATTTACATATGCATTCAGCACTATCTCCATGTGCTGATGATGATATGACAATCAATAACATTGTTAATATGGCTTGCATTAATGGCTTGAATTTAATCAGTATTACAGATCATAATTCAATTAAAAACCAAAAATCTGCAAAGATTATAGCTGATAAAATGAATATAAAATATATTTTTGGAGTTGAAGTTCAATCAAAAGAAGAAGTACATATTTTAGGATATTTTAAATATCAAAAAGATATTATAAAATTCGATGAATTTTTAAATAAAAATACAAAATATGTTGAAAATAAACCAGATTATTTTGGTAATCAATATGTGCTAAACGAAAATGATGAGGTCATCGAAGTAGTCGATAATTTATTAATCGTATCTATTAGGAAAAGTGTAAATGAAATTTGTGATAAAATACACGAGTGTAATGGAAAAGTAGTCTTAGCTCATGTAATAGGGAAAGCGAATGGAATTATTGAAACACTTGGATTTATTCCACTAGATGTAAAGTATGATGGTATAGAGATAAAGAAATCTGAAGATAAAGAAAAAGTATTAAAAATTCATAAAAATATAAATGAAACACTTTGGTTTAAAAATTCAGATGCACATTCATTAATTGATATTAGTGAAGAAAATCATTTAGATTTTGATTTAATAGAATTTTGGTGGGGAAATAATAATGTATGATTTTGCAACTTATCTACTTGATATAGTAAACAATTCAATTAGAGCTTTATCTAGTTTAATAGTTATTAATATTAATGTTGATAAAAAAAGTAATAAATTATTAATTGAAATAATTGATAATGGTTGTGGAATGGATAGGGAAGAAATTAATAAAGCGATTAATCCATTTTATACAACTAAAAAAGTTCGTAAAATTGGTCTTGGTTTACCACTATTTAAAGATCTTGCAAGGCAATGTGATGGAGAATTCAATATTGAATCAGCAAAAGGTGTTGGAACAAAATTGCAACTTATTCTTAAGTTAAATCATATTGATTTGCCAGTTTTCGGTAATATTGGGGAAACTATCAGTTTATTAATTCAAGCAAAGCCAGAAGTAAATTATGAATTTAATTTTATTAAAGATGAATATCATTATACTTTTAAAACAGTTGATATAAAAGAAGAGTTAGAGGATGTACCCATTGAAGAAACAATGGTACTGAATTTTATAAAAGAAACAATAAATAAAGAAATCAATTTGAAATAGGAGGTCAAAATGAAGTCGATTGAGGAACTAAGAGCATTAAAAGAAAAAGCAAAAAAGAAAATAGAAATGAGACAAGGCGATAAAAAATACAAAATAGTTGTAGGTATGGGGACTTGTGGAATTGCATCTGGTGCAAAAAATGTATTAAATGTACTTTTAGGTGAAGTAGATGAACATAATTATTCATGTTCAGTAACCCAATGCGGTTGCATTGGTATGTGTTCTTTAGAACCTATTGTTGAAGTATTTGATAATAATGACCATAAAACAACATATGTAAAAGTTGATGCAGAAAAAGCTAAAGAAATCTTAGAGAAACATATAGCAAATGATGAAGTAATAGTAAAATATACGCATATAGGAAATGAGGGATAAGATGGAAAGAACACATATTTTAGTTTGTGCAGGAACTGGGTGTAATTCTTCTAATTCAACTTTATTATTTTTGAATTTAAAGGAAGAAATTAGTAAATTAGGATTAGATAATGAAGTTAAGGTAATAAAAACAGGATGTTTTGGTTTGTGTCAAAAAGGACCAATCATTGCTATTCATCCAGATAAAGTATTTTATTGTAATGTAAAAGAGAATGATATTAGAGAAATTATTCATGAACATATCTATAAAGGTCGCGTCGTTGAACGCTTAATGATTACTGATATCGATGAAAAAACAAAAGAGAAAATCTTTGATATTGATAAAATTGGCTTTTATGCAAAACAGTTAAGAATTGCCTTAAAAAACTGTGGTGTAATCAATCCTGAAGATATTGATGAGTATATCGCTAATGATGGTTATGAAGGTTTAGCTAAAGCATTAAGTGAATTAACTCCACAAGAAGTTGTTGATGTAGTTAAAGCATCTGGTCTAAGTGGACGTGGAGGTGGAGGATTCTCTACTGGTACAAAATGGCAATTTGCATTAAATCAAAATAGCGAACAAAAATATGTAATCTGTAATGCCGATGAAGGAGATCCAGGAGCATTTATGGATCGATCTATTTTAGAGGGAGATCCACATTCAATTATTGAAGCAATGGCAATCATTGGTTATGCAATTGGTGCTAATCATGGTTATGTTTATATTCGTGCAGAATATCCAATTGCAGTTGAAAGATTAAAAATAGCTATTGATCAAGCAAGAGAGTATGGATTAATTGGTAATAATATTTTAGGATCTGATTTTAACTTTGAAATAGAAATTAGACTTGGTGCTGGAGCATTTGTCTGTGGAGAAGAAACAGCTTTAATTCAATCAATTGAAGGAAAAAGAGGAATGCCTGTACCAAAACCACCATTTCCAGCAGTATCAGGAGTTTGGGGTAAGCCAACTGTAATTAATAATGTTGAAACAATGGCTAATGTACCACAAATTTTAGTTAAAGGTGCTGAATGGTTCGCAAGTATCGGTACTGAAAATTCAAAAGGAACTAAAGTATTTGCACTTGGTGGTAAAGTAACAAATACAGGACTTGTTGAAGTGCCAATGGGTATTACTTTAAGAGAAGTAATCTATGAAATTGGTGGAGGCTGTCTAAATAATAAAAAATTTAAGGCAGTTCAAACAGGTGGACCATCAGGTGGTTGTCTTGTTGAAGAACATTTAGATACACCAATTGATTTTGAAAATCTTAAAAAATTAGGTTCGATGATGGGATCTGGTGGAATGATCGTCTTAGATGAAGATAACTGTATGGTCGATGTTGCAAGATTCTATATGGAATTTATTGTAGATGAATCATGTGGTAAATGTAGTCCATGTCGTATTGGAACAAAAAGAATGTTAGAGTTATTAGAAAGTCTTTGTGAAGGTAATGGCTCATTAGAAACATTAAATGAACTTGAAGAATTAGCTTATAAAATTCAACAAACTTCATTATGTGGACTTGGTCAAACTGCACCAAATCCAGTATTATCAACTATGAAATTATTTAAGGATGAATATTTAGCGCATGCTGAAAATAAAAAATGTCCTGCAGGAGTATGTAAACACTTACTAGAATACATTATTCTTAAAGATAAATGTCGTAAATGTTCACTTTGTGCAAAAGCATGTCCAGTTGATGCAATTAGTGGTATACCTGGAAAAGAAGCATATGTTATTGATACTGCAAAATGTATTAAATGTGGAGCATGTAAAGAATCTTGTCGTTTCGATGCGGTAGTTTGGGGGTAATGATAAATGATTAATATAAAAATAAATGATATTCCAATGCAGGTAGAAGAAAACACTACTATTTTAAATGCAGCAAAACAAGCAGGTATTAAGATACCTACACTTTGTTTCTTAAAAGATTGTAATGAAGTTGGAGCCTGTCGTGTGTGTTTAGCAGAAGTAAAAAATGGACCAGGGCTTGTTGCATCTTGTGTATATCCTGTTAGAGAAAATATGGAAATTTCAACGAATAGTTCAAAAGTATTAGATGGAAGACGATCAATTGTTGAATTAATTCTTTCAAATCACAGTAAAAACTGTTTATCTTGTGTTAGAAATAATGATTGTGAACTACGTGTATTAGCACAAGAATTAAATGTAAGAGAAGTTAGCTACCAAGGGGAAAAAACAGAAGTTAGCTTTGATAATGAAGCAAATGGAATTGTTAGAGATACTTCAAAATGTATCTTATGTGGACGTTGTGTAACAACTTGTGAAAAAGTACAAGGAATTGGAGTTTTAGGGTTCATGAATCGTGGATTTAAAACAAAAGTTGGTCCAGCATTAGATTTAAGCTTTAAGGATGTTAACTGTATGCAATGTGGACAATGTGTTATCGCCTGTCCTGTAGGAGCATTAACGGAAAAAGAAAATATTCATGATGTAATTGAAGCGATTAATGATCCTAAAAAACATGTAATTGTTCAAACGGCACCAGCAATTAGAGCTTCACTTGGTGAAGAATTTGATATGCCTATTGGAACAAGAGTAACTGGTAAAATGGTTGCAGCATTAAAAAGAATGGGGTTTAATCGTGTATATGATACAAACTATGCTGCAGACTTAACAATTATGGAAGAAGGAACAGAGTTTATATATCGTGTACAAAATGGAGGAATTTTACCTATGATTACTTCATGTTCTCCAGGATGGGTAAGATATGCAGAATACGAATATCCAGAGCTATTAGGACATTTAAGTTCATGTAAATCTCCACACATGATGTTTGGAGCTGTCTTAAAGTCTTATTATGCAAAAACAAAAGGTATTAATCCAAAAGATATTTATGTAGTATCAGTAATGCCATGTACAGCTAAAAAAGAGGAAATCAATAAACCTGAAATGGTAATTGATGGAATGAAAGATGTTGATACTGTAATTACAACAAGAGAACTTGGACGTCTAATTAAAATGTATGGACTTGATTTTGCAAGTCTTGAAGATGAAGAGTTTGATCAAGATATGTTTGGTGAATACAGTGGAGCTGGTGTTATCTTTGGAGCTACTGGTGGAGTAATGGAAGCTGCAATCCGTACTGTAAAAGAAGTTTTAGAAGGTAAAACATTTGATGAAGTTGACTATGAAGTAGTTCGTGGAATGAAAGGTGTTAAAGAAGCAACATTAAATATTGCAAACCAAGATATTAAAGTAGCGGTAGTAAGTTCAATGACTTCAGCAAAACAAATTTTAGAAGATATAAAAAATAAAGTATCACCTTACGCATTTATTGAAATCATGGGATGTCCTGGTGGATGTGTAAATGGTGGTGGACAATCAATAATACCTTCTAATTTAAAAAATGCATTAAATCCAATTGATTATAAAAAGCTAAGAGCTAATGTTTTATATGATGAAGATAAATCTTTAGCAATTAGAAAATCACATAATAACCCACAAATTCAAGCATTATATAAAAATTTCTTTGAAGAGCCAGGCTCACACCTAGCACATGAAATTTTACATACACACTATAATGGCAAAAAAAGATTCAACGTAGAATAATTAATATAAGATAGCTTATGCTATCTTATATTTTTTTTATAAGGGATAAACTATGCTATAATATGACAATGTGGAGAAATAAAATGATATTAATTACATTATTTATATTTATAGTGATATTTACATCGTGGGTATATTGGACAAATAAAACAATTGAAGTCAGTTATCATAATATTGATAGTGATAAAATACCTGAAACATTTGAAGGCTATAAAATTGCTCATATTTCTGATTTTCATAATAAGGAATGGAATGGAAAATTAGTCGAGTTAATAAAAAAAGAAAATGTCGATTTAATACTAATTAGTGGTGATATTATAAATGACTATAAGCCAAGTTTAGAAGTTATTGATAGATTTATAGGTGATATTGCAAAGATAGCTGATATTTATTATGTTACTGGAAATCATGAAGCGCGTAGTGATCATTATGATGATATAGTAGAAATATTAAATAAATACGAAGTAAATATATTAAGTAATGAGTCACATAAGATATATATTGAACAAGAATATATTGTAATTAATGGAATTGATGACCCATGTATGAATACAAAGGAAGTATATTGTAATGATGAAAATCAGTATCAAACAAGAATAAAAATAACAGAAAATAATATTAAAGAATTAAACTTAAATAGTGAAGACTATAATATTTTATTATCTCATCGACCAGAACATTACGAAACATATCTAAAATATGATCTCGATTTAACATTATGTGGCCATGCTCATGGTGGTCAGATAATAATTCCTATTATTGGTTCATTATTTGCACCAAATCAAGGTTGGTTTCCCAAGTATACTAGTGGTCTTTATTCAGATGATGATAAACATATGATTGTTAGTCGAGGACTTGGTGATAGTGTAATACCAATTAGGTTTAATAACTTATTTGAGCTGGTAATTATAGAATTAGGTAAAGGAAATTGAAATGTGTAATTGCGGAAAGAAAATTGATTGTAAACAAGACCATTGTGGTAAATGTTGTGGTAATAAAAATGGATGTATGAGTCATAATGATTATCAACTAGATAATGATGATATTAAATTCTTAATTGATTTATTGTCAAAGTACTATTTGCCATTTATTCAAGTAGTGTCAGATGATAAAATAGATAATATCGAAAATATTATCTATTTAGATGATGATATTGATAATGATGAGATAATTAAGAAAAATAAAGAAATGCTTAAAAAGTTAAACTCATATAATTTTATTAATATAGATTATAATATAGCTTTAGATGAATATAGTTATACTCATTATCATAACATAGAAAAAAGTACCACTAATATCAAGCGCGGAAGTCTTGAAGTAAGTGATACTTGTTTAAATACATTTTTTCTAAGAGATTAATCTTTGATGGTTAGTCTTTTTTTATAAAACAACTTTAAAAGTTGTTTTATTATCAATTGAAGTTAAAGTTATTTTGCCACAATGCTTATTAATAATATCTTTGGCAATTGATAGACCAAGGCCATATCCTTTATTTTCACTACGTGATTTATCAAGTTGATAAAAGCGGTCAAATATATATTTTTGATATTCTTTAGGAATTGTAACACCATAATTTGTTACTTCAAAAGTTAATTTTCTATTGTTTTTTGTTAGATTTATTTCAATTTTATTATCATTGTTTGTGTATTTAATTGCATTGTCTATCAAAATAACAAAAACTTGTTTTAATTTTTCGATATCAACTTTATGATAGATGTTTTCATCGATATTAATGTCCATATTAATACCTTTTTCAAATGCTATACTTTCTAGTGGTAGTGCAATCTCATATAATGCATTAGAAATATCTTCATTTTTTTTGTTTAACTTAATATTAAAGTCATTACCTCTAGAACTCTCAAGTAAATCTTTTATTAATCGATCCATTCTTTTAACTTCACTATGCATATATTCATATTCTATAGATTGCTTACTACTATCTGGTAACAATTCAAGGTTGAGTGAAATTATTGATAGAGGCGTTTTTAATTCATGTGAAGCATCATTTATAAATTGTTTTTGACGATTAAATGCTGTTTCTACTGGTTTACAAATAAAATATGTAATAATCTTTGCAACTGCAATTAATATAAGTATTACAGCAGCGAATACTTTTAGATGGTTATTATCATTTTTCATTAAATCATAACTTGCTCTAAAAAAAGTTAAGTCTCTCATGGCAATAGCATTATTTTCTTTATCATAGAAATAAAAATAACTATTAATACTACCTTTTGGTCTATTATTTTTAATAATGTAGTCTATATTTGTGCTGATAATTTGTTCATCATATTCTGAGTTAGTTGATTCTATTTCATAAGTGTTTAAGTCGATATGATATATCGGTGATTTTTGTATTAGATCTTCATTGGTGTATGGATTATCATTATTGATGATACTTAGACCATTTTGGGTAACAGTTCTTAAGATGTTTGTATTAGCAAATTCAACTATATGTAATGAACCATATACTGTAAAGTAGAATAATAAATAGAATGGTAATGACAATAATATAAAGGTTAGTAAAAATATTTTTAACTTAAATTTTTTTATCATTTAATCTCCATTCTATAGCCTAAATTTCTTATAGCTTTTATTTGTACATTTGATTTTAAAAATAATAGTTTTTTTCTAATGAATGATACGTAAACTTCTACATTATTGTATTCACTCTCATCATCTATACCCCAAACTTTATCATATAATTGTTCTTTGGATAATACAATATTTTTATTGATCATTAAATATTCAAGTAATTGAAACTCTTTAGCTCCAAGCTTGATATTTTTATTATTTGAATATAACTCTTTTGTTGATGTATTTAGCGTTAAATCATGAAATATAAGATTAGTATCAATAATATCAATATTTCTTCTAGTTAAGGCTTTTACTCTTGCTAATAATTCTTTTGCATCGAAAGGTTTAGTTAAATAATCATCTGCTCCCATATCAAAACCATATAGCTTATCATCCAACTCAGATTTTGCTGATAAATATAGAGTAGTTGTATTTATTTTATTTTGTCTTAATAATTTTAATACAGCATATCCATCAAGTATGGGCATCATAATATCTAAAATAATTAGATCATAAATATTACACATAGCATATTCTAATCCTGTGTCACCATTGTTTGCGGTATCAACATTATAGCCATTATTTTCTAAAATTGTTTTAATACCATTTCTTAATCCATCTTCATCTTCAATAATTAAAATTCTCATATTAATACCTCTTTATTTCTATTCTAACATTATAGCTTGAATGAAGCTTGAAAAAAAATTAAGAAACTTCAAGGTTCATTCAAGAAAAGTGTTTTAAACTAACGTAGTCAATCAAAGGAGAAATGAAAATGAGTAAGAAAAAATCTATATTTAGTAAAAAAAATATTGTAATTATTATATGTGTAGGTGTATTAGGTGTAGTTGGATTTAACTTTATAAATAAACCACAAACTAATGAGGCAGTAACAAATACTTATATTAGAACAACAACTTTATCAAAAGGATCAATTGAAGATGTTATTTCATCAACAGGTGTAATCTCATCAACAAACACAACTGCAGTTTCAAGTAGCGTAAATGGTGTTAAAATATCTGAGGTTTTAGTAGAAGTAGGAGACTATGTAAATGAAGGTGATGTTTTAATAAGATTAGAACAAGATAAACTTAGTGAAGATATTGTTGAACTAAACGATAAAATTGCAGAAGAAAAAAATTCATTACAAGATGCATATGATACGGCATTAAGTAAAAAGGATGATGCATGGGGAGTAGTTTTTGCCGCGAATGGAACAGAAGATATATATATAAGCTCAAAAGCGTTATATGATGCCGCAACAAATGCAATAAGTGTTGCACAAGCAAGTTATGATTTTGCTTTAAATGAATACAATAATGCATTAACTAATGTAGGGAATGCTCAAAATCAATTGAATGAGGCAAATGCAAGTGGTGATGCTACAACAATTGCTAATGCTCAAGCAATATATGATAATGCATCAATAATATTTACTGAAAAGGATAATGCGTTAAACATGCAAAAAGCAAATTTAGAAACTGTTAAATCTACATATAACTATAGTAGTTTAGAAATGACATATAATAGTGCTAAAACTAATTATGATACTACTTATAGTACTTATTTGAGTGCAGAAAATCAATTAGCTGATGCTAAAGAAAATCTTGAGACTAATTCAAGTCAATTATTAGAAAGCTATCAAGATCAATTAGATACATTATTAGAAAGTGTAGAAAATTATACATTGACTGCTGAAAGCAATGGAACAGTTACTGTAGCAAATGCAACTGTTGGTTCTAATACTTCAACAACGATGAATTTAATTACAGTTGCAGATACTAATAATTTACAAATGGAAGTACAAGTAGATGAAGCAGATATACATTCAATTGAAATTGGCCAAACTGTTAAAATCTTAAGTGATGCAATTGAAAGTGAAGTAAATGGTATAGTGATTTCTAAATCACCTGTTGCATCAGTATCAGGACAAGGATCAACTTCATCAACTTTCACTGTTACAATCGAAATAATAGATGAAAATACTGGCTTATTAATAGGTATGAATGCTCAGGCAAATATTATGATTTCAGCAGTTGAAGATGTATATATGGTACCAATAGATGCAATTGAAACTGAAGATGGTAAAACATATGTTTATAAACAAGTTAATGATGAGCAAACAGAAGAATCATTTGAAAGAATAGAAGTTTCTACTGGTGAATCTAATGATTACTATATTGAAATATATGGTAGTGAAGTAAATGAAGGACTTATAATTAGATCAAGTGCTAATATGGAAGAAGCTTTAGTTGAAACAAATTTAAATTTTGAAAATATGATGCCAGGTGGTCAAATTCCATTAGGTGGAGGTCAAATGCCAGGAGGCCGTAATTAATGGAAGCTGTTATTGAATTAAAAAATATAAGAAAAAGTTATTTCATTGGTCAAGAAAATGAACTAGAGGTATTACATGGCATTGATTTAAATATCTATAAAGGTGAATTTGTTGCTATTGTTGGTGAATCAGGATCTGGTAAGAGTACCTTAATGAATATAATAGGTGTCCTAGATACACCAACAGTTGGTGAATATGTATTAAGTGAAAATAATATAAAAGATTTATCAGAGAATGAAAAAGCAGAAATTAGAAATAAAAATATTGGATTTATATTTCAAAACTTTAATCTAATTTCAAGAACTAATATTCTAAAAAATGTAGAATTACCAATGCTTTATGCAAAAGTTAGTCCGAAAGAAAGAAAACAAAGGGCTATAAAATTATTAACTGATGTAAATATGGGTAATAGATTAGATCATAAGCCAAATGAATTATCTGGAGGACAAAAACAAAGAGTTGCAATTGCAAGAGCACTTGGAAATAATCCATCTTTAATTTTGGCTGATGAACCTACAGGAGCCCTTGATTCAGAAACATCAAAGCAAGTAATGGATATATTGCATAAACTACACAGAGAAAATAATAGTACAATTGTATTAATTACACATAGCCCAGAACTTGCAAAAGAATGTGAAAGAATTATTACATTAAAAGATGGTAATATAATAAGCGATATTAAAGGTGATAAGCATGAAAGATAATATTTTACTAGCACTTGAAGCATTAAAAGCAAATAAGCTAAGATCAATATTAACAATGTTAGGTATTATAATAGGTATCGCATCTGTTATTGGTATTGTCACAGTTGGTGATGCACTTACAGCATCAGTAAATGAAACAATGTCAGATATAGGTGTTAATCAATTAACTATTTCATTAACAAAAAAGACAAGCGATGATGATAATTCAAGCTTATTTAGTAGTAATAGAATAGATGAAGATGATTATATTAATGATAGTATGATAAATGAATATCAAACATTATTTGATAATGAATTAATTGGAATAAGTATTAGCGAAAGTGTTGATGGGTTAACTATTGATAATGAATCAGATGTCTTTAATTTAAGTACAACTGGTATTAATTTAGACTACCAAGGATTAAATTCGTTTGGATTAGTATATGGAAGAGATTTTAATCAAACAGATATTGATGAAAGTAAAAATTTAGTAATAATCGAGCAAGAATTAGCAGAAATATTATATGGAAATCAAGATCCAATAGGTCAATCTATTGAATTATATGATAATGATACTATTGAACACTTTTATATTATAGGTATTAGTGAAAGTAGTGAAGATGACAGCATGATGTCAATGTTTTCATCTGGAGATACTTATGATGTATTTATTCCAATAACTACTGCAAAAAAGATAAATAACAGTAGTGATGGTTATCAAAATATTGTTGCAATATTTAATGAAGAAATGAATATGGATGATATGAATATACATACCCAAGAATTCTTTACTGAAGTGTATAATAACAATGATAATTATACAATCAGAGTTTCAGATCCATCATCATTTGTAGATAGTTTTACAGAAATGTTAACTACAATCCAAATAGCTATATCGGCAATAGCAGCTATTTCATTATTAGTAGGAGGAATTGGTGTAATGAATATTATGTTAGTTTCAATCACTGAAAGAACCAAAGAAATTGGTACAAGAAAAGCACTTGGAGCACCAACATTTGATATCATGGCACAATTTGTAACTGAAGCAATCATAATTTGTGTAATAGGAGGAATTATAGGTGTAATCATAGGTGTATCACTAGGAAGTGGTGCTGCTTATTTATTAGGTTTCCCTGCTTGGCCAAGTGTTTATGCCATTGTATTGGCAGTTGGATTCTCAATGTTTATTGGATTATTCTTTGGTTATTATCCAGCAAAGAAAGCAGCTAAATTAGATCCAATTGACGCATTAAGATATGAATAGCATTTTATGATGAAAAATAAGCATTTGATGAAAAAACTATTCATTAACATAAATAATATGATATAGTACATTTTGTATTTATAGTTTGATGGGGGAATAACTTGGTCTGGATAACTGAATTACATTAATATCTATAAATGCTTAATTAAATCACTCGACATAATTATGAGTGATTTTTATTTTGAAACATTATCTAATTCAATATATAAAAGTTAATATTGATATTGACTTAATAAACAATTGTGTATATAATTGAAGTCTGAGTGTAAATAATTATGAAGGGAGTTAGTAGGTGAGTAAAAAACAATATAGTACATTTAATATTGGAAAAATAATTAAAAATAGCTCACTTATTTTTATTTCTTTTCTTATTTTAATTAACATTTCATTAAATAATATAATTTTTGCTGAAGAAGATACAAATATAGAAGAAATATCATCTACATCTCTAACAGTCAGTTTTCAATATGGAAATGGTATAACCGCAGATATTGTTCCAAATAATATGCAGTTACCACCAAGCTACACAGTAGAGCATGGTGATGAAGTTGATGAACCAGAACTATCTAATGGAGATGATTACATTTCTGGAGAAACTTCGTTTGTACATAATGGAGTTACTTATACTTTTTTAGGTTGGTTTACAAAAGAAAATCTTTTAATTAATGGATACTTTGAGCCTACTAGAAATTTATATAACTTTGATAGTGAAGTGCACAATGATATTAATATATACGCCCACTTTACAAAAACATATGATGAAGCAAGTAATATCGTTAGTGGCGAAAATAATAATGATGGAATTTTGACTGTTACACAAAATGTAAATCCTAAAGACGAAATAAACAGTAATGGATATAAAACAACTATCAATTACACACTTGAAGGTGAACCACAAAATGAAGGAAAAGATTATATTGTAGTAATTGATAGATCAACAAGTATGTTGATTGAAGCATATAATAAAACAAGATGGAATCATGCTTTATCAGCTACAGAAATACTTGCTGATAATATACTTGGAACATATGATCAAAATACTAATAAAAACACTAATGGGAACCGTATGGCATTAGTGTATTTTGATGGTAGAAGTTATAGTGTTGCACATGATGTTGAAGAAAGTGTTAGCTTCAGAGTTAATAAAGAGGACATTATAAAATCATTAAATGAAAATGTTAATAAATGTAAAGAACAAAATGGCTATGGTGCAGGTGGAGTTACTTTCTATAGCTCTGGATTAACAAAAGCAATAGAATATGCAGAAAATAGTAAACAAAATAACAGAGAATTAAATGTAATATTTATATCAGATGGAGCACCGACTGCAGGACATGAGGGTATTACTGAAGCAGATATATTAAAAAATGAATATGGTGCAACAATCCATACATTAGGTATTGCATTATTTGATGATAGCGGACTTGAAGCAATAAATAGTGATGATGGGGTAAACTTAAATATAACTGACCAAAACATCCAAGATTTAGACATGTATCTACAAGAAATATATAGTAATACAAACTTAGTTGCGAAAGATATTGAATTTAAAACTACAATTAATGATAAATTTATTATAAATAGAGTCTATGATGAAAATGGAAATGACTTAGAATATATATTGAATAATAATAATTTAACTGTAAATATAAATGAAGTTGGGATTAATTCAAAAGAAATTAATATTGATGTTGAATTAAAAAGTGAATATTATGCTTATAATCAAAAACATGTTGTAACTGAAAATACTTCATTAGAATTCTTAGAAATTAAATCTAACAAAAATGTTTTATATAACAATATTAACGATAATGATGAAAATAATGGAACATATCAAAATGGATTAGATGATGTAGTTGTAAGTGTTAAAGGTACTATCGACCCCAAACCAACACCAATTCCAACAATTGAACCAACGATAGAGCCTACAGTAGAACCGACAATAGAACCAACGATAGAGCCTACAGTAGACCCAACGATAGAGCCTACAGTAAAACCAACAATTGAACCAACAGTCATCCCAACAGTAGAACCGACGATAGAACCTACAGTAAAACCAACAATTGAACCAACGATAGAGCCTACAGTAAAACCAACAATAGAACCAACGATAGAGCCTACAGTAAAACCGACAATTGAACCAACAGTCATCCCAACAATAGAACCGACGATAGAACCTACACCTTTACCAACAAAAGAACCTATTGAAGAAGTTATAGAAGAAGAGGAAACACCTGAATTTTTTGGAAGCTCAGGTCATATTTCAGTAGCCAACTCTTCATTTAGTTTAATTATTTTTGCGGCATATTTTGCGGTAGGTGGTAGTATATCTAAAAGAGTAGTAAGAAACCAAGACAATAAATATAAATTAATGAGTTTAATTGTTTCATTAAATACTCTGGCTTTATATTTAGTAACGCAAAGCTTTACAAAAGATTTTGTTACATTTGATCCATGGACCGTAATTTTCTTTGCATTAATGGTTATACAATTAAAAATTGTTCATCTGTCCAAAACTGCAGTTAAAAAAATAGAAACAACATTTAGAATTTAAAATATAAAATTATACTATGCTTAATTAAATTTATATGATATTATTTTATTAGCTTTAAAATAGTGCGAGACACTAAGAAGTTAATACAAAATTTTTATTATAACTGTATAACCTCTTTAGTCGCGTACTAAAGAGGTTTTTTATACGGAGGTATTAAATGAAACACTGCTTAAATTTAAAAAGCTTAACTATTGAAGAGATTAATAATATTTTGATATTGGCGAGAGAATGTAGAACTGAAAAGTACAGCAATTTTCTTAAAAATCAAATTGTTATTAATCTTTTTTTTGAGCCAAGTACAAGAACTCAGTATAGTTTTAATATTGCTGAAGAAAGACTTGGAATGAAAGTAATAAACTTTAACCCAGAATCTTCATCTTTAGTAAAAGGTGAAACATTTTATGATACTATCAAAACTTTTGAAAGTTTTAAACCTGATGCATTAGTTATAAGAAGTGGTATTAATGAATACTATTTAGATTTGATTGGTAAAGTTAATGTACCAATATTAAATGCAGGAGATGGAGTTAAAGGTCATCCAAGTCAATCATTATTAGATCTATATACGATATATGATGAGTTTAATAGATTTGAAGGACTAAATGTATGTATTATTGGGGATATTAAACATAGTCGTGTAGCACATACTAATATTGATATAATGAAAAGATTAAAAATGAATGTCTATACTAGTGGTCCAATAGAATTTAAAGATGATAATTATGACTATATAGAAATAGATGAAGCAATAAAAAATATGGATATAATAATGTTATTAAGAGTTCAACATGAAAGACATGAAAAGTTAATGCATATAAGCAAAGAGGAATATCATTTAAATTATGGTATTACAATAGATAGAGTTAACATGATGAAAGAAAATGCAATTATAATGCACCCTGCACCATTTAACCGTAATGTTGAAATTGCTGATGATGTAGTTGAATGTACAAAATCAAGAATTTTCAAACAAATGGAAAATGGCGTATATATAAGAATGGCACTATTATTAAGAGCCTTAGGAGAAGAAAATGACAAAATTATTTAAAGGTGGTAATGTTTATTATCATGGAAAATTTTTAGTAAATGATATTTATATAGATAATGAAAAAAAATTATTCACAGCAGAAAATATTGATCTTGAAGCTGATGAAGTAATTGATTGTTCAGGATTACATATAATTCCAGGACTTGTAGATGTACATGTACATTTTAGAGAACCAGGATTTGAATATAAAGAAACAATTAAATCGGGTAGTAAAGCTGCTGCTAAAGGTGGATATACAACAGTCATGTGTATGCCAAATACTAATCCAAAAATTGATTCAAAAGAAATAATGGAAAAGTTATTAGAAATAATCAAAAAAGATAGCATTATTAATATTTTACCTTATGCTTGTCTTACAAAAGATGCGAAGGGTCAAGAATTAGTAGATTTTACTACATTATCAAAATACACATTTGCTTTTAGTGATGATGGTTATGGAATCCAAAATGAAACAATGATGGAAGAAGCAATGCTGAAGGTTAAAGAATTAAATGGTATCATTGCTGCACATTGCGAGGATGAGAGTTTAATTCTAAAAGGTGGAGTTATCCATGATGGGTATAAAGCTAAAGAATTAAATGTAGTAGGTATATCGAGTGCTTCTGAATATGAGCAAATTAAAAGAGATTTAAACTTAGTAAAGAAAACTAATGTTCAATATCATGTATGTCATATTTCAACAAAAGAAGGTGTTGATTTAATTAGACAAGCTAAAAAAGATGGATTAAATGTAAGTTGTGAGGTTACACCACATCATTTATTATTAAGTGAAGAAGATGTAATTAATCATGGTAATTATAAAATGAATCCACCACTTAGAAGTAAAGAAGATCAAAAAGCTTTAATTGAAGGTATCAAAGATAAAACAATTGAAGTTATTGCTACAGATCATGCACCCCATAGTTTTGAAGAAAATAATACAGATTTAAATAATGCTCCATTTGGTATTATTGGTTTGGAAACAAGTTTTGGTCTATTATATACAAAACTTGTGAAAACACAAATTATAACTTTAGAGGAATTAGTAGACTTAATGAGTTATAATCCAGCGAATATCTTTGGTCTTGAAGCTGGAGAAATAGAGAATTTTGAATTAGCTAATTTTGCAATATTTAATTTAAAAGAAAATGAAAAAATAACTGAAAAATCAATTGAATCAAAAAGTGTTAATACACCATTTATTAATCAACATATGAATGCAGTAAATATGATGTGTGTTGTTAATGGTGAAATAGTATATCGTAAAAGGGGGATTTAATAGTGAATAAAAAGTTGGTTTTAGCAAATGGTGTTGAGTTTTATGGTAAAGGATTTGGTAGTAATAGTAATACAATTTGTGAATTAGTCTTTAATACTTCAATGGTAGGGTATCAAGAAATATTAAGTGATCCATCATATACTGATCAAATTGTAGTTATGACATATCCATTGATTGGTAATTATGGAATAATAGATGAAGATTATGAATCTAAATTAATTGGACCAAGTGCTTTAATTGTAAAAGAATATAATGATAAGCCAAGTAACTTTAGATACACAAAAACAATTAATGAATTACTAGATGAAAATAATGTAATAGGTTTAACAGGTATTGATACAAGAAAACTTACTAGAATTTTAAGAGATGAAGGTTCGATGAAAGGATATATTTGTGATGCTGAATTAAAATTAAGTGAGGCATTAGAACATATCAAAAATAGTATTGATGCAAAAGATGAAGTAAAAAAAGTATCATGTAAAAAAATCTGGTATTCACGTTGTGCTAAACCAAAATATAATGTTGTTGCCATAGATTGTGGAATTAAATACAACATTATAAGAGAATTAAATAAATGTTCATGTAATGTGACAATAGTCCCTTATAATACTAGTTATGAAAAAATTATGGCTATGAAACCAGATGGTATATTCTTATCAAATGGTCCTGGTAATCCAGAGGATAATGTTGAAGTAATAGAGTTAATCAAAAAAATCCAAGGAATAGTACCAGTATTTGGGATTTGTTTAGGACATCAAATGATTGCTTTAGCAAATAATTTAAAAACATATAAAATGAAATTTGGACATCGTGGTTCAAATCATCCAGTTAAAAATTTATTGAATGGAAAGATTGAAATAACATCACAAAATCACTCATATGCAGTACTAAATGAAGAAATTCCTTCAAATATTGAAATAACACATATTAATGTCTTAGATAATACAATTGAAGGTTTAAGAATTGATGATCAAAAAATATTTTCAATTCAATATCACCCAGAATCAGCAGCAGGACCTGAAGATTCAAGATACTTGTTTAATACATTTATAAATTATATGAAACAACATAAAGGGGATAATTAAGATGGGTAAAAGGTTAGATATAAATAAAATATTAGTAATTGGTTCAGGACCGATTGTTATTGGTCAAGCAGCAGAATTTGACTATGCTGGAACTCAAGCTTGTTTAGCTTTAAAAGAAGAAGGATATGAAGTAATTTTAGTAAACTCTAATCCTGCAACAATAATGACAGATACAGATATTGCCGATAAAGTTTATATGGAGCCATTAACTTTAGAGTATGTATCACGTATTATAAGAAAAGAAAGACCAGATGCAATACTTCCAACACTTGGAGGTCAAACAGGCCTTAATTTAGCAATGCAGTTAGCTAAAAAAGGAATATTAGAAGAGTGTCGTTGTGAAATACTTGGGACTAATTTTGATTCAATTAATCGTGCAGAAGATCGCCAATTATTTAAAGATTTATGTATTAAAATTAATGAACCATGTTTAGAATCATATCTTGCAAAATCAGTTGAAGAAGTTGTTGAATATGCTAATAAAATTGGATACCCAGTTGTTTTAAGACCTGCATTTACACTTGGTGGTACTGGTGGTGGTTTTGCTAATAATGATGAAGAAGTAATTAATGTTGGCAAAAATGCATTAAAGTTATCACCGGTTAGTGAAGTATTAGTTGAAAAATCAATTAAAGGTTATAAAGAAATAGAATTTGAAGTAATGAGAGATTCAAATGATACTGCTATTGTAATTTGTACAATGGAAAACTTTGATCCAGTAGGTGTTCATACAGGTGATAGTATTGTTGTATGTCCTACACAAACTTTATCTAATAAAGAATATCAAATCTTAAGAAATTCAGCTTTAAATTTAATTAGAGAACTAAAAATTGAAGGTGGGTGTAATGTTCAATTTGCTTTAGATCCATATTCATTTGATTACTTTGTAATTGAAGTTAATCCTCGTGTTTCTAGAAGTAGTGCGTTGGCTTCAAAAGCTACAGCATATCCAATTGCTCGTGTATCATCAAAGATAGCTGTTGGTTTAAGACTTGAAGAAATTATGATAGCTAATACACCAGCATCATTTGAGCCAACAATTGACTATATAGTTAGTAAAATTGCACGATTCCCATTTGATAAGTTTAATAAAGCAGATAAAAAATTAAGTACGCAAATGAAGGCAACAGGTGAAGTTATGGCTATAGGTCGTAATCTTGAAGAAAGTTTATTAAAAGCAGTTAGATCTTTAGAAACAGGTGTAGATCATATCTATTTAGAAAAATTTGATGCATATTCAATTGATGAATTATTATGTGAAGTTAAAGTTGCTACAGATGAAAGATTATTTGCCATTGCTGAATTATTTAGACGTAAAGTTGATTTAATGATAATCTCAGAAGCAACTAAAATTGATCCATTCTTCTTAGATAAAATTCATCACATTGTATCATTAGAAAACAGATTAAAAACTGATAAGAGTATTGATACTATTAAAAAGTTAAAGAAATTTGGCTTTAGTGATCTTTATTTAGCTAAAGAGTTAAAGTTAAGTGAACTTGAAATGTATAAATATCGTAAAGAAAATAATATTTTACCAGTATATAAAATGATTGATACATGTGCTGCTGAATTTGATGCATACGTTCCATATTTTTATTCAACATATGAAGAAGAAAATGAAAGTATTATCAGTGATAAAGAATCAATAATTGTACTAGGATCTGGACCAATAAGGATTGGACAAGGTGTTGAATTTGATTATTCAACAGTACATGCTATTTGGGCAATCCAAGAAGCAGGATATGAATCTATCGTTATTAATAATAATCCAGAAACTGTAAGTACAGATTATACAATGAGTGATAAATTATATTTTGAACCATTATGTATAGAAGATGTAATGAATATTATTGATATGGAAAAACCAAAAGGTGTTATTGTATCATTAGGTGGTCAAACAGCAATTAATCTAGCAAATAGATTAGAAGCTTTAGGAGTACCAATTATTGGTAGTTCACCATCTGCTATTGAAAATGCTGAAAATAGAGAATTATTTGAAAAATTAGTAAGAGAAAATAATATACCACAACCTATTGGAAAAGCTGTTGTAACAATTGAAGATGGTTTAAGTATTGCGAATAAAATTGGCTATCCTGTATTAGTTAGACCATCATATGTCTTAGGTGGTAGAGCAATGCAAATAGTAAACAGTGATAATGAATTAATTGAATACTTAAATACAGCAGTTAAAATTGATGTTGATCAACCGGTATTAGTTGATAAATACATTAAAGGTATTGAAGTAGAAGTTGATGCAATTTGTGATGGGAAAGATGTTTATTTACCAGGCATTATGCAACTTGTTGAAGCAACAGGTGTCCATTCAGGAGATTCAATGAGTGTCTATCCACCATATTCTTTAAGTGAAAATGTTCAAGCTAAAATAGTTGAATATACTAAAGTGTTAGGATTGAAGATAGGTATCATTGGACTTTATAATATCCAATTTATTGTCGATAATAACGAAGATGTCTATGTAATTGAAGTAAATCCAAGATCTTCAAGATCTGTACCATTTATTTCAAAATCAACAAATATTCCATTAGCTAATATTGCGACAAAAGTTATACTGAATAAAAGTTTAAAAGAACAAGGTTATGCTGATAAACCATTACATAGATCTAATAAATATTTTGTAAAAGCTCCAACATTTAGTTTTTCAAAATTACATGGTTTAGATGCTTATTTATCACCAGAAATGAAATCAACAGGTGAAGCAATTGGCTATGATGTTGCTTTAAATC
The DNA here is from genome assembly GCA_964371715.1 of uncultured Erysipelotrichaceae bacterium. GTDB lineage: Bacteria > Bacillota_I > Bacilli_A > Erysipelotrichales > Erysipelotrichaceae > CAYJNO01. The sequence goes on along the minus strand of CAYJNO010000001.1, from coordinate 51,803 downwards.
GTGCTTTATATAAGGCGTTACAAGCCTCAAATATGCGTGTAGTAAATTATGGTACTATTCTAGTTACTTTAGCAGATGAAGATAAAGAAAGAGGTATAAATCTTGTTAGAAGATTTTATGATTTAGGATTTAATGTAGAAGCAACAAGTGGAACATGTAAAACTTTAAAGGAACATGGAATTAAAACTAGAGAAAAAGCTAAAATATCTCAAGGTTCAAATGAAATATTAGAATCAATTAGAAAGGGTCATGTAACTTATATCTTAAATACACTTTCAACTAGTGATACAAATACTTCTAAAGATGGTTACTTGATTAGAAGATGTGCTGTTGAAAATAATGTAACAGTATTTACTTCATTAGATACTGTAAATGTTTTATTAGATGTATTAGAAGAAATTACAATTGGTGTTGATACCATTGATGGAGGTCAAATTGCATAAAATCCAAGAACTAGAAATTATTGAAAATATAAACATTGCTAAAGATGTTTATAAAATGCAGTTAAAAATTGATACAAGTTTTATTAAGAAGCCTGGAGAATTCATTAATATTGAAGTAAAAGATGCTTATTTAAAAAGACCTATTAGTATATCTGATTATACTAAGGATTCGTTAACTATTATTTATAAAGTAGTGGGTTTTGGTACAAACTATCTTAAAACATTAAAAGAAAATGATGTAATTAAAGCTTTGGTAGGACTTGGTAATGGCTTTGATATTAATAAAGATTTAAAAGAAGTTATATTAGTTGGAGGTGGTGTTGGTGTACCACCTCTATATAAACTTGCAAAAGAATTATTAAAAAATGGTGTTAAAGTAAATGTATTATTAGGTTTTGCTAATGTAGAAGATGTGTTTTATGAAAATGAATTTAAAGCTTTAGGATGTAATGTTTATGTAGCTACAATGGATGGAACATATGGTGAAAAAGGTAATGTTGTAAATTTAATGAACAATAATGATTTAAGTGATTTATATTATTATGCATGTGGACCTGAAAAAATGCTTAAAGCTTTAATGGAAAACTCTACAAATAAAGGGCAATTAAGTTTTGAAGCACGTATGGGATGTGGTTTTGGAGCTTGTATGGGTTGTAGTTGTAAAACAATAAGTGGTTATAAAAGAATATGTAAAGAAGGACCAGTAATGAATAGTGAGGATATTTTATGGCAAGATTAAATGTCAACCTAAGTGGTTTAGAGTTAGATAATCCAATAATTCCAGCAAGTGGAACATTTGGTTTTGGTTATGAATTTTGTGATTACTATGATATTAATATTTTAGGTTCAATTTCAACTAAAGGTACTACAAAAGAAGCACGTTTTGGTAATGAACTACCAAGAATAGCGGAATGTACAAGTGGAATGATAAATGCAGTAGGTTTACAAAATCCAGGGATTGATGAAGTAATCGGTACAGAATTTAAAAAATTAGAAAAAGTGTTTGATAAAAAAGTTATTGCTAATATCTCAGGTTTTAGTGTAGAAGAATTTGTTGAATGTGCTAAGAAAATGGATAAAGCAGATATTGTAGGTATATTAGAGATAAATGTATCATGCCCTAATGTTCATCAAGGGGGTGTAACATTTTCAACTGATAAAAACTTAGTAAAAGAAATTACTAAGGCTGTAAAAGAGGTTACAACAAAACCAGTCTTTATTAAATTATCACCTAATGTTACTGATATTGTTGAAATTGCTAAAGCATGTGAAGAAGCAGGTGCTGATGGTATAAGTATGATTAATACACTTTTAGGTGCAAGATTTGATTTATATACTGGTAAACCAATTATTGCAAATATTATGGGTGGTTTTAGTGGGCCGGCAATTAAACCTGTTGCACTAAGAATGGTATATCAAGTTTGTAAAAGTGTTAAGATACCAGTAATTGGTATTGGTGGTATAAGTTCGGCTGAAGATGTAATAGAATTTATGAGTGCTGGGGCAACTGCTGTTCAAATTGGTGCACAAAATTTAGTTAATCCATATATTTGTAAAGAAATAATTGAAAATTTACCAAAAGTTATGGATAAATATGGTATAAAAGAATTGAAAGACATAATAGGGAGGTCATTATAGTGAGAGATGTAATTATTGCATGCGATTTTTCAAGTAAAGAAGAGACATTAAAGTTTTTAGAACAATTTAAAGAAGAGAAACCATTTGTTAAGATTGGTATGGAATTATTTTATGCTGAAGGGCCAAGTATTGTAAAAGAAATTAAAGAAAAAGGTCATAAAGTATTCTTAGATTTAAAATTACATGATATTCCAAATACAGTTTATAAAGCAATGAAAAACATTGGTAGATTAAAGGTTGATATGACAAATGTTCATGCTCAAGGTACTGTTGAAATGATGGAACAAGCAAGACTTGCATTGAATGAAACAAATCCTGATACTATTTTATTAGCAGTAACACAATTGACAAGTACAAGTGAAGAAATTATGCATAAAGATTTATTAATTGATAAACCTTTAAATGATGTTGTATTACATTATGCAAAAAATGCCTATAAAGCAAAATTAAATGGAGTTGTATGTAGTCCTTTAGAAGCGGGATTAATACATGATAATTTACCATCAGTATTTGTAAGTGTAACACCTGGTATTCGTTTTGCTGATAGTGTAAGTGATGATCAAAAAAGAATTACAACACCTTTAAAAGCTAAAGAAATTGGTTCTAGCTTTATTGTGGTTGGTAGACCGATAACTAATGCAGATAATCCTGTAGAAGCTTATAGACGTTGTATGAAAGAATTTGTAGGGGAATAAAAATGGAAAAATTAATTGCAAAAAATTTATTAGATATTCAAGCGGTATTTTTAAGTCCTAAAGAACCATTTACTTGGGCTAGTGGAATTAAATCTCCAATCTATTGTGATAACAGATTAACTTTAAGTAATGTAGAAGTAAGAAAAAATGTAGAAAATGCTTTAGCTGAAATAATCAAAAATGAATACCCAGAATGTGAAATGGTAATGGGTACAGCTACGGCTGGGATTGCACATGCTGCAATTGTAGCAGATATATTAGATTTACCAATGGGTTATGTTAGGGCAAGTGCAAAATCACATGGTAGAACAAATCAAATTGAAGGTAAATGTCCAAAAGGTACAAAAGTAGTTGTAGTTGAAGATTTAATTTCAACTGCTGGAAGTTCTTTAGAGGTTGTAGATGTATTAAAAGAAAATGGTGTTGAAGTATTAGGTATTGCCTCTATATTCACTTATGGTATGAAGAAAGGGTTAGAACGTCTAAATGCTGCAAATGTAAAAAATGTGTCAGCATCAAATTTTGATGTTTTAGTAAATGTTGCATTAGAAAATAATTATATTAATGCAAGTGAAGTAAATCAATTATTAAAATTTAGAGATAATCCAAGTGATGAATCTTGGATGAAGTAACAAAAAAGTAGTAATTCCATAAGGATTACTACTTTTTTTGAATTTATAATGGTGCCGCCTAGCAGAATTGAACTGCTCGCTCATCCTTACCATGGATGTGTGTTTCCACTATACCAAGGCGGCTTATAAATCAATTATACAACAAAATGCAATAGTGAAGTTGGTTAAAATACAAAATATTGACATAAATTAGAAAAATAATGAGAAATTTCTTGTTATTTTTTGTAGTTTTAATAAAATTTAGAAAAATATTGGAAAAAAGTTGAAAAAAAATAATAAAATATATATAATTAATGAAAATGGAGGGGAATATGGATAAATATAGTAAGTTTAAAGATTTTGGTAAATATGTGTTCACTGAAGAGAAAATGAAGGAGTATTTGCCTAATCCTGTTTATAAGCTTTGGAGTACAACAAAAGACAATGAAGCAACACTAGATCGTAATACTGCTGATGCTATTGCACATGCAATGAAAGAATGGGCTTTAGAAAATGGTGTAACACATTTTTGTCATTGGTTTCAACCGATGACAGGATCAACTGCACAAAAACATGATTCATTTGTTGAACCAGATGATGATAATTTACCAATATTAAGATTTAGTGGTAAATCACTTATTAAAGGTGAACCTGATGCTTCATCATTTCCAAGTGGTGGTTTAAGAGCTACATTTGAAGCTCGTGGATATACATACTGGGATTTAACTTCGCCAGCTTTTATTAGAGGTAATGTACTATGTATTCCAAGTGTTTTTGTTTCATATAATGGAGAATCACTTGATAAGAAAGCTCCATTACTAAAATCAATTAATGCTTTAAATAAAGCGGCTACAAAACTTGTAAATATCTTAGGAGATAAAGATGTTAAACAAGTTAAGGTAATGGTAGGTTTAGAACAAGAATATTTTTTAATTAATCGTAAACATTTTAATAGTCGCTTAGACTTGAGGTTATGTAAACGTACGTTATTTGGTGCTAATCCTCCAAAAGGACAAGAATTAGATGATCATTATTTTGGTTCAATTCCACCTAGAATTCAAGAATATATGAATGATGTTAACCAAGAATTATGGAAGCTTGGTATTTATGCTAAATCAGAGCATAATGAAGTGGCACCTGGTCAATTTGAAATTGCACCTATTTTTTCTGAGTGTAATGTAGCGATTGATCAAAATCTTGTTATGATGGACGTTTTAAAAACTGTTGCCAAAAAACATGATTTGGCATGTCTCTTACATGAAAAACCATTTAATGGAGTTAATGGTTCTGGAAAACATAATAATTTTTCATTAGTTACTGATACTGGGTTAAACTTATTTGATCCAAAAGACAAACCACATGAAAATATTCGTTTTCTTGTATTTATGTCATGCTTTATTAAAGCATGTGATACTTATCCCGAATTATTAAGAATGTCTTCAAGTAAGGCAGGTAATGACTTAAGACTTGGTGCAAGTGAAGCTCCACCAGCTATTATTTCAATTTATCTTGGTGAATATATCGAAAATATTTTACTATCATTAATTGGACAAAAGAAATATGAAACAAAAAAAGAAGGGGATTTTAATCCTATTCAAAATATCTCATATATACCTAAAGATAATTCTGACCGTAATAGAACTTCACCAATGGCGTTTACAGGGAATAAATTTGAATTTAGAATGCTTGGTTCATCGATGTCTGCGTCTGTTTGTAATACAGTATTAAATACAATTATGGCTGAATCAATAAATGAATTTGCTACTAAACTTGAAGGAATAAAATATCGTGAAGATATTAGAGCAAAAGCAATAGAGATTTGTAAAGAAATTTTAGAAAAACATAAAAGAATTATATTTTCAAAAGATGGTTATTCAAATGAATGGATAGACGAAGCTGAAAAACTAGGCTTACCTAATATCAAGACATATATAGAATCAATAGGGTCACTAGTTGATGAAAAGGCAATAAACCTATTTGTAAAAAATAACATTTATAAAGAAAGCGAAATATATGCTCGTGAAGAAATATTGTTAGAACAATATTTTAAAACAATAGGACTTGAAATGAAAGTTTTATTAAAAATGATAAAAAATGAAATCAAAGGTTATATGTATTCAGATTTAAAAACATTAGCTGATACAATTAAAGCGCTGCCTATTTCAAATGATGTTTTATTAAAAGATCTAACATTGATAAATGATTTGACTATTAAACTTGAGTCATGTATCAATGAAATTGAAGAAAACTATAAAATTATTTTAGATAAAGAATCAATAAAAGAAAAAGCATATGATATGTGTTTTGTTGTTGCACCTTTATTAAAACAAGCAAGAGAAATTATTGATAAATATGAAGAAGTTGCTAATACAAAAAATTATGAAGTATCAACATATTCAAGAATGTTGTATTTCTAAAAAAAGACGAATATTTCGTCTTTTTTTATTTTTCTAATTACGGTAAGTACCCTTTAATGTGAATGATTCAAGAATATGACCATCCATTTTTTTATATAATTCATTGTATAAAAAGCCATCTTCTAACTCTAATATAGTATCTAAAGCATAGACATGAATTTCATATAAATGTGTTTTATCAGGCGGTGCCATTCCACCATAATATTTAGATAGTTCATGACTTTGAGCTCCACCTTGAATGCTTATCCAACTATTTAAACCTTGTACAAAATCAATTGCACTTTGACTTTCATTTTCTAATATTTCTGTTTTAGTTATATTTGCTGCAGTCCAATGGATCCAAGAAAATCCACCACTTATTGGGAAAGCATCCTTATCTTCTAAAACTATTGAAAATGATTTTGTCGCTTTTGGTGCATCAGTAATTGTAAGTGGTAGTGAATATGTTGGCATGCCATTTTCATTAAAGTGTTTACCATGTTTACCATATTTATCATCAATAATTCCATTTGTAATTCCTGTACTTATTACTTTCATTTGTTTCTCCTTTACTATCACAATAACATAATATAAAAGTATAAATTGAATGTAAATTACTTACTTTTTTGTAGGTATATAAGAACTAGAAAATACCTTTTTCTTTTAATACATTTTCCAAATTATTTTCTAACATGAATTCTATGCCAATTTCTTGCATTATTTGTAATGCTTTAATTATCTTGTTCCCTTTATTTTTTGTTAAGAAATATTCAACCTTTAGTGGATAACCACTGTATACTTTTTTTTCAACAAGCTTGAATTCAATTAATTCATTTAAATGTTCGATTAACATTTTTTCTGATATTCCATTAATATCTTTTTTTAATTGAGATAAAGATGTATTTTTATGTCTCAATCGCCAAAGAATAATTGGTTTCCATTTGCCCTTAATCATGTCATGAGTTAATTCTAGTGGACATGTGTATTTATCGCGTAATTTCATTTAATACTCCTTAATAATATATGTATATTGTAATATAAAAGATAATATTTTTATTTAGAATTTTTTAATTGTCCCTTATATCCTATAACAGTTGAATTTTTAGGGACATCACTAAGAACTGTTGTGTTGGCTCCAATTTTACTGTTTTCACCAATTGTAATATTACCGAGTAATATTGAACCAGCACCTATTATTACATTACTTTCGATTGTAGGATGTCTTTTAATTGGGTCGCTGTTAACTCCTCCGAGAGTAACTTGATGATATAATCTTACATTATCTTTGATTATTGTGGTTTCTCCAATAACTACTCCGTGTCCATGATCGATAAATAATCCTCTACCAATTTGAGCTCCAGGATGTATTTCAATTCCTGTTAAAAACCTTGCTAATTGGCTAATAAATCGTGCGATAAAATATAATTTATATTTATAAAACCAATGTGAAATACGATAAAAAATTAAGCTATGTATTGAGGGGTATAATAAAATTATTTCAATTATAGATTTTGCACTTGGGTCAACTTTTTTAATATGCTTAATTTGTTCTTTAATATCTTTGATAATCATAATTTTTCTCCATATTGCTTAGTATATCACAATAAAATTTATTAGACATATGCTATGCTTTAATTGGAGGTAACTATAATATGTTAGTAAACAATGTAAAAGAATTAATTGGAAATACACCACTATTGAGATGTAATAATTTGGAGAAGTTATTAAATTTAAATAATAAAATTTATGTAAAAATTGAAGCAAATAATCCAGGTGGATCTATTAAAGATCGTCCAGTACTATCGATGATAGAATATGGATTAAAGCAAAATCTTATAAATAATAATACAACATTAATTGAGCCTACAAGTGGTAATACAGGTGTTGCAATGGCAATGATATGCGCTAGTCTAAATTTAAAGTGTATTATTGTTATACCAAGTACAATGAGTATAGAAAGACAAAAAATAATTAAACAATATGGAGCCAAACTAGTTTTAACACCGGGTGAACTTGGTATGCTAAAAGCTATAGAAGTAGCAGAAGAACTAAATAAAGAAATAGATAATTCTATAGTATTAGGTCAATTTATAAATGAAAATAATCCCAAAGCACATTATGAAAATACAGCAATTGAAATTTTAAATGACTTATCAGAAGTTGATTTTTTAGTAAGTGGTATTGGGACTGGTGGAACAATTACTGGAATAGGTAGAAAACTAAAAGAACAACTATCAAATATAAATGTAGTAGGAGTTGAACCTTTAGAATCTCCTTTTTTAAGTGAAGGAATAAAGGGGCCGCATAAAATACAAGGTATTGGAGCTGGTTTCAAACCTGATATCTTAGATTTAGATATTATAGATAAAATAATTAAAGTTTCAAGCGATGATGCATTAATACATAGTAAATTATTAGCAAAACATGAAGGTCTTTTAGTAGGTATTTCAAGTGGTGCAGCACTAAAGGCAGCAATTGAACTATCTAAAAGTTTTAAAAATAAATCAATAGTTGTAATTTTGCCAGATACAGGAGAAAGATATATTTCTACATCTTTATTTGATTAAAAAAACATCATAACTATAGTATAATAAAGTTAGTAAAGGGGACTTCTAATGCTAACACATTTACATACTCGATCTTATTTCTCATTATTACAAAGTCCAACGGCTATTGAACAAATTGTTCTTAAAGCTAAAGAATACGGTTATCAAAGCGTATCTTTAACAGATTTTAAAACAATGCATGGTACAATGGCCTTTTTAAAGAGCTGTAAGAAACACAATATAAAACCAATAGTAGGGTTGGAAATTGAATTATTATATGATGAAATTAAAGCAAAAGCCCTAATTATAAGTAAAACGAATCAAGGAATGCATCAACTATTTAAATTATCTACTTATATTGAACTAAATCAAGTAGTAGAAATATCGAAACTTCAAGATTATATGGAAGATAATATTCTAATAATGTATGGTGAAGGTGGTCATTTTGAAGAATATTTTAAAGACCATGATAAATTACAGTTAAAACTAGAAGAATTTAAAAATGATTATCAGGATTTTTATATGGCAATTTCATATAATGATGGTTCATATTTTAAACAAATGAATGATGTTTTAAAAAGTGTGTGTGATAGACTTGAAATTGAAACAATAGCTTTATCAAAAATATACTATATTAATAAAGAAGATAATTATCTATATAAAATATTAAAAGGGGTTAAAAATAACTTAACAATAAATGATAAAACATTGGTTGTTGAAAATAATCGTTATTTTAGAACTAAAGAAGAAATGCAAAGTTTATATGATTCTAAAGATTTAGAGAATACAAATAAAATTGCAGAAATGATTGATATTAGTTTAGATAGTAACATAACAAGCTTGCCAAAATTTAAAGTTAAAGGTGATATTTCATCTAAAGATTATTTAATACATCTATGTCAAGCTGGTTTAAAAAAACGCTTAAATAATAAAGTAACAGATATTTATGTAAAACGCTTAAAATATGAATTAAACGTAATTTTACAAATGAATTTTGAAGATTATTTTTTGATTGTTTATGATATTGTAAGATATGCAAAAACAGTAAACATCTATGTAGGTCCAGGAAGAGGAAGTGCTGCAGGTTCGTTAGTATCTTATTGTCTTGGAATAACTCATGTTGATCCCATTAAATATGACTTACTATTTGAAAGATTTTTAAATCCTGAAAGAATTAGTATGCCTGATATTGATATGGATCTTCCTGATAACAGAAGAAATGAAATAATTGATTATGTAAAAGATACTTATGGAAAAGATCATTTTGCAAATATAATTACCTTTAATACCATGAAGGCAAGACAAGTTGTAAAAGATGTTTCAAAAGTTTTAGGAATTCCCTTAAGTAAAGCAGAACAAGTCAGTAAAACAATACCTAGTGTCTTAAATATGACTTTAACTAAAGCTTATAATGAGTATTTACCTTTTAAACAATTAATAAATAGTGATAAAGCATTGATAGAAATGTTTAAAGTAGCTTTGAAATTAGAAGGTATTCCAAGACATACATCAATACATGCTGCAGGTGTTGTCATAAGTGATAAAAATATTAATGAAGTATTACCGTTAATTGATACGATAAATAATTCTTATGTAACACAATACACGATGGAACATTTAGAGCAACTAGGATTAATAAAAATGGATTTATTAGGGCTTAGAAATCTAACTATAATTGATGAAATAACAAATAATATTAATAAAATACATGAATTTGATATTTATAAGATTCCATTAAATGATAAAAGAACATTTGAGATAGTAAATTCAGCAAAAACACTAGGAGTATTTCAACTAGAATCAGATGGAATGAAAAGTTTATTAAAACGTTTAAAACCTGAGAAATTTGAAGATATAGTTGCATGTATAGCTTTATTTAGACCAGGACCAATGCAAAATATACCAACATTCATAGAAAATAGGTATAATCCAAGTAAAGTAGAATACTTACATCAAGACTTAATACCAATTTTAAAAGAAACTTATGGAATAATTGTTTATCAAGAACAAATCATGATGATTGCTCAAAGAATGGCTAGTTTTAGTTTGGCTAAAGCTGATATCTTACGTAAAGCAATGAGTAAAAAAAATAAAGAGGAACTAGAAAGCTTATCACAAGAATTTATTGATGGAGCTATTAAAAACGGATATAGTTTAGGTTTAGCAAAAAAATTATATGAATTAATAATGCGATTTGCAGATTATGGATTTAATAAATCTCATTCAGTTGCCTATGGATTAATTGCCTATCAATTAGCGTATTTTAAAGCAAATTATCCAATTTATTTTTATCAGTCTTTATTGAATAGTGTAATTAATTCAGAACTTAAAACAAGTGAATATATTCATGAATCTAAGAAAGTTATTAATATTATTGGTGTTAATGTAAATATTTCAAATTCACATTATACAGTATGTGAACAGGGATTAATTATGCCATTAACATTAATTAAAACAGTTACTTTAAATGTTACAAAGATAATATTGGAAGAAAGAAATAAATCACAATTTAATGATTATTATGATTTTATTGTAAGAGTAACTGCTCATAAAGTTAGTATAAAAGTGCTTGAAATGATGATTAGTGCAGGTGCACTAGATTGTTTTAATCTAAGTAGATTAACAATGATTAAATCTTTAAAAAAAGTTATAGATTATGCTGATATAATAAGAATTGAAAAAGAAGATGGACCAATTTTCAACTATAGTCTAGTTTCTAAACCTGCATTAATTCATGCTAAAGATGATAAAATGCGAAAAGGTCAAAAGGAGAAAGAAGCATTAGGTTTTTATTATAGTGTTCACCCAATAAATGAACTAAAAAAACAACATAATATTATTGATGTACCTTTAATTAAAATTGCAAATAGTTTTAAATATATAAAGGGTGTTGGTATGATTGAACGGGTAAAACAGCATAAAACAAAAACAGGAGAACTTATGGCTTTTATTAATATAAGTGATGATACAAGCAATATAGATCTTGTAGTTATGCCGTATCTTTATAAACAACATATAGAAGAATTAGTTGTTAATTCATTTGTTATCTTTGAAGGTAACAACGATAAAGAAAATTCATGTTTAGTAAAAAAAATTGAAATTATAAAAACACAAGGAGAAAATATCGATGGCTAAAATATTAATTGTAGATGATGAATTAAAAATAAGAGAAGTTGTAAAAGAGTATGCAAAATTAAGTGGTTATGAAGTTTATGAAGCAGGTGATGGTTATGAAGCTATTGAACTAGTAAAAGAGAATGATTTTAATTGTATCTTACTAGATATAATGATGCCAAAACTAGATGGATTTAGTACATGTAAAAAAATTAAAGAAATTAAAAATACACCTGTTATCATGTTAAGCGCGAGAAATGAAGAGCATGATAAGTTGTTTTCATTTGATTTAGGCATTGATGATTATGTTACAAAGCCTTTTTCACCAAAGGAACTAATGGCTAGAATTAAAGTAGTAATCGATAGAAGTTCAAAAACTGTTGAAGAACTTATATCTATCGATACTTTACTAATTGATGTTAAAGCAAGAAGTATCTTTATTGATGATGAAAAAATTAATGTAACACCAAAAGAGTATGAGTTATTATATTATTTAGTAACAAATAAAAACATAGCATTATCTCGTGAAAAATTATTAAATGATATTTGGAAATATGACTATAGTGGTGATGATCGTACTGTTGATACTCATATTAAAATGCTTAGACATAATTTAAAACAATATCGTGATAAAATTATTACTATGAGAGGGGTAGGATACAAATTTGAAGATTAATTTTAATGGTATACGATTTAATATGTGGTTGTCTTTTTTTGCTGTAGCAATGGGGACACTTTTAATATTGGGTATTTTACAAATCTCACTAATCAAACCATATTATCGTAACATTAAAGTTGAAAGTGTAGGGTTAATTATTGATTCAATCGCTGAAAAAATGATAAACATAGATTATTTAAGTGAATCTAATATTGAAGATGTTTTACAACTAACAATAAATAATAATGCGTGCATAGCAATATATAATGACGTAGGAAATGTCATATATCAAGCAGACAGTTTAGGATCATTATGTATGTTTAATGATGTTATTGAGCTAAATGGGCAAAGTTTTATTCCATATGAAACTGGAGAGCATTTAGTTAATAGTTTTAGTAATAATTTAACAATATATTCATTAGAAAAAACAAGTGAAGTAAGTGGACAAGAAATGATAATTTATGGTGAAGAAATAAATGATAATTTGGCAAATTATTATGTTTTCGTAAACAGTCCATTAGAACCTATTGATTCTATTATTAGTTTCTTTACTAATCAGTTATATTATTTAGCATTTATTGTAACCTTTTTTGCATTAATGATTTCTATTTATGTAAGCAAAAGATTAGCTAGTCCAATAATTGATATGAAAAAAAGTGCAAATAGATTAATGAATGGTGATTATAATACCTATTTCAGTGTAAACTCTTATAGTGAAATAAATGATCTGGCTAACACATTAAATGATGTAACAAATCGTTTAGGTAAAATTGATGAATTAAGAACAGATCTAATTGCTAATATTTCACATGATATTAAGACGCCACTAACAATGATTAAAGCATATGCAGAGATGATAAAAGATATCTCTGGCGATGATAAAATAAAAAGAGAAGAACACTTAGATGTAATTATGAAAGAATCTGATTTTTTAAATCAATTAGTCACAGATATGCAAACTCTTGGTCAATTACAAAGTGACCATGTTATTGTAAATCGAATTAATTTTAACCTAAGTGAGTTGGTAGAAGATATCTATTCTTCATTTAATATAATGCTTGCTAAAGCAAATATCTATTCAAACTTAATTATTGAACCAAATATTATATGTTATGGTGATACCATAAAATTATCGCGTGTGATTTATAACTTTATTTCTAATGCAATTAAACATTCATATGATAAAACGACAATCACAATTAAGCTAACGAGTAAAAATAATAAAATACGCTTTGAAGTAATTGATCAAGGTGTTGGAATTAGTGAAACTGATTTACCATATATTTGGGATAGATATTATAAAATAGATAAACAATTTAAAAGAAATTCAAATAGTACAGGACTAGGCTTAGCAATTAGTAAAGCAATACTAGATTCTCATAATGCAAAATATGGCGCAATAAGTAAAAGAAAAAAAGGTTCAACATTTTATTTTGAATTAGATAAGGAATATACTGATGGAAACTTATGATTATTTACCAAAAATAAATATTAAATTAAAACAAAGAAAAGACATGTTTAGAATTAATACAGATACTATATTATTAGGAGAGTTTTTAAAAGTTAAAGATAATGAAAGTATTTTGGATATTGGTTGTAATAATGGAGCATTACTTTTATATACAAAGGATAAAGATGTGACAAGGGTTGGTATAGATGTATTAGAAGAAGCCCTAAAGTTAGCTGCTAAAAATCTTGAGTTAAATAATGTAAAAGCTAATTTATATCATAGTAATGTTAAAGACTTTAAACATGAACGCTTTGATGTTATTGTGTGCAATCCACCATATTTTAATAATAATTTAATTAATGAAAATAACTTATTAAAGTACCAAAGACACGCAATTGACTTAACATTAGATGAATTAATTGAATCATTTAATAGACTATTAAATGATAATGGTAGAATTTATCTTGTAAATCGAGCAATGAATTATAATGATATTAATGAGTCATTAATAAAAAATAAAATGAGAATTAAAACAGTTAAATTCATACATGATGAACACAAAAGTGAAGCAATTGGTGTATTGATGGAAATTGTGAAGAGTAATAAAGTACATTTAAAAGTATTAAATCCAATAATAAATAAAAGGAATGGATAAATTTTTAACCGAACCCCATTTGTTGGATAAATTGAATTAGGATAAGCTTAAAGATTGACTCTTGTATTGTACAGGAGTCAATCCTTTTAATTTTGTCTTAATTCATTTGTTATTATATAAACTATATTCATCAATCGTAGCTATTTTGATTTCTTTACCTTTTTTTCTTAACTCATAAATCTCAATTCTTTGCTCTCTTGTTAGTTTTGCTATAAAAAAACTGCACCCTTTCTAATTGTCTCCAATTATTGGGGTGCAGTTCAAATTTTTTCATTCCTTTTTTTATTATGGTGCTGGTGATACTTCAGGTGTTGTTTCTGGTGATACTGTTACTTCTGGAGTAGTTGTTGGTTTAGCTACACAACTTCCTTCAGGTGTTTCATCAAAACCTGTATCACAAACACAACCATTTCCAACAATAGTACTATTTGCTGGACATTGATAGTAAATTTCTACTTCAATATTTTGAGTCAGCCATTCACTTTGTTTCATTGTTAGTGTTTGACTATTTACTTGAGTTCTAACTAATGCTCCAGTTGCATCAGGAACATTCATAAAAATACCATTCTTATTTGGTGAATCACTTGCTATTTCACTGTATGTTAATATAAGTTTATTTGCAGTAGCAAAGGCAACTATTTCTTCTTTAGTAGCATTTGCGCCTAAGAATGTTATTGATTGATCATTATCTTCAACTTCAAAAGCTTTACATACAACATTACTTGCTACATCAACATTTTCATAACTATATTTACCACAAACCTCGATATAATCACCTGGTTTATATGTAACTAATTGGTCTATAGAACTATTTTCTGAAGTTAAATTATGTACTACTTCACCATTTAATTTAATTTCAGCTTTATATCTAATTGGCCCATATACCCAAGACCAATCAAAGATTCGTGTACCATATGCTTCAACATAGATGCTGCCAACAGATAAACTTACATCTTTATCTTCAGGAGCAACTGATAATTTAGATGCATCTGGATAGTCTGGGAATTTAATATTAGTATTTCCTAAAGCATCGATAGTAACTGCTAAATCAGTTAGAGGATCTATTTGTACTTGTGAAGGATCTTGTAAACTAGCATTTTCTGACTTAATTAGTCCTGTAGTTACAAATTTTGAATCCATATTCTCAATAGTTGCGGTATATGGATATAAACCTAGAACATGTGTAATATTTACAAGCCCGCTTGGTCTTGGTATTGCTTCAGGTTCATTGTCAATATGGTTAGCATCTAATACTAAATTAGTAATATGTCCACGAACATTAGGACTATTTTTTTCGTATGAAATCCAAGTGTCGACATCACTTTCAGCTTTAGGATAGCCATACCATGTTGCGACAGTGTATTCACTAGTTCCACCAACCATCCAAATATCTTTGGCAGCTCCAACAGGTATTCCATATTCTACACCAGATGTTCCCCAGTCAGTTGTACCTGTTTTTGCATATACTGGATAATCTTCTTCTAATACTTGCATATAGTTATAGTATGGCCCATATACTGCATCGTACATTAGTTCAGACACCATATATGCTGATTGTTCACTTATAACCGTAGTTGGAGTATATTGTGGTTCATATACTTCTGTTGAATCTATAAATTCAATTTTTGAAATTGTATGTGGTTCTATATAAACCCCGCCATTTAACATTGTAGCCATTGCTGCAGCTAATTGTTCTACAGTTACTTCAAAGGTTGATCCACCAATACCATAACCTAAGTCAAAGTTATCAATTGTTACTTGATCAAATCCCATTGAATTTAAATATTGAACAACATACGCAGTATTTTGTACGTCAATAACTTCTTGTAAAGTTTGTAATGCTGGAGTATTTAATGAGTTACTAAATGCATATTCTAAAGTAACATCACCATAATATTTACCAGTTGCATTTCTAATAACAATATTTGTTCCACGATAATTTATAGGTTTATCAGTAACCACGTGTGATGTTGCCCATCCTAAGTTTTCAAATGCTAATGCATATGATAAAAATGGTTTTACTGTTGAACCTGGTTGTTTTAATTGATCTGTTGCATAGTTTAGTAGTAATGAACCACCATCAGCATAGTGACGACCACCACCAATACCATTTACAGCTCCGGTATGATTGTTATAAGACACTACAGCCATTTCAATTGATGAATCTGGATATTCAAATTCTTCAACATCTCCAGCTTGGATCTTATCAATTTGTGTTTGAACATCTTCGTTCATATAAGTGTATATTCTCATTGGTACGACAGTTGGATCATAACCTGTAATCTCTTTTGCTTCTGCAATTACAACATCGATATAAGCTTGATATGGATTACCTTCACCAGCACTATCTTCATCTCTGTCGTATGGATCTACAAGTAAGTCTTCAACTTTTACAGCTAAAGCTAATTCGTATTCTAAATCTGTAATATAACCATGGTAGTTCATTAGATATAAAACTGTGTCTCTTCTTTCTGTTGCATAATCTAAATAATTAAATGGATTATATAATGTTGGAGCATTGATAACTCCTGCAAGTAATGCACTTTCAGATATTGTAAGTTCACTTACATCTTTATTAAAATAAAATTGTGATGCTTGTTGAACACCACGACTATTTCCATAGCCACCAAAATTAATTTTATTTAAATATAGTTCTAAAATTCTTTCTTTACTTAATATTTGCTCTACATCCATTGCTAAGAAAATTTCTTGGAATTTTCTTTTAATTGATTCTAAAGTAGAAACTTCGTTTGCAGTATCAATAAAATAAACATTATCAATCAACTGCATTGTAAACGTTGAACCACCCTCTGCTAAACTCATAGATATTAAGTTGTTAAACATTGCTCTAACAAAACGAGGGATATCAAATCCGTTATGTTCAAAGAAACGAGAATCCTCTACCGCAACAAATGCATCAATTAGAGATGTTGGTAATTCATCATATGTAATATTTGTTCTGATTGTTTCACCAACATCAGCAATTAAGTTACCATTTTCATCAAATATTTGACTTGATTGTTGTGAATTAAAGTCATCTAATTTCACCTCTGGTTTATCACTAACAAAGAATAAAACTACAGCAAGTCCTGTAATTCCACCTAAAATAGTTAAACCAATAATAATATTAGCAATTAATAAAGCAATTTTACTAGCTTTGATCTTCTTTTTTTTCTTTGTTTTTTTAGGCGTATTAATATTTTTATTTAAATTTTCGCTCATATTTTACCTCATATAATATCGATTATTTTTAAATAATCTAATGGTGGATATATACCTTGTTTAATTAAATATCCTTCTTCTTTTACCCAGGTATAGGGTAATGATTTTCTTTCATTATTATCCATAAAATCAAATAATTTTGAACATGGTATTAAAAATGTTTCATCATAATATGTAAATCTAATTATTAGAAATGCACATGCCTTTTGCTTATGTACCATTCTCAAATGTTTTATTTGATGATCATGCAAAAAGCTGAATGGAAATGATGTTTTACTACTAATTTCTTTTGCTTCAAAGTCTATTGATAAACCATTATAAACTCCATTATAATCGGTTGTACTTGGTGTTTTGAAATAAGCTTCAACTATTTTAGCTTTATTTCTTGATGGATATGCGACATCAACAATGGTAAGCGGTGTAGGTTTTTTATGAATGACTGCTATTTCATGATCAAGATAATATTGATTAGTAGAATTTAAGTCATTTTCTAAGGACATACCTCGCCTTGAAGCTGATTGTTTAATTAGTGTTGTAGTAGACAATTTCTTTTTATTTGGATATTTTATCATATAGTCACCTTATATATTATATCAAAAAAATGATAATTATTCATTTTTTTTTGAATTAAAGTAATTTCAAGTTATAAAAAAACATCTTTTTATTAGAAAGATGTTTTTTGGATTACTAGAAATCGTAAGAAATAATATATGTATCAATTGCAGTATATGAATCACTTGAAATTTGAATAACATTATCCATTTCAATAACTAATACATCTACTACTACTGGGCTAGCATATCCCATAGCTGGAATATTAGCTTCAAGTTGATCTAATAATTTTGTTGCAATTTCATTGTTTAACTCATAGTAATCTGCTGATGATTCTTGAGTTTCAATATAGCTACTTAAATCATTTAAATATTCTTCTGTCATTGAAATTTCTAAAATATCAATTGGTGAAATTTCAACTTCTACTAGAGTATTGTTTCCATCTTTTGTAGAACCTAAGATTTCAAATTTAGTAGATTCATAAATTTTAGCAAAAATACTTTCAGCTCTTTCAATTATTTCAGCATCTAAATCATCATAAAATACTAGTAAATCTAAGAAATACTTTGCCTCTAATTCAATGTTTGATTGTTGATATTCTTCTAAATCAGCAACTGAATTTACATCGCTTAAAAAATCTACGAATTCTTGTGAATGAATTCCTAAATATGTTGATTCGATATCCATTTTTACAAAATCTTCTGGACTTACCGCACTAGAACAAGCACTTAAAGTTAGTACTAATCCTAAAGCTAAAATAGCTTTAATTAATTTCATTTTCTTCCATATATATATTACAGTAATATATACTTTCCTCCATAACAAAGATAATAGTAGCATAAAAATTTGAATTAGTATAAAAAAAACATAAAATACCTATTTTATGACATAAAAAACCAATTTAATATTATCTTATATAATTATTTTGATTTGTAAAACCATAAATATTAACAATATTCATAAAGTAACTATACTTTTGTATCAAAATATTGTATATTAAAATATAATTATATATAATAATAGTAGAGGTGAAAATAATGACTAAAATAAATTTAACTGAAGAAAATATTTTAAATAAGGAATTTAATATTGAATTTAAAGGTTACTCATCATTAGAAGTTGATCAATTCTTAGATATAGTTTTAGAAGATTATCAAAATTTTAATGAAGAATTAACTAAATACAAAAATGAATTAGACACTTTAAAAATGGAACTTGCTTCAGTAAAAGCTAAAAATATCGAGCTTGAAGCGACAACAAAATTTAATGAATCTAATAGTTCAATAAATTCTAGTTCAGTTGATCTTTTACAACGAGTATCTCGTTTAGAAGAAGAGTTATTAAGAAAATAGATTAAACATATTGAAGCAATCGCTGGCTATTTAATAGTTAGAGGAAAGTCCATGCTCGCACACTCTGTGATGGGTGTAGTGTTTGTGCTAATCTAAAAAATAAGGTTAGGGTAAAGAAATTTATACGGCTATAATGATACCTAAGGTTTCGACTATGGTTAGTTATTGTAAAAGTGTCAAAGAGACGAGTCTTAATGAAAATTAAGAAGTGGAACGTGATAAACCCCGCAAGCGAGAAACCCAAAATTGGTAGGGGAACTCTAGATGACAAATCAAGAAGTCAAATAGGGACATATACTTGTATATGTAGATAAATGGTTGCTACCTTTATAGTAATATAAAGGGACAAAACATGGCTTATGATGTATGTTTATATATATAAAGGCTATATTAGATATAGCCTTTTATTAAGGAGATTTTATGGAAAGATTACAAAAAGTAATTGCTAAGGCAGGTATTGCCTCAAGAAGAAAAGCAGAAGAATTAATTTTAGCAAATAAAGTAACTGTTAATGGACATGTAGTTAATACTTTAGGTTATAAAGTATTAGGTGATGATGTTATTAAAGTTAATGGAAGAATCATTAAAAATGAGAATAAAGTTTATTATGTTATTAATAAGCCTAAAAATATTCTTTCAACAACAACAGATGATCGTGAAAGAACTACTGTTGTTGATTTAGTTGACACTGATAAAAGGATTTATCCAGTTGGTAGATTAGATTTTGATACTACAGGTCTATTGATATTAACTAATGATGGTGATTTTACAAATATGTTAATTCACCCAAGATATCATGTGGCAAAAGTATATGATGTAACAATTAATGGTATTTTAGATATTGCAAAATTAAAAGAATTGGAAGCTGGAGTTAAACTTGAAGATGGCAAAACTCTTCCATGTAGAATAAAAATAAAACATAAAGATGAAGAAAAAAAGATTACAGTATTTGATATTACTTTAAGAGAAGGTAAAAATCGTCAAATTAAAAGAATGATGGAACATTTTGGCTTTAAAGTAACTAAACTTCACCGTAAACAATTTGGAAATCTTAACTTAACAGGTTTAAGTTATGGGCAATATCGTAAATTAAAAAGCGATGAAGTCATCGCTTTAAAAGAATTATCTTTACATTATAAGGATTAATCTAGATAAGGTTTTATTAAATCAATATCAGGATCAATAAAAATGGTTTTGTATGTACTCATTGAGACAAGACCAGCTTTAGATCCTGGTATTTTTTTTAGATTTTTTACTAAACAATAATCAACAGGTACTGAACTTGACATACGACCTTTAGAGTAATAAGCGGCTAAATTAGCACAAAATCTAATTGTTTCTTCATCCAAATTATCATTTTTAACTACAACATGAGATCCATGGTAGTCTTTAGTGTGAAACCATGTATCATTTTTACGAGCAAGTTTCCAAGTTACTAAATCATTTTGTAAGTTATTTTTACCATAGATAATAGTTTGATTTTTAAATTCAATGGTATGAACTTTTATTTCGTCATTCTTTTTCTTTTTAAGTTGTATGGTATCTCTTAAATAATTATTTTTAATTAATTCTAACTTTATTTCTTTAGCATCATTATAATTTGCATATTCTAATTGTTCTAATAAACCCTTAAAGTAGTTTATTTCATCTTCACATATCTTTATTTGTTTATTTAAATGTTCAATTGCTTTTTTACCTTTTTGATATTTGGTATAAAGTTTTTTGGCATTTCTTTTAACACTTAACTTAGGATCTAAAACAATATGATGTTCATCATCATTATAGTCAACAATGGTAATTTCATTTAAACCTGTAATATCATCGTGATAATACGTGAAAATTAAATCTGCTTGCTCTTTATAGATATCAGCAGTAAATGCTTCTTCTAGTGAACTTTGTAGCTTTGGTAGTTTATTTTGTAATTGTTTAAGATTTCTTTTTACAAACTTTTCAATGTCATTTGTAACTTCTTTAATTCGTGCTTTTTCTTCAAGTTCGAAAAACATTTCATCTAAACCTAAATGTAAATCTTTTTGTTCATAATCGATATTTATGTGTGATAAAGGAATTAAATGATATTCAAATGTATTATTAATCTTAGTAACATAGATACTTTTTGAATCCATGATTTCTTTCATAATGCTTTCGAAATTATTATGTCGTAAACGATGATTAACCTCTTTTGCTAATAGAGGTGAAAAACCATGAAATTGTTGTACTAAGGAAATATCATTATCAATATCAAAGGTTGTGTAAGGATCTTTTTTTGTCTGTGGTTCTGGATAAGTGTAGATTGCATTTGGTAAGATTGTTCTTTTTGAATTTTCAAAAGGTGGTATTTTTTTTAAAGCATCTATAATCCTATCTTCTTCATTAACTAGGATGATATTTGCATATTTACCCATTAATTCAATAAATAAACGATTTAATTTCTTATCTTTTAATTCATCACGATGAGCAATCTCCATAGTTAGATAACGGTCTTTTCCACCTTGCTTAATATCATATACTGTCCCATTTTCTAAATGTTTTCTTAGATTTGTTAGAAAGTTTGTTGGATTTAGACTGTTTGGATAGTGTTTATTAGTAAAGTGTATTCTATTATAAAGAGAATGTGTTGAAATTATTAATTGCTTCTTTTCTCTATTAACTCTTAGTTGTAATAAGATTTCATTGTTTGATATTTGATTAATTTTGTTTATTTTAAATGGTAAAAGACTTTTTAAATCTTCTACATATTTATTTAATATTAGACCATCTACTGCCATGTTTATACCTCTTTTCAATTATACCAATCAATTATAACATATTATGAATTTTTTTTTGGTCAATAGTTTACTTAGGACCTTAAAGCCTGTATAATTAAAGAAATTTAAAGGAGTAATAGAATGCAAAGAGGAATATTAATTGTAATAAGTGGACCAAGTGGGGTTGGAAAAGGAACAGTAATTTCAAAATTTATTAATGATCCAGAATTAAATTTAGTATATTCAGTTTCAATGACAACAAGAAGTCCGAGAAAAAATGAAATTGATGGTGTACATTATCACTATGTTACAAAAGAAGAGTTTCAAGCATCAATTTTAAATGATGAGTTATTAGAATGGGCAGAATTTGTTGGGAACTATTATGGTACACCGCTTAAGCAAGTTAATGATTTATTAGATGCAGGAAAAAATGTAATTTTAGAGCTTGAAGTTGAAGGATGTAATCAAATTAGAAAAAAATGTCCTGATTCTTTAACGATATTTATTACTCCCCCAAGCATGGATGAATTAAGAAAAAGAATTGAAAAAAGAGATACAGAAACAATTGATGTAATTCATCAAAGACTTGCTAAAGCACAAAAAGAATTAGAATTAATGTATCACTATAAATACGTTGTATGTAATGATGATCCATTATTAGCAGCAGAAATTATAAAACTAATTATTTTAAGAACAGCAGAAAAACAAAAATTAGACTAAATTTTAGGAGAAATTATGAGCACTAAATCTAAAAGTGTATTAAAGGTTATTTTTTATTTAGGAATATATTTATTTTGTAATGTAATTGCTGGTGTGATTCTTGGTGTGAAAATTTCAGCTGATATTATTTCAATGAATATTCAAGATAGTGATGTATTAATAGATGTATTTTCTGAATTGTTATTAGAAAGTATTGTACCAACTATTGCTATTTCACAAATTGTATTTATTATTGTTATTTATCTTATTATTAAAATTAGAAAAAAAACATTAAATAGCGCTTTACATTATAAAAAGTGGCCAACTGGTTATAGTTATTCAATATTATTTTCTTCGGCATTTGCATTTAATTTCATGGTATCAGGTGTTTTAGGACTCTTAAACTATAATCAAAATGTATCCAATCAAGATTTATCATTAGTTTTTAGTCAAGAAAATGAAATAGGATTATTGATTATCCTGTTAATAGGAGCACCTGTTATTGAGGAAATATTGTTAAGAGGTTTAATATATACAAGACTAAAACCAGCTTTTACAATAACAACAGCAACTTTTGTATCATCACTTATCTTTGGTTTATTACATGGAGAACTTGTATGGTCAATATATACTTTTGCTGTAGGAATTTATCTTTGCTTTATTTATGAAAAATATGGAACTTTAAAAGCAGCAATCATTTATCACTTTGCATTTAATTTAGCAGGTGTAATTTGGTATCAATTAACATTAATACCATTTCTTGAATATATATTACCATATGTTTCAATCTTAGTGTTTGTTTTAGCGCATAGATACTTTTCAACAATAAATACTATAGGACTTGAAATTAGGATTAAATCAGTAGATGAAAATTTAGAACATGAGTAAAAATGATGAAATATCATAATAGATATTTCATCATTTTTTTATTCTTCAATTGTTTCTGCAGGTTCTACTACATCTTCTTGTACTTTTTTAAATATCTCTAATTCACTTAGTTGATTATTGTCTAAATATTTAAAGTAAACTTCACTGCCAATACTAGTAAATGGGAGTAAATCATTTAATTCAATATCTACTTTATAAACAATATCATCATCAACTAGAGTGAAATAATAATATGTTTGTCCATCGATTACTACTGCTTCAATAGCAGAAATGATTCCTGAATTTTCTAAGTTTCCCTCTATTACAATTTCAGTTCCTAACATTTCTCGATAATTTAAGATAGCCTGTTCAATACCTTCACTTGAATCTGTAACTCTAACTTTTTGATAGTCTGCTACATCAACTAAAGCATAAGCTTTTACAAGTCCTGCATTATCTTTTAGTGATAGTAGATATGTAGGATTTCCATCAACATTAGTTAATAAAGGGAATGTTGCACTATAATTTTTTTCTTGTACTGCACCTTGAGCACTAGACATGGCACTATATTCTTCAGCACCAGGTGCTGCATAATAAGTTGCTTCTTTATTTCTTAAGTTAACTAAAACAAAGCCGATATTAGATTCGTCTTTTGTTGCTGAAGTAATACCTGTATATAACGATACATCTTCATCACTTGATAAATATGTATAACCATCAGTTGACACACGTACATTTTTTTGACCAAATATACTATTTATATATCCATCTTGATATGTACCCCAGTTATCAATTTGTTCAACCACTAAAGATGATGGATATACATTATCAATCCATGTAGGTATATTCGCCATATCGTAATGGTTATTTTCACCTGTAGTTGCATTTGTAACAACAACACCACTAACATCAGCTAGCATACCAATACCTTGATATGACATTACAGGAGTTATCCAATATGGTATTCCTTCATCATCAATTTCAAAACGTGAGCTACCTAAATTTAAAGTTGGGTAAGATGTTCTTAGGTGTAAGCTTAAATTTTTAAATACAAAAGCACTTGGTGTGTAGTTTATACCACCCTCAACATGTACAAAATCAGCAACTCCTGTTGTAGAGTTAACAATGATATAACCTGGTATTCCTTCATCCATATTTAAAAACCATCTAATAGTATCAGCATATTCTAATGGTGTTACTCTTACTAATTGATTTTGATAATTTACTTGGGTATACTCATCTGATACAATGAATTGACTTATTAGTTCAGGTATTTCACCCATAACACGATCTCCAATTCTTTGAGTAGAATCTTTATCCAGTAAAGGGAGTGAAGATGTACTAATTGGGGCGATATTAGATGCAAAATCTTTTGTAACAACATCAATTCTTTCTGAATATTTACTAGCTTGGAAAATTGGACTAAAAATAATTGAGTTAATTATTAAACCAAAGATAATTAATGCAATTACACTAGTAATAACTTTAAAAGGTTTTAGATTTTTAATTTCTAAATTTTGAAGCGAAGTAACAGAACTCATAAAATAAGCCATACTACAAATTACTATTACTAAGATTAAGAATATATAGAATAATGGATTTTGTAAGTTTAGTGCTGGTAACATTTGTAGATATAATGAAATTATCATAAATAATGCTATCATATAACTAAATATTTTTATTTTTACTTTCATAAAAGCTCCTTTTTAATAGATATATTATAACATATATAAAATCAAGAATCCTTTATACTATTTAATTGAATAATAAAATTTGTTGATTTATAATATATGTATACAAGAAAAGGAGATTTAAAATGGTAAATTTTAAAGCAGCTCCATTTAACCTATCTGATGAAGATATTAAATGGGTAAAAGATACTATTGACTCAATGTCAATTGAAGAAAAAGTAGGACAATTATTTTTTAATTTAGGAATGACGAAAGATGAAAATTATTTAAAAGGAATTGTAAGTAAATATCATATTGGTGGTGCTAGATATCAAGGTGGTAACGCTTTAGAAGTTCATCAACAAAATAAAATTTTACAAGAAAATTCCAAAGTACCTTTATTAATTGCATGTAATACAGAATCGGGTGGAGATGGAGCATGTAGTGATGGAACAATGCTTGGAGATCATGTAAAAATTGGGGCAACAAATAAAATTGAAAACGCATTTGAATTTGGGCGTATGGCTAATAAAGAAGCACACGCTATTGGATGTAATATGAGTTTTGCTCCAATTTGTGATATTAACTTAAACTGGAGAAATCCTATTATTTCAAACCGTTGTTTCTCTAATGATGCTGATGTTGTTGCTAATATGAGTGTTCAATATATGAAAGGTGCAATGACAAATGATGGATTTGCATGTGCTGCAAAACACTTTCCAGGTGATGGACTTGATGAAAGAGACCAACATTTAGCTCCAAGTATTAATACGTATGGAACTGAACAATGGATGAATACATTTGGTAAAGTATACAAGAGCTTAATTGATGCTGGATTACCAGCAATTATGGCTGGACATATTATGTTGCCATCATGGGAAAAAGAAATTAGTCCTGAAATTACTGAAGAAGAAATGATGCCAGCTACACTATCTAAACCTTTATTACAAGGTTTATTAAGAGAAAAACTTGGGTTCAATGGTATGGTTGTTACTGATGCATCTCATATGATTGGCTTAACATGTATGATGAAAAGAAGTGAAGTATTACCTCATGCAATTGCTGCAGGTTGTGACATGTTTTTGTTCTTTAATGATATGGAAGAAGATTTCGGTTATATGTTAGAAGGTGTAAAATCTGGAATTATTACTCCAGAACGCTTACAAGAAGCTTTAGAAAGAATTTTAGCTTTAAAAGCATCTATGGGATTAAATAAGAAAGCAAAAACTGAAATTGTACCAGCAGTTGAAAAAGTAAGTGATATTGTTGGATGTGCAGAACATAAAGCATTCGCTAAAAAAATTGCTGATGAAGCTGTAACTCTTGTTAAATCAAAAGAAGATATTTTTCCAATAACTCCTGAAAAATTCAAGCGTATTATGATTGTACCAGTTCGTGGTGCAGGAAACTCAGGGATGTTTGCTTTAATGAAAAAAGGTCGTCCAGTAGAAAATGATTTAAAAGCAGTATTAGAAGCAAGAGGATTTGAAGTTACAGTATTTGAAGAACCAATTGCAAAAATACTTGCAGAAGTACAAGAAGCTCAATATGAAGCTAAGCGCACAAATAACCCAGATCTTGTAAAACAAGTTTTAGGTAAAAATATGAATTTATACTTTGCAGCAAAATCAAGAGTTGATGATTTTGTATCAAAACAAGATTTAATCCTTACATTAGGACAAGTAAAAAGCTATGGTGCTGTAGTTGAACGTGTGTCTTGGGGAATGGGTAAAGGAGGCGGAGAAATTCCTTGGTATGTACATGAATTGCCAGTAGTTGTTGCCTCTGTAGGACATCCATTCTTATTGTCTGATGCACCATTTACAAAAACATATATTAATTGTTATGATGGGAAAATGGATACATTAGAAGCTTTAGCAGATAAATTAACAGGTAAATCAGAATTTAAAGGTGTAGATCCAGTTAATGCATTTGGTGATATTTGGGGAACAAGAATTTAATGAACTTTAAAAAAAACAAAGATTATTTAATATGTATTGATTCTGATGGATGCGCAATTGATGCAATGACAATTAAGCATGTAAAATGTTTTGGTCCATGTATCATTGATGAATATAATTTAAATGAAAATGCAGAAGAAATCCTAAAAAGATGGGATGTAATTAATTTATATTCAATGACTAGAGGTATTAACCGCTTTAAAGGTTTAGCTTTAATTCTAGAGGAAATAAATAAAAAACATACTAAAATTGAAGGGTTAAGTGATTTTTTAAATTGGGTAAATACAACTAATGAATTAAGTAATAAATCATTAATTAAAGAAATAGAAGTAAATGATAGTGTTGGTTTAAAACAAGCTTTAAGTTGGTCTAATAAAGTTAATGAAGCAGTAAATAATTTAACTGAAGATGAGAAAAAAGCATATCCTAATGTTTTACAAACGCTTATTAAAGCAAAAGAATTTATGGACATAGTAATTGTTTCTTCTGCAAATCGTAAAGCGGTTGATGAAGAGTGGGAAGCAAATAGTCTTCTAGAACATGTTGATTTAGTATTAACACAAGAAGATGGTACTAAAAAAGCATGTATTAAAGAACTTGTGGCTAAAGGCTATGATTTAAATAAAATGATTATGGTTGGTGATGCACCAGGAGATCTTGATGCAGCAAAAGCTAATGGTATTTATTTTTATCCCATTTTAGTTAATGATGAAAATAATTCTTGGATTAATTTATATTCTGAATTAGATAATATTAAAAATAATATATTTAGTGATGAAGAATTAATTATAAAATTCAAAAATAATTTACAATAATATTAAAGGCATAGAAAATTGATTTCTATGCCTTTTTAGATAAAAAAATGCAAACATCAATTTAGTGTCTGCATTTAGATTATTTAATCCAAGTTATTTTTTTCTCTTCGTTTTTAATGATTCTGCTAATATTTGCTTTATGTCGATAAACAACAAATATCCATAAAATAATGTAAACTATAGTAATAGTCTCAAGTCCAAAAACGATATAATTTAAAATTACAATTGATAGTAACCATAACATACTTGATAAAGAAACCCATTTAGTTATAGCTAAAACAGTTAAGAATATTAATGCTGGAGCAACAAATAATAATAAGAAGTGTCCAGAAACAAATAAAACCATAGCTAATTGATAGCCTAATATTGTTGCAACACCTTTACCACCCTTAAATTTAGCAAAGATTGGGAAACAATGTCCAATACAAGCAAAGACACCTGCACCCATTGCAGCAATGTTATCTTTTAAAAATACAGCAGCAATTAAAACAATAACAAATGATTTAAGTGCATCTAAAATAATTACAGTTAGTCCTACTTTTTTTCCTAAAACACGTCCTGCATTTGAGCCGCCAAGATTACCTGAACCATGTTCTCTAATATCTTTATTAAAGAATACTTTACCGATAACTAATGCCCAAGGGATTGATCCTAAAAAGTAACCAATTACACTTGCGATTATAAAATTTAAAATTGACATATTTTTACCTCACTATTTTATTTTAGCATAATTAAATAAAATTGCGAAAATTAATTTAGAATCAACTATTTAAAAAGATGATGTTTTAAAGTATAATTGTATGGAAATGAGGTAAATGTTTTAATGAGTACACAAAATTACAATGAAAATAGTATTCAGATATTAGAAGGATTAGAAGCAGTTCGTAAAAGACCTGGGATGTATATCGGTTCTACTGACTCAAGAGGATTACATCATTTAATTTGGGAAATTGTAGATAATGCAATCGATGAAGCTTTAAATGGATACGGAAATAAAATTAGAATAACTTTAAATAAAGATGGTTCAGTTACTGTAGAAGACTTTGGACGTGGTATGCCTGTTGGAATGCATGCATCTGGAAAATCAGCATTAGAAGTTATTTTTACTGTATTACATGCGGGTGGTAAATTTAGCCAAGAGGGTGGCTATAAAACATCTGGTGGATTACATGGTGTAGGTGCAAGTGTTGTAAATGCCATGAGTGAATGGTTGCATGTAAAAGTAAATAAAGATGGAAAACAATATGAAATGCGCTTTGAAAATGGTGGAGAAGTAACTATACCTTTAAGAGAAATTGGTAAATCATCTAAAAATGGTAGTACAGTTACATTTATGCCTGATAAAACATTATTTTCAACAACAAAATTTAGCTTTACACAAGTTAGTGATCGTGCTCGTGAACAAGCTTTCCTATTAAATAATATTACAATGGAAGTTAATGATGAAGAAAAAAATAATACTGAAGTATTTAACTACAAAGATGGATTAATAGCTTTTGTTGATTTTTTACATGAAGATCGAACAACTTTACATAAACCTGTAGCTTTTAGTGGTGAATATAATGATATTAAAGTAGAGGTAGCATTCCAGTACACAGATGATTATCAAGAAGATACTTTGTCTTTTGTAAATTTAGTTAAAACTAAAGATGGTGGTACTCATGAACAAGGATATAAAACAGCATTTACTAAAGTAATAAATGATTATGCAAAAAAAGCAGGGTTATTAAAGGAAAAGGAAAAGAATTTTGAGGGAAGTGATGTCAGAGAAGGATTAACTTCAATAATTTCAGTATCAGTACCAGAATCTTTATTACAGTTTGAAGGACAAACAAAATCAAAGTTAGGTACACAATCAGCAAAAACAGCAGTTGATAATGTCATAAGTGATAAGTTATTCTATTATTTACAAGAAAATGCTGATTTAGCTAATAATTTAGTTAAAAAAATGCAAAGAGCAAAACAAGCTCGTGAAGCTGCAAGAAAAGCTCGTGAAGAAGCAAGAGCAGGAAAAAAGAGTAATAAGAGTGAAAAAGTATTAAGTGGTAAATTATCACCTGCACAATCAAAAAATGCTTTACGCAACGAAATATTCTTAGTCGAAGGAGACTCAGCTGGTGGTAGTGCAAAACAAGGTAGAGATTCAAAATTCCAAGCAATATTACCATTAAGAGGTAAAGTATTAAATACGGAAAAATCAAATATGCAAGCAATTGAGAAAAATGAAGAATTAAATACAATTATTCATGCAATTGGAGCAGGTGTTGGCGCAAACTTTGATCATACAGATAGCAACTATAATAAAATAATTATCATGACCGATGCTGATACTGATGGTGCACATATCCAAATATTATTACTAACATTCTTTTACCGTTATATGAGACCATTAATTGAAAATGGAATGGTTTATTTAGCTAATCCACCTTTATTTAAGATTACTAAAGGTAAAGAAGTATATTATGCTTATACTGAAGATGAATTAGCAAAATATCGTAAAGAACTTGGTAGAGTTGAATTACAACGTTATAAAGGTCTTGGAGAAATGAATGCTTCTCAATTATGGGAAACAACAATGGATCCACAAACAAGAACACTTGTTAAAATAAATATTGAAGATTTTTATACTTCAAATATTGATGTACATACATTTATGGGTGATAAACCTGAGCTTAGAAGAAAATGGATTGAATCTAATGTGGCATTTACATTAGAGGATAACTTTGAGGTTAATAATTAATGGCAAAAAAACAAGAAATTATAAATATAGAAGAAAGTAGTTTAATGTCATTTGAAGATGTAATGGCTGATCGTTTTGGTCGTTACTCAAAATACATTATTCAAGAAAGAGCACTACCAGATGCACGTGATGGATTAAAACCAGTACAAAGAAGAATACTTTATGCAATGTATAAAGAAGGTAATGTTGATAGTAAACCTTATCGTAAGTCTGCTAAAACTGTTGGTATTGTAATTGGTAATTATCATCCACATGGTGATTTATCAGTGTATGAAGCAATGGTAAGATTATCTCAATCATGGAAAATGAATCATCCATTAATTGATATGCATGGTAATAATGGATCAATCGATGATGACCCTGCAGCCGCAATGCGTTACACAGAAGCACGTTTACATTCAATATCAATGTCAATGGTGAAAGATATCGATTATAAAACGGTATTAATGGCTTTAAATTTTGATGATACAGAAGAAGAACCAACAGTATTACCATCAAGATTTCCACTACTATTAACAAATGGAGCAACAGGTATAGCTTCTGGTTATGCAACAAATATTCCACCTCATAATTTGAATGAAATAGTAGATGCTACAATACAAATAATAGATAATCCTGATATATCAGTTGACGAAATTTGTGAAATTGTAAAAGGTCCAGATTTTCCAACTGGAGGAATTGTACAAGGTACAAATAATATTAAAGATATCTTTAAAACAGGTAAGGGGCGTGTTGTTGTACGTGCTAAGACTGAAATTATTGAAACAAAAACATTAAAACAAATTCACATTTTAGAAATACCTTATGAAGTAATTAAGGCTGATCTTGTAAAACAAATAGATGAGATTAAAATTAATAAAGATATTGAAAATATTATGGATGTTAGAGATGAATCTGACCGAAATGGATTAAAAATTGTTATTGATTTAAAGAAAGACACAGATCATGAATTAGTACTAAATTATTTATATAAAAATACAAATTTACAAGTTTATTATAATTATAATATGGTAGCAATTATTGATAAAAGACCAATGCAATGTTCAATTATTCAATTATTAAAAGCCTTTATTAATTATCGTAAAGAAGTTGTGTTAAATCGTTCTAATTATTTAAAAAATCAAATTGAAGATCGTTTAAATATATTAAATGGTTTAATTAAAGCTGTATCAATTATGGATGAAATTATTGAATTAATTAGATCATCAAAAGATAAAGCTGATGCGAAAAAAAGAATTATGGATGCTTTTTTATTCAATGATTTACAAGCAGAAGCAATTGTTACATTAAGACTTTATCGTTTAACAAATACAGATATAAAACAACTTAAAGAAGAATATGCAAAATTAATTAATGAAGTAGAAGAATTAAAATCAATCATTAATAATGAAGTTGTTTTAAATAGTGTAATAAGAAAAGAATTGAAAGAAATAAAAAATGATTTTGGTAAAGATCGCTTAACAACAATTGAAGAAAAAATATCAGAAATTGTTATAGATAAAGTTAAGATGATACAAAATGATAATATTATGTTAACAGTTTCAAAAGATGGTTATTTAAAAAGAGTATCACTACGTTCATATGGAGCAAGTGATAATCAAATTACCGGTTTAAAAGAAGCTGATGAATTAATTGGCTTTAAACAAGTTGAACTACTTGATACTTTATTATTATTTACTAATAAAGGAAACTATGGTTACTTACCGCTATATCAATTAAAAGAATATAAATGGAAAGATGTTGGAGACCATTTAAATACTTATATGAAGCTTGATGATAATGAATATATTATCAATGCAATTACAATTAGAAACTTTGAAACATATGCCTTTATTGTAAGTATTTCTAAAAATGGTAATGTTAAAAAGACACAAATTAAAGATTATATCCTACAAAGAAATTCCAAATTAAGTGTAAGTATGAAAGTTAAAAAAGAGGATGAGGTAATAAAAAATATTGTAGTATATCCAAATCAAGACTTAATATTTACTTCTAAAGATGGCTTTAATGTTCGATTTAATGAAAAGTTAATTGCACCTATTGGTAATAAATCACAAGGGGTTAAAGCTATAAAACTGGCTAAAGATGATGAATTAGCAAATGTTTCAGTAATTAAAGAAAATGAATCATATCTATTAATATTTGAAAATGGTAAAATGAAACGCCTTAAAAATGATGACTTAACAAGCACAAATAGAGCGGTTAAAGGCGAAAGAATTACTAAGAAATTCAAAACTAATCCTTTATATGTAAAAACTGGTATTACAGGGTCATTATATGATGAATTAATAATTATGGATGGAGAAAAAAATCTTGTTACTATAAAAGATGTGCCATTAATGGCAAAAGATGCAGGAAGCTCATCAATTATTAATGTAAGTCCTAATTTTTACTTAATCAAAGGAATTGAAGAAGCATTAATTGTAGATTGTCCAGAAGATTATCAAAGAGATGAAATTATTGAAGAAGTGGTAGAAGAAGAAGTACAAGAATCATTATTCTAAATTTAATATTAACCCCAACTAATAAAGTTGGGGATTAATTGTTTATTTATGGTATAATGTTTGCGTTATAGGAGAAAAAACAATGAGATTATTTATGCCGAATATTACATATAATTCTTTTAATGATATAAATATAGAGCTTTTAGTTAGCAAAGGTGTTAAAACTTTATTAGTAGATGTTGATAATACATTAGTGGCTCATGATGTTGCATTACCGACAAAGGAAAACTTTGAATTTGTAAAAAAAGTTCATGATGCAGGTCTTGAGATGATTATTGTTTCAAATAATAATAAGGTGCGTGTTAAAACATTTGCAGATAAACTAGAATTGCCATTCTATTCATTTTCAACAAAACCTTTAAAAAGAACATATAAAAAAATCTTAAAAGATTTAAATCCACAAACTAAAATCGCAGTGGTTGGTGATCAAATTTTAACAGATGTTTTAGGTGGAAATAGAATGGGATTTATTTCTATATATACTAAACCTTTAGTTACTAAAGATATTAGTATTACAAAAATAAATCGTATATTTGAAAGAAAGATTTTAAAGAATTTAGAGAAAAATAATCGTTTAAATATTGGTGAGTATTATGAGTAATAAGTGTAGAGGTTGTGGTCTGTTTTTACAGTATACAGATCAAAATGCAAAAGGATATAGTCCTAAAAAAGATGCAATATATTGTCAAAGATGTTTTAGATTACAAAACTATGGTGAATTTAACCAAGTTATTAAACCATCTTTAGATAATGAAGCAATTTTAAAGAATGTTAGTAAAATAAATGGTTTAATATTATGGGTTGTTGATTTATTTGACTTTGAATCTTGTTTAATAAATGGTTTTAATAAATACTTTGTTGACAAAGATGTAATCCTAGTATTAACAAAAAAAGATTTATTACCAAAAACATTAACAAACGAAAAACTAATTAAGTTTATTTCAAATCGTTTAAAAGATTTTGATATTAAAGTTTGTGATATTATAGTTAGTGGTTTTAAAGAAGATATGCATACGCTTTATCAAAATATATTAAAAGCAAGTAATAAACAAGATTTAATTGTTATTGGTATGGCAAATGCAGGTAAAAGTACTTTATTAAATAACTTTATAGAAGATAATAAGCTAACTGTATCAAGGTATCCTAATACAACTTTAGAGTTTAATGAGATTAAAGGTGATGATCAAACATTTATTGATACACCAGGTCTTGCCCAGACAAATAGCTTACTAAGCTATTTGAAAAAAGAGGACTTAAAATACTTAATCCCTATAAGTCCAATTAAACCTAAAGTATATCAAATATATGAAAATCAATCATTTGCGATTGGTGGATTATTAAGAATTGATATTGAAGAAGTTAAAAATGCATCAGTAGTGTTTTATATTTCAAATGCTTTAATGATACATCGTGGTAAAGCGGAAAATGCTAATGATTTATGGAGAAATCATTATGGAAAACTATTAATTCCAAAAACAATTAGTAAATATGAAGAATATAAAAATACAATAATTAAAACTGAAGATGGATATGACATTGCCATTTTTGGATTGGGATGGATTAGTATTAGTGGTGATGCTAAAAAAGTAAATGTTATACATCATCCAAATGTCGAAGTAATTAAAAGAGAGGTATTAATGTAATGTTAAGTGGAAAAGAAAAAAGATATTTAAGAAGTCTTGCAAATACAAGAAATGCAATGTTTCAAGTTGGAAAAGATGGAGTAAGTGAGAATCAATGTATTGGCATTGATGAAGCTTTAGAAGTTCATGAGTTAGTAAAAATCAGTATATTAAAAAGCTGTAGTTCAGATGTAAGAGAAGTTGCTTTTGATATAGCAGCTTATACTAATAGTGAAATTGTTCAAATAATTGGTAAAACAGTAGTTTTATATCGTGAAAGTAAAAATCGCGTAATTGAACTTTAATGACTGGATTAATTGTTGGTAATTTTGATCCTTTAGACATTGAAGGACTAAATCATTGTTTATCAATTATAAAGAAGAATAATTTAAGTAAGTTGTATATCAAAACAACAAGTGTTAGTCAAGCTCGTGCAATAAAACTTATTAAACAATTAATTAAACCTTATAAGAAGATTGTCATTTATAATGATGAAAATTATGATTTTAAGTTTGAGTATCATAAAAATCTTGAAGTAAATATATTTATGTTTAGTAAACTATCAAAAAAAGCAAATAAAATTATCTTTGATAATGGTTTTTATTATGCTGAGGTACTTGAAAAAATGGTAGGTAAAAAAAGATATTTACATAGTATAAGTAGCGCTAATTTAGCCAAAACAATAGCAAAATGGCATCATTTAGATGAAAACTTAGCCTATATATCTGCTTTACTTCATGATATTGGTAAAGAATATAAACTTACTAATGAAGTTATGAATTTATATTTTAAAGAGCATATCAATGAACATAAAGCCATACACCATCAATATGTAGGAGCTTTTATTGTTAAGTATTACTTAAGAATTAATAATCATAAATTATATCAAGCAATAAAACATCATACAGATGGTAAAGATAACAGCTATTATAGTATGATCATTTACATCGCTGATAAAATAGAAGAAACAAGAGGTTTTGATAATCAACTTTATTTAAAAAAAGTTAAAGCAAATCTTAAAAAAGGATTTGAATATACAGTTTTGGAAAATGAGGCTTATCTAAAACAAAAAGGAAAATAGTATGCAAAATAATTATCAAACATTAGTTAAATATTATGATGTATTATTACATGATGAAGAAACTTTAAGAAGTTGGATTGATGAAATACTAAATCATAATCAAGATAATCTAAATATTTTAGATATGGCATGTGGTAGTGGAAACGCTGCTGCAATATTTATTGAAAAAAATCATAAAGTATTAGGCTTTGATTTATCTAGTACAATGATTGAACTTGCAAAAAGAAAAGTTATAAGTCCACTAGTAAAATTTGAAGTTAATGATTTAAATAAATTTAAATATGATGAGAGATTTGATGTAGCTGTCTGTTTTATGGATAGTTTAAACTATATTGATAAAATTACAAAACTTGAAGATATTTTCAAAAATGTTTATAGACATTTAAATAAGGATGGTAAATTTATTTTTGATTATCATATGGAAGAGAGACTTTTAGAATTTAGTGAAGAGTATATTGAAGAAGGTTTTGTCTTAGATACGCCATTTCAATGGAGTATAGTTAGTGAAAATAATCAGTTATTATCTAGATTTGTATTTTATGAGGATTTAATTAAAACCGAAGAACATATACAATATATTTTTAAGATGATTGAAATTGAAGAGATATTAACAAAGATAGGGTTTAAAGTTAAAGTTACAAATTTAAGTAATGAGAAATATTATGTGGAGGCAATAAAATGATCGGTATTATAGGTGCAATGCAAGAAGAGGTTAATGAAATATTAGCTTTATGTGAAAATATAGAAGAACTTACAATTCATAAAAATAAATTTTATAAAGCTAAATTAAATGGAAATGATGTAGTAGTTGTTTTATCAGGAATCGGTAAAGTATTATCGTCAATTAGCACTACATTATTACTACAAAATTTTGAGATTGAAGGTGTTATAAACATAGGGACTGCTGGTGGTTTACAAAAGGGACAAAAAGTTTTAGATGTTGTGGTTTCAGACAAAGTTTGTTATCATGATTATGACCTATATGTTGAGCATTGGTCATATCGTAAAGGATTTGACTATGAACCAGCATTATTTAAAGCTGACAGTAATTATATCAATATTGTAAAAAAGATTATTGAAGATAATAATGATCGTGTATGGATTGGTCCAACTGTATCAGGAGATATGTTTGTAAATAAGCAATCACAAATAGATAAAATATTAAGTGAATATCCAGAAGCATTATGCTCGGAAATGGAGGCAGCTTCAATTGCACAAACATGTGAAATCTTTGATACTCCATTTGTTATTATTCGATCATTATCAGATATAACAGTTGAAGAGGGCAATGATTTAACTTTTGATGAGTATGTTTCAAAAGCAAGTGTAAGAAGCGCTTATTACACTGCAAAGTTTATTGATGTTTTAAAAAAATAATAAAGAAAAGGGATGAAAAATGAAAAAATTATTATTATTATTAATTTTAGTAACAACAGTATTAACAGGATGTAGTGGTGAAGAGAAAACAGTATGTAATTTTAAAGCTGAACAAGATGGTATTGCAGTTGAATCGGTATATACAATTTTCCATACAGGAGATAAAGTAAGCTCAATTGAAACTACAGAAAAAATTGAAGCAGATGCAGCAATTATAGAAGTATTTTCAACACAATTTGAAGCAATATATGAAATGATCTCAAATGAAGTAGAAGGTTATGCTTATGAATCAACAAGTACTGAAACAACATATGAAGTCACTGTAAGTATTGATTATGAAACAGTAAATGTTGAAGCATTAAAAACATATGATGCTACAGTAGAAGCCTTATTTGAAGAAGATGGTTCAGTTAAACTTGATACAATTATTGAATTATATGGCACTACAATTGGAGCAACATGTAATTAATTAAAACTCTTAATAATTGACAAAAATTATTATTATTATAAAATAATATAGAGGTGAATAAAATGATATTAGTAAACGATTTAAGACCGGGACAAACATTTGAACATGAAAAAAATATTTATGTAGTTTTAGATGCAAACCATAATAAAACTGCAATGCGTCAAATGATTGTTAAGGTAAAAGTAAGAAATTTAAGATCTGGAGTAATTAATGAGTTATCATTCACAGGTGGAGATAAACTTGAACCTGCAATGGTTGAGAAAAAAGAAATGCAATACCTATATGATGATGGTGAAGCTTTAGTTTTTATGGATAATAATACTTATGAACAAATTGAAGTTCCTAAAACTAAATTAGAATGGGAATTAAAATTTATCAAAGAAAATTCAGTTGTAACTATTCAAATGTTTGAAGCTGAAATTTTAGGAGTAATTTTACCAGATAAAGTAGCATTACAAGTTACAGAATGTGAACAAGCTGTTAAAGGTGATACTGCTACTAATGCACAAAAAAATGCTACAGTAGAAACAGGGCATTCTTTAAAAGTTCCAATGTTTATTAGTGAAGGAGAAGAAATTCTTATCAGTACTTCTGATGGAAAATATTCTTCAAGAGCATAATTATTAAGGCAAAGAGTAATCTTTGTCTTTTTTTATTAATAAGACAATATGATAATATTTATAAATTAATATTTAAGATAAAAATATGTTAAAATAGATTAGAGGTATAGTATGTTAAATATAGTTAATAAAACAAGAGATAAAACATATAGAAAATATGATAGTGATTTAATATTGTTATTTAATGATGTACTTAAAATGTTTAGTTTAGAAGATAAAGAAATAACCATCATTTTAACAAAAGATAAATATATAAGACAGTTAAATAAAGATTATCGTGGAAAAGATTATGCAACAGATGTAATTTCTTTTGCCACAATTGATGATGAAGATAATGAAGATGATTCATATCTTGGAGATATATTTATTAATGTAGAAGCAACAAAAAGACAAGCAATAGATTTAAAGCATAGCTTTAGAAGAGAATTTAATTTTTTATTTATGCATGGCTTATTACACTGTTTAGGTTATGATCATATTGAAGAAGATGATGAAAAAGTAATGATTGCAAAACAAAAAGATATTATTAAAAATCGAGGATATCTTGATGAAGAAATTTAAGGATGCATTTACAGGTTTATTATTAGGATTTAAAGATAAATCAATACTGACACAATATGTTTTAGGCATAATTACAATTGTTTTTTGTGTATTACTAAAGGTTGAGTTAATATATTTTTTAATTATATTATTATGCGTTAGTTTAGTTATTGGTTTTGAGTATATAAATACAGCCTTAGAAAAGGTATGTGATTTATATTCGTTAGAAAAAAATGATAAAATTAAATATATAAAGGATTTAATGGCTGGTGCTGTTTTAGTACAAGCATTATTTAGTTTAATAATTGGAATAATTATTATAATGAAAGGGATTTTATGAAATATCAAAGTTTAATAGATAGAGCATTTGAAGCAATGGAAAATGCATATGCACCATATTCAAAGTATTTAGTTGGTTCAGCAATACTGTGTAAAGATGGTAAAGTATTTATAGGAGCTAATATAGAAAATGCTTCTTTTGGAGCAACAAACTGTGGAGAGAGAACAGCAATTTTTTCATGCTATGCTCATGGATATCGTAAAGATGATATAGAAGCTATAGCTATAGTAACAAGTGGAACTAAACTTGCAGGACCATGTGGAATTTGTCGTCAAGTATTATCGGAATTGCTTAATCAAGATACACCAATTTTATTAGCAAATAAGATTGAATATCAAGAGACAAATATTAATGAATTATTGCCAATGCAATTTAGTGAGGAAGATTTATAATGAAGAGTGGATTTATTGCTTTAATAGGAAGACCAAATGCTGGTAAAAGTACTTTACTTAATGCTTTAATGAATGATAAAATAGCTATCATTTCACAAAAAGCTGGTACTACTAGAAATGCTATTAGAGGTATTTTAACTAGCTCAGAGCATCAAATGATATTTGTAGACACACCTGGTATTCATAAACCAATACATAAACTTGGAACAAGTATGAATAAAACAGCAATGAGTGAAGCTAAAGGTGTTGATGTAGTCTATTTAGTAGTTGATAGTACACAAAGTTTTGGTACAGGAGATGAATATATAATACAATACTTACAAAGTGTTAGAGTACCAGTATTTTTAATTTTAAATAAAATTGATATGTTAAAACCGGATCAGGTGGTTAAGAAAATAATTGAATATAAAGATTTATATGATTTTCAAGAAATATTCCCATTATCTGCACTAAATGATAATAATTTTGATACATTACTAAAAGAGACAGCTAAAAACTTTCAAGATGAAGTACAATACTATCCAAGTGATCAGCAAACAGATTATCCAGAACAGTTTATCATCAGTGAAATAGTACGTGAAAAAGTATTGAATCATACTGAAGAGGAAATCCCGCATTCTGTAGCCGTTGTAATTGAATCGATGAAAAAGAAAAAAACAGCATTATATATCCAAGCTATGATCCTAGTTGAAAGAGATTCTCAAAAAGGTATTATTATTGGTAAAGGTGGTCAAATGATTCGAAAATTAGGGCAAGAGTCTCGTTTAGAATTAGAAGAATTATTTGGAAATAAAATCTATTTAGAATTATTTGTTAGAGTTGAAAAAAACTGGCGTAATAAACAGGCTAAATTAAAAGAACTTGGCTATGTAGAGGTTATTAATTTAGATGAATAATAAAGTAACTTGCGTAATTTTAAGCAGTGTTGTTTATAAAGAAAAAGATATCATGTTAAGAGTATTATCTAGTAATAATACTCTTTTAACATTTGTAGTTAGAGGTGCTAATTCGATTAAAAGTAAAAGAAAAAGTGCTACAAATCCCTTTACTATTGTAGAAGCTATAATCGATTATCAAGAAGACAAAACAATGTATACAATTAAAGATATAACAGTTTTAAAATCAAATAAAAAGATTTTAATGAATCCTTTATTAATTTCATTATGTAATGTAATTAGTGAAATAGCTTTAAAATCTTTTTTTGATTATGATTACTTAAATAAATTAATTATGAATTTAGATGAAAGTAATGGCAATATTATTTTAGCTTTATTTATTAGCGCAGTACTTAAAGAAAATGGTATAGAGCCATATGTAGATGGATGTGTTATTTGTAATGATACTAAAATAGTGAATCTTAGTTATAGTGATGGTGGTCTTGTTTGTAAAGAACACAATAAGACTGCATTATTAGAAATCGAATTATTATATAATGTAAGAGCATGTATTAAAGCTAATATAGACCATTTAAAAATTATAGAAGATAATTTGAGTTTTAATATATCATTACTAAATGAATTGATAAATTATTTAGAGTTTCATCTTGGATACGTAGTGAAAAGTTATAAAATGTATAAAATTTTAATCAACTAATGTATAATGTATTTGTAGATATTGTTAGATATAAAGGTGATATATATGAGTGAAAAATATCAGTCAATCCTTAATAGCAAATTAAAATATGAAAATAATTCAGTTAAATTTTTTTCTAATGACGAAAAAATTGAACGTGATAATTTTTTATCTTTTTTGATGGACGAGAAATTAAAAATTCGAAAAAGTATTGACACATATTCATTTGATGTAAAAAGTAATTTAGGAATATTTTTTAATAAAAACGGCAATATAGATGACGATTCTGTTAAAGACTTAGAGAATCTTGCTCTATCTTTATCTAATTATAAAGAACAACTAGATGCTGGACTTTCTTATGAGATAAGAAGTATTATAACCGACTATGCAAAAAAAGTAGATGATATTGAATTATATATTAGAAATATTTTTTATAATGCCTTAAATTTATATTTTATTGATGGTGAACATTTTTCAAATAAAAGAGTGAATTTATATAATGATATTTTAAAGTATAAAAATCGTTATGAAGAATTTAGTGAAGAAATTAGAATGCTTATAGTAAAAGCTTACGCAAATTATTTAAGTGCAACAAAACGAGATGATTTTTCAATCTATTTAGTCAAATATGATGAATTAAAAGATTTTTGGGAGAATGTTGCTAAAGTAAAAGATCCAAATTTTCCATGGGATATATATTATTGCAATGTTTATGAGAACTTATGTTCCGCATTCACTTCAATTTATCGTTTAAATCATCGAATTGATTTAAAATATCAAATAAAAGCCTATGCAATCTTTTTGAATTATGAATATTTATCAAACAAACTATATCCTAATAAAGAATCATTGAATAATATTAGAATGCAATACTTAATGCAAACTTATTATTTTGCCTGTAATAAAATCAGTGATGTTGACTATGTTGAATTTTTATTTAACATTGTATTAAGCGGTGATTTGAATAAATATGATAGTGTAAATTTATATAAGAATTTACATATTTCTGCAATTTATTTATATACTCAAAAAATATGTAAAGAAAGAAATAATGAATCATTTGA
Source organism: uncultured Erysipelotrichaceae bacterium (assembly GCA_964371715.1). Taxonomy (GTDB): domain Bacteria; phylum Bacillota_I; class Bacilli_A; order Erysipelotrichales; family Erysipelotrichaceae; genus CAYJNO01. Next base: position 9,391 of record CAYJNO010000001.1, on the reverse strand, counting down.
TATTGATTTTTTAAAGAGATTATTTAGTTATATTGATAATATTCCAAGTGATATATCTAAACACTTATTATCATCACACTATAAAAACATTAATATTGCCATTACAAAAATATATTTACCTAAAGAGGTGATTAGTATCTTATTAATAATGAATGTATTCAGACATAAACCAACATTTGTTCATTCTTTGATGGTTGCTAAATTAGCGATAAATATCGTAGATAGAATGATAGAAAAAAATCCTGAAAGATTTAAATTTTTTAATCATTTAAGGGATGTTAGTGAAATTAAGCAAAATAAAAAAGATTTTTTAGATCTAATTTGGTATTCTGCTTTACTACATGATATTGGTAAAACGGCATATACTGATATTGTATCAATGTATGCTAGAAAATTAATAGATATTGAATTTGAGATATTACAAAATCATCCTGGTAAATTTGATTTATTCTTTGATGATGATTTAGTCAAAGAATTTATTAATCAAGAGTATCGTTTGATTCATAATTTTTCAAATCAAGATGTCTTAGAATGTATTAGAGATGTAGCGATAGGGCACCATAAGAGTTATGATGGAACTTTTGGATATCCAAAAACATTTAATAATGTAGATTCTCCATTTAAATTATTAATTGATATTGTGACAATTTGCGATTCTATAGATGCTGCAACAGATTCAATAGGACGTGGATATAGTGTAGAAAAAGATTTTGATCTTATACTAAATGAAATAACTTCAAATAAAAATACAAGATATTCAGGTTATGTAATAGATTTTATAAATAATGATATTGATTTAAGAATCAAGTTAAAAGATATTATACAAAAAACAAGATATGACATATATTATATGGCTATATTTGATAATGACATACAAAATATAAAAAACTATATAGAAGATATTAAACTATAGCTATTTCAATGATATTTAATTGAAAAATGGCTATTAAATATGATATATTATATAGGTTATTGGAGGAATTTTTATTATGGAAAAAAAGCTGGAAACATTAGTTGCACATGCTAAAAATACAGGGTTTATTTATCAAGGGTCAGAAATTTATGGAGGACTTAGTAATACATGGGATTTTGGTCCTTTAGGAATTGAATTAAAAAATAATATAAAGAATGCTTGGTGGAAAAAATTCATACAGGCAAACCCTTATAATGTAGGTATTCAATCTGCTATTTTGATGAATTCAAAAGTATGGGAAGCATCAGGTCATTTAGGAGGATTTGCAGATCCTTTAATGGATTGTAAAGAATGCAAAACAAGACATCGTGCTGATCATTTAATCGAAGAGTTTACAAATGGAGCAAATAATGGTGAAGGAATGTCGAATGAAGAGTTAAAGAAATTCATTGACGATAATAATATTAATTGTCCAAATTGTGGTAAACATAATTTTACAGATATTAGACAATTTAATTTAATGTTTAAAACATTCCAAGGAATTTTAGAAGATAGTAAAAACACTATTTACTTAAGACCTGAAACTGCACAAGGGATGTTTGTTAACTTTAAAAATGTACAAAGAACAACAAGAAAAAAATTGCCATTTGGAATTGGACAAATTGGTAAATCATTTAGAAATGAAATTACACCTGGCAACTTCATTTTCAGAACAAGAGAATTTGAACAAATGGAACTTGAATTTTTCTGTGAACCTGGAACTGATTTAACTTGGTATAAATACTGGCAAGAATTCTGTATGAAATGGTTAAAAGACTTAGGACTTACAGATGATAATTTAAGATTAAGAGAGCATGGAGCAGAAGAATTGTCATTCTATTCAAAAGCTACATGTGACATTGAATATTTATATCCATTTGGTTGGGGTGAACTTTGGGGTATTGCAGATCGTACAGATTACGACTTAACAAAACACCAAGAAGCATCAAAATCATCAATGGAATATTTAGATCCACAAACCAATGAAAAATTCATACCATACACAGTAGAACCAGCAGTTGGTGTTGAAAGATTGTTATTAGCATTTTTAACAGAGGCTTACACTGAAGAAGTTTTAAGTGAGACAGATACAAGAACTGTAATGAAATTTTCTCCAGCATTAGCTCCAATTAAAGCTTGTGTTCTACCTTTATCAAAACAATTAAAAGATGAAGCATTAAAAGTTTATGAACTTTTAGCAGAAGATTTTAATATTGATTATGATGAAGCGGGAAGTATTGGGAAAAGATATCGTAGACAAGATGCTATTGGTACAGTATTCTGTATCACATATGATTTCGAAAGCTTAAATGATAACATGGTTACAATCAGAGATCGTGATACTATGGAGCAAACAAGAGTAAAAATTGAAGATTTAAAAGGAATTATAGAAAAAGCTGTTAAGTTTTAATGGAGGACTAATTGAGTTTAAGTCAAGAATTAATTACCGACATCTTAAATAGTAGTAATATAGTAGATGTAATAGCTAACTATATTACTGTTGAGAAAAAGGGCAAAAACTATCAATGTCTTTGTCCCTTTCATAATGATACAAATCCATCAATGGTTGTTTCAGTTGATAAGCAAATATATAAATGTTTTTCATGTGGAGCAGGTGGCAATGTCTTTACATTTGTTGAAAAATTTGAAAAAGTTGGGTTTGTTGAAGCTGTAATTAAAGTTAGTAAAATCATTAATAAACCAATAGACGAAAGTAAATATTTAAAAATTGATACAAAATATATAAAAAATAAAGCATATTATGATGTATTAAAGGAAACTATCAAGTTTACAAAATATAATTTAGAATCAGATGTTGGCATAAAAGCTATGGATTACCTAACTAAAAGAGGTATCACTCAAGAAATTATTGAATTTTTTGAAATAGGAGTTATCAATGATAATAATGAACTATATAACTATTTAAAGGCTAAAGGTTATAGTGATGAAGTAATGAATGCTACAAATCTTATAAACGTAACTCCAACAGGAGTTTATGATGTGTTTAAAAATAGGGTGTTATTCCCATTGTTTGATTATAATTCAAATCCAATTGGTTTTAGTGCTAGAACACTTGTGAATGATACAAGCAAATATTTAAATACTTCACAAACTGTAATTTATTCTAAGGGTAATGAATTATATAACTTAAATAAAGCAAAAGACTTTGGTAAAGAAAATAAAGAAATATATATAGTTGAAGGAGTCTTAGATGTAATTGCTTTATATAGAGCAAATATAAAAAACGCTGTCGCAACACTTGGGACTGCACTAACAAATGAACAAATCACACTAATAAAAAGATTGAAATATAAAGCAATTTTAGCATTTGATGGAGATAGTGCAGGATTAAATGCAACGTATAAAGCTGCAAAGCTATTACAAGCAAATGGTGTAGAAATAAAAATTGTATTAAATAAAACTCAGTTAGATTTTGATGAAATAATAGAAAAATATAACGAGAATGAGCTAAATTTAGTACTAAAAAGACAATTGGATTATAGTGAATTTATACTTGAATATTTTAAGGATAAATTTAATCTAACAAACTATAGTGAGAAAAAACAGTTTATTGAGTTAATTGAAGAAGAAATAAGAAATTTAAAAAATGACTATGATCGACAAAATTTAACACATGAAGTACAGCAACTCACAGGCTTTAAAATCAATACATTTAATAATATTAATATAGATGCACCTGCAAGATTTGAAACAGTGCAAAATGATTATCAAAAACATAAGAAGATAAAAGTAAAAAGTGGCTATGATAAAGCTGAGGAAACAATGCTTTATTGGATGTTGTATTATGAGGAAGCAGTTATCTTGTTTAAAGAAAATCTTGGATATTTTGTTGATGAAGCTAATCATCATTTAGCACTATTAATTATTGATAATTATCGTAAATATGCTAAAATAGATGTTTCAATACTTGTAGATGAAATTAAAGATGAAAAAGTTAGGGATTTACTATTTAGAATTTCCATGAATGAAAAAATACCTGAAATGTTTGAAAAAGAACTATTTGTAAGTTTAATAAAAAAATCAATGCTAAGGATAATTGAAGAAGAAGTAAATAATCTAAAAAACCAAATTAAAGAAGTTAATAGTGTTGAACTAAAAAGAGAATTATTAACTAAATTAGAAGAAAAGCAACTTGAAAGAAGGAGGTATATGAAAAATGAAGACTAAAAAATTACCAAAGGAATTGTTATCTCTAGATGAAATTAAAAATAATTTCCTAGCTAGACACAAAAAAGGTGATACATTCAAGGAAGATGATGTATTAAAAGCTATCGAACATTTAGAAATCAATGATGATGATATGGCTGATTTATTTGACTGGTTTAAAACGGAATCAATTGATTTAATTGATGATACAGATTTCGAAAATATTGATATGAGTGATGATATTCTATTAGATAATGATGATGATTTAGAGCCATTAGAAGATTTAGATAAATTTGATAATGATGAATTAGAAGATTTACCTAAGATATCTGTAAACTTTGGTGCAAGTAATACTTATAGTAAAATTAATGACCCAGTAAAAATGTATTTAAAAGATATTGGACAAGTTAATTTATTAAAACCAGAACAAGAACCAGAAATTGCAAGACGTGCAAAAGAGGGGGATATGGAAGCCCATAATATGTTAATTTCTGCAAACTTACGTTTAGTTGTATCAATTGCAAAAAAATATGTAGGTAGAGGAATGTTGTTTTTAGATTTAATACAAGAAGGTAATATGGGGCTTGTAAAAGCTGTAGAAAAATTTGACCATACTAAAGGTTTTAAATTTTCAACATATGCTACTTGGTGGATTAGACAAGCAATTACAAGAGCTATTGCTGATCAAGCTCGTACTATAAGAATACCAGTACATATGGTAGAAACTATTAATAAATTATCACGTATTCAAAGACAATTAGTACAGGATTTAGGAAGAGATCCAACTGCAGAAGAGATTTCAGCTAAAATGGAGAATATTTCACCTGAAAAAGTACGTGAAATTCAAAAGATTGCTTTAGATCCAGTATCGTTAGAAACTACAATAGGAGAAGAAGATGATTCTCATCTTGGTGATTTTATTGAAGATAAAGATGCGATTAGCCCTCATCAATATGCAAACATCCAATTATTAAAAGATGAAATTAATAATGTTTTAAAGCTTCTAACTGAAAGAGAAGAAAAAGTGTTAAGATTAAGATTTGGTTTAGAAGATGGAAGAAATAGAACTTTAGAAGAAGTAGGGAAAGAATTTAATGTAACAAGAGAAAGAATTAGACAAATTGAATCTAAAGCATTAAGAAAATTACGTCATCCTACTAAATCAAAAAGATTAAAGGATTTTAAGGAAAATATTTAATGTTGTCAAAACGATTAAATGCAATCTTAGATTTAATTGATAATAATAGTATTGTTGCTGATATTGGATGTGATCATGGTAAACTTGTTTGTGAATTAGTTAAGCAAGACAAATGTAAAAAAGCTTATGCTATGGATGTTAATCAAAAACCATTAAACCAGGCAATTGCAAATATTGAATCCTTTGGATATGAAGACAATATTAAAACAATATTATCAAATGGACTTGAAAAGGTAGAAGCTGATGTAGATACAATTGTTATTGCTGGCATGGGATTTGAAACTTGTAAAATGATCTTGGAAAACGAATTTTCAAAACTTAAAAATTATAAAAAAATTATCGTACAAGTAAATAGAGATGTTTACAAATTACGAGAATGGATTAATGATAATCAGTTTACAATTTTAGACGAAAAAATTATAAAAGATGTACATTATTATCAAATCGTTTCTTTTAATACTCAAAAAAACTTTGAATTATATAATAATGTCGAATTAAAATATGGTGTTAAATTAAATAAAAAAGACCAAGACTATATAGCGTATCTTAAACATTTAAAACTAAAATATATTGCATTGCTTAATCAAATTACTGATAATGAAAAGCTTGCAATATTAGAGAATGAAATAAAAATTATTGAAGAAATAATAAACTAATTAAAAATACCATTACTATATAAATAGTAATGGTATTTTTTTGTTAAAAAAAATCCTAATTAGGTTAGGATTAATTTAGATATTATTTACTAAAATTTGTAAACGAGCTTTTTGTCTAGCAACATGATTTTTGCTTTTTAAGTGACTAGTTAAAGCTTTGTCTAATAAAGAGTTAGCTTTGTTGAATGCAACAGTAGCAGCTTCTTTATCTTTAGCTTCACAAGCTTTAATTACATTTTTAATTGCTGTTTTAAGAGCTGATTTTTGAGCGCTGTTAATAGCGTTTTTGCGCATGTTAGTAATAGCACGTTTCTTTTGTGATTTAATATTTGCCATATTTACCTCCTTTAACCTAAGCTATGAAATTATATCAAAAGTAACTGTAAAAAGCAAACTATAGTGCAAAAAAAAGTAAAAATAATAATCTATTAAATATATTTCATATTATTAGTGATACTTCTTATTGTAAGGGGTAAAATAAAATTATATAATATATAAGTAAAAATAGAATGAGGGTATAATGAAGCTTAATTTTATAAGAATATGTTTTATTACAGTATTACTATTATTGAATGTCAATTTAAATTTTTATAGCGCGGATGATGATAACTTAACACAAATAATTGTGGTTGGATATTATAGTGGATCTGGAATAATTGATGATGAAAGTTCAACTAACAACATAGGTTTTAGTTATGAGATTTTAACGCAAATTGAATTTGATACTAATTATGAATTTGAATATCAAAAATTCAATAACAAAGAGGAAATGCTAACTGCTTTAAATAATAATGAAATTGATGTTGCAGGATTAATAAGTGATGAAGATGTTAATCCAAACATTATGTTATTAGATTCACCATTTACAACTAAACAAATAGTTTTAGCCTCAAAAGAAAGTGATATTTATTATGATGACTTATCATCAATTAATAATAGTACAATTTCAATATATGAAGGTGATAATAATATTGAAGAATTAAACCAATATTTAAGTACAAATAATATAAAAGCCAACCTTATTTATCATGACTATAATAATTATTTAAAAGAGGATGCGGATTTCTATTTAGTTTCTTCCCTAAATAATCATACTATAAATCATTATACTGCTAAAAATCTTAAAATAGAGGATTATTTTTTAGCCGTTAATATAAATAATACTAATTTATTTAATAATTTAAATAATGCATATAATAGATTATTAGTTGAAGAACAAAATTTATTAGTGGGAATAGATACAAAGTATTATGGTAGCTCAAATTTGAGTAATATTGGATTAACAAAATCTCAAGCTTCAAGTTTAAAACACAAGGTATTTAATGTGTGTTTTACAGAAGATCATCAACCGCTTGAGTATTTAAACTATGAAGGAGACCCTGATGGTATTGCTGTTGAAATATTAAATGGAATTGCAACAGAATATGATTTTAATTTAGATTATATTCCATATAGCCCATTTATTGATTTTGATAAGAATTCAAGACCAGATATTATTTTAGGTAATACTACTAAAAGTAATATGAATTTAGATAATTATACTATCATACCTTCTTATTATGAATTATCAATGTCAATTATTGCGCACAATAGTGCTGACTTAGATAATATTAATACTATTGGTATGTTACGTTACGTAAATATAAATGCAGAAAAAATAAGTATGGATTATTCTAATGCAGAAATAAAGTATTACGATAACTTTGTTGATTTATTTAATGCTTTTTTAGATGGTGATGTTGAAATTTGTTTTATTACTAGTGCTGGTATAGAATATGCTGAATATTTATTGGGATATTATCAAGATTATTTATTGATTTCTACATCTTACGAATTACCACTAGCTATTTACATTAACAATGAAATTAAAGATGAATATTATGATGTATTTTCAACAATGTATAATCAATTAAGTGATGGATATATTACGCAAGTTATTGTAACAGAAACAAAAGATTATGAACCAACAATAAGTTTAGGTAATATTATAGAAGATAATATATTCTTTATATTAATAGCTTTATTCATCGCTGTAGTATCAATATCAACTTATATATTATGGATTCAGGATAAGTCAAAAAAAGAATTAAAAAATGCCTTAGATATTGATGCTGTAACTAATCTTGCTTCAATGCATAATTTTATGGAAACAGTATCGCAAAAACTACCAATGGCAGGATATGGGGAGTATGAAATCATTACTTTAGACATAGATCATTTTAAATTAATTAATAATACATATGGTTATGAAACAGGTACAGAAACAATAAGAATTATAGCAAAAAAATTATCAGAAACACTAAAAGGAACATCTGCTATTATTAGTAGAGTGGAAGAAGAAAAACATATCATTTATCGTAAAAGAAATGATGGTGGTAGAATTGAAGATATCTGTGAATATATTTTAATTCCATCAATTAAAAGAATTCTTTCAGATAATTATAACTTAAGTATGTCTGTAGGGATTTATCAAGTATTTGATAATAAGCTAGGAATCGATATTTTAATTGATAGAGCTAATTTTGCGCGTAAGGTTGGGAAAAGTTTTCATCGAGTAACATACAATACATTTGATGAAAAGATGCAAAGAAAATTTGAGAAAAATAATGATATTGTATTAAAAATGTATGAAAGTTTAAAAAATAAAGAATTTAAAATTGTACTTCAACCTAAAGTTGATTTAAGTACTTATAAAATTGTAGGTGCAGAAATTCTAGTAAGATGGATTAGAGATGATGGTTTCCAATATTTTCCTGATGAATTTATTCCATCATTTGAAGAAAATGGATTTATTTATAATTTAGATTTATATATCTTTGAAGAAACATGTCGTTATATTGATAAGTATCGTAAAAAGTATATATTGCCAAAATTATCAGTTAATTTTTCTGGACTTACATTACAAGATGTTAACTTAGAAACAAAATTACTAGAAATTTTAGACCGATATGATTTACCAACTAGCGTTATTGAAATTGAAGTAACAGAAAGTTCTCTTGTTTCTAAAGAAGAAGTTTTAAAAGATATACTCGGTGTACTTCAAGGGCGTGGTTTTACTATTTCAATGGATGATTTTGGATCTGGAGAATCTTCTTTAAATAGACTTGGAAAAATTAATGTTGATATAATTAAAATTGACAAAGGATTCTTGCAAGAAAACATTTTAGTGGAATCTGGACGTGTTGTTATCAGAAATATTATATCGATGATTAAAGAATTAGATGTAAAAATAGTTTGTGAAGGTATCGAAAATATTGAAGAAGCTGAACTATTGAAAACATATGGATGTGATATAGCACAAGGATATTTATTTGATAGACCTCTTTCAACTTTAGATTTCTTAACTAGACTTGATGATCATGATTATAAAGAAGTAATAAATAATAAAGAATAGAATAGAAAAAAAGAAGCTAATTT